>NZ_JBIAIP010000003.1:178603-303877 GCF_042871485.1 Streptomyces sp. NPDC005791
TGCGCAGTCGGGCGATCGTGAGGCTGGCGGGTACGGGTGGGATGGTCTCGGTGGCCTTGCCGGCGGGTGAGGTGGGTGAGCTCGTCGCGCGGTGGGACGGCGCGATCGACATCGCCGCGCACAACGGTCCCCGGAGCACGGTCGTCTCCGGCGACCCGGAGGCCCTGGCCGACCTCGTCGCGCGCGGTGAGGCCGAGGGGTACCGTGCCCGCACCATCAAGGTCGACTACGCCTCCCACTCCGCCCACGTCGACCTGCTGAGGGACGAGCTGCGGGAGCTGCTGGCCGATGTCACGCCGCGTGCGGGTGACATCCCGTTCTTCTCCACCGTCACCGGGCAGCCGCTGGACGGCACGGAGCTCGACGGCTCGTACTGGTTCAGCAACCTGCGCCGGACCGTCCGGCTGGAGGAAGCCACCCGCGCTCTGCTCGACGACGGGCATCACGTCTTCATCGAGGTCAGCGCCCACCCGGTGCTCACCTCGGCCCTCAGTGACACGGCCGAGGAGGCCGGAGTCGGTGGCACCGTCGTCGTCGGATCGCTGCGCCGCGACGACGGGGGGCAGGACCGTTTTCTGACCTCGGTCGCGGAGGCGCACGCCAACGGTGTGGAGGTGGACTGGGAGCGTCTGCTGCCGGGTCCGGGGCTGGTGGATCTGCCCACGTACGCCTTCCAGCGTGAGCACTACTGGCTGGAGGGCCCGGCGGCCGGGCCGGCCCCGGTCCGGACCGCCGTGGCACGGCGGAGCAGCCGGAAGAGGTCCGCGCCGCGCGGCGACGCCCTGGAGCTGGTGCGTGCGCACGCGGCGGCGGTGCTCGGCCACGGCTCGGCGCGTGACGTCGACATCGACACGCCCTTCAAGGACCTGGGCTTCGACTCCGTCTCGTCCGTCGAGCTCCGGAACGCGCTGAACAGGGCCACCGGGTTGTCGCTGCCCGCCGGCCTCCTCTTCGACCACCCGACCCCGGCCGTACTCGCCGCACACCTCGGCGCTCAGCTCCCGGACCTGGCCGAGGACCCGGACGAGGAGCTGTACGAAGGCCAGGACCAGGGCCTGGACGACGACGCCTACGAGGCCGTGGCGCTCGACGAGCCGATCGCGATCGTGGGCATGGCGTGCCGGCTGCCGGGCGGGGTCGCCTCCCCCGCGGACCTGTGGAACCTGGTCAGCGACGAGGTCGACGCGATCGGCGCATTCCCGGCCAACCGGGGCTGGGACCTCGACGCGCTCTTCACCGACGATCCGGACAGCCCCGGCACGACCTATGCCACCCAGGGCGGCTTCCTGCACGACGCGGACCGGTTCGACGCCGAGTTCTTCGGCATCAGCCCCCGGGAGGCGGCGGCGATGGAGCCCCAGCAGCGGCTGCTGCTGGAGACGGCCTGGGAGGCCCTGGAGCAGGCGGGCATCGACCCCGCCGCGCTGCGCGGCACCCGAACCGGTGTGTATGTGGGCGCCACGGCGCAGGAGTACGGGCCGAGGCTGCACGAGCCGTCCGGCGGACACGACGGCTACCTGCTGACGGGCAACACCGCCAGTGTGGCCTCGGGCCGGCTGGCCTACACCTTCGGTCTCGAAGGCCCGGCGGTGACGGTCGACACCGCCTGCTCGTCCTCGCTCGTCGCACTCCACCTCGCCGCGCGGTCGCTGCGCCAGGGCGAGTCCTCCATGGCGCTCGCCGGCGGTGTGTCCGTCATGGCCACGCCCGGCATGTTCGTGGAGTTCTCCCGGCAGCGCGGGCTGTCGCCGGACGGGCGGTGCAAGGCGTTCTCGTCGTCGGCGGACGGTACGGGCTGGGCCGAGGGCGTGGGCCTGCTGGTGCTGGAGCGGTTGTCGGACGCGGAACGCAACGGGCACCGGGTGCTCGCGGTGATCCGTGGTTCCGCCGTGAACCAGGACGGGGCGAGCAACGGCCTGGCGGCCCCGAACGGGCCCGCGCAGGAGCGGGTCATCCGCGCCGCGCTGGCCGACGCCCGCCTGTCGGCGTCCGAGGTGGACGCGGTGGAGGCGCACGGCACGGGCACCAGGCTCGGCGACCCGATCGAGGCGCAGGCGCTCCTGGCCACCTACGGCCAGGACCGCGAAGAGCCGCTCCGCCTCGGCTCGCTGAAGTCGAACGTCGGTCACACGCAGGCCGCGGCGGGTGTCGCGGGCGTGATCAAGATGGTCATGGCCATGCGGCACGGGGTGCTCCCGGCGACGCTGCACGTGGACGAGGCGACCTCGCACGTCGACTGGTCGGCCGGCGCGGTGGAGCTACTGACGCGGGCCGAGCAGTGGCCGGAGCGCGGTCGCCCGCGCCGGGCAGCCGTCTCGTCGTTCGGAATCAGCGGTACCAACGCACACCTCATCGTCGAGCAGGTGACGGAGACCGTAGCCCCGGTGGCGGAGCCGTCGGTGCCGGGACCGGAGCTGTCGGTGCCGGGACCGGTGCCGTGGGTGGTGTCGGGCAGGTCGCGGGCCGCTCTGTCGGAGCAGGCGCAGCGGCTGGTGTCGTTCCTGGAGGAACGGCCGGAGCTGGACGCCGCGGCCGTGGGCCGTGCGCTGGCCGTGTCACGAGCCCGATTCGTCCACCGCGCGGTGGTCGTGGGGGAGACACGCGAGGAACTTCTGGGCGCCCTGCGGGCGTTGACTCCGGGTGAGGCCGCATCGGCGGGCCCGGTGGCGTTCCTGTTCTCGGGGCAGGGCAGTCAGCGGGTGGGCATGGGCCGCGAGCTGTACGCGGCGGAGCCGGTGTTCGCGGCTGCGTTCGACGAGGTCGCGGAGGCGTTGGACGTCCACCTGGACCGTTCGCTCGCCGAGGTGATCGAGGGCGAGCCGGAGCTGCTGCGGCGGACCCTCTACACCCAGCCGGCGGTGTTCGCGGTCGAGGTGGCCCTGTTCCGTCTGCTGACCCGTTACGGGGTGACCCCGGACTACCTGGTGGGTCATTCGGTGGGTGAGCTGGCGGCGGCCCATGTGGCGGGTGTGCTGTCGCTCCAGGACGCCGCGCGTCTGGTGTGCGCGCGGGCGCGTCTGATGGAGGGTGTTGCCGAGGGCGGGGCGATGGCCGCCCTGAACGCGGGGGAGGCGCGCGTCGCCGGGTGGCTGGAGGGCCGCTCCGGGGTGGAGGTGGCCGGGGTCAACAGCCCTGCCGCCACCGTGATCTCGGGTGACGAGACGGCCGTGCTCGACGTCCTGGAGCTGGCGCGCGGGGAGGGCGTGCGGGCTACACGGCTGAAGGTGAGCCACGCCTTCCACTCCGCGCACCTGGACGGCATGCTGGCGGAGCTCACCGAGATCGCCCGGACCCTGACCCATTCGGCTCCCCGGATCCCGGTCGTCTCGAATGTCACCGGTGAGGTGGTCGAGGAGTTCACTCCCGAGTACTGGGCCGTGCAGGCCCGTTCGGCGGTCCGTTTCGCCGACGGCATCGCCACGCTGGCCGGTCTCGGTGTGACGGCGTTCGTGGAGCTGGGCCCCGACGGGACACTCGCGGCTCTGACGGGCGAGTGCCTGGACGGCGCCGAGGGCGTCGTCGCGGTTCCGGTGCTGCGCAAGGACCGTCCCGAGAAGCGTTCCCTGCTCGCCGCCCTGGGCGCTGTGCACGCACACGGCGCGGGTGTGGACTGGGAGCGGTTCCTGCCGGGCTCCGGTGTGGTGGAGCTTCCGACGTATGCCTTCCAGCGCGAACGCTTCTGGCTGGACGCGCCGCGCTCCGGTGACGCGGCGGGTCTGGGTCTGACGGCTGTGGATCACCCGCTGCTTGCTGCGGTGATCACGGAGCCGGACGGTGACGCGGTCCAGTTCTCGGCTTCGGTCTCGTCGTCCTCGCACCCGTGGCTGGCCGATCACGCGATCGGTGGGACGGTCCTGGTACCGGGGACGGTTTTCCTGGAGCTCGCGGGCGCCGCGGCCGAACAGCTGGGATACGCCGGCGTCGAGGAGCTCACCCTCCAGGCCCCCCTGGCTCTCCCGGGGACGACGGGCGCTCAGCTGCGGCTGACCGTCGACCGGGCCGACGTGCGCGGCGACCGCCGGTTCACCGTGTACGCACGGACCGGTGAGGAGCAGTGGACCGCCCACGCGACCGGCCTGCTCACCTCCGCCGTCCCCTCGCCGGGTGTCTCGCTGGAGACATGGCCCCCGGCAGGCGCCACGCCCGTCCCGCTGGACGGCGTCTACGACCGCCTCGGCGACCTGGGCTACGGCTACGGGCCGGCCTTCCAGGGGCTGCGGGCCGCCTGGCGCGCCGGTGACGACCTGTTCGCCGAGGCCGTCCTGCCCGAGCAGCTCCACCCGGGAGCCGCGCGCTTCGGGGTGCACCCCGCCCTGCTCGACGCGGTCCTGCACCCGCTCGTGCTGGAGGCCGCGGCCTCGGCGCAGGACGACACCACGATCCGACTGCCGTTCTCGTTCGCGGGCTTCGCACCGCATGCGGTCGGCGCCACGGTGGTGCGCGTCCACTGGACCCGGACCGGCCAGGACACGGCCCGTCTCGCTCTCGCCGACGGCGCCGGCGCTCCGGTGGCGACCATCGAGTCGGTCACCCTGCGGCCGGTCGCCCGCGACCGGATCGCCGTCGCCGGCCCGGCCGTGGAGTCCCTGTACCGGGTGGCCTGGGAGCCCGTCGCGGCGGCCGAGCCGGTCGCCGGCCGGCGGTGGGTCCGGCTGGGCGAGGCGCCCTACGCCGACCTCGCCGCCCTCGGCGCCGCGCTCGACGCCGGATCCGATGTGCCGGAGTTCGTGGTGATCGGCGAGCGGGAACTCGTCGACGACGGCGTCGGTGACGTACTCGACCTGACTCACTCCACCGCCTCGCGTGGGCTGGAGACGGTACAGGAGTGGCTGGCCGCCCCGCGGTTCGCGGACAGTTGCCTCGTCCTCGTCGTCCCGGACGGCGCGCTGCACACGGCCCCGCTCGTGGGCCTGATCCGTACCGCGCAGACCGAGCAGCCCGGCCGGCTGGTCCTCGCCCACGTCGACGAGGGCGGGGCGGAGCTGCTGCCCACCGTGCTGGCGTCGGGTGAGCCCGAGGTGGCGGCGCGGGGCGGCGCGCTGTTCGTGCCGCGTCTGACGCGTGCCGAGGGTGTCGCGGCGGGCGTGGCGGAGGATCTGGACCCGGAGGGCACGGTCCTGGTGACCGGTGCTCTGGGCACGCTGGGCCGGCTGGTGACGCGCCGCCTGGTGACGCATCACGGTGCCCGGCACCTGCTGCTGGTGTCGCGTCGCGGGAGTGGGACGCCGGGGGCCGCCGAGTTCGTGGCGGAGCTGGCGGAGGCGGGCGCGCGGGCGCGCGTGGCGGCCTGTGACGTGTCGGACCTCGGCGCGCTGGCCGGTCTGCTGGACGAGGTCGCGGCCGAGCGTCCGCTGACCGCCGTGGTGCACACGGCGGGTGTCCTGGACGACACGACGGTCGCCTCGCTGTCGGCCGGTCAGCTGGAGCGCGTGATGCGTCCGAAGGTGGACGCGGCGTGGAACCTCCACCGCCTCACCGAGTCCCACGGCCTCGCCTCGTTCGTGATGTTCTCGTCCATCGCGGGTCTCATGGGTAACGCCGGCCAGGCCAACTACGCCGCCGCGAACACCTTCCTCGACGCCCTCGCGCAGCACCGCCGCGCCCGGAACCTGCCCGCCACCTCCCTCGCGTGGAGCCTGTGGGACAGTGCCGACGGCATGGCCGCGACCCTCGCCGACGCCGATGTCGCGCGGTGGAAGCGGAGCGGGATCGTCCCGCTGACCCCGGAACTGGGCCTCGACCTCTTCGACGCGGCGCTCGCCTCGGCGGAGCCGCTGCTGGTCCCTGCCGAACTCGACCTGCGCGCCCTGCGGGCCCGTGCCGCTGAGAACACGCTTCCCGAGCTGTTCACCGGCCTGGTCCGCGTCCGCCGCCGGCAGGCGGCCACCGCCGGCGCCGGCTCGTCGTGGGCCGGGCGGCTGAACGCGCTGGGCGCGGAGGAGCGGGCCCAGGCCGTGCTCCGGACCGTACGGGAGACCGTGGGACTGGTCCTCGGGCACGGGGCCGGCGCCGGCATCGACCCGGTCAAGGCGTTCATGGACATCGGCTTCGACTCCCTCACGGGTGTCGAACTGCGCAACCGGCTCAGCGCGGTGACCGGGCTGCGCCTGCCCACCACCCTCGTGTTCGACCACCCGTCGCCCCGGGCGGTGGCGGACTTCCTGCTGGACCGGCTCGACGGGACCGGGACGGCCGTCGTCCCGTCGGTGGCCGCCCACGCCCAGGGAGCGGACGAGCCGATCGCCGTGGTCGGTATGGGATGCCGCTATCCGGGCGGGGTCTCCTCGCCGGAGGACCTGTGGCGGCTCGTCGCGGAGGGCCGGGACGCGATCGACGAGTTCCCGGCCGACCGAGGATGGGACGTGGAGAGCCTCTATGACCCGGACCCCTACAAGACCGGCACGTCGTACACCCGCAAGGGCGGATTCCTCTACGGGTCCGCCGACTTCGACGCCGAGTTCTTCGGCCTGAGTCCGCGTGAGGCGATCGCGACCGACCCGCAGCAGCGGGTGCTGCTGGAGGTCGCCTGGGAGGCGCTGGAGCGTGCGGGAGTCGACCCCGCCTCGCTGCGCGGCTCCTCGACCGGTGTCTACGCGGGTGTGATGTACAACGACTACGGGTCGCGGCTGGGACGTGCGCCGGAGGGCTTCGAGGGGCATCTGCTGACGGGCACGATCTCCAGTGTCCTGTCGGGCCGGGTGGCCTACACGTTCGGTCTGGAAGGACCGGCGGTGACGCTGGACACGGCGTGTTCGTCCTCCCTGGTGGCGGTGCACCTGGCCGCTCAGGCGCTGCGTCAGGGCGAGTGCTCGATGGCACTCGCCGGCGGGGTCACCGTGATGTCCACGCCGACGACCTTCGTCGAGTTCTCGCGTCAGCGCGGTCTGTCGCCGGACGGGACCTGCAAGTCGTTCGCGGCGTCGGCGGACGGTACGGGCTGGGGCGAGGGCGCGGGCATGCTGGTGCTGGAGCGGCTGTCGGACGCCCAGCGGCTCGGGCACACCGTGCTGGGGGTGATCCGGGGTTCCGCGGTCAACCAGGACGGTGCGAGCAACGGCCTCACCGCCCCCAACGGGCCCTCGCAGGAACGCGTCATCCGCCAGGCCCTCGCCAACGCCCGTCTCGCCCCGCACGAGGTGGACGCGGTCGAGGCGCACGGCACCGGCACCCGGCTCGGTGACCCGATCGAGGCCAACGCGCTGCTCGCCACCTACGGCCAGGAACGCGAGGAGCCCCTGCGGCTGGGGTCGGTCAAGTCGAACATCGGTCACACGCAGGCCGCCGCGGGTGTCGCGGGCATCATCAAGATGCTGATGGCGATGCGCCACGGGGAGCTCGCGCCGACGCTGCACGTGGACGAGCCCACACCCCACGTCGACTGGTCGGCGGGTGCGGTGGAGCTGGTCACCGAGCGCCGGCCGTGGCCGGAGGCGGCGCGTCCGCGCCGCGCGGCCGTGTCCTCGTTCGGTATCAGCGGTACGAACGCCCATGTGGTCCTGGAGCAGGGCCCTGAGCCTGCCGCGGCCGGTGAGCCGGTGGTGGCGGGGCTTCCGCTGGTGGTCTCGGCGAAGAGCGAGGCGGCCCTGGCGGCGCGCGCCGGCCAGGTGCGCGAGCTGCTGGCCCCGGAGACCGTCGACCCGGCACGGGTGGCCTCGGCTCTCGCCACCCGCGCCCCGCACCTCCCCTTCCGGGCGGCGGTCTCCGGCGCCGGCCGCGACGAACTGCTCGCCGGTCTCGACGCGCTGGCCTCGGGCGGGCCCGCGCCGAACCTGGTGCGGGGCACCGTCACCGGTCCGGGCACGACGGTGTTCGTGTTTCCGGGGCAGGGGTCGCAGTGGCGGGGTATGGCGGTGGGGCTGGTGGAGGTGTCGCCGGTGTTCGCTGCTCGTCTGGGGGAGTGTGAGCGGGCGTTGGCGCCGTTCACGGAGTGGTCGTTGCTGGATGTGTTGCGGGGTGTGGAGGGTGCGCCTGGGTTCGATCGGGTGGATGTGGTGCAGCCGGCGTTGTGGGCGGTGATGGTGTCGTTGGCGGCGTTGTGGCGTTCGGTGGGTGTGGAGCCGGATGCGGTGATGGGGCATTCGCAGGGTGAGATCGCGGCGGCGGTGGTGTCGGGGGCGTTGTCGCTGGAGGACGCGGCGAAGGTCGTGGCGTTGCGCAGTCGGGCGATCGTGAGGCTGGCGGGTACGGGTGGGATGGTCTCGGTGGCCTTGCCGGCGGGTGAGGTGGGTGAGCTCGTCGCGCGGTGGGAGGGCGCGATCGACATCGCCGCGCACAACGGTCCGCGTTCCGTGGTGGTCGCCGGACAGGTGACCGCCCTGGAGGAGCTGGTCGCCCACTGCAAGGCCAACGGCCTGCGCGCCAAGCGCATCCCGGTCGACTACGCCTCCCACTCCGCGCACGTGGACAGCGTGCGGGACGAGCTGCTCGACGCCCTGTCCTCGCTCACCCCGCGCGCCGTCGATGTGCCCTTCCTCTCCACCGTCACCGGGCAGCCGCTGGACGGCACGGAGCTCGACGGCTCGTACTGGTTCAGCAACCTGCGCCGGACCGTCCGGCTGGAGGAGGCCACCCGGACCCTGCTCGCACAGGGCCACCGCGTGTTCATCGAGGCCAGCGCCCACCCGGTGTTGACCGTCGCGCTCCAGGAGACGATCGACGACACGCCGTACGGCAGTGCCGTCACCGTGCCCTCGCTCCACCGTGACGAGGGCGGAATCGACGACTTCCTCGCCTCCGCCGCGCAGGCCCACGTCTCGGGCGCCCCGCTCGACTGGACCGCGGTGGTCGGCGGGCCCGGCGCGGTCGTCGACCTGCCGACCTACCCCTTCCAGCGCCGGCGCCACTGGCTGGAGGGCCCGGCCGCGGCCGGGGACGCGGGCGGGCTCGGCATGGCCGCCGAGCGGCACCCGCTCATCGGCGCCGCGCTCTGGACGGCCGACCAGGACAAGCTGGTCCTCAGCGGCAGGATCTCCCTGACCACGCAGCCCTGGCTCGCGGACCACGCCGTGGCCGGCACCGTGCTGCTCCCTGGTACCGCCTTCGTGGACCTCGCCATCCGGGCGGGTGACCACACCGGCCTCGACGAGCTCGACGAGCTGACCCTCCAGGCCCCCCTGGTGATGGCCGGCCGTGGCGGAGTCCAGCTCCAGGTCGTGGTCGCCGCCCCGGACGAGGAGGGCCGGCGCGCGCTGTCCGTGCACTCCCGCCCGGAACCCGAGCCCGATGCCGCCACCGTCCACCCGTGGACCCTGCACGCCACCGGCGTACTGGGCCACGCGAAGGAAGGTCCGGCCGTACAGGCCGGCACCCCGTGGCCCCCGGCCGGCGCCGAACCGGTCGACCTGACGGCGGCCTACGACACGCTCGCCGAGCGGGGCTTCCAGTACGGGCCCGCCTTCCAGGGCCTGCGGGCGCTGTGGCGCGCCGGCCGGGAGATGTTCGCCGAGGTCGCGCTCCCGGAGGGCGTCGCCCCGGGCGAGTTCGGGATCCACCCGGCCCTCCTCGACGCCGCCCTGCACCCGCTGGCGCTCGCGGAGGACGGCCGCCTGGCGCTGCCGTTCGCCTGGACCGGCGTCCGGCTGTACGCGGTGGACGCCGGCGTGGTGCGCGTACGGATCACCCCGGAGGGCTCGGGCGCCGCCCTCTCCCTCGCCGACGCGAGCGGTGCGCCGATCGCGTCGGTGAGGACGCTCGGCCTGCGGGCCGTGGACCCCGCGCGGATCGCCGGCTCGGGCGCGCCCCGCCGGCCGCTGCTCCAGGTGGAGTGGACGACCGCCCCGGAGGCCGCCCCGGCCACCGGGTGGGCCGTCGTCGGCGCCTCCGGTCCCGGTCTGCCGGCCCCTCTGGGCAGCTACCCGGACCTCGCCGGCACGGTCGGTGCCCCGCCGCTCGTGGTGGTCCCGTTCCCCGGTGAGGAGGGCCCCGGCGCCGTGGCCCACCGGGCTCTGCGGCTGGCCCAGGAGTGGCTCGCCGAGGAGCGGTTCGCCGACTCGTGCCTGGTCTTCGTGACCCGCGACGCGACCACCGCCCGCACGGAGGCCGGACTCGGCTCCGCCCCCGTCTGGGGTCTGGTGCGGACCGCCATGGCCGAGCACCCCGGCCGGTTCGGGCTGCTGGACCTGACGGACTGGGACGTCTCCGAGGCCGAGCTCGGCCGCGCGCTGGCCGTACCGGACGCGCAGGTGAGCCTGCGCGACGGGGCGTTGCTCGTACCCCGGCTGGTCACCTCGCCCACGGCCGGCGACGACACCGTGCCCGCCCTGGACCCCGCGGGCACCGTGCTCGTCACGGGCGCCACCGGCACCCTGGGCCGGCTGTTCGCCCGCCACCTCGTCACCGCCCACGGCGTACGGCACCTGCTGCTGGTGAGCCGCCGTGGCCGGGACGCGGCGGGCATGCCGGAGCTGGAGGCCGAACTCGCCGCCCACGGAGCCGCCGTGTCCGTGGTCGCCTGCGACACTGCCGACCGCACGGCGGTCGCCGCGCTGCTGGACGCGATCCCCTCGGAGCACCCGCTCACCGCCGTCCTGCACACCGCCGGTGTCCTCGACGACGGCACGCTGCACGCCCTCACCGCCCGGCAGCTCGACGACGTACTGCGCCCCAAGGTCGACGCCGCCCGGCACCTGCACGAGCTGACGGCCGACCTGGACCTGGACGCGTTCGTCCTGTTCTCCTCGCTCGCCGGTACGGTCGGCACGGCGGGGCAGGCCAACTACGCCGCGGCCAACACCTATCTGGACGCCCTCGCGCACCACCGCCAGGCCCTCGGCCTGCCCGGTACGTCGCTGGCCTGGGGTCTGTGGGCCGAGGGCAGCGGGATGACCGGTCACCTGACCGACGCCGACCTCGCCCGCATGGCCCGGGGCGGCATCGCCCCCCTCGGCAGCGAACAGGGGCTTGCGCTGTTCGACGCGGCCCTCGCGACCCGCCGCCCGGTGCTCGTCCCGGCGCTGCTCGACCACACCGGACTGCGGGCCCGGAGCGAGGACGGCACCCTGCCCGCGCTCTTCCACGGCCTGGTGCGCCCGGCGCGGCGCACCGCCGCCGGCGAGCGGGCGGGCGGGAACTCCCTCCGGGAACGCCTGGCGCCCCTGGCCCCCCAGGACCAGGAGCGCGCGCTGCTGGAGCTGGTCCGCGGCGTGGTGGCCTCCGTGCTGGGGCACACCGACGCCGGCCAGGTCGCGCCCGACCGGGCCTTCAACGAGCTGGGCTTCGACTCGCTCAAGGCGGTGGAACTGCGCAACCGGCTGAACGCGGCCACAGGTCTGAAGCTGCCCGCGACGCTGGTGTTCGACCACCCGAGTACGGTCGAACTGGCCGGTTTCCTGCGGACCGAGCTGCTCGGCCGGGCCGCCGCACCGGCCGAGGCCGAACCGGCCGTCGGCGCCTCCGACGAGCCGATCGCGATCGTCGCGATGGCCTGCCGCTATCCGGGCGAGGTCAGCTCGCCGGAGGAGCTGTGGGCGCTGCTGTCCGACGAGCGGGACGCCATCGGCCCGTTCCCGGACGACCGTGGCTGGGACCTGGACGGCCTGTACGACGCGGACCCCGACCACATGGGCACCTCGTACACCCGGCACGGCGGATTCCTCTACGACGCCCCGCAGTTCGACCCCGAGCTCTTCGGGGTGAGCGCCCGTGAGGCCACCGCCATCGACCCGCAGCAGCGCCTGCTGCTGGAGATCTGCTGGGAGGCATTCGAACGCGCGGGCATCGACCCGGCCTCACTCAAGGGCAGCCGGACCGGGGTGTTCGCCGGTGTCATGGCCAACGACTACGCGGCACGCCTGAAGGACGCCCCCGAGGCCCTGGAGGGCTATCTGTCGGTCGGCAGCACGGTCAGTGTCGCCTCCGGCCGCGTCGCCTACACCTTCGGCCTCCAGGGACCGGCGATCACCGTCGACACCGCCTGCTCCTCCTCCCTCGTCTCCCTCCACCTCGCCGCGCAGGCGCTGCGGAACGGCGAGTGCGGGCTGGCCCTGGCCGGCGGGGTGACCGTCCTCGCCGCGCCCACTCTGTTCGTGGAGTTCAGCAGGCAGCGCGGCCTGGCACCGGACGGCCGGTGCAAGTCCTTCTCCGCCCGGGCGGACGGGGCGGCCTGGGCCGAAGGCGCCGGGATCCTCCTGCTGGAACGGCTCTCCGACGCCCGGCGCAACGGCCGCCGGGTCCTCGGCGTGATCCGGGGAACCGCCGTCAACCAGGACGGTGCGAGCAACGGCCTCACCGCCCCCAACGGCTCCTCGCAGGAGCGGGTGATCCGCCAGGCCCTGACCAACGCGGGCCTGACCACCGCGGACGTCGACGCACTGGAGGCCCACGGCACCGGTACCACGCTGGGCGACCCGATCGAAGCCCGCGCCGTACTCGCCACGTACGGGCAGGAGCGTACGGCGCCCCTTCTGAT
This sequence comes from Streptomyces sp. NPDC005791, assembly GCF_042871485.1. Taxonomy (NCBI): domain Bacteria; kingdom Bacillati; phylum Actinomycetota; class Actinomycetes; order Kitasatosporales; family Streptomycetaceae; genus Streptomyces; species Streptomyces sp. NPDC005791. The sequence continues at coordinate 191,010 of NZ_JBIAIP010000003.1, forward strand.
GGGCTCCCTGAAATCCAACATCGGACACTCCCAGGCCGCCGCCGGCGTGGCCGGGGTCATCAAGATGGTCATGGCGATGGAGCACGGGGTGCTCCCCAGGAGCCTCCACATCGACGAGCCCAGCCCGCACGTGGACTGGTCCGCCGGGGCGGTCGAACTGCTCACCGAGGCGGTGCCGTGGCCCGAGTCCGACCGGTCGCGCCGGGCAGGCGTGTCCTCCTTCGGCATCAGCGGTACCAACGCCCACGTCATCGTGGAGCAGCCGTCGGCCGAGGGGGTAGCCCCGCCCGCCGCGCCGATGCCGGTCGTGCCCCTGCTGCTGTCCGCGCACAACGACGCGGCTCTGCTCGCGCAGGCGGACCGGGTGGGCGCTGCTCTCGCCGGCGCCGCGCGTGGAGACCTGGCGCCGGCGGGCCGGACCCTGGCCCTCGGACGGGCCGGACTGCCGCACCGTGCCGTCGTGGTGGCCTCCACCGTCACCGAAGCGGTCGACGGATGCGCGGCACCGGCCGTGCGGGGCACCCCCGTGGACGGCCGTACGGCCTTCCTCTTCACCGGCCAGGGCAGCCAGCGACTCGGCATGGGACGGGAGCTGTACACCGCCTACCCCGCCTACGCCGCAGCGCTGGACGCCGTGTGCGAGGAGCTCGACCCGTGGCTGGAGAAGCCGCTGCTCGACGTCCTCTTCGGCACGGACCCGGCGCCGCTGGACCGGACCAGCTTCACGCAGGCCGCCCTCTTCGCCACCGAGGTCGCGCTCTTCCGGCTCCTCGAAGGCTGGGGCGTGCGACCGGACTTCGTCGCCGGGCACTCCGTCGGTGAGCTGGCCGCCGCGCACGTCGCCGGCGTCCTCTCCCTGGCGGACGCGGCGCAGCTCGTCGCGGCCCGCGGCCGGTTGATGCAGGCGCTGCCCGGCGGCGGCGCGATGCTCGCCGTGGAGGCCGAGGAGCGGGAGGTGCTGCCGCTGCTCGCCGGGCGGGAGGACCTGCTGGACATCGCCGCCGTCAACGGCCCCACCTCCGTGGTGCTCTCGGGCGACGAGGAGGCCGTGGAGGCCGTCGGAGCCGAACTCTCCGCTCTGGGACGCAGGACCAAGCGGCTCCGCGTCAGCCACGCCTTCCACTCGCCGCACATGGACGCGATGCTGGACGAATTCCAGACGGTCGCGAAGGGGCTCACCTTCGCCGCGCCCGCCATCCCGGTCGTCTCCACCCTGACGGGGCAGCTCGCCGGCGCCGAGGAGCTGACCACGTACGAGTACTGGGTCCGGCACGCCCGCCGCCCCGTGCGCTTCCTGGACGCGGCCCGCGCCCTGGAGGCCGAAGGCGTACGGACCTTCCTGGAGCTCGGCCCGGACGGTGTGCTCAGCGCCATGGGGCAGGACTTCCTCGACGCGGGATCGCTCCTGGTCCCGGTGATGCGCGGCGGGCGCCCCGAGCCGCACACAGCCGTCACCGCCCTGGCCCACGCACACGTGCGGGGGGTGCCGGTGGACTGGCGCGCCCTGTTCGGCGAGGACACGGGACCGGCAGCGGAGCTGCCGACCTACCCCTTCCAGCGCCGGCGCTACTGGCTCATGGAGGGGCCCGGCGGCGACGTCACCTCGGCCGGGCTCGACGCCGCACGGCACCCGCTGCTCGGGGCCGCGGTCCCGCTCGCCGACTCCGACGGTGTCCTGTTCACCGGCCGGATATCGGCCCGCAGCCACCCCTGGTTCGCCGACCACGCCGTCGCCGGCACCCTGCTGGTCCCCGGCACGGCCCTGGTCGAGCTCGCGCTCCACGCGGGCGCCGCACTCGGCTGCGAGCGGCTGGAGGAACTCGCCCTCCAGGCGCCCCTGGTCCTCCCCGACGAGGGCGCGCTCCAGCTCCAGATCACCGTCGGCGGCCCCGACGGAGACGGCCGCAGGCCCGTCGCCGTCCACTCACGCGGGGACCGGGAAGGCGACGTCTGGGACCGGCACGCCACCGGAACCGTGGTGGCCGCCGTCCCCGGCACCCCCGGCCCCGACCTCGTCCCGTGGCCCCCGGCCGGCGCCGAACCCCAGCCGGTCGAGGACCTGTACGACCGCCTCACCGACCGGGGCTACGGCTACGGACCCGCCTTCCAGGGCCTCCGGGCGGCGTGGCGCTCGGGCGAGGACCTCTACGCCGAGGTACGGCTGCCCGTCGACCTCGATGAGGGATTCGCCCTGCACCCGGCCCTGTTCGACGCCGCGCTGCACGCACTGCTCCTGGAGGAGCCTGCCGCACTACGGCTGCCCTTCTCCTTCGGCGGCGTCCAGCTGACCGGGACCGCGACCGGCACCCTGCGGGTCAAGCTGTCACCCCGCCCGGACGGAACGGTCACGGTCGCCGTCGCCGACGGGACGGGCGCGCCGGTCGCCACCGTCGCCTCGCTCGCCGTGCGGGCCCTGCCGGCAGGGACCTCGCTGACCCGCCCCTCGGAGCCGCTCGTGTACGCGGTGGAGCGGGCCGCTGTGGAACTTGCCACCGGTGGTGACATGAGCCTCGCGGTCCTCGGCGGGACCACCCTCGGACTCGCCGCCCGGCACCACGCCGACCTCGCCGGCCTGGCGGCCTCGACGGCGGACGGCGCGCCCGTACCCGACGTGGTCGTCCTTCCGGTACGCCCGGCCACCCCGCAGGAGACCGGCCGGGTCACGGAGGAGACGCTGACGGTCCTGCGGCAGTGGCTCGCCACCGACCCGGCGGCCGGAGCGCGGCTCGCCGTGGTCAGCACCGGGGAACTGGCGCACAGCGCGCTCTCCGGGCTGATGCGGACCGCGGAGTCGGAACATCCGGGACGTTTCCAGCACGTGATCACGGACGGCCGCCCGGCCGGCGGCGACCTGCTCGCGGCGGCCCTGGCCGACCCTCGGCCGCAGATCGAACTGCGCGGAGGGCTGGCCTACGTGACCCGGCTCGCCAAGGTCCCGAACCCGGCCCCGGACACCGGCGGCGCGTTCGACCCGGAGCACACGGTGCTGGTCACCGGGGGCACCGGCGCCCTCGGGGCCCAGGTCGCCCGGCACCTGGTGACCGCCCACGGCGCCCGTCGCCTGCTGCTCACCAGCCGGCGAGGCGGGGCGCGGAATCTGGTCGCCGAACTGGCGGCGCTCGGCGCGGACGTACGCGTCGCGGCGTGCGACGCGGCCGACCGCGACGCGCTGGCCGCGCTGCTCGCTTCGGTCCCGGACGAGCACCCGCTCACCGCGGTCGTGCACGCGGCCGGAGTCGTCGAGGACGCCATGCTGGAGGCCACGACCCCGGAGCGCCTCTCCCGGGTCCTGCGGCCGAAGGTGGCAGCCGCCTGGAACCTGCACGAACTGACCGCCGGGCTGGAGCTGACGCACTTCGTCCTCTTCTCGTCCGTCGCCGGTCTGGTGGGCAACGCCGGACAGGCCGGCTACGCCGCCGGCAACACCTTCCTGGACGCGCTCGCCGGACACCGGCGCGCCGAGGGCCTGCCCGCCGTGTCCCTCGCCTGGGGAATGTGGCAGGACGGCATGGCGAACGACCTCGACCGTGCCGACCGGGCCAGGCTCGCACGCAACGGGATCCTGCCGATGCCGGCCGGCCGGGCGCTCGCCGCCCTCGACACGGCCCTGGCCGGAGCCGAGGCGCCACCGGCGGCCGGCGCGGCGGCGACGCCACCGGTGCTCGCACCGGTGGCCCTCGACCTCGCGGCGCTGCGGAGCCTCGGGGATGCCCTGCCCGAGCTGTACCGGGGCCTGGTGCGCACCGGGCCCCACACCGGCCGGCGAGCCTCCGCCCCGGCGGAGATCCCCCTCGCGCGACGGCTCTCGGGCCTGGACGCGGAGGAACAGCGGAAGCGGCTGCTCGACCTCGTCAGGGAGCAGGTCGGTATCGTGCTGGCCCACCCGGCCCCGCGGACGATCGACGTCCAGCGCGGACTGCTGGACCTGGGCTTCGACTCCCTGACCGTGGTCGAACTGCGCAACCGGCTGAACACCGTCACCGGAATGCGGTTGCCCAGCACGCTCGTCTTCGACCACCCGACCGTTCAGGCTCTCGCCGAACACCTGCGGGGCGAGCTGGCCGGCGAAGCGGCGGACCCGGTCCAGGCGGCCCTGGACGCCCTCGAGGCCGCGCTCGCGGCCGCCGGACCTTCGGACAGCGACGGCCCGGCGGGAACGTACGCCACGCGACTGCGCGGTCTGCTCCGGACGGTGGACGGCGGCCCCGACGGCGCCGACATCGACCTGGCGACCGACGACGAACTCTTCGCAGCACTTGACAACGAACTCGGCAGGTAGACATGGACAACGAGCAGAAACTTCGCGACTACCTCAAGCGGGCGACGGTCGATCTGCGGGAGAGCCGGCAGCGGGTGCAGGATCTGGAGGAGCGCGCACACGAGCCGATCGCGATCGTGGGCATGGCCTGCCGGCTGCCGGGCGGTGTCGCCTCCCCGGAGGACCTGTGGGAGCTGCTGAGCGCGGGACGTGACGCGGTCGGTCCCTTCCCGGACGGCCGTGGCTGGGACCTGGAGAACCTGTACCACCCGGACCCCGACCACCTCGGCACCTCGTACGCCCGCGAAGGCGGCTTCCTGTACGACGCGGACCGGTTCGACGCCGAGTTCTTCGGCATCAGCCCCCGCGAGGCGGCGGCGATGGACCCCCAGCAGCGGTTGCTGCTGGAGACCAGCTGGGAGGCTTTCGAGCACGCGGGCATCGCCCCGACGACGCTGAGGGGCACCCGTACCGGGGTGTACATGGGCGTCATGTACGACGACTACGGCTCCCGCCCCCACACCCCCGAGGGCTTCGAGGGCTACATGCTGACCGGGAGCGCGGGCAGCGTCGCGTCGGGCCGGCTGGCCTACACCTTCGGCCTGGAGGCGCCGGCGGTGACGGTCGACACCGCGTGTTCCTCCTCGCTCGTCGCGCTGCACCTCGCCGCGCAGGCGCTGCGCCAGGGTGAGTGCTCGATGGCGCTCGCCGGCGGTGTGACCGTGATGGCGACACCAGGCACGTTCGTGGAGTTCTCCCGGCAGCGCGGGCTGGCGCCGGACGGGCGGTGCAGGGCCTTCTCGTCGTCGGCGGACGGCACGGGCTGGGCCGAGGGCGTGGGCGTGCTGGTGCTGGAGAAGCTGTCGGACGCGGAGCGCGCCGGGCACCGGGTGCTGGCGGTGATGCGGGGCTCGGCAGTGAACCAGGACGGTGCGAGCAGCCAGCTGACCGCACCGAACGGGCCGTCGCAGGAGCGGGTCGTGCGGGCCGCGCTGGCCGACGCGCGGCTGTCGGCGTCCGAGGTGGACGCCGTGGAGGCGCACGGTACTGGTACACGGCTCGGCGATCCGATCGAGGCGCGGGCGCTCATGTCCGCGTACGGCCAGGCCCGGGGGGACGACCACCCGCTGTGGCTGGGTTCCGTGAAGTCGAACATCGGTCACACGCAGGCCGCGGCGGGTGTCGCGGGCGTGATCAAGATGGTCATGGCGATGCGCGAGGGGGTCATGCCCCCGACGTTGCACGTGGACGAGCCGACCCCCGAGGTCGACTGGTCGGCGGGCACCGTGCGGCTGCTGACGCGGACTCAGCGGTGGCCGGAGCTCGGCCGTCCGCGCCGGGCGGGTGTGTCGTCCTTCGGGATCAGCGGGACCAACGCTCACGTGATCCTCGAAGAGGCGCCACGCGCCCGTGCCGCCGGACCGGCGGACGACGCCCAGCGGCCGGAGCCGGGCCGGCCGGCGCTGCCGGCGCCGTGGCTGCTGTCCGCCAAGTCGGAAGCCGCGCTCCAGGCGCAGGCGGGCCGGCTGCGGGACTGGCTCGCCGCGCACCCCGAGGCGGATGACGCTGATGTCGCCGCCGCCCTGCTCACCGGGCGCGCTCAGCTGGCGCGGCGCGGCGCGGTGCTCGGCGCCGACCGGGCCGCTCTGCTCACCGGCCTCACGGCCCTGGCCGAGGGCGCGGAGTCCCCGCAGCTCGTGTCGGGTGCCGCCACCACCGGCGGGACGGCCTTCCTGTTCACCGGCCAGGGCGCGCAACGCGTCGGCATGGGCGAAGGGCTGGCCGCCGCGTTCCCCGTGTTCGCCGCCGCCCTCGACGAGATCTGCGCGGAGTTCGACGCCCTGCTGGGGGTGTCGCTGCGCGAGGTCATGTCCGGCCGGGCCGGCGACACCGGGCACAGCGCCCCGCTCGACCGGACGGAGTACACCCAGCCCGCGCTGTTCGCGTTCGAGGTGGCGCTGTACCGCCTCCTGGAGTCGTTCGGCGTGACCCCGGACGTGGTGGTCGGGCATTCGATCGGTGAGCTGGCCGCGGCCTACGTGGCCGGGGTGTGGTCGCGGGCCGACGCGTGCCGGCTCGTCGCCGCCCGCGGCCGGCTGATGGGCGCGCTGCCGGCCGGCGGAGCGATGCTCGCCGCCGCGGTGCCGGAGGAGCGGGCGCTGCACCTGCTCGCGACCGGGCCGGTCTCGCTGGCGGCCGTGAACGGGCCCACGGCCGTCGTGTTCTCGGGCGGGACGGCGGCGATCGCCGCCCTGCAGGAGCGGCTGAAGGACGAGGGCGTCAGGACGAACCGGCTGACGGTCAGTCACGCCTTCCACTCGGCGCTGATGGAGCCGATGCTCGCCGCGTACGAGGAGGTCGCCGGGTCGGTTGCGTACCGGGAGCCCCGCATGGACGTGTGCTCCACGGTGTCCGGTGCGCCGGCCGGCCCCGAGCTGCTGACGCCGCAGTACTGGGTGCGGCAGGTGCGCGAGGCCGTGCGATTCGCCCCGGCGGTGCGGTCGCTCGCCGACGCCGGGGTGCGCCGGTTCGTCGAGGTGGGTCCGGACGCGGTGCTGGCGGCGTTGACCCGCCACACGCTGAACGACGAGGTGGCGCAGCGCTCGCTGGTCGAGGCGGCGTCACGGCGGGGCGTCGACGAGGCCGGCCAGTTCCTTCGGCTGCTCGGCGCCGCCCATTGCTCGGGCGTCACCGTCGACTGGTCGCCGCTGTCACCGGCAGGGCCGGTCACCCACCTCGACCTGCCGGTCTACGCCTTCCAGCACCGCCGCTACTGGGTGCAGCCCGAGGACGGCGCGCTCGGTGACCTGGGCCGCGCCGGCCTGTCGACGCTCGACCATCCGATGCTGCGCGTCGCCGCGCCGCTCGCCGGGCGTGACGCATGGCTCTTCAGCGGCAGGCTCTCCACCACCGACCAGCCGTGGACCGCCGACCACACGGCGTTCGGTTCGATGCTGCTGCCCGGCACCGGGTTCGTGGAGCTCGCGTCGGCGGCGGGCAGCCGCTTGGACCTGCCCGTCGTGGACGAACTCGTCCTGGAGGCACCGCTGGTGTTCGACGGCACCGCCGCCGTGGACGTACAGGTGTCGGTGACCGAGCCCGACCACACCGGCCGACGGCGCCTGTCGGTCCACTCGCGTGCCGCCACCGGCACCGCGCCGTCCCACCCGGGCGAGCCGGACTGGACGCTGCACGCCACCGGCGTCCTCGCTCCCGCCGACGGTGTGACACCGGCCTGGACCGACCCCGACTGGCCGCCGGCCGACGGCGGGCCGATCGACGGAACGCGGCTGTACGACCGGCTCGCCGACCTGGGATTCGGCTACGGCCCGAGCTTCCAGGGCGTGCGCGCCGCCTGGACCAGCGGTGACGACGTCTTCGCCGAGGTGTCCCTGGACGAAACGACGGCGGGCAGGGCGGCGGCCTTCGGGGTCCATCCGGCGCTGCTGGACGCGATCTTCCACGCCGCCATCGACGTACTCGCCGACGACCTCCCCGACGGCAGGCTGCCGCTTCCGTTCTCCTTCGGCGGCGTCCGTGTCTTCCGGCGCGGCGCGAGCGCGGTCCGCGCCCGCATCATCCGGTCGGGTTCCGAGAAAGTGCGCATCGACGCCTGCGACGCCACCGGCGCCGCCGTGCTGTCGATCGACGCCGTGCTCGCCCGCCCTGCGGACGCGCGCGCTCTCGCCGGGGCCCGCGCCCCGCTCCACACGATCGCCTGGACGCCGGTGACGGCGCCCGAGGTGCCGGACCGGCCCCTGGTCGCCCTGGGGCGGCCCGTCGAGGGCTGCGCCGAGACGTTCGAGGATGTCACGGCGTTCGTGGCAGGCGGGAACCCCACCGGCGCGGCCGTCGTCTGGTCGCCCGGAACGGCGGCGGAGGACGACGCCGACGTCCCGGCGACCGTCCGCACCGCCGTGCACAGCGCCCTCGCGGTGCTGCGTGACTGGCTCGCCGAACCGGGCTGCGCCGGCTCGACGCTGATCGTGCTGACCCGCAACGGGGCGGGTCTGCCCGGTGAGACGCCGGATCTCGCGGCGGCGGCCGTCCGCGGCCTGGTGCGCAGCGCGCAGTCGGAACATCCGGGGCGCATCGTGAGCGTGGACCTCGACGACGATGACCTCGCGGACCCGCACCGGCGGATCGCCGCCGCAGCCGCCATGGACGAACCCCAGCTCGCGATCCGTGTCGGCGCCACGGTGGCACCGAGGCTGGTCCGTGCGGCCACCGCCGCCCCGGCCGGCGAGCCCTTCGGTGACGGCACGGTCCTGATCACCGGCGGCGCCGGCGGACTGGGCGCCGTCACCGCACGTCACCTGGTCACCCGGCACGGGGTGCGCCGGCTGCTGCTCGTCTCGCGCCGGGGCTCCGCCGCGCCGGGGGTCGCGGAGCTGGTCACCGAACTGACCGCGCTGGGCGCCCGCGTACGCGTCGCCGCCTGCGATGTCAGCAAGCGCTCCGATGTGGCGGCGCTGCTGGAATCCGTACCCGTGCACGAACCGGTGACCGCTGTCGTGCACACCGCAGGCGTGGTCGACGACGGCACCGTCGAGACCCTGACCGCGGAGCAGGTGGACCGGGTGCTCACCCCGAAGGCCGATGCCGCCTGGCATCTGCACGAGCTCACCCGCGACATGGACCTGGCGGCGTTCGTGCTGTTCTCCTCCGCCGGGCCGCTGCTCGGCGGGCAGGGCCAGGGCAACTACGCGGCGGCGAACGCGGCGATGGACGCCCTTGCCCAGCTGCGCCGCAGTGCCGGTCTGCCCGCACACTCGCTGGCCTGGGGGCTGTGGAAGCGCGGCATGGCCGAGGCGCTGAACGAGGCGGGCGCCGAACACCTGGCCCGTCAGATCCGCACGCGTCTGGGCCTGTCCCCGATCGAGCCGGACACCGGCATGCGGATGCTCGACGACGCGCTGACCACCGGCGAACCGATGCTGATGACCGCGCTGCTCGACACGCAGGCCCTCACCGCGCTGGGCCGGCTCGGCACGCTGCCCGCCGTGCTGCGCGGTCTGATCCACGTGCCGTCGCGCGGCCGGACCGCCGACAGCCCGTTGCGCCGGCGGTTGGTGGACGCCCCCGCCGATCGGTGGGAGGCGCTGATCCGCGACGAGGTCCGCGCGATCGCCGCCGGGGTACTCGGCCACGAGTCGGCCGACGCCGTCGACCCCGAAACGCCCTTCACGGAACTGGGCTTCGACTCGCTCGGCGGAGTCGAGTTCCGCAACAAGGTGACCGCCGCCACCGGTGTCCCGCTTCCGTCCACGCTGGTGTTCGACTATCCGACCACCGCCGCCGTCGCGGACTTCCTGCGTACCAGGGTCGACAGCGCGGCGCCGGCACGGTCGCGCCCCGCCACGGCCAGGGCCAGGGCCGACGAGCCGATCGCGATCGTCGGCATGAGCTGCCGGTACCCCGGCGGCGTGGAGAACGCCGACCAGCTCTGGGACCTGATCGCCGGGCGCGTGGACGCGATCGGCCCGATGCCCGATGACCGCGGCTGGGACATCGACCACCTGTACGACACCGTCCCCGGCACACCCGGCAAGATGTACACACGGGAAGGCGGATTCCTGCGCGCCGCGGGTGATTTCGATGCCGCCTTCTTCGGCATCGGCCCCCGTGAGGCAGCGGCGATGGACCCGCAGCAGCGGCTGCTGCTCGAAGCGTCCTGGGAAGCGCTCGAGGACGCCGGTATCGACCCGGCCTCCCTGCGCGGCAGCGACACCGGGGTGTACGCCGGCGTCATGTACCAGGACTACGGCTACACGGCGCGCGAGGCCGCCGACGGTGCCGCGGAAGGCTATCTGGCGACCGGATCGGGCGGCAGCGTCGTCTCCGGCCGGGTGTCCTACGCCCTCGGTCTGGAAGGACCCGCGGTGACGGTGGACACGGCGTGCTCGTCGTCGCTGGTGGCCCTGCACCTGGCGGTGCAGGCCCTGTGCGCCGGGGAGACGTCGCTGGTCCTGGCCAGCGGGGTGACGGTCATGTCCACCCCGATGCTGTTCCAGGAGTTCTCCCGGCAGCGGGCCCTGTCACCGGACGGGCGCTGCAAGGCGTTCTCGAGCGCCGCGGACGGTGTCGCGTGGGCCGAGGGCGTCGGCGTGCTCGCCCTGGAGCGGTTGTCCGACGCGCAGCGCAACGGGCGCCCCGTGCTGGCCGTGATCCGCGGCAGCGCGGTCAACCAGGACGGCGCGAGCAACGGCCTGACCGCACCGAACGGACCCTCGCAGGAGCGGGTGATCGCCCAGGCACTGGTCAGGGCAGGGGTGTCGGCGGCCGAGGTGGACGCCGTGGAGGCGCACGGCACCGGCACCACGCTGGGTGACCCGATCGAGGCACAGGCGCTGATCAACGCCTACGGCCAGGACCGCGCCGAGCCGCTGCGGATCGGGTCGCTGAAGTCGAACATCGGGCACGCGCAGGCCGCTGCCGGTGTCGGCGGTGTGATCAAGATGGTGCAGGCGCTGCGGCACGAGACGCTGCCGCCCACCCTGCACGTCGACGAGCCGTCACCGCACGTGGAGTGGCCGGCGGATGCGGTACGGATCCTGACCGAGGCCGAGCCGTGGCCCGCCGGCGGTCGCCCGCGCCGGGCGGGGGTGTCGTCGTTCGGGATCAGCGGGACCAACGCGCACGTGATCCTGGAGGAGGCGCCCCCGGTCCCGCCCCGGCCGGTCGATCCACCGCGCCCGCCGGCCGTGCCGCTGCTGTTGTCCGCGCGGACACCTGCCGCGCTGCGGTCCCAGGCGCGCCGTCTGCACGACACGCTGAGCGAACGTCCGGAGCTCGACCTCACCGATGTCGCGGTGACGCTGGCACTGCACCGCGCGCGGTTCGACCGGCGCGCCGCCGCCGTGGGCCAGGACCGGGAGACACTGCTCGCCGCCCTGGCGCGCCTGGCGGCCGACGAGCCGGGACCGGGCATCGCCGACGACGCCGGCCGGACCGGGACGACCGCGTTCCTGTTCACCGGCCAGGGCGCCCAGCGGACCGGGATGGGCGCCGGGCTGTACCGGGCGTTCCCCGCTTTCGCGGCGGCGCTCGACGAGGTGTGCGCGGAGTTCGACGCCCACCTGGGGCACGCGCTGCGGGACGTGATGTTCGGCACGGCCGACGAGACGCTGCTCGACCGCACCGAGTACACCCAGCCCGCGCTATTCGCGTTCGAGGTGGCGATGTACCGCCTCGTCGAGTCGCTGGGCGTGACGCCGGACGTGGTCGCCGGGCACTCGATCGGCGAGCTGGCCGCGGCCTACGTGGCCGGTGTGTGGTCGTTGCCGGACGCGTGCACCCTCGTCGCGGCCCGAGGCCGCTTGATGGGGGCGCTGCCGGCAGGCGGGAGCATGCTGGCCGCCGCGGTGCCGGAGGGGCGGGCCCTGGAGCTGCTGGCGGCGGCCGACGCCGGTCCGGCAGCCGGCGCGGTCTCCCTGGCCGCGGTGAACGCCCCCGACGCGGTGGTCCTCTCCGGAGACGCCGACGCGGTCTCGGGGGTCGAGTCGAGGCTCGTGGCCGAAGGCGTCAGGACCAGCAGGCTGCGGGTGAGCCACGCGTTCCACTCCGCCCTGATGGACCCGATGCTGGCCGAGTTCGCGGAGATCGCCGCCGGCCTGACGTACCGGGAGCCGCGCATCCCTCTGTGCTCCACGGTCACCGGCGCGTTCGTCGGCGCCGCGGTGGGCACGCCCGAGTACTGGGTACGGCAGGTGCGCGAGGCGGTGCGCTTCGCCCCGGCGGTGCGGTCCCTGCTCGACTTGGGCGTGGGCCTGTTCGTCGAGCTCGGCCCGGACGCGGTGCTGACGGCCATGACCCGCGCCACCGCGGCGGCCGACGTCGCGGCGCGCGCCTCGGTGGTCGCGGCCTCCCGCCGCACCGTCGACGAACCCGGACAGCTGGTCGCCGCGCTGGCCACCGTGCACTGCGCGGGCCGGCCGGTGCGGTGGTCCGACTACTTCGGAGCGCGACCGCAGGCACGGATCACGCTGCCCGCCTATCCCTTCCAGCACGAACGCTTCTGGCTGCTGCCCGCGGAGGCCGCAGCGCCGCTCGCCGGCGCCGACTCCGCCGGCCATCCGCTGCTGCACGCCCAGATGCAGCTCGCCGGCAAGGACGAATGGCTGTTCACCGGCAGGCTCTCGCTGCGCACGCACCCCTGGCTCGCCGACCACACGGTCCTGGGCACGGTCATGATGCCAGGGACCGGATTCGTGGAACTGGCCCTGGCGGCCGGCGCCCGGCTCGGCGTGCCACGGCTGGCTGAACTGGTCCTCGCGGCGCCGCTGGTCCTCCCGGCCGACGGCACCGCGGACCTCCAGCTCGCCGTGGGCGAACCCGACGCGGCCGGGCACCGGACCGTGGCCGTCCACGCCCGCGTCGCCGACGCCTGGGTGCCGCACGCCCATGGTCTGCTCACGCCCGCCGCACCGGTCCCGGCACCGGACTGGTCCCGCGCGTGGCCTCCGGCCGCGGGCGAGCCGGTCGACGGGGAGCAGGTGTACCGCGCGCTCGGCAACCTCGGCTTCGGATACGGCCCGGTGTTCCAGGGTGTTCGCGCCGCGTGGACCCGTGGGGAGGAAGTCTTCGCCGACCTGGCGCTCGACACCGACAGCGCGGCGCGCGCCACCGACTTCGGGCTGCACCCGGCACTGCTGGACGCGGTGTTCCACGCGGCGGTCGGACCTCTCGTCGAGGGCGGGCCCGACGGCCGGCTGCCCCTCCCCTTCGCCTTCGACGGTGTCCAGGTGGCACAGTCCGGCGTGGGCGCCCTGCGCGTCCGTATCGCCCGCATCGCACCGGACACCCTGCGCGTGGACGCGGCCGACGCGACCGGTGCCCTCGTGCTGAGCGTGAAATCGGTGCGGTCCCGCCCGATCGAGCCGCAGGCGCTGGCCGAGCTGCGCGGCGCGGCACCGCTGTTCGACCTGGAATGGGTCGCCGTGCCTGCCGCCCCCGAGGCGGACGCGGGGCGCGTCGTCGTGCTGGGTGACCCGGCGGCCGTGGAGGCCCCGGAGCCCGCGACGAGCTGTGCCGATCTGGCCGGACTCGCCGGGCTGGGGGACGTTCCCGACACGGTGGTATGGCAGGCGCCCCGCGGGACAGGGGCGGGCGCGGCGGACGTCCACACCGGCGTCCTGACGACGCTCGCCCTGTTGCAGGGCTGGACAGGCGCCGCTCACCCCGGCCGGCTCGTGATCGTGACCCGCACGGCCGCCGGGCTGCCCGGTGAGGAGCCCGATCTGGCCGGGGCCGCCGTGGCGGGCCTCGTGCGCAGCGCACAGGCCGAGCGTCCGGGCCGTTTCCTGCTCATCGACCACGACGGCGACGCCCTGCCGCTCACCTCGCTCGCCGACGCCGTGGCCCAGGACGAACCGCACCTGGCCGTGCGCGGGGGACGGCTCCTGGCACCGCGACTGCGGTCGCTGCCCGCCACCGGAGCGGGCGCGCCGCCGTCGTTCGACCGGGGCACCGTGCTCATCACCGGCGGCACCGGCGGCATCGGTGCGATCGTCGCCCGGCATCTGGTCACGGCGCACGGCGCACGGCGGCTGCTGCTGGTGTCGCGACGCGGCGCCGCCGCGGACGGCGCCGCCGAACTGACCGCCGAGCTGACCGGCCACGGCGCCCACGTCCAGGTCGTGGCGTGCGACGTCACCGAACGCACTGCGGTCCAGGACCTGTTGGCCGGCATCGGCACCGACGCGCCGCTGACCGCCGTCATCCATGCGGCGGGCGTCCTGGACGACGGCACACTCGACACCCTGACCGCCGAGCGGACGACACGGGTGCTGGCGCCGAAGGTCGACGCGGCATTGCATCTGCACGAGCTGACGCGCGATCTGGATCTGTCGGCGTTCGTGCTCTTCTCGTCCGCGGCCCCGCTGCTCGGCGGGCAAGGACAGGGCAACTACGCCGCTGCGAACAGCGCCCTGGACGCCCTGGCACGCCTGCGGCGCAGCGCGGGCCTGCCCGCGCACTCCCTGGCCTGGGGGCTGTGGACCGTCGGCATGGCAGGGGCGCTCAGCGGGGACGGTGCCGAGCAGTACGCCCGCCGGATCCGGGCCAGGCTGGGCCTGGTCCCGATCGACCCGGATTCTGGGATGGCGCTGTTCGACCACGCGCTGGAGACCGACCGGGCGACACCGATGACGGCGCTGCTGGACACGGCGGCGCTCACCGCCCTGGCGCGCGGCGGCACACTGCCCGCGGTGCTGCGCGGCATGATCCGGGTCCCCCGGGCCACCGGGAGCGCCGGTGTCAGCCTGGCGCGGCAGCTGGCCGCCCTGCCCGACGCCGACCTCGATGCCGCGGTCCTGCGCGAGGTACGCCACGTCGCGGCGGCGGTCCTCGGCCACCTCTCCGGTGACGCGATCGACCCGGACGCGCCGTTCACCGAGCTAGGGTTCGACTCCCTCGGTGCCGTCGAGTTCCGGAACCGGCTGGCACAGCTGACCGAGCTGACGTTGCCGTCGACGCTGATCTTCGACCACCCGACCGCCGCCGATGTGGCGAAACTGGTGCGGTCGCGGATCGAGGAGTCCGGCACCGGCGTGGCCGAGCAGGTACCGGCCGGCGTGCGCGGCACGATCACCGAGCTGGTGTCGGCGGCGCATCGCCGCGGTGAGCTGGCAGGGGCGATGCCGCTGCTGACCGCGAGCGCCGCCCTGATGCCCCTGTACTCCGCCGAGGAGGCCGCCACCCGGCGCCCGGCCGCGCAGCTCCTGGCGCGCGGCGACACGGCACCGGCACTGGTCTGCATCCCCTCGTTCCTCGCGGGATCGGGCTCCCACCAGTTCGCGCGCCTCGCTCGTGAACTGGGCGGCGAGCGGCGGGTCAGCGCGTTGCGGCTGCCCGGCACGCGCGCGGGTGACGACCTGCCACCGACCTGGACGGCGGCGATCGAGAGCCTCGCCGCGAGCGTCGCGGCGGAGCTCGGCCGAAGCCCGGTGGCGCTCATCGGCTATTCGGCCGGTGGCGCGATCGCCCATGCGGTCGCCCGGCGGATCGAGGACGACGGAGGCACGCTGGCGGGCGTCGCGATGATCGACACCTACTCCCCGGACGACGTCGAACTCAACCGCCACGTGCTCACCGACGCGCTGGGGCAGATCCTGTCCCGGAACAACGCTCTGACCCCCGTGGACGACCACGGCCTGCTCGCCATGGGCGGCTATGTGCGCATCTACCCCGATCGCGAGGCCGAACCGATCGCCGCACCCACACTGAATCTGCGGGCCACCCTGACGCTGAGCAGCTTCGGAGACAGCGACCCCGTCCCGGACTGGCAGCACCGTGGACCGATCGAGCACATCGAGGCGGACCACTTCTCGATCATCGAGGAGCGGGCGCCGGAGACCGCCGCGCATCTGCGGCGCTGGCTGGACTCACTCGGCGGCCGGTGAGGGCCGGACCGTCGGAACGGGGGAACGGAGACGCCTGACAGCTCTGCCCGAGCCCGAGCCCGAGCACGCCGCCCGCGCGGCGCGCTCGGGCTCGGGCTCGTCCGTCCGCAGCGGGGGCGCCGCGCGACAGTTCAGGTCCCCGAGGGCAAAGAATTGCCTCGGCCGCAACCACCGAGGGAGGTGAATTCTTCCGGCTCGGAAATTCACCGGAGACAGAAAACTATTCGATCCGCAAATGCGGTGGAGGCACAGAATGGCGCGGTCTGCAAATCCGCCGGAGGCATAAAGGCCGCCCGGTTGCAACCGTGTCGGCGAGAAATTCTGAGCTTGACAGTGTTGTAGGGCCTGTTTATAGTCGCGTCGTTCAAGTTTCCGTCGATCGATATTCGAAGGTGGTCATGACCGCGCCTCCGACGTTGCCGAAATCCAGGCAACGGTTAATTCTCGCCGTACTCATGGTGTGTTCGCTGCTGATCTGGCTGGACAACACCGTTCTCAGTATCACTCTGGAGACCCTTGCCGACCCGGTCCAGGGGCTGGGCGCCAGCCCGGCCGAGCTGCAATGGGCCACCGGCGCCTACACCCTGGTCTTCGCGACCCTGATGTTCACCGCCGGTGCGATGGGCGACAGCTTCGGCCACCGGAATGTGCTCGCCATCGGCCTGGTGATCTTCGCCGGGGCCTCGATCTGGGCGGCGTACGCGGGCGATGCGGGCCAGCTGATCGCCGCACGGGCCGCGATGGGAGTCGGCGCCGCACTGATCATGCCGGCCAACTTCGCCATTCTGTTGTGGACCTTCACCGGCGCCGGGCGGGCAACCGCGATCGCCATTTCCTCGACATCCACCGGTGTCGGAATGGCGGCGGGACCGGTGCTGGCGGGACTTCTGCTCGGCCATTTCTGGTGGGGTTCGGTCTTTCTCGTCAACGTCCCGATCATCGTGGTGGCACTGGCCGGGATCGTCTTTCTGGTCCCCAATTTCCGCAGCCCCTCCGTGCGGCCGATGGACCCGGCCGGGATCCTGCTGTCCATCACCGGACTCGCGGCGCTGACCTACGGCGTGATCCGTGCGGGGCAGGTGGACGACTGGAGCCGTTGGGACGTCTGGGCGCCGACCGCGGCCGGGATCGTCCTGCTGGTCGTCTTCGTGCTCGTCGAATTGCGGACCGAGGCACCGAGTTTCGATCCCCGGCTGCTCGCCCAGAGGATGTTCGGCGGTGGCAACGCGTCCATGGCGTTGCTGTTCTTCTCCGTCGCCGCCATCACCTTCTACAACGCGTTCTACATGCAGGGCGCGCTGGGCTACTCACCGATGAAGGCCGGTTTGGCCAATGTTCCGACGGCCGTCGGCGCCGTCGTGGGCGCACCCCTGGGCGCACGTCTCGTCGGCCGATGGTCACTGCGCCCCGTCGCCGTGCCGGCGCTCACGGTGGCGGCGCTCACCATGGGCGCGGTCGGATTCCTCGATCTGCACACCCCGCTCGTCTGGATCGCTCTCCTGCTGCTGGCGCAGGGCCTCTCCGTCGGCATGGTGATGGCCCCGGTGACCGGCGCACTGCTCAGCAGCCTGCCGCTGGAGCGGTCCGGTGCCGGGTCGGCCGTCACCAACACGGCGCGGCAGGTCGGCAGCGTGATCGGGATCGCGGTGGGCGGCACGATCATGTCGATCGCGTACCGAGACGCGATCGAACCCTCGCTGGGAGCTGTCCCGGAGGCGGTGCGGGACAGCGCCCGGGTCTCCGCGGAACAGGCCCGCCACGTCGCCACCACGATCGATCAGCCCGCTCTCGCACGGGCCGCCGATCAGGCGTTCATCCACGCCATGCACGTCGGTGCGGTCTGGATCATGCTCATCACGCTCGTCGCGGTGGCCGTGCTGATGATCGCCCTGCCCGCTGCCGGAAAGAAGAAGAACCCGGCACCGGAACCGGAGTACGAAGGGGCCCGCAGTGCCGAGCCTCATTCCACCGCCTGACGGGGTGGACGCGGACGGGAACCCGGACCGGAACGGGCGGGAACGCGGACGGAACTCGGACGGCCGCCGCCGCGAAGGGGCTGTCGGTCACCCGCCGCCGGGCTGCACTGCGGCGAGCGGGGTGCGAGTCCACCGGTCCGGCTCCCGGCGGAGCGGTCCGATTCCCGGCGGAAGAGCTCACCCCGTATGTCTCGCCCGACCCGAAGGAGCCCCCGGTTGTCGACCATGAATGATCCCGCTGTGCGTGCAGTGGAAGCGGAGCGGGATTACGTCTCCTCCTTGTACGCGTTGCTCACCGAGCGGCTTTCCGAGGCCCGCGAGAGCCGGGCGAGCGTGCTGAAGGCCAAGGCGGAAAGTGCGGGTGAGGCATACGAGAGAGAGATCGCCGCCGAGCGGCTGGCCAAGGAGATCGGCCGGTTGGAGGGCGCCGAGAAGGGGCTGGTCTTCGGGCGCATCGACTGGACGGACGGCACGGCCCTGCGCATCGGGCGCATCGGACTGCAGACGGAGGAGGACGACCTGCCTCTGCTCGTGGACTGGCGTGCGAACGCGGCACGTCCTTTCTACGAGGCGACACCGGTCCACCCGATGGACCTGCGGCGGCGCCGGCACCTGCGTCTGGAGGAGCGCACGGTCATCTCGGTGAGCGACGAGCTCCTGGACGGGACCGCCCCCACCGACGACGACGTCGTGGGGGACGGTCCGCTGACCGAGGCTCTGTCGGCACGGCGTACGGGCATGATGCAGGCGGCCGTCGCGACGCTCCAGGCCGAGCAGGACGAGATCGTCCGCTCCGCCCACCGCGGGGTGACCGTGGTCCAGGGCGGCCCCGGCACCGGAAAGACGGTGGTCGCCCTGCACCGGGCGGCCTACGTCCTGTACGCGTTCCCGCGCGCCGCCGAGGAGGGTGTCCTCGTGGTGGGGCCGAACGCCCGGTTCCTCGACTACATCTCCCAGGTTCTCCCCTCGCTGGGCGAGAACGATGTCGTCCTGGCGACCTGCCAGGAACTGGCCGGGGTCTCCACGGACGCGGTGGACCCGTTCGACAGGGCGCGTCTCAAGGGCGGCTCCGACCTCGCCGACGCGCTGGCCGGTCTGCTGCGCGTCCACCAGGCCCCTGCCGGCGATTTCACCGTGCGGGTCGGACAGGAACGGGTCCACCTCTCCGGCGAGGAGGTCGCCATGGCACGTGAGGCCGCCGTCCGAGCCGTATCGGGGCACAACCCCGCGCGCCAGGCGTTCAAGGAGCTCCTGGTCGACGCCGTCACCGACGCGATGCAACGGGACATGAGCGAGGTCCTCGAACAGATCGACGCCGATGCCGAGAGGATGACGGGCATCAACCTCGACCGGTTCACGGGCGTCGCCCAGCGCCGCGTCGAAGGTGCGGCCGACCCCGGTCCGGTCCACGAACTGGACCTGGACGCCATCCGGGACGATCTCCTCGACGACGCGGGCGTCGACCGGGCGGTCGAGAC
The DNA here is from genome assembly GCF_042871485.1 of Streptomyces sp. NPDC005791. Taxonomy (NCBI): domain Bacteria; kingdom Bacillati; phylum Actinomycetota; class Actinomycetes; order Kitasatosporales; family Streptomycetaceae; genus Streptomyces; species Streptomyces sp. NPDC005791. Next base: position 210,124 of record NZ_JBIAIP010000003.1, read on the forward strand.
GCTGTGGCCACGGCTGGTACCGGGTGACCTCGTGAAGGCGCTCCTGACGCATGCCGACGCTCTCGCCGAGTACCTGCCCCGCCTGACCGCGCAGGAGCGGTCCCTTCTGCTGCGCGGCCCGGACGACCCGTGGACCGATGCGGATGTGCCCTTGCTGGACGAGGCGGCGAGCCTGGTCGACGGCCCCCCGGAGCGGACGTACGGGCACGTCGTCGTCGACGAGGCCCAGGAACTGACCGCCATGCAGTGGCGGATGATCGTCCGCCGCTGCTCGGCGAGGGCGATGACGCTGGTGGGGGACTTCGCCCAGGCGGGCCCGGTCGCGACCGCATGCGACTGGAAGGAAGCGCTGAGCCCTCACGTCGGACCCCGGTTCAAGCTCCACGACCTGACCGTCAGCTACCGCACCACGCAGGAAATCCTGGAGAGCGTCCGGGACCTGCTCACGCGGATCGCCCCCGACCAGAAGCCCACACGGTCACTGCGGAGCGGTGAGAGCCCTCGCACCGTGACCACCCCCCCGGACGGGTTGGTGGCCGCCGCCGTCCAGGAACTCCGCGCCCAGAGCACCACGCATCCGGGCGAGCTCCTGGGCGTGATCTGCGCGGACAACAGGGTGAGCGAACTGACGGTCCAGGGCATCGCTCACCACGCACGCATCGTGCCCGCGTCCGAAGCACGCGGCCTCGAATTCGACGGGGTCGTCGTCGTGGACCCCGAGGAGATCATCACGGCCCGCCCCGGCGGGGAGAGGGACCTGTACGTGGCCCTGACCCGCGCGACCAAGCGCCTCTGCACCATCACCGTCCAGCCCGCCTGAACACGCGGCGCCCGCGGTGTCACCGCGGGCGCCGCCGACGCGGGACGATCACCGCCCCGCCCCCGCCGGGCCGCTCGCCGCCTCCCCGCGCGCACCCGGCCGCCCACGGTCCGGTCCGAGCCGACGATGTCCCGCTCCCCTCCGCAGCAGGGCGAAGCCGACCGTCGCGCTCCCGGTCGTACACGCCGGGTCCGAGCCCGAGACCGAGTCCGCGCCCGAAACCCTCAGCCCGGCTGTCCACGGGCATGCCGCCGGCCACACCCGACAGGCCCCCATGACGCACGACGTCCGGGCCGTCGAGGCCGGCCCCACCCTCTCCCGGTGCACCGCACAGCCCCACGACGCGTCGGGATGAACCCGGCATAGGCGCATACGCGATCAGGTCGAAAGCATCGAACGCGGCAAACAGCCCCGAGATCCTATGCGAATTTTTTACTTGCAATTTTTCTTCGGAGATGCCTTGCGATCGAGTCGGGCTGATCGGTGCGGGGTAGACAGTTAGCGTCACTCCGTGCCATGCTCATGTATCAGGAAGTGACCCTTCCGGATTTGCAGCATAAAGAAATGGGGGAAGCGGTATGGGCAGCGGGGGAATCGTTGACATGAGCAGCGTGAAGAACAGGTTAATTTGGCAACCGATATCGAGTGACAGGAAATACGAGAACTGCAGCATTCGGATAGACGATGTGGCACCTGACATACGTGACGGACGAGCTTCCCTGAGCACCGGACGACCCTGGTCGCGCACCGCTATGGCGTTGATCATCGAAGACGACATCCGCCGATACAGTATCGAGGGAATGCTTGGTTCACTCGACATCCAGTTGACCGTTCGATCCGTGACGAATGCCGAAGATCTCTCGTCCTTCTGCAACGGCTGGCTGGTCATCTCGGACAGTGCTGCCCTGGAGTCCATACCTGACGAGATCTCCGAAAGGCTGCGCAGGCAGAACACGCCCGTACTGATCCTGGTGGACTCGGCGGACGTGGTCGAGCAGTCCTGGGCCGATCACGCGAACGGCTTCCTGGACTGGGCGGATCTCTGCCCCGAGTCCCTGCGTGCGGCGATCGTCGATGTGCAGGCCGGGCGCTTCCATGTGTCGGCGACCCTGGCCCGACGGTCCGTGACGGCGTCCGACCAGGTCGGGGACGGAAGCATCTCGAAGCGCGCGTCGACGATATCCCTGACGGCACGTGAACATCAGGTGCTGTGCCTGATCGCCGAGGGGCTCAGCAACCGGCAGGTCGCCCGATCGCTGAGTGTCTCCGAACACGGGGTCAAGCGCACGGTCGGCATCATTCTGGCCAAGCTCAACTGCCCCAACCGGACTCTGGCGGTCGTCCGGGCCATGGAGTCGGGGCTCCTCGTCATGTGAGATGTCGACCGCTCGGCGAGAACCTGCCCCTCGGGCGCAGCTAGTCCAGAGATAAACTTCTTAACGAGCCGCGCCGGGGGCAGGTTGTCCTCCGCTGGCCGATGCGTCCTGCCGCTGCTCGACAGCACGCCGCGGAGGGCTGAAGTTTGCGCGAATGCCCATCCCCTTGCGTCTGCGCATTGCGGACCTGCGTTTCTCCACGCGTTATCGATTCCGAAGGGCCAAGAGCCTCCCCGGGGCGGTCGCCTTGCCTCCCCCTGGCGGATCGGCCGCACCCGGACTGCGGCGACCCGGCATTACCCTGATGTACTCGCCCACGCTCCACCGCACTTTCGGCTCGGCAAACTTCGCCGTGTGCACATGAAGTTGTCGCACCCCGCAGTCGAATTCACCGGAAGTAATTCTGAGTTGTTTAGGCATGTCTCTTCCGGAGTAGGGGCGGTCGCACCCGTGGATGACATTCGGAACGGGCCCGGTCGGCGCGTATCTGCATGCCTTGGCGCTCACAGACAGACGTGAATGATCCCGTGGGCGTGCATCGCTCGCAGGCCGTGCGGGTGGCCTGGCCGGGCGGGTGAGAGGTGCGACAACCGTCCGGCCGGACCGGTCACCACCCGCTGTTCTCGGAGCAGCACGCCCTGGAGATCTCCAACGCGGCGATCAGCAGGAAGACCAGAGATGCCAGAGCGATTCTCACCGCCAGGACGGTGATCCTGGGGACCAGTTGGGGACCACACGGTACGCGCGGTGGTGCACGATGCATGCTTCCATGCACAACTTGTGCACGGATTAAGTCTGCTATATCCAGACAATGTCCTTGACCCTCACTCCTGGGGGTCAAGGGGTCGCAGGTTCAAATCCTGTCGTCCCGACTCGAGAGAGTCGTAGGTCAGGGCCGGTTTCGGAACAATCCGAAACCGGCCCTTGATCATTTCCGGACCAGTTGGGGACCGGCGTCCTTGACCGAGTCAGCGGGTCATGACGATCGGACTCGGAAGTCATCGTGGTACGCGCAGCACGCCGAAGTGGGCTGCGCTGGGTGGTGGTCGGTGAACCGTGGCCGGCGATCCTGCGGAGGACGTGTACGTGGACTCCGGCGCCGGCGAACCAGATCAATCCGATGTGCCGGACCATGATGAGGCTCCCCCTACGGGCGCCATTCGACGAGGCACACCGCGGGGAACAGTCACTGGCCGCCACGCAGCGGGCCACCGAGCTGTACCAGCGCCTCGCCGAGGCACACCCGGCCACGGACCTCCCCGGCCTGGCCCGTTCGCTGCGCAACCTCGGCTGGGCCTTCACCTCGGTGGGGCGCATGGACGAGTTTGTGGCCGCCTGCGAGCAGGCTGCGGGCACCTACCGGAGCGCGGGTGATCTGTGCCAGGCGGCCGAGGTCCTCACTGAGTTCGGCCGTGCGCTGCTCGACATGGGGCTGCTCGACCTGCCCTCCGTGGGCACGCCGCCTTTCCTCCCGGAGGAGGCCACCGCCGCACTAGCGGAGATCGACGGCCTCCGCCGATGACGCCGCAGTCACGGGCTGCGTAACTGGTACACGTGGCGATCCTGGGCCTGTCTCAGGTGGCGGGGGAGGGAGCACGGGGCAGGTGGATGACGGTCGCCACCAAGCCATGCTCCACGGCCCAGCGCCCTTCGAATCCGGTGAGACGACGGCCCTGCACGACGGGGCCCGGGACCAGCAGACGCGCCCGGAAGGTACGGCCGGCCGGAGCGAAGTCGATCTCCGCCTCGGAGAAGTCGAGTTCGCGTCCGGTGAGGGGGTACCAGACCTTGAAGACGCTTTCCTTCGCACTGAAGAGAAGCCGGTCCCAGTTGACCCCGAGCCGACGGTCGGTCAGTGAGGCGAGGTGGTCCAGCTCGCGGGGCCGCGCGATCGCTGCGAGGACTCCGTCCGGCAGAGGCGCGTTCGGTTCCGCGTCGATCCCCAGTCCGACCGTGTCGTCGGCTCCTGCCACCGCGGCGGCGCGGTAGCCGTCGCAGTGCGTCATGCTGCCGACTACTCCTTCCGGCCACCGGGGAGCACCGCGACGATCCGGGAGCAGGGCCGCAGGCGGCCGCCCCAGGCTGCGCAGCGCGCGCCTGGCCAGGAAGCGTACGGTCGTGAACTCCTGCTGCCGCTTGAGGACCGCACGCGTGATCAGCGCCTTCTCCTCGGGGAACAGTTCCTCGCCCGGCTCGTGCCCGTCGTCGTAGGACACCGCTGTCATGACTTCGGGGGGCAGCGCGCCGCGGATCACCGGACGGCCTGCGCGGTGGGAGCGGGGAGGGCCCGGCGCACCACCGGTGCGTGCATCGATGTCATGCGCTGACCCTACCCAACTCGTCGCGGACGAAGAGTCGTTGCTGTGCTGGGGAACGGAGGGAGGGGCCGGGCCCCGGATGCGGAGCCCGGCCCGGCCGTCGTACGGAGTATGTCCTGCGCGGCACGGCGGCGAGGAGGGACGAGGCCGGCTCAGGTGTCCTGGCCCGAGCCGGCTGAGGCGGCCTTCTTGATGCCCTCGGTGATGTCGTCCAGCACGGAGAGCTTCGGCGCCTTGTCGTTGACGTCGAAACCGGACCGGACGACGACCAGCGTCTCCGCGGAGTTGGGGGAGGGGAACGCGAGCGATTCGACGTAGCCGTCGTCGCCGTTCTTCGTCACCACCTTCCAGCGCACCCGGTAGCCCTTCTGGCCGGCCACGGTGACCGCCTCGGACTTGAGCTGCTCGTGCGAGGTGATGCCGCCGTAGATCTTCTCGCCGTAGGACTCCTCGGCGTTGGTCTCGATGTCGGCCTCGGCCGCGGCCTTGGCGGTGGTCGCCTCTACCTCCAGCGCCTGTGCCGGTGCGGAGAACACCCCGCCGCGCACGCACTTCTGGCTCTCGTCGCCGGGGCAGGCGTACTCGCCGGTCGTCAGGCCGGCACCGATGGGCCCGGACTGCCCGGTCCACCCGTCGGGCACGGGGATGCTGATCCCGCTGGCCAGGTCGGTCGCGTACCCGTCCTCGGTCTGCGGCATCTGCTGGTCGGGGGCCTGCCCCTGTCCGCCGTCCTGTCCGCCGTCGTCCTGCCCACCGTCCGGTGCGCCGGGGAGGCGAGGACTGCCGGAGGGGGCCTCGGCCGAGGTGCCGGCGGGGTCGTCGGAACTGTCGCCCAGCACGTACGCGCCGCCGCCGACGGCCGCGAGCAGGACGACACCGGCGGCGATGCCCGCACCGATGCGTATGCGACGGCGCCGGACCGTCGCGGGAGGTATCCGGAGCTGGTCGGTCCAGCGGCTCCCGTCCCACCATCGTTCCTGGGCGGGGCCGATTCCTGAGTGCCCGGGGTCTGGATGCCAGCCGGGCGGGGTCGTCTGGGTCACGAGAGCACCGTAGGCGCACTCGGTGAGAAACGTATGAAACGCACAGGGTGGCCGTAGCCACCTCCCGGACCGCTGTGATCGCCGTGCCGGTGGCCGGCAAGTCCGTCCACGGCGGACCGCGTTCGGCCCGCACCGGGATCGGCGTGTCGGAGGCGGTGCGGTCCTACGGCTCGATCAGCCCGGCCCTGATCGCGTAGCGCGTGAGCTCCAGGCGGTCCCGCAGTCCCAGCTTCTGCAACAGATTGGCGCGGTGCCGCTCGACCGTCTTGACGCTGATCACGAGCATGCCCGCGATCTCCTTCGACGAATAACCCTCGGCGACCAGCTTGAGGATCTCCTCCTCGCGCTCGGTGATCGCCCGGTCCGGTACGTCGCCGCCGTCCCTGACCCGGTCCAGATAGTTCCGGATGAGGGCGGTGACCGCGCCAGGGTAGAGGAACGGCTCGTCGCGCATGGCCGCCCGGCACGCCTCGACGAGGTCCCGGTCGGCGACGGACTTCAGCACGAATCCCGAGGCACCGGCCTTCAGCGCCTCGAAGAAGTACTGCTCGTTGTCGTACATGGTGAGCATCAGGATGCGCAGCTCCGGCATGACCCGTGACAGCTCACGGGCCGCCTGCAGACCCGTCAGGCGTGGCATCGCGATGTCGAGGACGGCCAGATCGGGCCGCTCGGCGCGCGCCCTCTCGATGGCCTCGGCACCGTCGCCCGCCTCGGCCACGACCTCGAGGTCCGGCTCGCCGTCGAGGATCAGCCGTACGCCGCGGCGGACCAGGGCGTGGTCGTCGGCGAGGAGGATGCGGGTCTTGCCGGATCCGCCGGGGGAGTGGGACATCGTCAGGTGCTTCCGTTCCGTACGGGCACATCGAGGCGTACGTCCGTGCCGCCCGTCGTGCCGGTCCCGAGAGTGAGTGTGGCGCCGATGAGCAGGGCACGTTCGCGCATGCCGCGCTGGCCCGCGCCCTCAGGAGCGTCCCCGAGGCCGCGGCCGTCGTCACGGATGCGCAGCTCCACCCCCTGATGGCTGCGGAGCAGGGAGAGCTCGAGCAAGGTGGCCCCGGCGTGCCGGACGGTGTTCGTGACCGCTTCCTGGGCGATGCGGTAGACGGCGAGCTCCGCCTCCTCACCGAGCGGGGGCAGATCCTTCCCCATCCGCCGTCTGATCGTCAGCCCTGCCGGAGTCGGTGTCTCCGTGCTCAGCGCCGTCAGGGCGCTGACCAGCCCGAGCTCCTCGAGCACCCCGGGGCGCAGCCGCCGTGCGATCCGGCGGATCTCGTCCAGGCTTCCCCGGGTGATCTCCTGGACCTGGGCCAGCTCCTCACGCAGGGGGGCCGGGGCATGTCCCGTTACCCGCTTCAGCTCCAGCAGAACCGCGGTCAGGGTCTGTCCCACCTCGTCGTGCAACTCCTGTGCCACCCGGCGGCGTTCGGCCTCCTGCGCCCAGAGGGCACGGGCGCTACTGGTGGCGCGCTCAGCCTCCAGGCGGTCGAGCATGCTGTTGAACGTCTCGATCAGGGCCGCGACCTCTCCCTCACCGGAAACCTCGAGGCGTGGCCGGGGGCTGAGCAGATCGGTGGTCGTCATCGCCCGGGTCACCCTCTGCAGTGGCGCGAGGCCCAGCCGCAGGAGCAGTGCGTTCGCGCCGAGCATCAGTGCCATGCCACCGGCCAGGATCAGGGCCTCGGTCAGCACCACCGGGGCGGACACGGTGATCGGACCGAGCAGCAGCAGAGCCCCGGCAGCGACGAGTACCGCGGCGTTGAGCAGGAAGATGCGCCAGAACAGGGACAAGGCCGGACGGCCTCCTTCGTACGCTCGGGGGGACGTGTCTCCACTATGGCGGGTCCGCCCCCGGACCCACGCGCAGGGCCGCCGCCCGGGGCGCGCCTGCATGGTGTCCCCTCCCGAAGATGGGTGCCGACCCTGATGGACCGGGGTGTGCCTCTCGTACGACGATCGGAGTCCGGCGCACCGGCTGGACCGGGGACGCGCAGAGGCCCCGGGGGATCCTCGAGGAAGGAGACACCATGGTGCACCAGGACGAGTGGCGGTCCCGGTCGAGTGGCGTGTGCCCGGGCCCCAGCCGGGAGGCCCTGCGGCCGGCCGGCCGGCAACGGCGGCGGCCTAACGCCACCACGGCCTGGGTGTGGCTGGTGGTGGGACTGGGAGCGCTCATGACCGGCATCGCAGTCGGCCACGGACTGCTCATCGCAGCAGGACTGGTCGCGGCCGGAGTGGGGGGCCAGCTCTTCGACCCGGACCGCCGTCGCAGGCACCGCCCCGGTCACCGGGCGGCACGCTGAGCAGCTCCCCCTACCCGTATGGTCCCCCGCATCCTCGGCCCGGCGCGTCCCTTTCCTTACTGGTCCGACCACATGATGTGTGTGACATAGTCGGGACATGCGTATCGGCTGGAACGGGGAGTAGCGAATGCCTGTCGAGTGGCAGCCCGTGCGGCAGTCCCGAACCCATGAACTCGTACTGCAGAGCATCGAGGAGCAGGTCTTCACCGGAAAGCTCAGGGCCGGTGACCGGCTTCCGCCCGAGCGGGAACTCGCGCCGGTCTTCGGGGTGAGCCGTTCGGCCCTGCGGGAGGCGCTGCGGGTGCTGGAGACCATCGGTGTGCTGGTCGCGCAGCCCGGCCGGGGCCCGGACTCGGGAGCGCGCATCGTGCGCAACCCGGACGATGCTCTGGGGAGGCTGCTGCGTCTGCACTTCGCCCTGGGCAGTTACAGCCTGCACGATGTGATGGAGGCCCGGGTGGCCCTGGAGCGTTCCAGCTTCGCCGCCGCTGCGACGCACGCCGTCGAGGAGGACCTGGACGAGGCGGGCGTGCTGGTCCACAGGATGTCGCAGCCGGACATCGCGCCGGAGGAGTTCAACGAACTCGACACCCAGTTCCATGTCAAGGTGGCCAGCGGTTCGGGCAACGCGCTCACCTCGACCCTGACCGCGGCGGTGCGGGAGTCCGTACGGCCCCTCATCCTGCGGGCTCTCGCCGAGGTGGACGACTGGTCGGCAACTCGGGAGCAACTCAACAGCCAGCACCTCGAGTTGATGCGGCTGGTGCGTGCCGGGAACGGAGAGGAGGCGGCCGATCTGGCCGAGCTCCACATCCGTGGCTTCCACGGCACGCTGGTCGTCGAGGACCGGACCGGTGCCGAGGACGGCGGTACCGCGTAGCGGCGGCACGGCGACAGCAGTGAGGGGCCGGTGTGCGGACCCGGGAAACCGGCCGCGCACCGGCCCCTCACCGTTGCGGCTGCGAGGGGCGCCTGCGGCGGCACCCGGGAGAGCGCCGACGTGGACTGCAGGTGGACCAGTAGGCACGGCGTGTTCGCGGCGACCGGCGGAGGCGGGTCCGATCCGGGCGGTCCGGTCGGGGCCCGCCTGTGGGCAGTCTCGTGGAGACGGTGGAGAAAGCGCTTGCGGCTCGACTTCGCGTGCAACGCTGAATGGACGTGCAGGGCTTCCCGAAGTGGACTGAGGCTAGTATGGTCCGACCATAACTTGCGATCGGGGAGGCCCCATGCGTATCGGACTCTTCGCCACCTGCCTGGGAGACACGCTCTTTCCGGAGGCGGTGAAATCCACCGCGGTGCTGCTCGCCCGCCTGGGCCACGACGTGATCTTCCCGCCGGACCAGACCTGCTGCGGTCAGATGCACGTCAACACCGGCTACCAGCGTGAACCCGTCCCGCTGGTGCGCACCTTCGCCGAGCAGTTCGGGGACGACTCGATCGACGCGGTCGTGATGCCGTCCGGATCCTGCGCAGGATCGGTCCGTCATCAGCACGAGATCGTCGCCGAGCGGTACGGGGACGCCGCACTGCGCGCCGCAGTGGCCACGGTGAAGGCCAAGACGTACGAGCTCTCCGAGCTGCTCGTCGACGTCCTCGCAGTCACCCAGGTCGGCGCGTATTTTCCGCACCGTGTCACCTACCACCCCACCTGTCACTCCCTGCGGATGCTGCGGGTCGGTGACAAGCCGCTGCGACTGCTGCGCGAGGTCGACGGGATCGACCTCGTCGAACTGCCCGAGGCGGACTCCTGCTGCGGATTCGGTGGCACCTTCGCCGTGAAGAACGCCGAGACCTCCACCGCGATGCTCCAGGACAAGATGCGTCACGTCATGTCGACCGACGCCGCGGTGTGCACCGCCGGGGATTCCTCCTGTCTGATGCACATCGGCGGTGGGCTCTCCCGGATCAAGTCCGGTACGCGCACCCTGCATCTCGCCCAGATCCTCGGATCCACCCGCACCGCGCCGTACGCCCTCATGGAGGCCGCCCGATGAGCACGTTCCTCGGCATGCCCGCCACCCCGCCCCGCTCCCCGTACGGGACCGGCAATCTGCGGGGGGAACGCGAGTTCCCCAAGGCCGCGCACGACGAGCTGCGCAACGAGCAGCTGCGCCGCAACCTCGGCCGGGCAACCCGTACCATCCGTGCCAAGCGCATCAACGTCACCGGTGAACTCCCGGACTGGGAACAGCTGCGCGACGCTGGATCGGCCATCAAGACCGACACCATGAACCGGCTGCCCGAGCTGCTGGAACAGCTGGAGGCGAAGGTCACCGAGCACGGCGGCACCGTCCACTGGGCGCGCGACGGCGTCGAAGCCAACGAGATCGTCACCCGGCTGGTCAAGGCGACCGGCAGCAGGGACGTCATCAAGGTCAAGTCGATGGCCACCCAGGAGATCGGCCTCAACGAACATCTCGAAGCCGAGGGCATCACGCCCCATGAGACCGACCTGGCCGAGCTCATCGTGCAGCTCGCAGGCGACAAGCCCTCGCACATCCTGGTGCCCGCGATCCATCGCAACCGCGACGAGATCCGGCAGATCTTCCTCGACGAGATCCCCGGCGTCGACCCGGATCTCGACAACGTACCCGCGCACCTCGCGGCCGCTGCCCGCACCTACCTGCGCGAGAAGTTCATGACCACCAAGGTGGCCGTCTCCGGCGCGAACTTCGGTATCGCCGAGACCGGGACCCTCTCCGTCGTCGAGTCCGAGGGCAACGGCCGGATGTGCCTGACCCTGCCCGACACCCTCATCACCGTCATGGGCATCGAGAAGGTCCTGCCGCGCTACCAGGACCTGGAGGTCTTCTTCCAGCTGCTGCCCCGCTCCTCCACCGGCGAGAGGATGAACCCCTACACCTCGATGTGGACCGGTGTGACCCCCGGTGACGGGCCGCAGGATTTCCACCTCGTCCTCCTCGACAACGGACGCACCGCCGCCCTCGCCGACGAGGTCGGTCGCGAGGCCCTCAACTGCATCCGTTGCTCGGCCTGTCTCAACGTCTGCCCGGTGTACGAACGGGCCGGCGGGCACGCGTACGGATCGACGTACCCCGGCCCGATCGGCGCGGTCCTCACCCCGCAGCTCGCCGGAATGCACGCGGCGAAGGACGACCCCAACAGCTCGCTGCCGTACGCGTCCAGCCTCTGCGGTGCCTGCTTCGACGCCTGCCCCGTCAAGATCGACATCCCGTCGCTCCTGGTCGAACTGCGCCATCAGAACACCGAACAGGCCGGAACCACCGCGGAGAAGCTGGCCATGAAGGCCGCCGCCACCGTGATGAAGTCGCCCAGGATGTACACGGCCGCGCAGAAGGCCGCCTCCCTCAGCCGCTCCCTCGGCGTCGGCGGACGCGACCGCACCATCTCCCACCTGCCCGCCCCGCTCGACGGCTGGAGCGACAGCCGCGACACCGCCGCCCCGCCCCAGCAGTCATTCCGTTCCTGGCTGGCCTCCGCCGAGGGCAGGGCCACCATGCGGGAAGCCTCGAAGGAGGGCGCCGCCCGGCGCGCCGAAGACCACCAGGAGGAACAGTGACGACCACCGCGCGCGAGACGGTGCTCGGCCGCATCAGGGACGCCCTGGCCATCGCGTCCACCCCCGGCGCCGAGGTCCCCCGCGAGTACCGCACCGGCCGCACCCTCCCGGACGACGAACGCCTGGAGCTGCTGACCGACCGGCTCGTCGACTACAAGGCGCAGGTCCACGCCTGCACCGGTGACCGTACGGCCGAAGCGATCGCCGCGATCCTGCGCGAGCACGGCGCCCGTCGGATCGGCGTTCCCGACGGCCTGGACGAGCAGTGGCTGACCGCATACGACGGCGAGATCCAGCGGGACTCGGCGGACATCCCCGCCCCGAGCCTCGACGCACTGGACGGGGTGGTGACGGCCTCGACCGTCAGCTGCGCGGAGACCGGCACGATCTTCCTTGACGGATCACCCGACCAGGGCCGGCGCGCCCTGTCCCTCGTCCCCGACCTCCATGTCTGCGTGGTCGACCTGTCCTCCGTCGTGGCAGGCGTCCCGGAGGCGGTGGCCCGCCTGGTACCGGAGAGGCCGACGACCCTGATCAGCGGCCCCTCGGCCACGTCCGACATCGAACTGGAGCGGGTGGAGGGCGTCCACGGCCCCCGCACCCTCGCCGTGGTGATCCGCACCGACGCCTGACCACACGCGGCGGCGGGCGTCGGTGTCCGACCGGAGATCCGGGGGTCCGGAGATCAGGGGATCAGGGGTTGTGGGTGACCTCCAGCGGCGCGAAGCCGACACGGGTCGTCGTACCGTCGTCCGCCCAACGCACCGAGACCGTCTCCCCGTTCACGTCCACCCCGCTCACCGCCAAGGCGAGAGGGCCGGCGTCCGGCTCAGCGGTGAGCGATGCCAGGGCCACCAGTACGTCGGTGCCCTCCACGTCCGCGGCCAGCCGGGGCAGCACCGCCCAGCGCGTGAACGCCGTGCCCTGGGGGGCCCGTACGTCCTCGGGTTCCGCCCAGCCGTGCAGCCCGCACAGCGCGGATCGCACGGTGCCCCCGGGGTCCGTCGCCCAGCCCGTCTGCTCGGCCAGCGACCCGGCGGGTGCGCCCAGGACGCGGTGCACCCGTAGTTCGTACCGTCCTCGCACGACGGTCACACTCTCCACCCGAAGGCCCGGCCAGGTCGGCGGGCCGTCCGGAAAGACCGGGCAGTGCCAGGAGGCGGCCCAGCCCCAGCCGTCCCCATGACCCGCGCCCACGGGGTGGATACGGACCCGGCTGCTCCGGGACCCCTTGATCCGTAGCGAGAGGTGATTGTCCGCGGTGTTCGCGGACGCCGTGGGACCGGTGGCGGTGGAGTACGCGAGGCGGGCGTAGAGCGGGTCCGACAGATCCGCCGTCTCGCCCTCGTGCGGCCGGACATGGTCGCTGCCGTGATTGTGCAACCGTACGATGCCGTCGGCCCGCGTCGACTGCACCAGCAGCCCGGGCGACGGCAGCGACAGCACCCGGTCCCGGACCTCGCTCGGTGCGGCCTCCTCGTCAGCCGTCCACAGGGGGTGTTCCGGCGGGGCGAGCAGGGCCACGAAGGCCTTCGACGCCCAGTACGGCGACGACGGACCGGAGTACACCTGGAGCGTCGCGTCGTGCGGACCGTGCCAGCCCAGACTCAGCAGACCGTCGTCCCCGGCCGCCCCGCGCTCCAGGAAGTACCGCAGCGATCCGCTGATCAGCCGCCGCGAGACGCCCGGTGCCAGGGGGGTGTGGCCGGACACAGCGCCCATCCCGACCGCCGCGCCGGCGGCGAAGCGGTAGGTGAGGGAGCGTCCGAAGTGCAGCGGAGAACCGTCCGCGCCGAACATCAGCGAAAAGCTCTCGAGATGCTCGCTCAGCCGTGCGCCGTAGTGTGCGGACAGCTCCGCGTCGCCCGACAGGTACGCGTCGAGGACGGGATACAGGTGCAGCGCCCACCCGTTGTAGTGGTCGAAGGCGCGCCCGTCCCCGTCGGCGTACCAGCCGTCGCCGCGGTACCAGACCTCCATCAGGTCCAGCGCCCGCTGCCGGGCCCGGGCCGTCTCCCCGTCCCCCCGGCCCACCGACTCCAGGAATCCGGCGACGGAGAACGGGAAGAGGTACCAGTTGTTGGGCGCGGGGGAGTGCCGCAGGGCGCCGCGCAGCCACTCCTCGGCGCGGTCCTGCGTCTCCGCGCCCAGCCGGTCCCACAGCCAAGGGCGGGTCAGCCGCAGCCCGATCGCGACGGACGCCGACTCCACCATGGGCTGGCCGAACACGGTGTGGTCCAGGATCAGCGGCCAGGACTCGGCGTCGTCCCGCCCTGCCGTGCGCGTACCGGCGGTGAGTCCGTCGGCGTACCGCTCAAGCCAGTTGTGCGGGTCCTCGCCCTCGGCGCCGGCGACCCGGAAGGCGGCGGTGAGGAACGTACGGGCATAACCCTCCAGCCCGTCGGACCGGACCCCGGAGCGGGAGGGGCGGCCCGGCAGGTCGAGAAGGGCCCGGCCGGGGGTCGCCCACTTCCAGGCGGCGCCCAGCAGTCCGTCCGCCGCCGCTTCCCAATGGGCCCGGGTGTAGCCGGTGTACGGGCTGGACACACGGTCTTCGGAGGGGAGTCGAAAAGGAGTGGAGGTCATGCGAGGAAGGCCAGCCTTTCGCGTCGTACGGGATGGGCGAAGCCGTCGCCGGCGGCCCAGCGGGCGACCTCGCCGACCGCCAGGTCGGCCAGCCGGCGCAGTTCGTTGCCCTGGGATCCCGCGAGATGGGGGGTGATGAGCGCGTTGTCGCAGTCCCACAACGGATGGCCGGCCGGCAGCGGGTCGGGGTCGGTGACGTCGAGGACCGCGCGGATCCGGTCCGCCCGCAGTATGTCCGTGAGGGCGTCCTGGTCGACGACCGCGCCCCTGGCGGTGTTGATGAGGACGGAGTCGGGCCGCATCGAGGCGAGGAGTCCGCGGCTGACGAGACCCGTTGTCGCGGGCAGGAGCGGTGTGTGGACACTGACCACGTCGCTCTCCGCGAAGAGCCCGGCCAGGGTGACGGGGCGGGCGCCGAGACCGGCGGCCTCCTCGTCCGTGACGTACGGATCGTGGAGCAGCACCCGCAGCTCGTAGGGCCGCAGCAGCTCGATGACCCGGCGACCGATCAGGGAGGCGGACAGGATGCCCACCGTGCGGCGGTAGTTGCCGACGTCGTCCGGTGTGGCGAGCCAGGCGTCGCGCCTACGGGAGGCCCGGAAATCGCGGGCCCGCTCCAGGACCCGTTTACCGGACAGAAGGATCATCGCGACGGTGTACTCCGCGACGGGCAGGGCGTTGGCCGCCGCGGCGGACGACACCTCGATGCCCCTGTCCCAGCAGGCGTCGGTGACATGGACGCGCACCGTGCCCGCCGTGTGCACGATGGCCCGCAGCGCGGGTGCGGCGGCCAGGACACCGGTGTGCAGCGGCGGGCAGCCCCAGCCGGTGATCAGGACCTCCGTGTCCGCGAGGACGGTCCGGGCCGCCTCGGTAGTGAAGTCGTCGATCGCGGGCCCCGGTGCGAGGGTGCACACCTCGGCCAGCGCCGCCAGGGAGCCGGGGGAGAGCACCGCGGCTGCGGCGTCCGCCCCCATGGCGAGTGCGGCGCGCGGCCGGCGGTGTGCGGGGGGAGTGCTGGGCATGGTTCTCCTGGTCGGTGGTCCGGCGGACTGACGGCTACTTGACGGCGCCCGCCGTCAGCCCCGACCGCCAGAAGCGCTGGAGCAGGGCGAAGGCGAGGATGAGGGGCACCACCGCGAGCAGCGAGCCCATGATGACGACGGGGTAGTACTCGGGCGACACGGACGCGGCGCTGTTCCAGGAGTACAGGCCGAGGCTGACCGGATACAGGTCCTGGTCGGACAGCATCACCATGGGCAGGAAGAAGTTGTTCCAGATGGCCGTGAGCTGGAAGAGGAAGATGGTGACCAGGCCCGGCCCCAGCATGCGGAGCGCCACCCGGAAGTAGGCGGCCATTTCGCCCGCGCCGTCCATCCGCGCGGCCTCGAGCACCTCGTCGGGCACGTAGCCCTGGCTGAAGATCCGGCCGAGATAGACCCCGAACGGATTGAACAGGACGGGGATGAAGACGGCCCAGAAGGTGTTCACGAGACCGGTGCCGGAGGCCATCAGGTAGAGCGGCAGGGCCAGTACGGTCTGCGGCACCATGACGGCGGCCAGTACCAGGCCGAACAGCTTCTCCTTGTGGGCGAAGCGGTACTTGTCGAAGGCGTAACCGCACGCGATGCTGATCAGCGCGCCGAGGGCAGCGCCGAGCACCGCGTACAGCAGGCTGTTGCCGTACCAGCGGCCGTACAGCCCGCCGTCCATGGCGAACAGGTCCGTCAGGTTCTGGACGAAGGAGAAGTCGGTCAGCGACAGGACGTTGCTGCTGAAGAGGGCGTCCCGGTTCTTGGTGGAGGCCAGGACCAGCCACAGCACCGGCAGCAGGGTGTACAGCACCGAGATGCCGACCACGAGGTTGACGACCGAGCGCCCCAGGAGACGGGGCCGTAGCGGCGAGGCCGTTCGGGATGCGGTGGACGCGCTCATCGGGTGCCCTCCTCGGTGGCGTCGGCGCGATTGGTCCAGCGGGTGACGCCGTAGGAGAGGGCGACCGTGCAGAGGAGCAGGACGACCGAGGCCGCGGCCGCCAGGCCGTAGTTGTTCCGGGTGAAGGCCGCGTCGTAGACGTACATGCTGGGCGAGAAGCGCGAGTTGATCATCGGGGTGGACTGGCTGAGCAGCATCGGTTCGGTGAAGAGCTGGAGCGCGAAGATCAGCGTGAACATCGCCACCATCACGATCGAGGAGCGGACCAGGGGTGCCTTGACCTGGAGCGCGGTGCGGACCGGGCCGGCACCGTCGACGACCGAGGCCTCGATCACCTCGCGGGGGACCGCCTGCAGGGCCGCGTAGAACACGACCATGTTGTAACCGAGGTTGCTCCACAGCGCGATGTTCACGATGGAGGGCAGCACGGTGTGCACGCCCAGGAAATCGATGGTGATGTCGGCCTTGCCGAGCACCTCGACGACCGGACTGATCCCGGGGGTGTACAGATACAGCCAGATCAGTGCGGCGATGATGCCGGGCACCGCGTGCGGCAGGAACAGGGCGAGCTGGGCCGTTCCGCGGAGCCGCACCACGCCGGAGTCCAGGAGCAGCGCGAGTGCGAGGGCGCCCACCACCATCAGCGGGATGTAGATCAGGCAGTACAGGGCGACGATGCCCAGACCGCCGAGGAAGGTCGGGTCGGTCACCACCGCGGTGTAGTTGCGCAGCCCGGCGAAGACCGTGCGCTCCGGGCCGAAGCCGAGCCCGGGCTGGTCGTCGCCGAAGAAGCTCAAGTACACGGCGGTGCCGACCGGAATCAGGAAGACGGTCACCATGAGGACGAAGAACGGCGTCATCAGGGCGCCGCAGGCGCCCAGTTCACGACGACGGGCGGATCCGCGGGTGGCGGGCGCCGGTGCGGGACCGGCCTGGCGCCGCGGTGCCGGGCGTGCGGCGGTTTCCGCGGGGACGGAAACCGGGGTGGCGCTGGTCACGGGGGTCACCTGCCTCTCAGCTGGACGGTGGGTCGCGGTCGGGGAGTCAGGTGGAGTGCCTGGTGGTGGACAGGCCGAGTGCCCTGAGGTCCGGCATGGTGCCCTCCTCGGCGGCCCGGACCGCTCCGATGATGTCGCCCTGGCCTCCGCTCGCCCGAGCGAATCCGTCCTTCATGAGCCTGCCGGTGGCCGTCATCCGGGGGCCCCAGGTCCAGCCCGCGCGGATCTTGAGGGCCTCCTGCTCGAAGAGGGTGTAGATGTCCTGGCCGCCGTAGTAGGAACGGTCGAAGGCCTCGCGGCCCACGTCGACCAGCCCCGGGGCGGCAGGGTACTGGCTGCTGGCCCCGCTGGAGAGCCGGGCGCGCAGGGCGTCCGGATGCGAGACCTGCCACTCGATGAACTCCATCGCGGCTTCCGGGGCCGCGCTGTCCTTGGTGACCGCGAACGTCGAACCACCGTGGGTACCGACACCGGGGTCGGCCGGGTCCCACTGGGGGAGCGGGGCGATCGCCCACCGGTTCTTCTGGCCGGGGCGGGCCTTCATCTGCGCGCCGGCGTCCCAGGCACCGCTGAGGCGGGCGAGGACCGCCCCGTTGGCGATCTGGGCGTCGCTCTGCCGGCTCTCCGTGGCGTTCATGAAGACCAGGTCCTGGTCCGTCAGACGCTGCCAGTACGCGGCCACGCGACGGGTCGGAGCGTCGGCGAGCGAGAGGTTCCAGGCGCCCCCCGACGTGCCGAACCACTGGGCGCCCGCCTGCCACGACCACGCGGCGAAATGGGTGTCGCCGTCCGTGGGGAAGAGCGCCACCCGGCGCTCGTGCCCCTTGCGGCGCACGGTCCGCGCCGCCGCCTCGAACTCCTCCCAGGTGCGCGGGACGGTCAGTCCGTACTGCTCGAAGAGGTCGGTGCGGTAGTGCATCACCATCGGTTCTATGTCGAGCGGGACGCTGAACACCCGCTTCTCGAAGGTGGTCAGCCCCAGGGCCTGCGGCAGCAGCTTGGCCCGCAGGCCGTCGCTGACCAGGTCGGTCAGATCACGGCAGACCCCGTCGATGGCGAAACCGGGCACCTGGGGGTACTCGATGGTGGCGACGTCCGGTGCGTTGCCGGCCCGGGCGGCGTTGCTCAGCTTGGCGTAACCGCCCTGGCCGCCCGAGGGAATCTGCTGGAAGTCGACCTGGATGGTGTCGTGTCCGCTGTTGAACGCGTCCACGACCTCCTGACTGCCCCGCAGGGCGGACCAGAAGGTGATCCGCCTCTTCCTGCCGGTCCTGCTGCTCACTGTCCTGCCGGTACTGCTCGTACCGCCCGATCGTGTGTCTCCGCCGCCGCCTGCGCAGGCGCTGAGCGCGCCCGTCAGAGGCAGCGCGGCGATCGTGGCGAGCACGGATCGACGGCTCTGTCGACCATGCATGTGCGCCTCCCGCGGCTCCTGATGCGATGCACGGGGAATACTGATCGGCTGATCGATAGCGGTCAATAGATCGATCAAAAGAAGATTGAAGTGTTCAAACGATCAGCATTCCGGGTGGCGCGACACCGTGGTCGATCCGCGCACCGCCAGGGCGGGCAGCAGCTCCACCCGACGCACCGGTCCGGTCGTGCCGGCCGGGCGGTCCAGCCGGTGCAGCAGGAGTTCGGCCGCAGCCCGTCCGATCTCCGCTCTCGGCGGGGCGACCGCGGTGAGGGCGGTGCTGCCCAGCGCGGCGACGACATCGTCGTACGCCACCACGGAGCAGTCCCGCGGCACCCGGATTCCGCTCTCCGTCAGCCGCTGGACCAGCATCAGGGCGTCCTCGTCGCCGTGCATGACGGCGCCGGTCATACCCCGCTCCCGCACCAGTGCCGGGAGATCCGGGACCGCCTCCTGCGTCCCGGGCTCCCCCGGGCCCGCGTTCGGAGAGCTGAGCACCACGGCCCAGTCCTCCACCTCGGGCCGGGCGGCGGCGATCTCGGCGAACGCGGCCCGGATGGAACGCGCCGTCGGGCTGTCGTTCCTCGCGGCCAGCACGAGCCGGCGGTGGCCGAGCGAGATCAGGTGATCCACGGCCAGGTGGATCCCGTACCAGTGGTCGGAACACACCGAGTCCAGGGCGTGCAGCGCACTTCCGGGCCGCGGTCGCCGCTCCATCAGGACCGTCGGCACCCCCACCTCGGCGAGCCAGCCGTAGTCGGCCTCCTCGCCGGCGACGGCGCGCCACCGCGGGGCGATCAGCAGGCCGCGCACACCCGCGGCCAGGGCCCGCTCCACCTGAGGCCGTTCGGCCCCGGCCGCCTGCGGGGCGATGTGCAGGGCGATCCGGGCCCCAGCCTCCTCCAGGGCCGTCCTGGCGCCGTGCAGGGTCTCGTAGAGATAGGAATGCCTCTCCGGGACGACCAGGGCGATCGCGGCTCCGTCCCCGGCCGGCTCCCCGTTCCGCGCGGCCGGAACGCTCTGCGGCGGTCCGACGTCCCCCGCCGGGCGGACCACCCCGTGCCCGCGCCGCAGCATCCCCGTCCTGGCCAGCTCCTCCACGTCCCGCCGGAGCGTGACCGCCGAGACGTCCAGCTCGGAAGCGAGCGCGCTCACCTTGACGGCGCCACGCGCGTGCACCACCGCGAGGATGCGCTTCCGCCTCAGCTCAACCGGCTCCCGCATGCTGGCCCCCTTGCCTACCGCTGGTTCGATGTTCGTTTGAACGCTTTCATGAGCGATCGCAGCATAGCGAGGGACCCGCACGTCAGAGGGGGCACCGGGCGGAACGACGAACCGCCGAAGGGAAGATGTGTCTACCATCTGAATCGGAATGGACACCATCACCCTCTGGCAACTGGCCGCGCTCGCGGCGGCATCCACGCTCGTCGGCTTCTCCAAGACGGCGGTCAGCGGTGCCAATACGATCAGCCTCGCGGTCTTCGCGGCGGTCCTCCCGGCCCGCGAATCGACCGGTGTGCTGCTCCCGATCCTGATCGCGGGCGACATCCTCGCCGTGCTGATCTACCGCCGCCACGCGCACTGGCCGACCCTGCTGCGTCTCTTCCCCGCCGTCGCCGTGGGCGTGGCGGGGGGCACCGTCTTCATGATGTGGGCCGGCGACGACGCCGTACGCACCTCGATCGGAGCGATCCTGCTCTTCATGGCCGGCGTCACCCTCTGGCGCCGGCGGGAACGGCCCCAGCCGGCTCCGGCAGGGAAGGACGCGGACGGGCCCTCCCGCGGCGGGCGACTGAAGGCCCGTTCGTACGGGGTGCTCGGCGGATTCACCACCATGGTCGCCAACGCGGGCGGCCCCGTGATGTCGCTCTACCTGCTGTCCGCGGGCTTCCGCAAGCTGGGCTTCCTCGGGACGTCGGCCTGGTTCTTCCTGATCGTCAACACCTCCAAGGTGCCCTTCAGCGTGGGGCTCGGCCTCATCGACGCGCAGTCACTGCTGCTGGACGCCGCTCTGGTGCTGTTCGTCATCCCGGGTGCTTGGCTGGGCCGCGCCTGCGTCGGCCGGATCAACCAGAAGCTCTTCGACCGGATCGTGATCGGGGCCACCGTCCTGGGCGGCCTCCAACTGCTGCTGCTCTGAGGGCCGTCCGTGCGGTACGCACGGTGCGCGACGGGCCGGCGGGACCGGCTCAGGGGATGAGCAGCCAGTCCGCGCCGACGGCCGCCACCAGCCCGGCGCCCAGCAGCCAGCTGCCGAGCCGGGTGCGGCCGTTCCTGCTGAGCTCGATCACCACGCCGCACAGGATGAGCGCGAGCCCGTAGACCCCGACGACCAGGACCGACGAACGGCTCGCGATCCGCAGGGCCAGGACGGCAGCCATCGCCACCATGCCCACCGAGGAGAGGGCGATCCGCAACCGCCGTGCCTGACGTGGCGTGAGTCTCCGCTCCTGCGCGGGGGGCCCGGATATCGCCGTGGAGCCGGCATCATCCGGCTCCCGGTCCCGCTCCTGGTGCTGCTCCTGGTCCTGGTCCTGGTCTGAAGTGCTCATGACGCCGGATCGTAATGGCTGCGCGGCGCGTTGTTCGCCGGACCGTGGGATCGCCCAGGCCATCGGCCGTCGGCCATCAGCGATCAGGCGATCGACGCCGACACGATGGCGGACACCGCCAGGTTGCACGAGGCGGTCACCCACACCGCCGGGTGCGGCTCCCGCTCCACCAGCGTGGCCCCCAGCTTGCCGGGCGTGACCAGGTCCACGACGAGGAAGGCCACGGCCATCATGATCAGGCCGAGCAGCCCGAACGCCGCCGTCGAGGCGAGTCCCTTGCCGAAGTCCTCGTAGGTGGTCCAGATCGACGTGAACACGATGCCACCGATGCCCAGCAGCGCCGAGCTCAGGACCAGCGCGGCGTTGCGATTGCGCTCCTCCCATATCTGACGGCCGAGCTTGCCCGGTGTCAGTGCGTCGATGAGGAATATGCCGAGAACGAGCAGTACGACGCCGAGGGCCCCGTATGCGGTGGCACGGCCGAGGCCGTTGATGATGTCGGTCATCGGGGCGTCCGTCTCCTGAGCGAGTTGTCGAAGAATGGAACGTGAGCATGACGGACGCGACCAACACGCCGTCAGGAAGGAGCAAAACCTATCGCACGTACGTGCCTACTTTCCGGGCTGGTCCCCTCCCTGCAGCCGCGGGGCCTCCGCCGCGGCGTCCACGGGCCCGGAACCTTCAGGCCCGCCCCCCGCTCCCCCCTGCGCCGCATGCTCCACGCGACCGGCCAACTCCGTTGCCCAGACGATCAGGCCGTCCACCGCGATCCCGTGCGGACCCGACGCCCGGAACGCCTCGACGGCGGCGGCGCCCCGCCGCAACAGCCGCGCGCCGCCCGCCGTGTTGCCCCGTGCGGCATGGGTGAGCCCCACCGCCATCTGCGCCAGGCCTCGCCACAGCTCGCGCTCCGCGTCCGGCCCCGACTTCCAGGCGTCCTCGAACACCTCATGAGCGTGGAACGGCATGCCGGCGTCCAACAGCCGCTGGGCCTCGCGCACCGTCTCACCGGGGGAGCGGACCACCCCTTCGGGCTGCCGCTCCACTCCCGGAGTCCCGTACGGCAGGGGGCGCCCCAGCCCGTCCCGGGGGCGCGCATTGCGCGCCCGCCCTTCCTCGTCGCGGTCCCTGCGAGATTCGTCCACCCCCCGATTGTGCCCGGCACCTGCGGATGACCACGGGAACCCTGTCCTTGCGCACCCGCGCGCGGATAGGCTCGGTGCTCTCCGCAACCACCCTGGGAAGGGGAGGCATGAAGCCGTCCCGGCCGTTGTACGAGCGCGAACCGGAACTCGCCGCCGCTGCGAAGGCGTTGGACGCCCTGTGCGGCGGGCAAGCGGCGGGCGGACTGCTGGTCTTCACCGGCGAAGCCGGCATCGGCAAGACCGCTCTGCTCACAGAGATCCGGGCCATGGCCGCCGACCGCTGCACCGTCTGGTCCGCACGCGGCGGCGAGACGGTCACCTCGGTGCCGTTCCACGTCGTACGCCAACTGCTCCAGCCCGCGCTGGACCGGTTCCCCGCCGACGAGACCCGCGCTCTGTTCGGCGACTGGTTCGAGATCGCCGCGCCCGCTCTGGGCCTCGCGGATCCCAGCGGCCCGCAGCCCGACCCGCAAGGTGTCAGAGACGGCCTCGACTACCTCGTGTCCCGGCTCGCCTCACGCCTCAGCCACCGGCCGCTGCTCCTGATGGTGGACGACGCGCACTGGGCTGACGGTGAATCCCTGGCCTGGCTCGCCGGCTTCACCGCGCGGCTCTCCGAACTGCCCCTGCTGGTCGTCCAGGCGCACCGCCCCCAGGAGCTCGCCGCACGTGACGCCGACTGGGCCATGGCCCGCGCCCCGGAGCGTGCCGGCACCGCGGGACACCCCGCGCTGATCCGGGTGGCCCTGCGCGCGCTCACCCCCGACGCCACGGCGGACCTGGTGCGCGCCGGCCTGGGGGAGCACGCTGACGACCCCTTCTGCCGCGAGGTCTGGGCCGTCACCGGAGGCAACCCCTACGAAGCGGTCGAACTCGTCGCCAAGGCGCAGGACCGCGAACTGGCACCGGTCGAGGAATCCGCCGGCCTCCTGCGCGAGCTCGGCGCGTCGGCCCGGGGCAGCGGGCTCGTCGCCCGCCTCGAACGCCTGGGCACCAACGCCAACCGCTTCGCCTGGGCGGCCGCCGTGCTCGGCACCGAGATCTCCCAGGAACTCGCCGCCACCCTGGCCGGCATGAGCTCGGCGGAGGCCGCCGACTGCACGGCCCGGCTACGGGACGCCCGTATCGTCAGCGGCTTCGACCCGCTGGAATTCGTCCATCCGCTCATCGCCACCGCCGTCTACCGCTCCATCCCGCCGGCGACCCGCACCGCCATGCACGGCAGGGCGGCCTGGGCCATCACCCAGGCCGGACTCGGGGCTGCGGCAGCCTCCCGCCATCTGCTGGAAGTCCACCCGGACGATGACCAGGAGCTGGTCGCACAGCTCCGTGAGGCGGCACGGCAGCACCTCGCGGTCGGCGCCCCCGAGGCCGCCAGCCGCTGCCTCGAACGCGCCCTGGAGGAGCCGCCACGCCCCCAAGAACGGGCAGCTATGCTGTACGAGCTGGGCTGCGCCACGCTGCTCTCCTCACCAGCCACCACGGTGCAGCACCTGCGTGCCGCACTCGACACGCCTGGGCTCGACGAGACACTGCGGATCGACGCCACCTTCCGGCTCGCCGCCGCCCTGTCCCACAACAACCAGCTCAAGGACGCGGCACTCTCGCTCGCCGCCGAGGCCTCCCGCACGGCACCGGGCCCTGGTCTGATGCGTCTCCAGGCCGCGCACTTCCTGTGGGAGGGCATGCAGGCAACCGAGGACGACGGCCCCGGACGATCGGCCCGCCTCGCCCGCAACGCGGACCACCTCAAGGGCCGCGACAACGCCGAGCGCGCCCTGCTCACACTGCGAGCCTTCGACGCCATGCTCCGCGGGGAGAACGCCCAACTCGTCAACGGCTTCTGCGAACGAGCGCTCGTCGACGGACGGCCCGCGCGCGGGCTCGGCTGGACCGACTCCGAATGGGGCTTCGAACTCCCCGCGATGGTAGGCATCACCTACGCGTTCACCGACCAGCTCGACCGTGCCGAAACGCTCTTCGGCGAGGCCGTGCGCGCCTTCGAGATCTCCGGCTGGAGCGGCGCGCACCTCGCGTTCTCGCACACCCTCCTCGGCCTCGTGCACCGCAGGCGCGGCCGTCTCGCCGAGGCGGAGGGCTTCCTGCGAGAAGGACTGCGCCTCGCCGACCGGGCCGGCAGCGGACTGCCCGTCCACTGGGACGCCACCTGCCTCCTCGTCGACACCCTCCTCGCCCGCGGTCGGACGGCGGAGGCCAGGCTGGTCGCCGACCGGTACGGCTTCGGCCCGCCCTACCCCAGCGCGATGGTCCTGCCGGACGCCCCGTGCGTACGCGGACGTCTGCTGCTGGCCGAAGGGCGCACCAAGGAGGCCGTGGCCGAGCTGGAAGCGGCTGGGGCGGCTCTCGAACCACGCGGCCGGTTCAACGGCGTCTGGGCCCCCTGGTCCGGTGACCTCGCCCGCGCACTCGCCGACACCGATCCGGTACGCGCCGCCGAACTGGCTGCCCGGGCGCGCGTCCACGCGGAACGCTTCGGCACGGACACGGCGATCGGCGAGGCCCTGCGCTGCGAAGCCCTGTTCGCGCCCGAGGAGGAGGCCCCACACATGCTGGCCGAGGCCGTACGCCACCTCGAAGCGTCCTCCTCCGCCTACGAGCACGCCCTGGCCCGCTTCGAGTACGGCACCGCGATCCGCTCCCAGCGGGAGCTCGCCCGCGCGCAGAAGCTGGCCACCACCTGCGGCGCGGAAGGACTGGCGACCCGTGCCCAGCAGGTACGGGCGTCGATCCGGTCCTCGGAGTGAGGTAATGTTTGTCCTGCGCAGCCCCCCGGGGACACCGGGAGGAAACGCAGCGGGACGTGGCGCAGCTTGGTAGCGCACTTGACTGGGGGTCAAGGGGTCGCAGGTTCAAATCCTGTCGTCCCGACTGGAGACAGTCGCAGATCAGGGCCGGTTTCGGAGCAATCCGAAACCGGCCCTTGATCATTTTTGGGGACCAGTTGGGGACCACTTGGGGTCTGGCGTCCTTGACCGGGCCAGCGGGTCATGACGATGGGGCTCGGGAGTGAGCGTGGTGCGCGCAGCACACGCTCGCCGACTTGACGAAGTAGCGCGGTCTTGCCGCCGAATGAGGGGCGTCCCGTCACCGGCCTCCCAGCCCACCCTGAACCGCCTGAACAGTCGCAACGCAGGGCTCTCCGGCCCTGACGCAATTCGGCCGACGGGTCGGCGGGGTGCCCGGGCGCTCTTGTTGACGTCGGAAAACTGCCAGAAGGTGTCTCCTGTCCCTGCTGCAATAGTGCTCACAACCATGTGTGAGGCCCCACAACAGGACGGGATTCGTGTCCGCAGCAACGACTACTTCCATCGACCCCGCTGAACTGCCGGCACGGTCGCCCCTCGTATCGTGGCTGGCCGTGATCTCGGTGATGCTGGGAATTTTCTCGATCGTCACCACCGAAATCCTGCCGATCGGATTGCTTACCTCCATCGGGTCGAATTTCACCATCTCCGATGGAATGGCCGGCCTGATGATGACCATGCCGGGCTTCCTGGCGGCCATCTCGGCACCTCTGGTCACCGTGGCCACGGGGCGCATCGACCGGCGTCTCATGCTGGGGGCGTTCATCCTCCTGCTGGCGCTGGCGAACTTCCTGGCGGCCGCCGCGTCCAGCTACTGGCTGGTCCTGGTCTCCCGGGTGATGGTCGGGATCACCATCGGAGGGTTCTGGTCGATCGGGGCGGGACTGGCCGGCCGGCTGGTGCCTCCGGAGTCGGTCGGCCGCGCCACCGCCATGATCTTTTCCGCGGTACCGCTCGGATCCGTGCTCGGCGTACCGATGGGCACGTTCATCGGGGACGTCGCGGGGTGGCGTACAGCCTTCCTGGTGATGGGAGCGCTGACTCTCGCCGTGTTCGTCCTGCTGATCCTGGTGGTCCCGTCCCTGCCCGCGGAGGAGCCCACACGCCTGCGCGTGCTCACCGGCATGCTGAAAAGCGTCAACACCAGGTTCGCGCTGGTGATCACCTTCCTGGTCGTGCTCGCCCACTTCGGGGCCTACACCTACGTCACCCCGTTCCTGGAACAGGTGACACAGGTGGGCGCCGGGCTCATCACCGTGTTCCTCCTCGTCTACGGGGCAGCCGGCATCGCCGGAAACTTCCTGGGCGGATCAGTCGTGGCGCGTCACCCGAGGGCCACCTTCGCGGCAGCCGCCGCGATGATCGGCGGGGCGACCCTGCTGCTCCCGGTGCTCGGCGGCAGCCGGCTCGGGGCGGTGAGCCTGCTGATCCTGTGGGGTGTCGCGTACGGGGCCGTTCCGGTCTGCTCCCAGACCTGGTTCGCCAAGGCCTGTCCCGATTCCCCCGAGGCCTCATCGGTGCTCTTCACAGCGTCGTTCCAAGCCACCATCTCGATGGGCGCCCTGGCCGGAGGCGTGGTGGTCGACCGGTCATCCCCGTCCATGGTCATGGCACTCGCCGGCACGGCCGCGGTCCTCACCGTGGTGGCCATCGGCGTTCACCACGCCCGAAAGGTCACCTGGCCCGAGCCGGCTCACCAGCCGTAGGCCACAGCTCCTCACCCAGGGCTCCTGCCCGACGTCCGGTCCGCCGCAGCCACCCCGCTGCGACGGACCGGTCCCGTGACCTGCACACACATCCCGTGCCCCAGGGACACGGGCGCCCGCAGCATGCCGCCGCCGAGCGAGTTCGGCGGTGCCTGGGTCAGGGAGAACCGAGTTGGCGCCGTACGGTCGAGGTACGGCCGTCCGCGCCCACGATCATCCGGCACGGTACGTCGTACTCGACGTCGTTGAGAACCGAGTTGGCGCCGTACGGTCGAGGTACGGCCGTCCGTGCCCACGATCATCCGGCACGGTACGTCGTACTCGACGTCGTTGTACTCACGACTGGCTCAATCATGCCCACCGTCAGTATCCCGCCGGTGTCAACACATCTGGTACGCAAGGCACTTACCGACCAGGTGCTCCTCACGGGCTGGGGCGGTCATCGCGAGGGCGTGTCCCATACCGTTCTTGCCGCATGGCCCTTGCAGCATGCCTTGTACACCTCGCAGCGCGGCGTCTATCACCCGCTACTCCTCGCCGAAACCATCCGTATGCCCATCGAGAAGGTCACCCTGCTGACCGATGTCGGCACGGTCCGGTTCACGCGGCGCGTCAACGGAAAGCTGATGTTCAGACCGCCTCCTCCGAAGCGCCGGTTTCCTGATGGCGCAGTCGGGCCTCCACGCGCCCGTCGATGATCCTGGTGTCGAAAGCGGGTTGCGCGGCGGTCGCGGGGCCTCGGACGTTCCAGCCGTCGGACAGGCGGAAGACACTGCCGTGCCACGGGCAGCGTACGCAGCCGTCGGTGACCTCACCCCCGGACAGAGGGCCGCCCAGGTGACTGCACATGTCGGCGAGCGCGTGCACCTGCTCGCCGCTCTCGCGCACCACCACGACGGGCACGTCGTCGACGTAGCGGCGGACGGCCTCTCCGACGGGGAAGTCGACGACGGGACCGATCTCGTGCCACCCCGGCTTCACCAGGTCCTGAACCGCTTCGGCGTGGTTGGCCCCGGACGCCTGCCGGTACGCCAGATGACCGCCGATCGCCCCGCCGATCCCCATGACCGAGAGCCCCGCGAAACCCAGTGACTTGCCGAGACGGACGCGCCCGCGCGTGCGGGCCGTGAACGACCCGGCGTACAACGCGACCGCCGTGATGTTCGCCGCCGCGTGGACGAACCCCACGCGACGGTGGCGGTGCTGCAGCTCCGCCCAGTCGACCCAGCCCGCCACCGCGGCCGGGCCGGCGGTGCCGAGGCCCACGCCGATGAGGGCGCAGGCCGCCCGGCGCTGCCCCGGCAGGAGATCCAGCACCGCTGCGGAGAGCCAGCTGCCGATCGGGACCTGCACCAGCAGGGGATGGAGGGGATGACCGAGCGGGTGTCCGTGCAGCACGTCGCGCAAGGACCCCAGCGGAAGGGCCCGGACCTTGTCCCGGACCACGTCGATGACACCGTCCAGCGCCGTGGTGTGTTCCAGACGGTCCATGGCCCGAAGGATTCTGCCGGGCCCGTCAGGGGACGGGAGCAGGCGCTTCGCCGCTCGCGAGACCTTGCCGCCGTGAACGGCGTGACTTCCGACGTGAGACTTTTGATTCATAGGGGGCGGGTATCCCTTGTGCGCGCCCGGAAACAGCCGCACGCCGTTGTCATCCGACTGCCCGCCCGACGCCCCCCGGCAAGCGCAGTGATCGGGACTCGCGGTCCCGCCCGGCGAGGCCGGCCGCAGCGACGACTGCGGCCGGAACCGTCCACTCCGTGGGAGTGCGGCGGGCCTGACGGAGGTGTCGGCCCACCGCGGCACCGGTCAGGGCCGCGCCGCGAGCGCCTTGTCGATCTCCCCGAGGAAGGGGTCCAGGTCACCGGGGTTACGTGAGGTGATCAGCGTCCAGCCGCCGGAACCGTCGGTCACCACCGGTTCGTCGGCCCATTCTCCCCCCGCGTTGCGGATGTCGGTCCGCAGCGACGCGTAGGAGGTCAGCCGCTTGTTCTTGACGACATCCGCTTCGACCAAGGCCCATGGGCCGTGGCAGATGGCCGCGACAGGGCGGCCGGAGCCGGTGAAGGAACGGACCGTCCCGGTGGCCGCCTCCTGGAGACGGAGGGTGTCGGCGTTCAGGGTGCCGCCAGGGACGAGCAGCAGGTCGTAGTCCGCAGGGTCCACGTCGGTCAGTGTGAGGTCGGGCCGGACCGTCTTCCCCGGATCCTTGTCACCGACCAGCGTCACGATGTCGTCCATCGACACGGCCGCGACGTCGACCTGGACTCCCGCACCACGGAGGTGGTCGAGGGGCACCAGGAGCTCGTCCTGTTCCACGCCGTAGTTGGTGACCACGGCGAGTACCTTCCGATGCTTCATGCCGTTGTCGGTCATCGGCTGCCACCTTTCCTCGAAGCGGCCCACCGGGTTGTGGCCCGCGTCTGTGACGTTCCCTCGATATGCGTGGATATGCACCCTGACGGCGAAAAAGGAAGCAGGTCAGGAAGCGTGGGAGAGCGCTGCCTGGGGGGTCGGTGCCGTCGGCACCAGGACGGGTGTGGGCACGGTCCTGCGGCGTGTGAGGGAGCGATGGCGCAGCCCGCCGCAGACGACGGCGCCGGCGATCAGCAGCCCGCCGGAGACGAGGGTCACGCGTGCGCCCGCGAACTCCATCAGCAGGCCCAGCAGCGGCGGCCCGGCCAGCCCCCATGCCGTCCCCGCGCTGCGCCAGACGCCCAGGACCCGGCCGCGCATCTGCGGCGACGGA
Organism: Streptomyces sp. NPDC005791; assembly: GCF_042871485.1. Classification (NCBI taxonomy): domain Bacteria; kingdom Bacillati; phylum Actinomycetota; class Actinomycetes; order Kitasatosporales; family Streptomycetaceae; genus Streptomyces; species Streptomyces sp. NPDC005791. The sequence goes on from NZ_JBIAIP010000003.1 coordinate 239,435, forward strand.
TCGGTCTGCAGCACCGTCGCCCCCGCCGTGTCGGAGACCGACTCCACGACAGCCATGGGAATGACCAGCAGCACGAGAACGACCAGCCCGGGCGACAGGCCGGCCGCCGCCTGCAGCAGGCCGCCGCACGCGGCCAGGACACCCACGAGCCGGACCGTCGGGTTGAGCAGCCGGCCGGCGAGCAGCGCGCCGAGGACCCCGCCCACGGCCAGCACGGTGGACACGAGGCCGAAATCGCTCTCCTGGGCGTGCATCGGTCCGACCACGAGGACGGCCAGGGTCAGCTGGTAGTTGCGCCCGAAGACGGAGCTGAGACCGGTGATCCCGGCGAGGGCCACCAGCCGGGGACGGCTCATGAAGTAGCTCAGTCCGGCGCGCGCACCCGAGGACGCCGCGTCCTCGCGCACCGCCGGAGCGGGCCCCTTCGCGGTGGGCCGGCGCGAGGGACCCCGCACCGGAATCGTCCCGCCCTGTTCTCCCCGCGCGTGTGCCGCCGGCTTGAGCGTGGGGATGACCGCCGCGACGAAGAGGAAGGACAGCCCGTTCGCGACGTACGCCGACGACGTGCCGAGTGTGCCCACCGCCACGGCGGCCAGCGCCGTCCCGGTGAGTCTCCCCGCGCTGTGCACCATCGAGCCGAGCGCGATGGCCGACGGGACGTCCTTCTCCGGCACCAGGTCATTGCCCAGCAGGGCGGTGGCCGGCCCGTCGATGGTGTTCACGATGCCGGTGACCGCCGCCAGGAGGAGCAGGACGGGCATGCTGAGCAGGTCGAGGCCGATCAGCGCTGCCGTGGAGAAGGCGACCAGCCCGAGGACCCCCTGGCTCACGGCCGCCGTGACCTTGCGGGGCCACCGGTCGACCGCCGCGCCCCCGAGGACCCCGAGCAGCAGGCCCGGCCCCGCCTGCACGGCCAGGGAGAGGCCGGTGGCAGCAGCGGAGCCGGTGACCTGGAGCACCAGCAGGTTCTGCACGGTCAGCTGCATCCAGGTGCCGGCGTTGGACACCAGGTTGGCCACGGACCAGCGGCGCATGCTCGGAGTACGCAGACAGCGCCAGGGGCTACCCCCGGCGCGCTTACGACGGGGCGCGGGGGCGTCGGGGCGGCCGGTGGCCGGCAGGGCGGGATCACGGGTGACAGGCACAGCGCAGCACATTTCGACAGGGGCCGGGGACAAGACACACGGCGGCCCCCGGGGAGCGGCGAAGTGAGGTCTTGGCTGCCGGCGGGTGGCCACCTCTGGGTGGGGCCTGCCGTCCGGCGCCTGTTCATCTTCACAAACGGTCGCCCGTGCGGCGAAGCGAGCCGGTGCGACGGCTGCCCGCCAGGGCCGACCGCAGGCCCAACTCTCCTTGTGGAGACGGCAGTCAGGGTTCCGGTGTCGTTCCTCACACGATGCCCCGGACCGATGTGTCGTCTCGCTCACCGTGGGTGACGCCGGTTCGTAGGGGCTCCCGCGTCTCAGCCGGCGGGCAGGCTGTCCGCACTCCGCAGCAGAAGTGTCTGCCGCCGCCGGGCGGCGGCCTGTCCGGCGGCCGAGAAGCACCAGGCCCACCAGCGGTCCAGCGTGTCCGCGGACAGGGCCTCGCATGCGATCACCGCCGGCCAGCGCAGCAGTCCGGCCTGCGCCGACACCTTGGCGCCACCCCGGACGGGATCCACCACCAGCGCGGGCACGCCCATCCGCAGGGCCAGCACCATGCCGTGCAGACGGTCGGTGACCATCAGGTCCAGCCGGCCGACCAGCGAGAGGTACTGGTCCGCCGTCCGGCACAGCTGCCACGCGTGCCGGTCCAGCCGCGTGTCGGCCTCCACCCGCGCGCAGTCCTGTGCGGCCAGCCAGGAGCCCAGCACCGCCGCCACCCGTTCGTGACCGCGTCGGGAGCCGTACTCGCCCTGACCGTGGGTGAGGGCCACCCCCACGAGCGGCCCCACCGGCTGTGCCCGGGCGGCCCCCGCCAGGTCGGCCATCAGCCCGGCGCCCGCCCTGTCGCGCGCCAGGACGCGATGGAAGCCGGTGACCTCGGGCGCCCGCTCGTCCAGGACGCTCACCCCGATCGCCGTGCGCCTGCACGAGGCGTAGCGCTCGTGCAGGCGCAGGATCTGGGGACCGTGGACGGGACCGCAGACGAACAGGACGTGTTCGTACGACTCGGGCGCCGCCTCTTCGAGGGACAGCTCGCCGGGCGCGTAGCCGGGGCTCCACGCGCAGTCGTGCGGGACACCCGAACGGCGCAGCGCGTCACAGACGGCGCGTGCGGCGAGCGCGTCACCGGCGGTCACCTCACCGTCCTGGAAGCTGAACCAGCCGGTGACCAGCACAGGCCCCGTCGAGGCGCGGGGCCGGAGGAGTTCGTCGAGTGCGGCGTCGAGACCTTGGCGCATCGTCGTTCGCCCTTCCTGGGATCGGACCCACGGTATGCCCCGAGATGCAGCGGAGCCGTCCTTCGACAGGATCCAGATGTGGGAACACCGTCCCCTCGACACCCGGAAGGGAGAGTCAGCACATGGCGCCTTCGGTAGCTGTACCGATGCCCTGGCGGCGAGCCGTGGTGACAGGCGGAGCCGGATTTCTCGGCTCGCATCTCTGCGAGCGCCTGCTGGACGGCGGAGTCGAGGTGGATTGCGCCGACAACCTGTCATCGGGGTCCGCGGAGAACGTGGCACATCTCGCCGGACGGCCCGGATTCCGCTTTCTGCGCTGTGACGTCTCCGATGCCTCCTGCGCCCAGGAGCTGACCGGGCCCTACGACCTCGTGCTGCACTTCGCCTGCCCGGCGTCGCCCGCTGACTACCTGCGGCTGCCGTTGGAGACCCTGGACGTCGGCAGCCTCGGCACCCGCAACGTGCTGGGCATCGCCGCCAGGGACGGGGCCAGGCTGCTGCTGGCATCCACCTCCGAGGTGTACGGCGACCCCCTGGTCCACCCCCAGCGGGAGGACTACTGGGGCAACGTCAACCCGGTCGGCCCGCGCAGCGTCTACGACGAGTCGAAGCGGTTCTCCGAGGCCCTCGTGACCGCCCACGCGGGCACCCTGGGGACGAACGCCGGCATCGTCCGGCTGTTCAACACCTACGGCCCGCGCATGCGCGCCCACGACGGCCGGGCCGTCCCCACCTTCATCTGCCAGGCGCTCGCCGGCGAACCCCTGACGATCGCCGGGGACGGCAGCCAGACCAGGTCGCTGTGTTACGTCGACGACACGCTCGACGGGGTCCTGCGCGTGGCCGCCAGCCGGTCCGTGCGCCCCGTCAACGTCGGAGGCAGCGACGAGACGACCGTCCGGGAGATCGCCCGTCGGATCGTCAAGCTGACCAGCTCCGCCTCCCGGATCGACCACATCGACCGGCCGGTCGACGACCCCGAGAGGCGTCGGCCCGACACCACACTCGTGCGCGAGATGTTCGGCTGGGAGCCGCGCGTGTCCTGGGAAGAGGGGCTGGAGCGCACCATCGCGTACTTCTCCGCGCTGCCCGGCGTCCGGGACGAGAGCCCGGCCGGGAACCTCTGAAGGAGCGTGCATATGCGTGTGCTCGGTATCAACGCCCTGTTCCACGACCCGTCCGCCGCCCTCGTGATCGACGGCCGTACCGTCGCCGCCGCCGAGGAGGAACGCTTCAGCAGGCGCAAACACGGTAAGCGCCCCCTGCCCTTCTCGGCCTGGGAACTCCCCGAGCTCTCCGCCCGCTGGTGCCTGGAGAGCGCCGGGCTCACCCCGGCCGACCTGGACGCGGTCGCCTACTCGTACGACCCCGGTCTCGCCCTGCCGGCCGAGCAGATGGGGCTCGATGACCCCTGGGACCACCTGCGCCAGGAATACGCCCGCCGTGCCCCCGAGTTCCTGGCCGAGGCGCTGCCCGGCCTGCACCCGGACAAGGTGCGCTTCGTCCCGCACCATGTCGCGCACGCCGCGTCGGCCGGCCTCGCCGCTCCGCTGGGTGACTGCGCGGTCCTGGTCCTCGACGGGCGCGGCGAGTGCGCCTCGCAGCTCGCGGGGGAGTACACCGGGGGCCGGCTGGAGGTGCTCGGCACCCAGCACCTTCCCCAGTCGCTCGGTCTGTTCTACGAGGACCTGACCGACCACCTCGGATTCCTGCGCAGCAGCGACGAGTTCAAGGTCATGGCCCTCGCCTCGTACGGCAAGCCACGGTTCGCCGACCGGATCGCCGAGCAGGTCCACGGCCTGGGCGACGGAGGATTCCGGGCCGCGGGCGTGGACTGGAGCCGCTTCGCCCCGCGCAGGGAACCCGGCGGCGCCTACACCGAGGAGCATGCCGATCTCGCCGCCAGCGCGCAGCGCTGCCTGGAGGAGACGATCCTCGACATCGCCCGGTGGCTCCACGGACGCACCGGTGCGCACCGCCTGGCACTGGCCGGGGGAGTGGCCCTCAACTGCGTGGCCAACGCGCGGTTGCACAGGGAGGGCCCCTTCGACGACGTCTGGGTCCAGCCCGCCGCCGGGGACGCCGGAACGGCCCTCGGTGCGGCACTGCACCTCGCGGCAGGGCAGGGGCCGGTCGTTCCGATGAGCACGGCGGCACTCGGCCGAGGGTGGAGCGACGAGGAGATCCGCCGCATGCTGGAGGCGGCGGCGCTCCCCTACGAGGAACCCGAGGACGTGGCCGCCGCGGTGGCGGAGGAGCTGGCGCAGGACGGCATCGTCGCCTGGTTCCAGGGCCGCAGCGAATTCGGGCCCCGGGCGCTGGGCCACCGCTCGCTGCTCGCCCATCCCGGCCGGGCCGAGAACCTGGAACGGCTCAACGCGGTGAAGGGGCGGGAGGAGTTCCGTCCCGTGGCACCCATGGTGCTGGCCGAACGGGCCGCGGAACTCTTCGACGGCCCGCTGCCCAGCCCGTACATGCTCTTCGTCCACGACGTGGCCGAGGAGTGGAGGGCACGTATTCCCGCAGTGGTCCACGTGGACGGCACGGCCAGGATCCAGACCGTCGACGGCGAGGCCGAACCGCTCGTCGCCAGGATGCTCGCGGCGTTCGAGCGGCGGACCGGACTGCCTGTCGTCGTCAACACCAGTCTGAACACGGCGGGGCGGCCCATGGTCGACCACCCGCGCGAGGCACTGGAATGCTTCGGTTCCGCGCCCGTCGACCTGCTGGCGGTCGGACCGTTCCTGGTCCGCCGGTCGAAGGCCTTCACGTGAGGGCCGGAGACGTGGGGCCCATGACCGGTGGCCCGGCCCCGGACACCGAGCGGCCGTATCCGGCCGAGGCCTACTCCGTGGTCATCCCCACCATCGGCCGCCCCTGCCTCGACGATTGCCTGCGCGCGCTGGCCGAGGCGGCTCAGCCGCCGCCGCACGAGGTGTTCCTGGTGGACGACCGGCCCCATCCCGGTGCCCCGCTGGACGTGAGCGGCGCCGGTCCGCTGGCCGGCCGCGTCCGGATCCTCGCCACCCACGGGCGAGGGCCGGCCGCGGCCCGGAACGCGGGACTGCGCGAAGTGGCCGCGCCATGGGTGGTCTTCCTCGACGACGACGTGCGCGTGGCGCCCGACTGGGGCTCCCGCCTCGCGGACGACCTGGCCGGAGCAGGGCCAGGGACGGCAGGGGTCCAGGGGCGGCTGACCGTGCCGCTGCCCGCCGACCGCAGGCCCACCGACTGGGAACGCTGCACGGCAGGTCTCGAGGAGGCGGCCTGGGCGACCGCGGACATGGCCTACCGCACCCGGACGGTCCGCGCGTCGGGCGGATTCGACGAACGGTTCCCCCGCGCCTTCCGGGAGGACGCCGACCTCGCGCTGCGGATGATGGACGAGGGCTGGACCCTCACCAGGGGCAGTCGCTCCACCCTGCACCCGGTGCGCCCGGCCGACCGCTGGGTCTCGGTCCGCGTGCAGCGCGGCAACGCGGACGACGTCCTGATGAGCCGGGTGCACGGACCCGGCTGGTGGTCCAGGGCACACGCACCGCGGGGCCGCCTGCCCGGTCACGCCGCGATCACCGTGGCGGGCCTCGCCGCCGCGGGCCTGACCCTGGCCGGCCGGCGAAGGGCCGCGGGAGTGGCGGCGGGACTCTGGGCGCTGAGTACCGCCGAGTTCGCGTGGGCCCGGATCGCCCCCGGTCCCCGTACCGCCGCGGAGATCACCACGATGATCGGCACGAGCCTGGTTATTCCGCCCCTGGCGGTCCGTCACTGGGCCGCCGGCCACCTGCGGCACCGAGGCGCTGCTCCCTGGGGAGGGCGGTCATGACCGTGCGCCGCCACCGGCAGCCACCGCAACCCCCTGCGCGGCCTCGTGGCGTCCGCCCGGCCGCCGTGCTGTTCGACCGGGACGGGACGCTCGTGCACGACGTCCCCTACAACGGCGACCCCGCACGTGTCCGCACCGTCCCCGGAGCGGCCGAAGCCCTTCGCCTGGTGCGGGAGGCCGGACTGCAGACCGGTGGCGTCAGCAACCAGTCCGGCATCGGCCGGGGGCTGCTCTCCCACGAGGACGTACGGCGCGTCAACGCCCGGGTCGACGAACTGATCGGGCCCCTCGACGTCTGGGTCTACTGCCCGCACCTGCCCGATGCCGACTGCCCCTGCCGCAAACCGCGTCCCGGCCTGGTGATCGACGCGGCCGTACGGCTCGGACTGCGCGCCGCGGACTGCGCGGTGATCGGCGACATCCGGGCGGACGTACTCGCGGCCAGGGCCGCGGGCGCCGAAGGCATCCTCGTACCCAATGCGGCCACCCTGCCGGAGGAGACCGAGGCCGAGCCCGCACGGGCTCCCGACCTGCTGACCGCCGTGCGGCGTCTCCTGGCCCGCCGTCCTGCCGCGGAGCCCTCCCGGGCGGACGGGCGGCCGGTATGAACGTCCTGGTCGTGCGCCTCGACAGCTTCGGTGACGTGCTGCTCGCCGGTCCCGCGGTGCGGGCGGCCGCCGCGCGGGCCTCGCACCTCACCTTCCTCTGCGGGCCCCTCGGAGAACCCGCCGCGCGCATGCTCCCGGGCGTCGACGACGTCATCGTCTGGCAGGCACCGTGGGAGGGCGTCCAGCCGCCGACGGTCGAGGAGGCCGACGTGCCGGGGCTGATCGGCGTGCTCCGTGCGCGGGCCTACGACACCGCGCTCGTCCTCACCTCCTTCCACCAGAGCCCGCTGCCCGCCGCGCTGCTGCTCCGCATGGCGGGCGTCGCCAGGATCGGAGCCGACAGTGTCGACCACCCCGGACGACTGCTCGACGCACGTCATCAACGCCTGCCGGGCCGCCATGAGGCCGAGGCCGCCCTGGACGTGGCCGCGGCCCTGGGGTTCCGGCCGAAGGCGGGGGACGACGGCCGGCTGCGCGTGCTCCCCCCGCCCGACACCACCGCACTCACCGGCAACGGCCCCTATGTGGTCGTCCACCCGGGAGCGAGCGCCCCGGCCCGGTCGTGGGGCGCCGAACGCCACGCGGAAGCCGTTCAGTTGCTCGCCGACGCGGGCCACCGCGTGGTCGTCACCGGAGGGCCGGCCGAGACCGGCCTGACCCGTCTGGTCAGCGGCGACGTAGCGATCGACCTCGGAGGCCGCACCAGCCCCAGGAAGCTGGCCGGTGTGCTGCGGGGCGCCGACGCGCTCGTCAGCGCGAACACCGGCCCGGCCCATCTCGCCACCGCCGTCGGCACGCCCGTCGTCTCCCTGTTCGCCCCCGTGGTCCCCGCCTCGCGCTGGGCGCCCTACGGCGTGCCCGTCGTGCTGCTCGGAGACCAGCAGGCGGAATGCGCCGGGACCCGGGCCCGGCACTGTCCGGTGCCCGGCCATCCGTGCCTCGACGGCGTCACCGCCCACGACGTGGTGAGCGCGGTGCACAAGCTTCTGAAGGAGAGCGCATGAACATCCTCATCTGGCACGTGCACGGCTCGTGGCTGACCTCCTTCGTCCAGGGCCCGCACACCTACCTCGTGCCGGTGACGCCCGACCGCGGACCCGACGGCCTGGGCCGTGCCCGGACCTGGACCTGGCCCTCGTCCGTGCAGGAGCGCACCCCGGGGGAACTGCGCGACAGTCGGATCGACCTCGTCGTCCTGCAACGGCCGCACGAGGTCGAGCTCACCCACGCGTGGACCGGCCGCCGCCCCGGGCACGACGTCCCTGCCGTGTACGTCGAGCACAACAGCCCCTCCGGGGCACCCGTGGACACCGTGCACCCCGTCGCCGGCCGGACGGACATCCCCGTCGTCCACGTCACCCACTTCAACCGGCTGATGTGGGACAACGGCCGCGCCCCCACCACCGTGATCGAGCACGGGATCATCGACCCCGGGTCCCTCTGGACCGGCACCGAGCCGAGAGCCGCCGTGGTGGTCAACGAACCCGTCCGACGCGGACGCACCACCGGGACGGATCTGCTGCCCCGCTTCGCGCAGGCCGCGCCCCTGCATGTGTTCGGCATGGGGACGCAAGGGCTCGCCCGGCATCTGGACCTGCCGCCGGAACTGTGCCGCACCTCGGAACTCCCGCAGAGCCGGCTGCACCCGGCCATGGCCCGCTGCCGGGTCTATCTGCATCCGGTGCGGTGGACCTCGCTGGGACTCTCCCTCCTCGAAGCGATGTTCCTCGGGATGCCCGTCGTCGCACTGGGGACCACGGAGGTCCGGGAGGCGGTGCCGCCGGACGCGGGAGTGGTCTCCAACAGGCCCGACGTGCTCAACGACGCCCTGCGGCGCTTCCTGGCGGACGCGGCGTACGCCGAGCGGACGGGCAGCCGGGCGCGCGCAGCCGCGCGTGCGCGGTACGGCGTCCAGCGATTCCTCGACGACTGGGAACGACTCATGAAAGAGGTCACGCGATGACGCAGCCGAAGCAGAACCCCGGCCGGGTCGCCCTGGTGTCCGAGCACGCGAGTCCCCTGGCGGCACTGGGCGGTCCGGACGCCGGCGGCCAGAACGTCTACGTGGCGCAGTTGGCCCGCAAGCTGGTTCTGCGCGGACATGACGTCACCGTCTACACGCGGCGGGACAGCACCGACGCACCGGTCACGGTGCGGACCCCGCAGGGAGTGAAGGTCGTGCATGTGCCGGCGGGGCCGCCCACCGCCGTGCCCAAGGACGAACTCTTCGCCCACATGCCTGAGTTCGGCGCTCACCTGGCCAGGATGTGGCGGCACACACAGCCCGACGTCGTCCACGCGCACTTCTGGATGTCCGGGCTGGCCGCCCTCACCGGGGCCCGGAACACGGACATCCCGGTGGTGCAGACCTACCACGCGCTGGGCACGGTGAAGCGCCGACACCAGGGTTCCGAGGACACCAGTCCGCGGGCACGTCTCGAACTCGAGGCCCGCATCGGGCTCGAGGCCGACGCGGTCGTCGCGACCTGTGCCGACGAGGTGAACGAACTCGTCGCCATGGGCGTTCCGCGCGACCGGATCGACGTCGTGCCGTGCGGGGTCGACACGTCGCACTTCTCGCCGAGGCCCGCCACCCGTCGGCCGGACGGCGCCCCCCGCCGGCTCCTGTCCGTAGGACGGCTCGTGCCCCGCAAGGGTTTCGACCGTGCGATCAGGGCGCTGTCCGGGGTGCCCGACGCCGAACTGCTCATCGCGGGCGGCCCGCAGGCCCCGCTGCTGTTCGCCGACCCGGAGGCCGGGAGACTGCGCAAGATCGCCTCCGAGTACGGGGTGACCGAACGGGTCCGCATGCTCGGCTGCGTTCCGCAACACCTGATGCCCGGCCTCATCTCCAGCGCAGACCTGCTTCTCTCACTGCCCCGGTACGAGCCCTTCGGCATCGTCCCCATCGAGGCCATGGCCTGTGGCGTCCCCGTCGTCGCCACGGCTGTCGGGGGTCAGCTCGACACCGTCGTCGACGGTGTGACCGGTACCCACGTACCTCCTGTCGACGCCGCCGGCGACGACCACGACCTCGCCGCCGTCATCCGCTCACTGCTCGACGACCCGGCCCGCCGCGCCCGCTACGGCGCGGCGGGCCGGGCCCACGCGCTCGCCCGCTACACCTGGGACGAGGTGGCCGACGGCGTCGCACGGGTCTACTCCCGGCTCAGTCCGCACTCCCAGCCCTCGGAGGTGGCACGATGAAGATCATCGCTCCAGGCCAGCACTGTGACGATCTGGCCCGCGCGCTCCCGGCCTTCCGCACGGCCGCCGCCGTCACCGAGCGGTGGGGGGCGGCCCTGGCAGGCGTCCTGGCCGACGGCGGCCGGTTGCTCGTGGCGGGCAACGGCGGCAGCGCCGCCCAGGCCCAGCACCTGACCGCCGAACTCGTCGGCCGTTACCGCGACGACCGCCCGGCGTACTCGGCGATCGCCCTGCACGCCGACACGTCCTCCACCACCGCCATCGCCAACGACTACGGCGTCCAGGAGGTGTTCGCCCGGCAGACCTGCGCACACGGCCGCCCCGGCGACGTACTCATGCTCCTGTCGACCAGCGGGGCGAGCGCCAACCTGCTGACGGCGGCGACGGAGGCGCGTCGGATCGGCATGCCGGTATGGGCGCTGACCGGGCCCGAGCCCAATCCGCTGGCGGCGTCGAGCGACGAGGCGCTGTGCGTCGAGGCCGCGGTCTCCGCGACGGTCCAGGAACTGCACCTCGTAGCCGTCCACATGATCTGCGAATCCTTCGACCGGGAGATCGCCGCCCGCGAGGCCCGGGGCGAACGGCCGAGTCCGGCGAACAGGACACCCGCCGAGGAGGACCTGGCATGAAGTCCCGCACCCCTCTGCTCGTCGTGGGCGACGCCCTGCTCGACCGCGACCTGTCCGGCCACGCGGAACGCCTCGCCCCCGACGCGCCCGTCCCCGTGCTCTCCCGCAACGAACGGTCCGCCCGGCCCGGCGGGGCGGCGCTGGCCGCCTGCCTCGCGGCGGCGGACGACAGGGAGGTCACCCTGGTCACCGCCCTCGGGGACGACGGCGCCTCGCGCACGGTCAGGGAAATGCTCCGCGACCGGGTCCGCCTCGTCGAGATGCCCCTCGCCGGGGCGCTGGCCAGCAAGACCAGACTCATGGCCGACGGGCGTCCGCTCCTGCGGCTCGACGACGGGGACGGACGTGCCACGGGCGCCACCGCGCAGGCCGAGGAGGCCGTCGCCGGGGCGCGCGCCGTCCTGGTGGCCGACTACGGCCGGGGCGCCGCGGACGTGCTGCGCGACCCCCTGACCGCGCGGGCCCCCCACGTGCCGGTGGTCTGGGACCCGCACCCGGCGGGCGGCCCGCCCGTCACCGGTACCAGGCTGGCCACGCCGGCCGCCGCCGAGGCCCGGCACTTCGCCGGCCGCGATGCTCCCGAGCCGGGCGGTGGAGGGGAGGCCCCGCGCACCGGTCTGCGGCAGGCGGCCGCGGACGCCCGGCGACTGCTGGAGATGTGGGACGCCGCCTCGGTGGCCGTGACCCTGGGCGAGAACGGCGCGCTGCTGTCCCAGGGCGGCACACCGCTGCTGGTGCCCGTCCCGTACCGGGCGGGCGGCGACTGCTGCGGTGCCGGGGACAGATTCGCGGCGACGGCCGCCGGCCGGCTCGCCGACGGTGAGCTGACGGAGCTCGCCGTACGCGAGGCGGTCGACGCCGCCACCCGCTTCGTCGCCGACGGCGGAGCCCACGGGGTCATGCGTGAACCCGCGCGCGAGGACGGCGCCGCCACTGCGGCGGGCGGCGCGTACGAACTGATCCGCCGGGTCCGTGCGCGGGGCGGCACCGTGGTGGCGGCCGGAGGCTGCTTCGATCTGCTGCACGCCGGCCACGTCGAACTCCTCCAGGCCGCCCGCACCGTGGGCGACTGCCTGGTGGTGTGCGTGAACTCCGACGCGTCGGTACGGCGCCGGAAGGGCGGCGGCCGCCCCGTCGTGACGGCCGCCGACCGCGTACGGGTGCTGGAGGCGCTGGACTGCGTCGACGCGGTGATCGTCTTCCACGAGGACACCCCTGAGCGTCTGCTGGGCGAACTGCGCCCCGACGTCTGGGCGAAGGGCGGCGACTACGCGCTCTCCGACCTGCCGGAAGCCGCGCTTCTCGAGAGCTGGGGCGGACAGGTCGTTCTCCTGCCCTACCTCGACGGTCGCTCCAGCACCCGGCTGGTGGAACGCGCGTCGCGGGCCCCCGCGGCGGGCCCGGGGCCCACGACCTCACCGCGGCGGTGAGCGGGAATGACTCCCGACGCACCGGCCGTTCTTCCGCCGCCCTCCGGGAAGCGGCCCACCGTGCTGGTCCTGCGCGCCCTGGGGCTCGGTGATCTGCTGACGGGCGTACCGGCCCTCCGGGCCGTGCGGCGGGCGTTCCCCGGCCATGAGACCGTGCTCGCGGCACCGGGTGCGCTGGGGCCCGCAGTCCGGGCGACCCTGGCCGTCGACGCGCACTTCGTGACCGAGGAGAACGGGCGCCGCGTCCCTCCTCTCGGCCACTGGCGGGGCGCCCCGCCGGACGTCGCCGTCGACCTGCACGGCAACGGACCGGAGAGCCACGAGGCCCTCGCCGCGCTGGGACCGGGCCGTGTCCTCTCGTACGCCCGTCCCGAACCCGGGCACCCCTCACCACCGCGCTGGCGTGCGACGGAACACGAACGGCTGCGCTGGTGCCGCTTCCTCGAGGCCTACGGCATCACGGCGGACCCCGGCGACGTCAGGATCCCGCCACCCGCGCTGCCGTCACCCGCCCCGGGGGCCGTCGTGCTGCACCCCGGTGCCGACTCGGGAGCCCGCCGCTGGCCGGCCGCCCGCTACGCCGCCGTCGCCGCGGGCCTCCGGGCCGCCGGTCACAGGGTCGTCGTCACCGGCGGTCCCGGCGAGGAAAGCCTGTGCGTGGCGGTGGCCGGCGGCGCGGGACTGGGGTCAGGCGATGTCTTCGCCGGCACGCTGACCTTCGCTCAGCTGTCCGCCCTCCTCGCGGGAGCGGCCCTCTTCCTGAGCGGCGACACCGGGCCCGCCCACCTGGCCTTCGCCCACGGAACCCCTTCGGTGACCCTCTTCGGACCGGTCGACCCCGCGCTGTGGGGCCCGCCCCCCGTACGCAGGCACAGGGTGTTGTGGCACCCGGGGCCTCCGGGTGACCCGCACGCGGACGAGCCCGATCCGCTGCTGCTCCGGCTCGACGCCGGCCGGGTGCTGGAGGGCGCACTCGGGGCCCTGGGGCGTGGAGACTCCACCGAGGAAGTGACCGCGCATGCGTGACCGCCCGGGTGACCGGGGGACGGACGGCAGGACCACGGTCGTCGTCATCACCCGCAACCGCCGAGAAAGCCTGATCCGCACCCTTGACCACTTGCAGTCACTTCCGGAGAGGCCGCCCGTCATCGTGGTGGACAACGGTTCGTCGGACGGCACCGGGACCGCCGTACGCGCACACCCCTGCGAGGCCGAACTGCTGTGTCCCGGACGCAACACCGGCGCTCTGGGGCGGAACCTGGCGGCGCGCCGGGCGACCACACCGTACGTCGCCTTCAGCGACGACGACTCCTGGTGGGAGCCCGGAGCCCTGAAAGCCGCGGCAGCGCTCTTCGGCACCTTTCCCCGGCTCGGCCTCCTGGCCGCCCGTACGGTGGTGGAGCCGGACGGCACGGACGACCGGATCAACACGGTGCTCGCGGGTTCGTCGCTGCCGATGCGCGCGGACCTTCCCGGCAGACCGGTGCTCGGATTCCTCGGCTGCTCGGCAGTGGTCCGCCGGTCCGCGTTCCTGGCGGCCGGCGGGTACCACCCGCTGCTCTTCTTCGGGGCCGAGGAGGCACTGCTCGCCTACGACCTGACGGCGGCCGGCTGGGGCGTCGTGTACGAGTCGTCCCTGGTCTCCCATCACGCCCCCGACCCGGGGGAACGCCCGGGCAGGACGACGCGGATGCGGCGCAACGCACTGCTCACGGCCTGGCTCCGGCGGCCGCTGCCGGTGGCCGCGCGGGAGAGCGGCCGTCTGCTGGGGGAGTGGTCCCGAGGGGACACGGAGGCGGGCCGGGCCCTGAGGGAGGCCCTGGTCAGAGTTCCCGCGGCACTGCGGGGGCGCCGGCGGCTGCCCGGCTGGGTCGAGGATCAGATCAGGCTGTTGGAGAGCGAACCGGCGCGAGGCCGAGCGCGATGACGCCCGAGAGCCCGGCCGGACCGGACCCGCGCACCACGGTCGTGGTGATCACCCACGACCGCCGTCCCGAACTGACGCGCACCCTGCGTCTCCTGAGGGAACTGCCGGAACGCCCGGCCGTCATCGTGACGGACAACGCGTCGGAGGACGGGACGGCTCAGGCCGTGGCCCGGGACTTCCCCGAGGTCCTGCTGCTCAGGCCGGGGAAGAACCTGGGCGCGGTCGGCCGTAACCTCGCGGTGCGTCACGTCCGGACCCCGTACGTGGCGTTCTGCGACGACGACACCTGGTGGGAGCCGGGCTCCCTGCGCGTCGCCGCCGACCGCCTCGACGCGCTCCCTCGGCTCGCGGCCGTCACCGCGCGGATCGTGGTCGAACCGGAGGGGCGGGACGATCCCGTGGTGGCCGAACTGCGTGACTCACCGCTCACCGGACCCGACTGGCTTCCGGGACCGGCCATCGGCTCGTTCCTCGCGGCGGCGACGGTGATGAGGGTGGCAGCGTTCCGCGAGGCTGGGGGCTTCCATCCCGGCATCTGGCTCGGCGGGGAGGAGGAGCTGCTCGCCACGGACCTGATGCGGTCCGGCTGGTGGCTGGCCTATCTGCCCGAGGCGGTCATCCACCACGCCGCGTCGGAGGTCCGGGACAGCACCGCCCGGCGGACCACCGGGCTGCGCAACACCCTGTGGTTCACCTGGCTGCGGCGTCCGGCCGTACCGGCCCTGAAGCGCACCCTTCATCTGCTGGCCACGGTCCCCCGGGACGCTGCGTCCCTGCGGGCCTTCGCGCAGGCGCTGCAGGGGCTGCCCTGGGTTCTTCGGCAGCGCCGGCCCGTACCGAGGGACATCGAGGACCGGCTGGCCGCCCTGGGGGAGGCCCAGCGGCGGGGGACCGCCCGGCGTTACGTGGGCTGAAAACGCAGGCCCGCCCGGAGGGCGGCCTCCGCCGGGCGGGCGTCCGTGCCTCAAGCCCCGTTGTCGTCCTCCTGGATGTGCACCGCCGCCTCCTCGGCGGAGGCCGCACCCCCGTCGATGCCCACATCGCGGCCCAGCACCCTGTTGTTGCGTACGGGACCCGGCTCATCGGCGGCGGTGACGCGCCCGGCGCGTACGTCTCCGGCGTGGTTCTCCTCCGGGCCGTTGTCCTCCGGCTCGTCCTCGGCGGCATCGTCCGTCGCACCAGGGTCCGTTTCGGGCTGCTCCTGTGCGAGGCGCTGGTCGAGGGACTCCCCCTCCCGCTGCTCCTCACCGGTCGTGCCGTACTTCGACACGCCCAGAGGCTTCTCCGGCGGGGAGTACCCCGTGTCCAGTACGTCGTCGAGGCCGGGTTCGTCGATCACGTTCTCCGGATCGAGCTCGTCCGTCGGCGGGTTGTCCACGTCCGATCCGTCCGGCTGGTAGACGTCGTCACCGCGTCCTGCGTCCGACATCAGGCTGCTCCTTCCCTTGAGGTGTGCCGCGTGCGCCGTCGCCCGTTCGCGCGGGCCGTCCGGCGTCGCCGCTCTCCTGCCCACCCGAGCGCAGGTCAGTGATCCGAACCGGGACGGAGCCGCGGACCGGTCCGCCAGCGGAGGAAGGCATCACCGGTCGGCCCCGGCAGCTTATGACCGTTATGAGGCAGGTGCGACCGGGAAAGAACCCTTCGCGAGGCCGCCTCACCTCACCGAAAGGAACGCTTGTTCTAATAGCGCGTAGACTTGCCGTCATGTCCGTACACCTCCAGGGCTCGCTCTTCGACCAGGCCGACGGCCCGCGCCTCGGCCCCCTCACCGGACTCCGACGGACGGTCCTCGGCGACGGCGCGTGGATAGACCTGCTGCCGGGATGGCTGGGCGGCGGCGACGAGCTCTTCGCCGCACTCGCGGCCGGAGTGCCCTGGCGCG
This sequence comes from Streptomyces sp. NPDC005791, assembly GCF_042871485.1. Taxonomy (NCBI): domain Bacteria; kingdom Bacillati; phylum Actinomycetota; class Actinomycetes; order Kitasatosporales; family Streptomycetaceae; genus Streptomyces; species Streptomyces sp. NPDC005791. The sequence continues at coordinate 255,327 of NZ_JBIAIP010000003.1, forward strand.
CCGAGCGGCGGCAGATGTACGACCGGACGGTCGACGTGCCCCGGCTGCTCGCCTTCTACCGCGCCGGGGACGCGCTGCCGAGCCCTGTGCTCGACGAGGCCCGCGACGCACTGTCCTCCCACTACGGTGACGAGCTCGGCGAGCCCTTCACCACGGCCGGACTCTGCTACTACCGGGACGGGCGCGACAGCGTCGCCTGGCACGGCGACCTGAACGGCCGCAGCTCGCACGAGGACACGATGGTGGCGATCCTCTCCCTCGGTGCCCCGCGCGATCTGCTCCTGCGTCCCTGCCGCGGCGGTGACACCGTGCGCCGGCCGCTCGGCCACGGCGACCTGATCGTCATGGGCGGCTCCTGCCAGCGCACCTGGCAGCACGCGATCCCGAAGACCGCGCACGCCCGGGGGCCGCGGATCAGTGTCCAGTTCCGGCCTCGCGGAGTGCGCTGACGCACGCCTCGGCGAAGAGCCGGACACCGCCCTTCGAAGAAGGCCCTGCATGTCGGCTGCCGGCCAGGGCAGGCGCTGTGGTGTGCAGGAGCACTTTCTCACCGAAGGGACACCCGTATGCCGCAGGTGCAGCGCAAGAACATCTTCGTCGTCGGCCTCGACGACTCGAACCTGCCGATGCTGGAAGCGGTCCCGGACGCCGACGCCTACCGGTTCCACCGCTTGCTGACCGTCGAGGAACTGCAGGAGGGCGAGGTGTCCGTGCCCGCACTGATGGACCGTGCCCGGGCCGTTCTCGACGCGCACGACGGCAGCATCGACGCGATCGTCGGTTACTGGGACTTCCCGGTGAGCACTCTCGTCCCGATGCTCGGCAAGGAGTACGGCGTGCGTACGACCAGCCTCGAATCCGTCGTCAAGTGCGAGCACAAGTACTGGAGCCGCCTCGAACAGCAGAGGGTCATCGAGGAGCACCCGCGCTTCGGCCGGGTGGACCTGGAGGCGGACGACCCGAAGCCCCCCGAGGGTGTGAACTTCCCCATGTGGCTCAAGCCGGCCCTCGCCTACTCGTCCGAGCTGGCCTACGGGGTCTCGGACATGACGGAGTTCCGAGCCGCCGTCGACAGGATCCGGGCCGGCATAGGCCGGGTCGGCAGGCCCTTCGACACCGTGCTCGACCTGCTGGAGCTCCCCCCGGAGATGGAGGGCGTGGGAGGCCAGGTCTGTCTGGCCGAGGAGGCGATGACCGGGATCCAGGTGGCCGTCGAGGGTTACGTGTACCAGGGCAGGGCGCATGTGTACGGCGTGCTGGACTCGATCAACTACCCGGCCTCCCCGTGCTTCCTGCGCCACCAGTACCCCAGCAGCCTCCCCGCCCCGGTCATCCGCAAGCTGCACGAGGTCAGTGAGCGGACCATGCAGCAGATCGGCATGGAATCGGCCACCTTCAGCATCGAGTACTTCTACGACCCGAAGACGCAGGACATCAGCCTGCTGGAGATCAACCCCAGGCACTCGCAGTCCCATGCCGAACTCTTCGACTACGTCGACGGCGTGCCCAACCACCACCGCATGATCAGTCTCGCGCTCGGGCGCGACCCGGCACTGCCCGGAGGACTCGGGCCCTACGCCGTGGCCGCCAAGTGGTACTACCGCTGGTTCGGCGACGGGAAGGTGCACGAGGTGCCCACCCCGGAGCGGATCGCCGCCATCGAGCGCGAGATACCCGGAGTGCGCATCGACGTCGTGCCCGAGGAGGGACAGAAGCTCTCCACGGTCTCCCAGCAGGACAGTTACAGCTACGAGGTGGCACACATCTTCACCGGAGGAGACGACGAGGAGGACCTGCGCCGCAAGTTCGACCGGTGCGTGGCAGCCCTCGGCCTCACCTTCGACGAGACGGAGCCGGGAGGCCGCGGCACGAAGACCCGGTGAGCAGGCAGGTCCAGCACGACGAAAGGAGGTCGCACCGGCATGCGCCACGTCGACCAGCTGCCCTTCGCGATCCAGGAAGAGAAGCACGTCACGATCCCCATGGAGGACGGAGTCAAGCTCTCCGCACGGATCTGGCGGCCCACCGCCTCCGACGCGGAACCCGTGCCCGCCGTCCTGGAGTACATCCCGTACCGGAAGAACGACCTCACCTCCACACGTGACGCCATCCACCACCCCTACTTCGCCGGACACGGTTACGCGTGCGTGCGTGTCGACCTCCGGGGGACGGGCGAGTCGGAGGGGGTCCTCCTGGACGAGTACCTCGAACAGGAACAGAGCGACGCCGAGACGGTCCTCGCCTGGATCGCCGAGCAGCCCTGGTGCGACGGGAACACCGGGATGATGGGCATCTCCTGGGGCGCCTTCGCCGCCCTCCAGACGGCGGCACGCAGGCCGCCGAGCCTGCGCGCCATCTGTGTCGCGTCGTTCACCGACGACAGGTACGCCGACGACATGCACTACCTCGGCGGCGCGATGCTGTCCGACAACCTGGCCGAGGCCGGGACCATGTTCGCCTACGCCACGTGCCCGCCCGATCCGGCCGTGGTCGGTGCACGCTGGCGCGAGATGTGGCGGGAACGGCTCGACGCGGCACGCCCATGGGTGCTGGAGTGGCTGCGCCACCAGAGCAGGGACGACTACTGGCGCCACGCCAGCCTGAGCGAGGACTACTCGGCCCTGCGCTGCCCGGTGCTCGCCTCCAGCGGCTGGGCGGACGGCTACTCCAACGCGGTGACCCGACTGCTCAGCCACGTCGACGTGCCGCGCAAGGGACTGATCGGCCCCTGGTCGCACAAGCTCCCCCACCTCGGCGAGCCGGGACCGGCCATCGGATACCTCCAGGAGGTCGTGCGCTGGTGGGACCACTGGCTCAAGGGCATCGACAACGACGTCATGGACGGCCCCATGCTCCAGGCCTGGATGCAGGAGAGCGTCCCGCCTTCCACCTCGTACGAGGAACGGCCCGGCAGGTGGGTCGGTGAGCCGTCATGGCCCTCGCCGAACATCGGTGAGACCGTCCTCCCGCTGCGGGACGGAGCCCTGGGCGGGCCGGAGGCCCACGGGAAGCAGGAGGACCGCGTCCACACGGTGCAGTCACCGCTGTCGGTCGGCCAGTTCGCCGGCAAGTGGGCCTCGTACAACGCCCCGCCTGACCTCCCCTACGACCAGCGCGAGGAGGACGGCGGCTCGCTCGTCTTCCAGACCGAGCCGCTGGCCGAGCGCGTCGAGGTCCTCGGCGCACCCGCCCTCGACGTGGAGGTGGCCGCGGACGCACCGCTGGCCCAGCTGAACGTCAGGCTGTCCGACGTCGCACCGGACGGGCGCTCGACCCGGGTGACCTACGGCGTGCTCAACCTGACGCACCGCGACAGTCAGGAGACCCCGGCGGCCCTGGAACCGGGCAAGCGCTATCGGGTGCGCGTACCGCTCCACAGCGTCGCGCAGGCGTTCCCGCCCGGACACCGCATCCGGCTGTCGCTCTCCACCTCGTACTGGCCGCTCGTCTGGCCCGCCCCGGAACCGGCGCTGCTCAGCGTGTACGAGAACGGCAGCACCCTCACCCTGCCGGTCCGCCCCGTCGACGTACCGCAGGACAAGGCCCTGCGCCCCTTCGGCGAGCCCGAGGGCTGCGCGCCGCCGGCCGTCACACGGCTGAGCGAGCCGGAACAGGCGTGGACCGTGACCAGGGACCTGGTGGACTACCGGTCGGTGCTCGACATCGTGAAGGACCGCGGACGCCAGCGGTACGAGGACACCGGGATCGAGACCGGGCTGAGGGCCTGCGAGAAGTACAGCTGGACCGGCGAGGACTTCGGGTCCGTGCGCGGTGAATCGGCATGGGAGATGAGCTTCGGCCGTCCCGACTGGGATGTCCGGGTCGAGACGCGCACCGTGCTGACCTCGGACAAGGACGCCTTCCACGTGGACGCCACGCTCGACGGGTACGAGGACGGGCGCCGGGTCTTCTCCCGTACCTGGAACGAACGGATCCCCAGAGAGAACGTCTGACCCTTCCACCGACGGACGCTGCCGAAGGAGTGACGGCGCGGTGCCCGCCGTGGCGGGGAGGCCCTGCTACGGCAGGTATACGCGTGTCCGGGCGGCTCGCCGCACCGAACTCACCGGCACGTCGGTCCGGCGACCAGCCACACATCTCAGGAGGACGAAGAAGTGACGGAGACCCAAGGAAACCAGCCGATTCCGGGCGCGCCCGCCGCCGTTCCCCCGTCGGCGGCGGAACCGACGGTGCCACGCGAGCCACTGCCGCCCAAGCCCGACCAGACCGGCCCGGAGACGGTGAGCCCCACCGGCCAGCCCACCGGAGCCGACCAGGCCCGTAACGCGCAGAGCGGCGCCTACCTGACCACGGCACAGGGCGCTCGGCTGTACGACACCGACCATTCCTTGAAGGCGGGTCCCCGAGGACCGGTCCTGCTCCAGGACCACCACCTGCGGGAGAAGATCACCCACTTCGACCACGAGCGCATCCCCGAGCGTGTGGTGCACGCGCGCGGCGCCGCGGCCCACGGGGTGTTCCGCGGGTACGGGACCGCGGCCAAGGTCTCGAAGGCCGCCTTCCTGGCGAAGGACGTGGAGACGCCGGTCTTCGTCCGGTTCTCCACCGTGCTCGGCTCCCGCGGATCGGCCGACACCGTGCGCGACACCCGCGGCTTCGCGACGAAGTTCTACACCGAGGAGGGCGTTTTCGACCTTGTCGGGAACAACATCCCGGTCTTCTTCATCCAGGACGCCATCAAGTTCCCCGACGTCATCCACGCGGGCAAGCCGCACCCGGACCGGGAGATCCCGCAGGCACAGAGCGCCCACGACACGTTCTGGGACTTCGTGACCCTGCACTCCGAAGCCACGCACCACACGCTGTGGAACATGTCCGACCGTGGTATCCCGCGCTCGTTCCGCACCATGGAGGGATTCGGCGTCCACACCTTCCGGCTCGTCGACGCCGAAGGTGCCACCACCCTGGTCAAGTTCCACTGGAAACCCAAGCTGGGTGTCCACTCCCAGGTCTGGGAGGAGGCCCAGATCGCGAGCGGGGTGGACCCGGACTTCCACCGCAGGGACCTCGCGGACGCCATCGAAGCCGGTGCCTTCCCCCAGTGGGAGCTGGGCGTCCAAACGTTCCCGGACAACCCCGAGCAGATGTTCCAGGGGATCGACCTGCTGGACCCCACGAAGATCGTCCCGGAGGAACTCGCCCCGGTACAGCCGATCGGCCTGATGACCCTCGACGCCAACCCGTCGAACTTCTTCGCCGAGACGGAACAAGTCGCCTTCCACGTCGGCAACATGGTGCCCGGCATCGACGTCACCAACGACCCACTGCTCCAGGGGCGGCTGTTCAGTTACGTCGACACCCAGCTCACCCGGCTCGGCGGCCCCAACTTCCCGCAGCTGCCCATCAACCGGACGCACGCACCCGTCAACGACATGCTGCGGGACGGTATGCACCAGACCGCGGTCCACAGAGGTGTCGCGCCGTACCGGCCCAACTCCCTGGACGGCGGCTGCCCGTTCCTGGCGGGTGCGGACAACGGCGCCTTCGTCGAGGTGCCCGCCGAGGTCGTCGCGAGCCGGAAGGTGCGCGAGGCCCCCGAGTCGTTCGACGACCACTTCAGTCAGCCCCGCCTCTTCTGGCTCAGCATGACGCCCGTGGAGCGCGAGCACATCATCGCCGCCTACACCTTCGAGCTGGGCAAGTGCTACGAGCAGGCGATCAAGGAGCGTGCCCTCAAGGTGCTCGCCCGGATCGACACCCAGCTCTGCGAACAGGTCGCCACCGGGCTGGGGCTGCCCGCTCCCACGCCGGACGGACCCCTCGCGAACCCGGACCCCAGCCCCGCGCTCTCGCAGGTCGGGGGGGTCTGGCCGGTGGACGGCCGGGTCATCGGCATCGTCGCCGACAAGGACTGCGACCTCGACGGTGTGCGCGCGGTACGCGACGCGGTGCAGAGTGCCGGCATGGTCCCGCTGGTCATCGCCCCCGCGGGCGGTGTCCTCGACGCGGGCGGCGACCCGGTCGTCGTCCAGCGCACCTTCGCGACCGCCCGTTCCATCGAGTTCGACGCGGTCCTCCTCGCGGGCGCTCCGGCCCCGGGCGCCGATGCCATCGGCGCACGGGACGCGAAGGCGGGCACGGCGGGCCGGGCCACCGACCCCCGGCTGCTCCTGCTGCTGGACGAGGCATACCGGCACGCCAAGGCGATCGGGGCCTGGGCCGGCGGCGAGGCTGTCCTCGAGTCCGCGGGCGTACCCCAGGGCGCGCCGGGCGTGGTGAACGCGGGCACGGGCAGCGAGGTGCTGGAAGAGGTCAAGCAGCTCCTGGGCAAGCACCGTGTCTGGGACCGCTTCCCGGCCACGGTCTGACGACGCACCACGTGAACAGGCCGGAGGCGGCGCCCGGAGATCCGGGTGCCGCCTCCGGCCTTACCCAAGTAAGTACATCGGGGTGGGTGACGCGTGCGACCGACTCTCGAGCGGTTACGTGACCCTAAGTTGTCAGCCCCCGTTGTGTCGGATCCCTTCTCGTGATCACGTCAGAGCCGCCGCCGGACACCCCACGCCGGCCGCCGCGGTCCGCGCGCCCGCGAGGTGTACAGGGCCTGAGCGGCGATCAGCACATCCGGCGGACCCGGGCCGGCCCTGCCGGCGTCGGGGAGCAGGACGGTCATGAGACCTCCAGCAGCGACGCCCAGGTCCCGATGACGGGGTCCTCGGCGAGGTCCGCGAAGTCCGCCTCGACACCGTGCTCCCGGCGCCACCGCTCCAGCAGCGACATGATGCGTACCGAGTCCAGCCCGTGGTCCATCAGGTTCTCGTCGAGGGGCACGTCCGCGGGCTCCTCACCGAGGGCGTCGGCGACATCGTGGCGGATCAGTTCAAGGGTGAGCGCCACGGTGTGTTCAGAGCCCCTTCACGAGCGCGTCGGTCGAGGTGACGACCGCGCAGCGGCCCGCCGCCCAGCGAAGTGCCGTGTCGTGGTCCTCGCGCGAGAAGTCCGCGACGGCGTCGGCGACCACGAAGGCCTGGATGTCACGCATCCACGCGTCACAGGCACTCATGAGCACCCCGATGTGCGCGTACACACCGGTGATCACCAGCTGGTCGCGGCCGGACTCACGCAGCAGGGAGTCGAGTTCGGTGCGCACGAACGCGCTGTACTTCCATTTGGTCAGGACGATGTCGCCCTCCACGGGCGCCACGGCCTCGGGAATCGCCAGCGCCTGCGGGTCGTCGGCTGCGCCGGGCCCCCAGAAGTCGAGCTGGAGACCGCGTTCCTCGACTGTCTGGCCGCCGCGCTGGACCGAGTAGACCACCGGTACACCGAGGCGGCGGCACTCCTCGATGACGCGGGCCGTGTTGTCGAGCATGCCGGTGAGCGGCTGCTCACCGGGCGGGAACGCACCGAGGAAGTGGTTCTGCAGGTCGTGGACGAGAAGAACGGCCCGTGAGGGGTCGACGGTCCAGCCCGCCCGGTTCGCGGGCAGTTCGGCCTCGGTCGGCAGGGCGTACGAAGCGATGGCGGGAAGTGCCATGGGGTGGAACCTTTCGGTGCCGCTCTGGGCGGAACTCACTGCTGCGTGGTATCGGCGCGGCCCGGCACCGCGTCGGAGCGCAGTCCCTTCTTGCTGACCTTGCCGATTCCGGTCTGCGGGAAGGCCTCGACGAATTCGACGAGATCGGGGATCTTGTACGCGGCGACGCCTCGTTCGCGCACGAGGCGTTTGATCGCCACCGGTTTCAGGGGCTCGGCGTCCTCACGCAGGATGACGTAGGCCAGGGTGCGTTCCCCCAGGTACTCGTCGGCCACCCCCACGACGGACACGTCGTGCACCGACGGATGGCCGAGGATGATGTTCTCGATCTCCTCCGGAGCGACCTTCTCACCGCCCCGGTTGATCTGGTCCTTGGCGCGCCCCTCGACGATCAGATGGCCCGTCGGGGTGCGGCGCACGATGTCGCCGGTGCGGTAGAAGCCGTCCTCGGTGAAGGCCCGTGCGTTGTGTTCGGGCGCGCGCCAGTAGCCGCGGATCGTGTACGGGCCACGGGTCAGCAGGTGCCCGAAGTCGCCCTCGGGTACGTCCCGGTCGTCGTCGTCGACGACCCGGACCTCGTCGTCCTCGGAGATCGGCAGGCCCTGGGTGGTGACCACGGTCTCGTGGTCGTCGTCCAGCCGCGTGTAGTTGACGAGCCCCTCTGCCATGCCGAAGACCTGCATGAGCCGGCAGCCCAGCGCGGGCTCCAGCCGGCGGGCCGCCACCTCGCTGTACTTGGCGCCGCCGACGAGGATCAGTTCCAGGCTCGACAGGTCGTGCTCGGTGCCGGGGGCGGCCTGGGTCCACACCAGTGCGAGGGGTGGCACCATCCCGGTCATCGTGACGCGTTCGCGTTCCACGAGCGGGAAAGCCGTCGCCGGGTCCGGCGTGGGGCACAGGACCACGGTCCCCCCGGCGTACAGGGCTCCGAGCCAGCCCGGAGAACTCATCGGGAAGTTGTGCGCGGCCGGAAGCACGACGAGGTAGCGGGTGTCGCCGTCGACCCCGCAGATCTCGTCGGATCCGCGCAGCGAGTAGATGTAGTCGTCGTGCGTACGCGGGATGAGCTTGGGCACCCCCGTCGTACCACCCGACAGCTGGAGGAACGCCAGGTCGTGCGGCTGTGGTTCGTACCCGGTCCCGGTGGGCGTGCACGGCACCTCGGACAGTGCGGTGTGCTCGCCCGGTGAACCGACGACGAAGACGTGCTCCAGGGTCGGCGTACGCTCCTTGACCTTCGAGGCGAGCGCGAGGTGGTCGAAGCCGGCGTGCCGTTCCGGGATCACGTAGGCGACGGCCTCGGTGAACGAGCAGAAGTACTCGATCTCCGTGTCCCGGTGCGCGGGCAGGGCGAAGACGGGCAGGGCGCCGATACGGAAGAGCGCGAAGACGACTTCGATGAACTCGGCGATGTTCGGCAGCTGTACGACGACCCGGTCGCCCGGGCGGATCCCACGGGCCGCGAACCCCGCGGCCAGACGTGAGGCCCGCTCGTCCAGTTCCCCGTACGTCCACGCGCGGCGCTCCGGCGCCGGATCGACGACCGCGACGCGGTCGGGGTGCGCGGCGGCGCGCTCGCTCAGCACACCACCGAACGTCTCGCCGCGCCAGTGGCCCGCCGCGCGGTAGCGTGCGGCGAACTCGGCCGGCCAGGTGGGGGCGTCGGGTACATGACGTTCGGTCACAGGGAGGCTCCTACAGCGCTCAGGAAGGTCCGGAACTTGGCCCCGGTCTCCGCCGTCTCGGCAGCCGGCGAGGACTCCGCGACGACACCCGCGCCGGCGAACAACCGCAGGGTGCGGCCCTCGGCCTCGGCGCAGCGGATGGTCACGACCCAGTCGCCGTCGCCGTCCGCGTTCTGCCAGCCGACCATGCCGGTGTACGCGCCGCGTTCGAACGGCTCGGACTCCGCGATGACCTGCCGGGCCACATCGGTGGGGGTGCCGCAGACCGCCGGAGTGGGATGCAGGGCCGACGCCAGGTCCAGAGCGGTGGACGAGGGGTCGCGCAGCTCCCCGGTCAGGGTCGTCGACAGGTGCCACATGGCGGCGGTGCGTACGAGGGTGGGGCGTTCGGGAACGTCCAGACGCGCGCAGAACGGCGCGAGCGCCTCGCGGATGGCATCGACCACGACCGCGTGCTCGTGCAGGTCCTTCGGGGAGTCCAGCAGCGCGGCCGCTCTGCGGACGTCCTCCGCCAGATCGCTGCTGCGCGGCGCGGAACCGGCCAGAGGATTGGCGACCAGGTGGATGCCCCGGCGGGCCACGAGGAGTTCGGGGCTCGCCCCCACGAGGGTGCGGCCCGGGCCGCTGGGCAAGGCGAACGTGTAGCCGTCCGGGTCACGGCGCGCCAGCCGGCTGAGCATCGCCGGCAGATCGAGGTCGCGCGCCGAGGTCAGTTCGAGTGTGCGGGCGAGGACGACCTTGTCGAACTCACCGGCGCGCATCCGCTCGACGGCGGCGGCGACGGCCGCGGAGTACTCGTCGGCGGCCGGCACCTCACGTATCCGCCAGTCCTCGCCCTGGCCGGCGTCAGGGCCGTGCAGCGCGATGAGCGGGTCCGCGCGCAGGGCGGTGGCCCATCGGACGGTCTCCGGGACGGCGAGGGCCGCCACGCCGTCGGGGGCGAACGGCACGGTGCCCATGACGACCGGGGCGGGGCCGCCGGCGTTCCGGGCGGAGTCCAGGACCTCCCGCACCCGCTCGGTCAGCGGACGTGAGTCGTGCGGCACCTGCGCCGTGGTCCCGGACCCGAGCAGGGTGTGCCGGGGTGTGGCGAGGAATCGGTCCGTGCCGGGCTGGTAGGCCTCCAGGAGGGCGGTCGCGGCGCCGGGTGAGTCGAGTGGGGGAGGAACGGTAGGGACGCGCAGAGATGCAGACATGGGTGGTCTCCAGTGGGGACGGCTCGAGCGTCGGCAGGCGGGATGTCGGGCGGGGCGAGGAGACGGAGCGGCATTTGTGCGGGCCGGCTCTCAGGCCCGCAGGGTGGCCCCGCCGTCGACGTACAGGTCGTGCATGGTGATGTGCCGGGCACGGTCGGACACCAGGAAGGCGACCGCGTCGGCTATGTCGGAGGGGTCCGCGATCCGGCCGAGCGGGATCCCGGTGCGGTACGTCGCAGGGTCGCCCTCGATGACACGGCGGGCGGAGGCCTCCTCGTCCCCGGCCGTCCACATGCCGCGCTGCATGTCGGTCAGGGTGGAGCCGGGGGAGACGGTGTTGCACCGCACCCCCCGGGGCGCCACCTCGAGACCGAGACACTTGGTGAACATCACGGCCGCGGCCTTGGAGGCGGCGTACGCCGCCATGTTCGTACGGGGGACGCCCGCGGCGTTGGAGGCCACCGTGACGATGCTGCCCGACCCCCGCTCGGTCATCCGGCGGGAGACGGACCGTGAGACATGGAACACCCCGTGGGTGTTGACGGCGAACGTGGCCGCCCACTCCTCGTCCGACAGTTCGGCGACCGGTGAACCGCTGAGGATTCCGGCCACGTTGACAGCGATGTCCAGCGGGCCGACCGTGTTCTCCGCGTCGGCCACGAGGTCCTCGACGGCCGTGGGGTCCGTGACGTCGAGGGTGCGTGCGGTCACCAGACCGTCGTACGTCTTCTCCAGCGGGACGATGCCGTCCGGGTCCAGGTCCGTGGCGAGGACGCGGGCGCCACGGCCGGCGAGAGCGTGGACGACCGCCTCGCCTATGCCGCGTCCCGCTCCCGTCACGAGGGCGGTCCGGCCGCTGAGTTCCTTCCCGGTGCTCACTTGACCATCGCCCTGCGGATGTCGTCGAGCACCGGGATGCCCTTCGCCTGGTCCGCCAGGTACTGGGGGGCACCCTTCTGGCCGCGTTCCGCGGTCAGGCCCACCGGCTCGACCCCCGGAGCGAGGGGCGCGTCCAGGTCCCTCTCATTGAGGGCGACCACGCGTTCCGGGCCGGCGGGAATCTTCACTTCCGTCCCAGCCGCGTCCGTGACCTGGGTCGTCGTCATCGCGGCGCCCGCGTCGGCCGATTCGGCTTCGTCCTCGGACCCGTAGGCGCTCAGGGTGAGAGCGCACAGGGTGAGCAGGGCCGCCGACACGACAGGACGGGCGATTCTGCGGGACGAGGGGGACGAGTACGGCGCCATGGCCAGAGATCTCCGTTTGCGTTCAGACGAATCCCGTTCCGGCTGGGCGCTCTCCGAAGCCTGCATCGAAGGAGGTGGCACGAAGTGCCACTTCAGGGCATGAGGGTGCCCAGGGCCCGCCGGAACCGGACGAGTGCTTTTAGGTTAGGCTACCCTTATATCGATAGCGCAAGGGGGGCGGCCAAGATCAGCTGGAACCCGCCCATCCGAAGGCCCCCGCCCCCAGGCCGCTCAACCCTGTTCGCCCGCACGGGACTTCTGCTCCTTCTTGTGGCCCTTGTGCTGTTCTTCGGGGACCGTCCGGGCCGGCGGCGAGGACATCTGGGCGATCAGCGGACGCCGGGCCGCCCACGGCGTCGCGCTGCTGCCCCAGTCACCGCGCGCCCCCGAGGCGACGCGCTGGCGGCCACCGGAACGACGGACCTGGCCGCCGAGGGCGCGCCGACCGTGGTGAGAGCGATGTGGAAGACGGACTTCTCGACGCTGAAGCCCTCCTTGGACAGCAGGGTGGGCGCGAAACTCGAGTAGCCGAAGAAATCGATGGTCTGGGTCACCCACAGGACGGTGAGCAGGAGGGTGGGTGCGAGGTACCCCTTCGCTGGTGCTGACGTGCACCAGCGCCGGTACGTCGTACTCGGTCATCTTCTCGTACGGGGGGTACCACGAGCGGTCGGTGAGAGGCGGCGCGGTCCAGTGCCCACCGGCAGGGTCCGGGTTGAGGTTCAGCGCGACGGAGCCGTACTCCTCGACGCATCTGGTCAGTTCCGGTACGCAGGTGGCGGGGTCGACGCCCGGCGACTGCGGAAGCATGGCGGCGGGCGCGAAGCGGTCCGGATAAAGCCGGCCGACCCGGCCTGCGGGTGTTGCGTGCAGGCAGCGCCTGGGAGTGCCTGCGTCACGAGCCGGAGGGCTGCTCGCCGGTCCGTCCCACCCGGCCGGTTGTTCACGTCACCGTAACCGTCGATAAAATTGTTGACAATATGGCTGACGAGAAAGTTTCGGGCATCATCGCTGGTGCGTCGTGTGGGACCACGCGGCGGTGGGATGTCCCGACGATGCACGGAAGGCGGAGGGGTGACGTCGAATCAGGTCACCGGCCGGACGGGCCGGAGCGCGGTCTCCAGCGGTATCCGGGAGGCACTCGCGGCGGGCGACATGGTGCCCGGGCAGCGCCTGGTCGAGCAGGAGCTCTCCGAGGTCTTCCGGGCGACGCGGAGCTCGGTGCGTGAGGCGCTGCAGGATCTTGCCGCCGAGGGCCTGGTGGAGCTGATCCCCCGGCGCGGGGCGCGGGTCCGGGTGATCTCCGTCGAGGAGGCGATCCAGATCACCGAGTGCCGGGCCCTGCTGGAGGGTCTGTGTGCCAGGCGGGCGGCGGAATACGCCTCGGACGAGGTGCGACAGGAGCTGAAGGACATCGGCGCCGCCATGAGCCGGGCCGTGGCGGACGGTGACCCGGACGCCTACTCGGTGCTGAACCGCAGGCTGCATGAATGCCTCGGTGAGGTCAGCGGTCAGAAGGTGGCGCAAGCCCTGCTCGAGCGGATGGACGGCCAGATGGTGCGTTACCGATTCCGCCTCGCGTTGCGCCCGGGCCGTCCGGCGCGGTCGCTGCCGCAACACCTGGCGATCATCGACGCGGTGGTCGCGGGCGAGCCCGACGTTGCGGAGGCGGCCGCGCGGGCGCACGTCGAGAGCGTGATCGCGGCGCTGAAGGACACCCCCCTGCCGGTCCGTCTCGGCTGACCGGGCGGCCCGGCCCCGCCTCGCCCGGTCAGGCGGCCAGCAGGTCCAGGAACGCGGAGAGCTTGCCCCTGGTCCGCTCGATCTGCTGTTCGAGAGTCAGTGACTCCTCGAAGCGCCCGCCGGGGGCGGGGTCCTTCTTGCCGCGTACGTACAGGGAGCAGGCGAGGTCGGTGCACAGGTAGATGCCCACCGAGTTGCCGTCCCGGCCGGCCTGCCCCCGCTTCCGGGCGGTCATCAGCGACACCCCGCTGCCCGGGTGCGTGGTCAGGCAGACCGAGCACATGCTGCGGTGCAGGAAGCCGCGCTGGTGGGACGGGAAGCGGAGCGTGATCCCGATGAGCTCCCCGTGCAGCTCGGTGACGATGTAGCTCCGGTCCGGCGCCGAGAGGTCGCGCCACCCCAGGAAGTCCAGATCGTCCCACCGGCGCTCCTCCAGGTCGCGGGGCATCGGCAGGCGCTTCGCCTCCCCCTTGGAGCAATTGACGAACGACGCGCGGATGTCCTGCTCGCTTACGGCTCTCATGGCATCGACGCTAACTCTGCCTATGAGACCTAGGCAAATAGTTAATTGTTATAGGCCCCACCCTGGGACGCACAGATCCGTAGATGGTGGGCCGCCGGATGCGCGACACCGAGATCGGGGCGCCAGGCGGCCAGGATCTGCGCCGAGGGGTCGAACAGGGGGCTCGGCAGCTCCTCAGGAGCGGTCCACCGCCACACGCTGATGAGGTGTGGTTCGTCGTGCACCATCGCGAAGACGGTCACGGCTCGGAATCGGTGGTCATGCGCTCCTGTGCTCCCGGCCGGTCGGATGCGAGTCCCCGGCATGGCCGGGGCCCCAAGGGCCCGCCCATCCTCACACGCGGTCACGCCACCAGGTTCAGCGTGGTGTCCGAGACGCCGAGCCGGACGGACTGGCCCCACGTCAACTCCAGTGCGTCGGACTCCATCCCGTCGCCGAACACCACCATCCGGTCGGACTCGACGGTGAGCCTGAGGCCGTCCCGGCGCCCCAGTTCGCCCGCGACCATGGAGGTGCCGGTTGCCGGTGACGGCCAGGCCTCGCGCACGAACCAGACCAGTCGCGGATCCGAGGGGGCCGGCAGTCGCAGTCGGCTGCCGCGCTCGGCCCACAGGGAGCGCAGCCAGCCGGTGGAGCCCGTCCCGGTGCCGACCAGGACGCCTGAGGACGCCTGGGACTCGCTCGCGGCCGGGGCGCCGTCCTGCCCTATGCGGTAGCGGGCGGTCTGATGGCCGGGCGGTCCGAGGTAGATCTCGTTGAGGGCGAGCAGGCGCTGCGTGTCGTCCGCGACGGCCTCGGTCATCGTGAGGGCGTCCAGCCGCCCGCCGGGTGAAGCGGCGGCCCGGCACAGAGCAGCCGTGTCACGGGCCCGGTGGCGTACGAGAACACCGGGGTTCCGGCCCGGGTCGGTGTCGATGCCCACCACCGGCTGACCGGACAGGTACTTCGCGGCGTTGGCGACCAGTCCGTCCTGCCCGACCACGACGATCACGTCCTCGGGCCCGAAGAGGAAACGGTCGAGGTCCGCCCGCTCCACCCGGGACCGGCGCCACCGCAGCGGCACGGCGGCTGCCACCTCGGCGAGCGCCCGCTCGTTGCGCCGGTGACGCACGGCCACCTCCTCGATGGACCGGCCGCGGCCGGCCAGAACGAACGCGGCCTGCCCGTGCGTGCCGTGCCGCGCCAGGAGCTCCTCGTACTCGGTCCTCCGGTGCACCAGCACCGCGCGCGGTGCCAGGCTCACGCCCGCGCCTCCGGCTCCGGCCTCGCGAGCCGGCCGAGCAGGCCCGTCAGAACGTCGGGGGAGAGGGTGAGGCTGTCGATGCGCGGCAGGTTCTCGGCCAGCCGCGTCGCCGCCAGGGCGTGCAGTGTGCCGGGATCGACGTCCGCGTGCGCCCGCAGCCAGGCCGCCTGTGCCTCGGCGCGAGCCGCACCGACGTCGCGGGCCGCCTCCGCCTCCGCGCGGGCCAGCCGCACGGTGCGGGCGGCCTCGGCGGCCGTACGCACCTCGTCGGCCGCCGACTTCTCCTCGGCCTCCCTACGGGCGTTGGTGCCGCGCTGGTCGACCAGCTGCTCCTCGCGGCGGGCGAGCTCGATCTTGCTGGCGAGTTCGTTCTCGGCGATGGTGCGCTCGCGCTCGACCGCGACCGCCCGGCGCTCGTACACCGAACGGTCGGCCTCCTGCTGGATCTGCTCACGGGCCGGGGTGCGCAGGGCGCGCTCGACCTCCGCCTCGGGCCGGATGGCGACGACGCGCACGGCGACCACGTCGATGCCCGTGGCAGGCAGCCGGGGCTCGGCCCCGAGTCCGGTGGCGACCCGTTCCCGTACGGCGGCCACCCCGTCCACGAGGGCGGCGGCGAGCGGAGTGCGGGCCAGGACGTCCAGGGTGTGCTGCTGTGCGGACTCGGTGAGCAGCGTGGCGATCTGCTCCAGCGGAGCACCGCGCCAGACTCCGGTGTCGGGGTCCACCGAGAAGTCCAGGCGTGCGGCGGCCTCGGCCGGGTCGCTGATCCGGTAGGTCACCGTGGCCTGCACGGTGACGTCCTGGAAGTCGGCCGTACGGGCGTGGAACGCCATTGCCAGTTCCCGGTCGTCGACCGGGACCTCGGAGAGCGCCGCCGAGAGCGAGCGGTACCAGAAGCTCAGTCCGGGGCCGTCATGGGCGAGCCTGCCGCGATGGTGGTGGCGGATGTGGCTGGTGGGCGCGGAGCGCAGGTGGCGCCAGCCGAAGCGCCGGGTGATGTCGGCCATGTCGGACCCCCTCTTTCTCGTCATGGAGACGATAACGAGTTCCGTCGCATATCGTCAAGACGACGAGAAGGGGTTGCGAAAACACGGCCGGCCGGTGGTCTCCGAGGAGGCCACCGGCCGGCCGTGTGTGCGCCGACCCCGTCCCCACGGTGCGGCGCGCGGGTGGGCCGTCGTCATCCGCTCGGGCGACGGCCCACGTTCATCAGGTCCCGTCGCCGCCCCGGGTGACGGGCAGGCCGGTGGGGAGTCCGAGTGCGGGGAGCACGGCGCACTCGATGAAGTGGGCGAGGAAGGCTTCGTCGTCGTACCGCTCCCGCAGGAGCGGCCGGGCGCGCATGACGCCGAACATCTGGGCGGCCACGTAGTCGGCCGCGGGGTTGCCCGCCTCGATCTCGCCGCGCCGGACGGCGCGCTCGACCATCGCGTCGATCGCGCCGATGGCCGGTGCGATCAGGGTGGAGCGCAGCGCGCACTGCAGGTCGGGATTCTGGAGCGCCGCGTGGCTGAGTGCGTGCATCAGCGCGGTGTCCTGCCCGGACGCCGTCTCCACCACCCGTGCCACCTCATGCAGGTCACCGCGCAGGCTGCCGGTGTCGATGTCCGAGAACAGGGTCCTGCGGGTGCCGTGCAGCGCGGCGACGACCAGCTCCGGTTTGGAGCCCCACTGGCGGTAGAGCGTGGACTTCCCGCACCGGGTGCGTGAGGCGACGCCCTCCATGGTCAGCGAGTCGTAACCGCTCTCCCGGAGCAGGTCCAGTACGGCGGTGTAGAGCTCCTGCGCTCGCTCCGGTGTGATCTTCGACCGGCGTGAGGCGGGTACGGACTCCTGTGCTGAACCGGGCGACGGCATCTGCTTCCCTCTCTGCGACTCTGCGGCTGGGGGTCCTTGATACGCAGTGTACCGATACGCAAGTGTACCGATACGTCGGCGTATCGGTACACTGGCGTATCGATACGGCGTGGACTGGCCATGCCTACGTCATCACAGCGCATCGTCAGCAAAGGGGCACGGGTGATGTACACCCGCAGCGAGCCTGCGGAGCGGGAGCCGGACACCTCAGCCCGACCGCCCCTCGTCCGCGAGCTGCTTCTCGTAGCCGGACTGTTCCTCGTCTACAAACTCGGCCGCCAGGCCGCGAACGGCCATGTCGAGGAGGCCTTCCACAACGCCGGACACGTCTGGAGCTTCGAGCGAGCCCTCGGACTCCCCGGTGAGGGAGTGGTACAGAGCGTTCTGCTGGACAGCACCGCGCTCGTCCAGACCGCGAACACCTACTACGCGGCCGTGCACTTCCCGGCCACCCTGGCCTTCCTGGTCTGGCTGTACTGGCGCCGTCCGCGCCACTACGTATGGTCACGCCGCATCCTGGCCGCGCTCACCGGTGCCGCGCTCGCGCTGCATCTGCTCTTCCCGCTCGCCCCACCGCGGATGCTGCACGCGGCGGGCCTCGTCGACACCGGGCAGGTCTACGGCCCCTCGGTGTACGGGGACACCCCCGCGGCCGACTCGATGGCCAACCAGTTCGCGGCCATGCCGTCGCTGCACTTCGGCTGGGCCCTGGCGGTCGCCGTCGGGCTGATCGTCGCCACCCGCTCCCGCTGGCGCCTGCTGTGGCTGCTGCACCCGCTGTTCACCCTCTTCGTCATCGTGGGCACCGCCAATCACTACTGGCTCGACGCGATCGTGGTCTCCGCGCTGCTCGCCGTCGTCTACGCCGCACTCAGGCTGCCGCGCACACCGGTCCGCACACACCTGTCCTGGCCGGCGGCCGTCCCCGCGCGGAGCTACGCGTCCCCCGCGTACGCCCGGTCGGGAGTACGGCGATGAACGCCACGCTCACAGCCGTCGCCCTCTCGCTCGTCTCCGCCGGCGCCTACGCGGCCGCCGCGGTGGCACAGGCCCGGCTCGCCGGCCGGACCGAACCCTCGGCCGGAGCGCTGAGCCTGCTGGGCCGCGGAGCCTGGTGGTCGGCGGTCGGCCTGAACGCCGGCGGGGCACTGCTGCACGTCGCCGCGCTGAAGTACGGACCGCTCACGCTGGTCCAGCCGCTCGGCGCGCTCACCCTCGTCGCGGCCGTCCCGCTCGGAGCCCGCGCCGCGGGCCGCCGGGTCAGCCGTACGGAATGGCGCGGCACGCTCCTCACCCTCGTCGGCCTCGCCGCGCTGCTCCTGGCCGCGGGCGGCGCCGCGCCGCACGACACGCTGAGCCTTCCCGAGGCCCTGGGCGTCGGGGCCGTCACCATGGCACTCGTCGCCGCGCTGAGCCGCCCGGGTACCCGACCCGGCCTCCGGCACGCCGCGGCGTCGGGGATCACATCCGGGGTGGCCTCCGCCCTCACCCAGACCCTGACGGTCGCCGCGACCGACCACTCGGGACCGCTGCTGAGCTGGCGGCTGGCCGTCGTGGCGGTACTCGTCTCGCTCTTCGCCCTCGGCGGCCTGATGCTCTCCCAGACCGCCTACCGGGGCGGGCTCGGCGCGCCGCTCGCCGTGGTCACCCTCGCCAACCCGGTCGCCGCCGCCGCGATCGGTCTGGTCCTGCTCGGCGAACGCCTCCAAGGCGGCCTGCTCGGCCTGCTCCCCGCGCTCATCGGCGCCGGGGCCGCCGTAGAAGGTGTGATCCTGCTCAGCCGCGCGCAGGCGCGGAGCTCCGCCGGGGCCGTCACCGCACCGGTCGGAGCCGCTCCGGCGTCGACCGCCGTCACGAGGCCGCCGTCGAGGGTCGTCATCGCCGGTGGGCCGGCGACCGCCGCACGCACCACGGAACCGTTCACACTGCGCCCGGAACCGGTCGGCTCCCCGGGAGGCGGGCCCGGCTGAGGGCAGTTCAAGGATGACCGGACAGGCCCCAGGAAACGCCGTCGGGCCGGGGCGGCCGGGCGCCGCCCCCCGGCCCGCAGCCCTCCAGGTCGTCGAGCGCCCTGGTCAGCCAGCCCGTCCAGAACGTCTCCAGGTCGATGCCTCCGCGCAGCACCAGGCGACGCAGCCTGTCCTCCTCGGTGGTCCGTTCCGGAGGGAAGTCCCGCTCCTCGATCCTCCGGTACTCCGCCAGCTGCTCCCGGTGCAGCGCCAGGTGTCGGCGCAGTTCCCCGGCCAGACCGGGGGCGCCGACCACGGCCGCCGCCCGCATCCTCAGCAGCAGTGGATCGCGCACCGGCCGCGGATCCTCGGCCAGCGCCACCCAGGCCGCCAGCTCCTCGCGGCCGGCGGCGAGCACCTCGTACTCCTTCTTCCTGCCGCGGGCCGGCTGCGCCGAGGGCAGGACCCGGATGTGGCCGGCCAGCTCCAGCTTCCCCAGTTCGCGGTAGATCTGCTGATGCGTGGACGGCCAGAAGTAGCCGATCGACCGGTCGAACCTGCGCGTCAGTTCGAGACCGGACGACGGTTTCTCGAGCAGAGCGGTGAGGATCGCGTGCGGGAGTGACATGGAGTGCATCCTAGGGACCGCAGGACCGGGGGCCCTCACAGCTCCGCGGCCAGCTCCGTGCCCTGACGGATGGCACGCTTGGCGTCCAGTTCGGCGGCCACGTCGGCGCCGCCGATCAGATGCACCGGACGCCCCGCGGCCCGCAGCTCCTCGTACAGCTCGCGGCGCGGTTCCTGACCCGCGCACAGCACCACGGTGTCGACCGGCAGCACGTGCTGCTCGCCGTCCACCGTGAGGTGCAGGCCCTCGTCGTCGATCAGGTCGTAGGTCGCGCCCGCTGTCATGGTCACCCCGCGGTGGCGCAGCTCGGTGCGGTGGATCCAGCCCGTCGTCTTCCCGAGCCCGGCGCCGACCTTGCTCGCCTTGCGCTGGACCAGATGCACCGTGCGCGGCGGCTTCGGGCGTTCCGGGGCCCGCAGCCCGCCACGGTCCGCGTAACCCGTGTCCACCCCCCAGTGCCGGAAGAAGACCTCGGGGTCCAGGCTCGCCGCGTCGCCCCCGTCGGTCAGGAACTCCGCCACGTCGAAGCCGATCCCGCCCGCCCCGACGACCGCCACCCGGTCGCCGACCTCCACGCCGTCGCGCAGGACGTCCAGATAGCTGACCACGCTGGGGTGCCCGACGCCGGGGATCGCGGGAGTGCGGGGCTCGACGCCGGTCGCCAGGACGACCTCGTCGAACCCGTCGAGCGTGGCGGACGTGGCACGCGTACCGAGCCGGAGCTCGACCCCCTCCTCCGTCAGCCGGGTGCGGAAGTAGCGCAGCGTCTCCTCGAACTCCTCCTTGCCGGGGACACGGCGCGCCACGTTCAGCTGACCGCCGATCTCATCCGCCGCGTCGAACAGCGTCACCGCGTGCCCGCGCTCCGAGGCCGTGACCGCGCACGCCAGCCCCGCCGGCCCGGCGCCGACGACGGCGACACGCTTACGGACGCGGGTCGGCGCGAGCACCAGTTCGGTCTCGTGGCAGGCTCGCGGATTCACCAGGCACGAGGTGATCCGCAGGCTGAAGACATGGTCCAGGCAGGCCTGGTTGCAGCCGATACAGGTGTTGATCGCGTCGGCGCGCCCCTCGGCGGC
Source organism: Streptomyces sp. NPDC005791 (assembly GCF_042871485.1). Classification (NCBI taxonomy): domain Bacteria; kingdom Bacillati; phylum Actinomycetota; class Actinomycetes; order Kitasatosporales; family Streptomycetaceae; genus Streptomyces; species Streptomyces sp. NPDC005791. The sequence continues at coordinate 275,975 of NZ_JBIAIP010000003.1, forward strand.
CTTGGCGACGAAGTCGGGGTCGGCGAGGAAGGGCCTCGCCATCGACACCATGTCCGCGCGGCCGGAGGCGAGGATCTCCTCGGCCAGCTCCGGGGTGTTGATGCGGTTGCTGGTCACCAGCGGCACGGAGACCGCGTCCCGCACCTTCTCCGTCACCCAGGTGAAGGCGCCGCGTGGCACGGAGGTGGCGATGGTCGGGATGCGTGCCTCGTGCCAGCCGATGCCGGTGTTGATGATGGTCGCGCCGGCCGCCTCCACCTCACGGGCGAGACGGACGACCTCCTCCAGCGTGGAGCCACCCGGCACCAGGTCCAGCATGGACAACCGGTAGATCAGGATGAAGTCGGGACCGACCCGCTCCCGGACACGGCGCACGATCTCGACGGGGAAGCGGATGCGGTTCTCGTACGAGCCGCCCCAGCGGTCCTCGCGGAGATTGGTCGCCGCGACGATGAACTCGTTGATCAGATAGCCCTCGGAGCCCATGATCTCGACACCGTCGTAGCCCGCGCGCCGCGCCAGCTCAGCGGCCCGGACGAAGTCCTCGATGGTCTCCTCGACCTCGTCGTCGTCGAGCGCGTGCGGGGTGAACCCGCTGATGGGGGCTTTGAGCGCGCTCGGCGCCACCAGGTCCGGGTGATGGGCGTAGCGCCCGAAGTGCAGGATCTGCATCGCGATGCGGCCGCCCGCGGCGTGCACGGCCGCCGTGACCTCGGCGTGCTGTTCCGCCTCCGCCTCGGTGGTCATCATGGCGCCGCCGGGGAAGGAACACGCGCGCTCGCTGGGCGCGATTCCCCCGGTGACCATAAGCCCCACCCCGCCGCGTGCGCGGGCCGCGTAGAACGCGGCCATCCGCTCGAACCCGCGTTCGGCTTCCTCGAGGCCGATGTGCATCGAACCCATCAGCACCCGGTTCGGGAGCGTGGTGAATCCGAGGTCGAGCGGGCTCAGCAGGGTGGGGTACGGGCTCATCCGGGGCTCCTAGCAGGTGGCGTCGAGCCAGTTGTAGACCACCCGTACCGACTTATGCAACAAGTTGCACAATGGCGTACGTCGCAGTCCTTACGCAGGCGGCCCACGAATGGCCCAACACCACCGGCCCCCGCCGCCCGGCCGCGGCGACAGTGGATCCGTACGGCGCACCGCCGCTGCTCCTCTGCCGACTGGAGACACCCATGACCTGCATCAACCGACGTGACCTCGGACTTCTCGTCCTCCGGGTCGGTACGGGAGCCGTCCTGGCGGCCCACGGCAGTCAGAAGCTGGCCGGGTGGTTCGGCGGCGGGGGTGTCGAGGGGACGACAGCGGCCATGGAGGCGATGGGCTTCCACCCGCCCAAGCACAGCGCCATGGCCGCCGGGCTGGGCGAAGCGGGCGGCGGGATCCTGCTGGCCCTCGGCCTCGCCACTCCCGCGGCCGGCGCCGCAGCGGCGGGCACGATGGCGGGTGCCGTCGCCGTGCACCATCCCGCGGGCTTCTTCGCGATGGGCGGCGGCTACGAGTACCCCGCGTTCCTCGGCTTCACCGCCGCCGCGATCGGGGTGACGGGCGCCGGTCGCTACTCCCTGGACCACGCCACCGGACACGTCCTCGACCGGCCGTGGACCGTCGCCCTCGCGTTCGCGGGCAGCGCACTGGCGGCGGCCGCCGTCGTCGGCCGACGTGCCAAGGGGCAGGCGGCGGCCCGGAGCGAGCCGGGCGACGAGGAGGAGTGATTCCCGCATTGATCGCCGTTTCAGGGGCAATCGGCAGTGCATGAATGCGAACGCGATGTCGATGAACGCACGTGGTCAGGCCAGAAGAGCCGCGCGCAGCCGCACCATGGACGTGGGGGCCCGTGCCGGGTTCGTGGCACGAGGCGTCATCTATCTTCTGGTGGGTCTGCTGGCCCTGCGCATCGCCTTCTCCGACGGAGGCGGGAAGCAGGCCGACCGGGGCGGTGCCATCGCGGAGATAGCCGAGAAGCCCTTCGGGAGCGTCCTGCTGTGGGCGCTCGGTGCGGCGCTGGCCTGCATGGCCCTCTGGCGCCTGTCCGAGGCGATCTTCGGCCAGGCGGGCCCCGACGGCGACAAGGCGAGCAAGCGCGCCACGGCCGCCGGACGCTTCGTCTTCTACGCCTTCGTGTCGTACTCCGTGCTCTCCTACGCCGCTGGTGACCGGAGCAGCGGCAGTGGATCGAGCGACAAGCAGACCGACGACGTCACCGCGCGCGCCCTGCAGTGGACCGGCGGCCAGTGGCTCGTGGGAATCGCAGGCGCCGCCGTGATGTGCGCGGGTCTCTGGATGGCGTACCGGGCCGTCACGCGCAGGTACCACAAGCATCTGAAGATGGGCGCGATGACGAAGAGGGTCCGTCAGGCCGTCGACATCACCGGTGTCTTCGGCGGCACCGTCCGGGGAGCGGTATTCGCCACGGCGGGCGGATTCGCCGTGGCAGCCGCCGTCCAGCACGAACCGGGCCGCGCCAAGGGCATGGACGACACCCTGCGTTCCTTCACCGAGACACCCGCGGGGCCCTGGCTGCTGGTGCTCGTCGCGGTCGGCCTCGCAGCCTTCGGACTCTTCTCCTGGGCCAACGCCCGCTATCGCAGGATCTGAGCGTTCAGTCGAGCCCGCGTGCCTCTTTGAAGCGGGTCAGCCCTTCCGGAAGCCCCAGGATCGGCTCCGGGTAGCCGCAGCGGGCGCGCTCCGCCTCCGACAGTTTCCACGGCTCGTGCACAGCGGGCCCGGCGACCTCCGCGAGTTCGGGCACCCAGCGGCGTACGTACGCACCGTCCGGGTCGTACCGCTTGGCCTGTGTCACCGGATTCAGTACCCGGTTGGGGCGGCTGTCCGTGCCCGTACCGGCCACCCATTGCCAGTTGAGCTGGTTGTTGGCGATGTCCCCGTCGACGAGCAGTTCCAGGAAGTGGCGCGCTCCGGTCCGCCAGTCCACGTACAGCGTCTTGGTGAGGAAGCTCGCCGTCAGCAGCCGGCCCCTGTTGTGCATCCAGCCCTCGTGCAGCAGTTGCCGCATCGCCGCGTCCACCACCGGGTAGCCGGTGCGACCCTCTTTCCACGCGGCCGTGTCGTCGGACGCCGCCCGCCCGGTGCGCCAGTCGTCCTGCCGGGGCCGGTAGTCGCAGTGGGAGGCCGCCGGGCGCGCGGCCAGCACCTGCCGGTGGAAGTCCCGCCAGCACAGTTGCCGTACGAACGCCTCCGCGCCAGGGCCGCCTGCCGTGCGGGACCGGTCGACCAGTTCGGTGGGGGAGAGCGTGCCGAAGTGCAGGTGCGGGGAGAGCCGTGAGGTCGCGTCGCCCGCGAGGTCGTCGTGCCGTTCCTCGTACGACGCGAGTCCCTGTCGGCGCCACGCGGTGAACAGCCTCCGCCCCGCAGCCTCCCCGCCCTCGGCGAGGCCGGGGGAGAGGCCTGTGCCCGGCCGCGAGGGCAGTGGTGCGGAAGCCGGGCCCGACGGCACGCGTACGGCGCGGGGCGCACGGAACGGAGTGCGGACACCCTCCTCGGACCAACGGCGGAAGTACGGGGTGAAGACGGAGAAGTGGTCCCGGCCCGCATCCGAGGGCACCACCGCACCGGGCGCGACCGCGGTGACCACGGCGTCGTGGACGCGCAGGCGGCAGCCCACGGGCGTGAGGGCCTCGCGCAACCGCTCCTCGCGGCGCTGCGCGAACGCGCTCACGTCCGCCGCCATGTGCACGGCGTTCGCGCCGGTCTCCGTGACGATCCGGCCGACCTCCTCGACGACGTCACCCGTGCGCAGGACCAGGCGCCCACCCCGCTCGCGCAGACCCGTGTCCAGGTCCCGGAGACAGTCGGCCAGGAACGCGCGCCGGTTGGGCGCGTCGAAGCCGGCCGCTCCGACGGCGTCGTCAAGGACGAAAAGGGGGACGACCTCGTCGGCCGACGCGAGGGCCGCGTGCAGGGGCGGATGGTCGTGCAGCCGCAGATCGGCGGTGAACAGGACGACTGCGACGCTCATGAACGCCCCTCGCCTGCGTCCCGGGCGGCTGCCCGTGCGATGTTGCGGGCCATCCCTCCGAAGACCACCGTGTGGAAGGGGGACACACTCCACCAGTACGCGTGGCCGGGCAGCCCGTAGGGATGGAAGACGGCCCGCTGCCGGTAACGGGAGCGGCCGTCCCCGCCCTCTCCGGCGTACATCTCCAGCCAGGCCAGGCCGGGCAGCCGCATCTCCGCCCGGAGCCGGAGCAGCCGGCCGGGCTCGATCTCCTCGACCCGCCAGAAGTCCAGCGAGTCGCCGACCCTCAGCCGTTGGGCGTCCCGTCTGCCCCGGCGCAGGCCCACCCCGCCGATCAGCCGGTCCAGCCACCCCCTGACCGCCCACGCCAGCGGGAACGAGTACCAGCCGTTGTCACCACCGATCCCTTCGATGACCCGCCACAGGGCGTCCGGTGTGGCGTCCACATCAAGTTCGCGTACGTCTGTGTACAGGCTGCCGCCCGCCCAGTCGGGATCGGTGGGCAGCGGATCGCTCGGAATGCCCGGAGTGGAGGCGGAGGACCACCGTGTCGTCACCCGCGCCTCACGGACCCTCTGCAGGGCGAGCGAGAGCGCGGTGGCGAAGGAGAACGGCTGCCCGGGGCTGTCGGGGACATGGCCGGCGATGTCGTGCTCGTGGCACACCACCTCGTAGCGCAAGGACTCCGCGAGTGGGCGTGCGATCGACGCGGGCACGGGGGTCACCAGCCCCACCCAGTGACTGGACAGCCCCGGCGACAACATCGGCACCGGCAGGATCAGCCGGCGGCGGAGCTTGGCGACCTGCGCGTACTTCTGCATCATGTCGCGGTACGTCATGACGTCCGGGCCGCCGATGTCGAACGCGCGGTTCACGTCGGCGGGCATGTGCGCACTGCCCACGAGGTAACGCAGGACGTCGCGGACCGCGATCGGCTGGATGCGCGTCGACACCCAGCTGGGGGTGACCATGACCGGGAGCCGCTCGGTGAGGTAGCGCAGCATCTCGAAGGACGCCGAACCCGAACCGATGATCACCGCGGCGCGCAGCGCTGTCGTCGGCACGCCCGACTCGAGCAGGATGCGCCCGACCTCGGCGCGCGAGCGCAGATGCGGGGACAGGTCCTGCTCGGGGACACCGGCAGGGGTGAGCCCGCCGAGGTAGACGATGCGCCGGATTCCGGCGGCCCGCGCCTGCTCGCCGAACGTACGGGCAGCCGCACGGTCGGTCCTCTCGAAACCCGGCCCGCTGGTCAGCGCGTGCACCAGGTAGTACGCGACGTCGATGTCCGCCATCGCCGCCCGCACGGACTCCGCGTCCGTCACGTCACCTCTGACGACCTCGGTCTCGCCCGCCCACGGATGATCCCGCAGCTTCTCCGGCGTACGCGCCAGGCAGCGCACCCGGTGACCGGTGTCCAGCAGGGCGGGAACGAGGCGGCCCCCGATGTATCCCGTCGCGCCCGTCACGAGACACCGCAGTCCGCCGCTGTCGTCCTTGCTGTCCATGGCCCTCGCTCCGGCTCGTGTGTCCTGCGGCCACCGTGTCACCCGTCCGGAGGGTGACGTCTGCCGACGGGGCCCTGACACGCCGAAGCCCACCCCACCGGGTGGCGGGGCGGGCCGTCCTCAGTGCTGTTCGGTCCTTCCGGTGACGGTGCCCTTGACGACGCGCGGGTCCGCCGTGCCTGTTCCGGGGCCCGTGGGGCCGCCCGGAGCGACGCCGTCCGTCTTCAGGGCCCGCGCCTCGCTCTTGAGGATCCGGGCCGACTTGCCCAGGGAACGGGCGAGTTCAGGGAGCTTCCTGGCGCCGAAGAGCAGGACGGCGAGGACGATGAAGATGGCGATCTCGCTGATTCCGAACATGACGGCTGTCACTCCCTGACGGTGTGGGCCGCTCTCACGGCGACCGCGAAGATGCCCTGGGGCACCCGGGCGGGCTAAATCTACAACACTGTAGAAGGCCGTGGTGGGGTGTCTCCGGGTTCGGGTCTCAGCCCTCCTCGTCCCCCTCGTCATCGTCACCCTCGAAGAAGTCGCCCACCTCGTCGACGACTTCGGCGGCGGCCATCCCGCCCACGACGCCGACGGCGACACCCGCGGCCCCGACGGCCACCGCGGTGCCCACACCGGGGCCCGGGTGCTGCGCCGGCCCGTCGGCGTGTCCGTACGCCCCCGGGACGCCGTAGGGCGAGCGGGTCTCGGCCAGTGCCAGGATCCACCGGTCGATCTCGGCGGCCAGGTCGCGGCCCGGGGTGTCGTGGGCGCCGATGGTGAGGCGGCTGACCGTGTCGCCGCCGTCGGAGTGGAGACCTCGCCGCTTGTCGGCCTCCAGTACGACCTCCAGGCCCTCGGCCGCGGCGAGGAACGTCACCTCGACCTCGTCGACCCGGTCCGCGTACCGCGGTGCGGGCGACAGCTCGATCTCCTGGTAGAAGGGCAACCGCTGTCCGCTGCCGCGGATGTGCCCGAGCTCCAGGTCAGCGGACCTGAAGTCGAACCCGAGCTGCCCGAACGCCTCGAGCACGGCCTCCTGGGCGGGCAGAGGGCGCACGGTGAGCCGGTCGAGGTCCCCCTTGTCCCTGGCGCCCGCGACGGAGAGTTCCGTGCGCACACCGAGGACGATCCCGAGGTCCTGCCCGTGGAGTTCGGTGACCGGGGTCTCCCAGGGGAGGGTCACGGCGAACGGGATGCTGTGCTCCGTGTCCGCGGTCAGCGTGAACCCACCGCTGACGGTGAAGCGCTCGAAGGCGACCGTGCCTTCGGATTCGCCGTCCTCCTGCTCGGCCTCGACCCGTGCGACGAGCTCCAGCGTGATGTGCTCGACCGTGACGTCGGCGCTGCCGCCTTTCAGCCGGACCTGGCCGCCGAGGGTGCCGCCGGGCGTGACGGCCCCCAGCTCCAGGATCGTGTCGACGGTCGGACCGCCCACGCCGAGCGAGCCGAGCAGTTTCTTGAACACCATCGTGGCGTCCGCTCCTTCTTCCGTACGCGGAGAACGCGTTCAGCAGATTTCTACACAACTGTAGAAGCATAAGGGCGGGATGGGCTGTGCGCGTGGCGCGGCCACCCTCGGGGGAGGGAGCCGACGGGCTCGTGAACACGCCCTAGTATGGGGCGGTGAACAGTGCGGACGACCCTCGTGACGGAGTGCGCCCCGGCGCCACCGGGGTGCCGGAACTCCAGGCGCTCGCCGTGGAGTTGCGCCGGATGAACGGCGAGATCAACCGGCTGGTTCACGCGTTCGCGCACGCGCAGGGCCTCCACGCCACCGACGTGCAGGCGCTGGGGGCGATTCTCGACGCCGACGTGCCACTGACCCCCGGCAGGCTGCGTGAACACCTCGGCCTGACGTCCGGCGCCGTCACCGCATGCCTGGACCGACTGGAGCGCGCCGGTCACGTCCGGCGCGCGCGGGAGAGCTCCGACCGGCGTGTCGTGCATCTGTACTACGAGCCCGGGGCCAAGTCGGCCGCCCGCTCCTTCTTCATGCCTCTCGCCGAGGCGGCGGCAGGGGCGCGCTCCGCGTCCGAGCCGCAGGAGCTGGAGGCCGCGCTGCGTTTCCTCGGCCGGATGAACGTCGAGCTCGCCCGAATGCCGGTTCCCCGGCGCTGAACCGCCCTGTCGTCGCGAGGGTGTGCTCCACCGCATGTACCTTAATCATTGAGATACATCATGATTGAGAGACCCCGTACGTCCAGGAGCCCCATGTCCACCGCATCGAAGCCGGTTCGCCGGCTCTTCCTCGTCCCTGTACTCCTCGTCCTCGCCTGGCTCGTCGTCGGCGGGACGTTCGGCTCGTACGCCGGAAAGCTCGGTGAAGTAGCCACCAACGACCAGGCATCCTTCTTGCCGCGGAGCGCCGAGTCCACCCGGGTCATCGAGGCGCAGAAGGAGTTCAGCAAGCAGCAGACCGTCCCCGCCGTAGTGGTGTGGACGTCCGACACGGAGGGCGGGAAGCTCGACGCCGAGCAGCAGAAGGCCGCGACGGCCGCGCTCGCCTCCGTCGAGGGCGGGCCCGGCGTCGCCGGCCAGGTCAGCCCCGCGATCCCGTCGAAGGACCGTCAGGCGTTCGAAGGTGTCGTCCAGTTGCGGCCTGACCTCGGGGACGGCCTGCCCGACGCGCTCGCCGACATCCGCAGCGCGGCGGAACGCGTACCCGGAACGGTGGTCGGGCTGGCCGGCCCCGCGGCCTCCCAGGCCGATCTGTCCGACGCCTTCGCCGGTATCGACGGCCTGCTTCTCGGTGTCGCGCTGGTGACCGTGCTCGTCATCCTGCTCCTGGTGTACCGGAGCGTTCTGCTGCCCCTGATCATCATCATCGGCGCGGTCTTCGCCCTCGGTGTCGCCTGCGCCATCGTGTACGTACTGGCGGACCACGACATCGTCCGCGTCGACGGGCAGGTCCAGGGCATCCTGTCGATCCTGGTCATCGGCGCCGCCACCGACTACGCCCTGCTGCTCACCGCGCGGTTCCGCGAGGAACTGGTGCGGCATGCCGACCGGTGGACCGCGATGCGCGCCGCGCTCCGTGAGTCCGCGGGGCCGATCACGGCCAGCGCCGCCACCGTCGCGCTGGGACTCCTCGCCCTGTTGCTCAGCGACCTGACCAACAACCGGGCCCTGGGGCCCGTGGGCGCCATCGGCATCGTGTGTTCCGTCCTCAGCACCCTCACCTTCCTGCCGGCCGTCCTGGTCCTGCTGGGAAGGGCCGCGTACTGGCCGGCCAAGCCCAGGAAGGACGACGCCGAGCCCGCCTCCGGATCGACGGGGATCTGGCCGCGGATCGCGGGTCTGGTCGACCGCTCCCCCCGCAAGGTGTGGGCCGTCACGCTGATCGGTCTCCTCGCGTGCGCCGCCTTCATGCCGACCCTGAACTCCAAGGGGGTGCCCCTCAAGGAGATCTTCGTCAACGACGCACCGTCGGTCAGCGCGCAGGAGACCCTGGGCCGGCACTTCCCCGGCGGATCGGGCAACCCCGCCGTCGTGATCGCCGACGCGGACCGCACCCAGCGGGTGGTCACCGCCGCCCGGGACGTGTCCGGCATCGCGAGCGTCTCCGTGGTGACCACCTCCGGGCGCCCGGGCGGCGGGGAGCCGCTCGTCGTGGACGGCAGGGTCCGCATCGATGCCACGCTGGCGGACGCGGCCGACAGTGACGCCGCCAAGGAGGCCGTCACGCGGCTCCGCGAGGCGGTCCACGCGGTGTCCGGAGCCGACGCGCTCGTCGGCGGCTACACCGCGCAGCAGTACGACACGCAGAAGACCGCCGAACACGACCGCAACATCATCGTGCCCGTGGTGCTGGTCATCATCCTCGTGATCCTGATCGGCCTGCTCCGTTCCCTGCTGATGCCGCTGCTGCTCGTGGCGACGGTGGCGCTCAACTTCCTGGCCACGCTCGGAATCGCGTCGCTGGTCTTCGAGCACGTCTTCGGCTTCAGCGGCACCGACTCCTCCGTCCCGCTGTACGGATTCGTCTTCCTGGTCGCGCTCGGCGTGGACTACAACATCTTCCTGATGTCCCGGGTCCGCGAGGAGTCCCTCATCCACGGCACCCGGCAGGGCGTGCTCCGCGGACTGACCACCACGGGCGGGGTGATCACCTCCGCCGGGGTCGTGCTGGCGGCCACCTTCGCGGCCCTGGGTGTCATCCCGCTCGCCTTCCTGGTCCAGATCGCGTTCATCGTCGCGTTCGGCGTGCTGCTGGACACCCTCGTCGTGCGCTCGCTCCTGGTGCCCGCGCTCGTCCGGGACATCGGGCGTACCGCCTGGTGGCCGGGGGCGCTCAGCCGGGGCGGAAGGGAAACACCGAACGGGGGTGAGGCCGGGGCGTCGCTCTAGCTGAGCGACACCGCCCGGAGTGACGGCGTCATAATGTCCCGGTGAGACAAAAGTCCCGCCGGGACATTTTCAGGTGTACGGTGCAGCTATGAGTTCGACAGGGAACGGCCCGGCCCGGCGCAGCCGCAAGGCGCGCAGAACCCGGGACGCGCTGGCCCAGCACGCGTTCGATCTGGTGATCGAGCGCGGACTGAGGGGCGTGACGGTCGAGGAGATCGCGCAGGCGGCCGACGTCGACCGGCGGACCTTCAGCCGGTACTTCCCGAGCAAGGAAGCCGCCGTCCTCGACACCGTGCGGGGCGACGGCGACCGGATCAACCAGGCGCTCCGCGAGCGTCCCGCGGCCGAGTCACCGCTCACCGCCTACCGTCTGGCCGTCCTCGACTGGCTCGGTGACACGGAGGCGGAGCCCTGGCATCTGCGGCCGCGCGTCTTCGGCCTGCTGGTCATGGCCGAGGAGGAACCGACCCTGTACGCGGCGTACCACCACATCCGGGTGGACGCCCAGGAGGAGTCGGTCAGGATCATCGCGGAACGGCTCGGTGTCGATCCACGCCAGGACCTCCGTCCTGCCGTGGCCGTCGCCGCAGGAGCCGGAGCGCTCCTCGCGGCCCAGGCGGCATGGGTACGGGGCGGCCGGCCGGCCGCCCTGCCCGAGTTCGTCGTACAAGCCTTCGACGCCCTCTCCACGAACCTGCTGGAATCCCGGCAGGACGGGCCGGGGCCCCACAGCACCACGCAAGGAAGCCCAGCATGAGCACCAACCTCCCCAGCGCCCACGAGTCCGAATTCGCCGGCAAGGTAGCCCTCGTCACCGGCGGCGCGTCCGGCATCGGCCTGGCCCTCTCCCGGCGGCTCGCCGCGAGCGGCGCGGCCGTCGTCGTCGCCGACTACAACGAGGCGAGCGCCCGCAAGGCAGCCGACGAGCTCCGAGCCACCGGCGCCCGCGCGGCGGCGGTCGCCCTCGACGTCACCGACCCCGCTTCCGTCGAGGCCGGTGTGCGGTTCACCGTCGACACGTTCGGCGCCCTGCACCTCGCCGTGAACAACGCCGGCATCGGCGGCCCCGCGCGGCCCACCGGCGAGTACGCGATCGAGGACTGGAACAAGGTCGTCGCCACCAACCTCAGCGGCGTCTTCTACTCCCTGCGGTACGAGCTCCCGGCGATCCTCGCCTCAGGCGGCGGCGCCGTCGTCAACATGGCGTCGATCCTCGGCACCAACGGCTTCGCGGGCTCCCCGGCCTACGTCGCGGCCAAGCACGGCGTCGTCGGTCTCACGAAGACCGCCGCACTCGAGTACGCGGCACAGAACGTGCGCATCAACGCGGTCGGCCCCGGCTTCATCGACACCCCGCTGCTCCGCGACACCGACTCCCCGGCCCGTGACCATCTGATCTCCCTGCACCCGGCAGGCCGACTCGGTACGTCGGAGGAGGTCGCCGAGCTCACCGCGTTCCTGCTCTCCGACCGTGCCTCCTTCATCCACGGCAGCTACCACCTGGTGGACGGCGGCTACTCCGCCTCCTGACCTTCCGAGTGGCGCGTCGCCACCAGGAGGGTCACAAAGGACGTACGGAGAACGAAGGAGAGACATGAAGGCCGTCCAGTACCGCACCGTCGGCGCCGCGCCCGAGGTCGTCGAGATCCCCGAGCCGGTGGCCGGGCCCGGTCAGATCCTGCTGAAGGTCAGTGCCGCGGGAGTCTGCCACTCGGACATCGCCGTGATGAGCTGGCCCGCGGAGGGATTCCCCTACGAGCTGCCGCTCACCCTCGGACACGAGGGCGTCGGTACGGTCGCCGCTCTCGGTGAGGGCGCCGAGGGCTTCTCGGTGGGCGACTCGGTCGCCGTCTACGGCCCCTGGGGCTGCGGCACCTGCGTGAACTGCGCGGAGGGCCGGGAGAACTACTGCCTGCGCGCCGCCGACCTCGGCATCAACCCGCCCGGGCTGGGCAACCCCGGCGCCATGGCCGAGTACATGGTCGTCGACGACGCGCGTCACCTGACGCCCATCGGCGACCTGGACCCGGTCAAGACGGTCTCGCTGACCGACGCGGGCCTCACGCCGTACCACGCGATCAAGCGCTCGCTGCCGAAGCTGCTGCCCGGAGCCACGGCCGTGGTCATCGGTACCGGCGGCCTGGGCCACGTCGCCATCCAGTTGCTGCGCGCCATGACCGCCGTACGGGTCATCGCCCTCGACGTCACCGAGGAGAAGCTCGCGCTGGCACGGGCCGTCGGCGCCCATGAGACCGTGCTCTCCGACGAGAGTGCGGCGGCCAAGGTCCGCGAGCTCACCGGTGGCATCGGTGCCAAGGTCGTCTTCGACTTCGTCGGCGCCGAGCCGACCGTCAGGACGGCCGGTGCGATGGCCGCCGTCGACAGCGACGTCACCATCGTCGGCATCGGCGGCGGCCTGCTGCCCGTCGGCTTCGGCGTCCTGCCGTTCGCCACATCGGTCTCAGCGCCGTACTGGGGCTCACGCAAGGAGCTCGCCGAAGTCATCGAGCTCGCCCATGCCGGCGCCGTCGACGTCCACGTCGAGACGTACTCCATCGACGAGGCACCGCTCGCCTACGAGCGGCTGCACGCCGGCAGGATCAACGGCCGCGCGGTCATCCTGCCCAACGGCTGACCGCGCCGGACGACTCGCCGGAACGCCTGCTGAAGGCGCCCGGCGAGTCGTCCAGGCTCTCAGGGAGCGCTCACCGCGTCCGTCCGGGTCAGCCGCACGGGCTCGGTACCGGACGCGCTGTGCCGCTCCGCCCAGTTCTCCAGCGCCGTACGGCAGGCGTGGTCCAGGTGGTGCAGTCCGGACAGTTCCAGCGCGACGGGCCGGTCCTTGGGCAGGGCTTCCAGGCTGTCGAGTATCTTCGGCAGCTGGAGAAAGGTCGCGTTGCCCGACAGCCGGGCCCGGACGCCTTCGGGACTGCTGTCGACGATCTCCAGCTTGATGTGCGACGCGTCCCAGGCCGCCTTGGCCACCGACAGGGCCAGCCCGGTCAGCACGCCCTCGAACATGTTCACCGTCACGATCGCCACGGCGGTGACGACCAGGATCATCGCCTCACCCCGGTGTTCACGCCACAGCGCCGCGAGCGAGCGCAGCGGGATCAGCTTCCATCCGGCGTGGACGAGGATGCCTGCGAGGGCCGGCAGGGGAATGAGTCCCAGCGCGGACGGCAGCAGTGCTGCGAACAGGAGTAGCCACACCCCGTGCAGGACCCGGGAGGCCCGGGTCCGTGCGCCCGCCCGTACGTTGGCGGAACTGCGCACGATCACCGCGGTCATCGGCAGTGCGCCGAGGATCCCGCACACGGTGTTGCCCGTGCCCTGGGCCATCAGCTCCTTGTCGTACTCGGTACGCGGCCCGTCGTGCAGCCGGTCCACCGCTGCGGCGCTGAACAGGCTCTCCGCGGAGGCGATCAGGGTGAAGGCGGCGATCGTCCCGAGCAGGCTCAGGCTCGCGAGCCCGCCGAACTCGGAGAGGGCGGGGGCCTGGACGGCGTCGAGCAGTCCCTGGACCTGCACCGTCCTGACCGGCAGGCCGAACGCCTGCGTGACGAGTGTGGCCAGCGCGACTGCGGCGAGTGCGCCGGGAACGGCCCGGAGCCGCTTCGGCATTCTGTTCCACCCCGCCATCAGGGCGATGGTCGCGGCGCCGAGCGCGAGTGAGGCGAGAGCCGCGGGACTGGACACGACGTCGGCCAGCAGCCCCGGGATGCCCGCCATCTTGCCGGTGCCGGAGGCAGGCGCCTCGACGCCGGCGGCCGCGTAGAGCTGACCCGCGATGAGGACGAGGCCGATGCCCGCGAGCATGCCCTCGACGACCGAGACGGAGATGGCCCGGAACCAACGGCCCAGCCGGAGCGCGCCCATGGCGAGCTGCAACAGCCCGGTGGTGAGCACGATCACCCCTAGAGCGGGAAGACCGTAGGTCCGGACGGCCTCGAAGACCAGCACGGTGAGACCGGCGGCCGGCCCCGACACCTGGAGGCTGCTGCCACGCATGCAGCCGGTGACGAGACCACCCACGATGCCGGTGATCAGGCCGAGTTCGGCCGGGACACCGGACGCGACGGCGACGCCCACGCACAGCGGCAGTGCGACGAGGAAGACGACGAGAGACGCGGCGAAATCCTGCCGCAGGTGGGGGAATGCGCCGACACGGTCCATGGCGGCCCTCATCCCGTGCGGAAGGGAGCCGAGCGCTCGTCGCCGGGCGGGGGTGCCCAGACGACGGTGTCGCTGATCCGTGGGACCTGTTCCGTGGGGTGTTCGGCGAGAGATTGCATGGCGGTGCTCCTCCTGGCGCGTCCGAGGACGTCGCGTAGGCATGTGTACGAGAACTGGAGACACGGTGGGCGGCTCGGATCCCCAGGCCGAGGAGTCCCGCAGGGACCATGAGCAGGGGCGGGTCTCCGAGCGCCTCGGGTCAGCTCAGCAGCGGAACACCTGGAGCACGGGGGAGGAGTGCGCGGTCGAGGATCTGGAGATGTGATGGGCGTTGCCCATCGCTGCGACGGCCGCCGGAGCGAGTATGCCGTGGGCGTCGCCCGTCACCGCGGAGCGCGACGAGGGCTCGGGAGCGTGAACGATGACGGATCGATGGCGGTCACGGTGGCGCAGAAGGCCGTTCGACTCGCCCCCGCCGTCGGATGTGCCGCAGGTGCCGTACTCCCCAAGTGCCCCACCCCCGGTCACCTTCGGATCGGCGGCTGCCCGGATCCCCGGGGCGGACGCGTGCGCGTCCCCCGACGGCGTGCCGGAGTACGGGGCCGACAGGAAGCCCATCAGGATCGCGAGTACGAACCTGACCGCCGCTGCTCGCACGCTTCACCTCCTCCTGGACTTCACCCGTCCTTCGGGACGCTAACAGGCTGGGGGCATTATGGAGTTAATCCTTTGTGAAGAGTCCGAAAGTCGATGCCTGACGAGCCGAATCACGCGGCGCAGCTTTTTGGGTCGGACGGGGCGCCCGACGATGTGTTCTCACTGTTCGAGATCATCCGTGTGTGTGTGCTCAATGCGTATGGCGGACGTGCGGTAATCGCGTTATTCGCACAGCGGTTCGGCAAGCGAGTTGTGTCGACCCGGAGGAAAGATGGCTGTGGCCTAAAGGCTCGTACGGGGCTCGGCGCCTCTTTTCGCACCCGCCCGGGCCTGACGCCTCGTGATGACGCGCAGCCGCAGGGGGAGTCGTGGGCGCTGCCGGTGGTGCGGACGTGGGAGTACGGGCCGGGCACTCCCTGATGGACCGAGGAAGTCGACTGCCTGTGCACGGCCGATATCGACACGTGCGGCCAAGCCCGTACGGAAATGAATGATGCGCACGCCGCGATTCTCCATCGCTTCGGCCGGCCTTTCGTGTCCGCGTGCACGGCTGCAGCAAGGCAGACGGAGGCCGTGGCGGTTTCCGGGAGGTGTCTTTCGCAGGGTCAAGGTGACAGCTGCCTTCCGGCACCTGCCGCGGATGCCGAAGACCCGGTTCGGTCCGACGGGTGGGAAAGCTGCTTCTGCCGTCAGGAGAGCGTCCCCTCATACCGTTTCCCTCATTTCGGGAGGGCAATGGCGAATGGCGATCTCCTCGCCGCCGGTGTGTGAGTCGCACCGGCCCCGCGCGGCTCCCGGCATCCGCGCAGCGGCACGGAGCGCCTCGGCCGAGGCCGCCGAGCAGTCCCGCGGGGAGGCCGAGCTGATGCGCGCGTGGGGTGTGGGACCGGGCGAACCGGAGCGGATGCCGTTCGACCTGCGTGCCCAGCTCGCCGAGCGACTGCGCTCGGGCCGGCTGGGGCGGTTCGCGGATCTCATCGGCCGGTTCCGCCGTGATTTCGTCGGCATCCTCTTCTCCTCGTCCGACTCTGTGAGAGTGTGCCGCTTCCCGGGCTCCCAGCCGGCCGGCATCACCGAAGTCCTGGACTTCGCGGAGCACTTCTTCGGCGGTGGTACCGAGTTCCGGACCCCGCTCGCCGCGGCCGTCAAGCTGCTGGAGGAGGAGTTCAACTCCGAGGGGCGCCGGCGCGCGGCGACATCGTGATGATCACCGAGGGGGAGTGCGACGTCAGCGATCAGTGGATGCGCAGCTGGAACGACGCCAAGCACACGCTGGGCTTCAGCTCCTTCGGCGTGGGCATCGGCGCCCCCCAGGCCTCCGGGCCCGGCTCGGTCCTGGACGCCCTGTGCGACAGCCTCCGCGGGATCGAGGACCTGACCGACGTCCACGCTGCCGGCGACCTCTTCCGGCTGATCTGACCTCTCACGAGCGGCCGGGGACCTGCCCCTTGCCGACGGCCGGCGGGATGAGGCCCGCGAGTTGCTCGGGAGTACGGGGACCAGGCGCCGTGGCGTCCAGCAGGCCGTGTTCGCGCAGCAGTCGGGCGGTCGCGATGCCCCACGGGAGCCGCAGCCCCGCTGCCCCCAGGAGATCCGTCCGGGCCAGCATCGCGGGCGCCGGCCCGGCGTGGAGACCGGAGGGGGTGAGAAGAGCGGCGTCGTCGGCCCAGCGCAGGGCGAGGTCGACGTCGTGGGTGGCCATCATGACGGTGGTGCCGCTCTCGCGCAGGGTACCGAGCGTGGCGAGCAGCCGCTCCTGGCCGTCCGGGTCGAGCCCGGCGGTCGGCTCGTCGAGGATCAGCACGCGGGGCCTCATCGCGACCGCGCCCGCGATGGCGGTCCTCTTACGCTGCCCGTACGAGAGCAGGTGGGTGGGCCGGTCCGCCAGAGCGGTGATGTCGAGGGCGTCGAGCGCCTCGTCCACCCGGGCCCGCACCTCGGCGTCGGAGAGCCCGAGGTTCAGCGGTCCGAACGACACGTCCTGGGAGACGGACGCGGCGAACAACTGGTCGTCCGGGTCCTGCACCACCAGTTGGACCGTCGTGCGCAGCCGGGTCAGCCCTTTGCGGTCGTACGTGACCGGGCGGCCCAGAGCCGTCAGCTGCCCGACGCGCGGACGCAGCCCGCCGCTGAGGAGCCGCATCAGCGTCGTCTTCCCACTGCCGTTCCGGCCGAGCAGGGCGAGCGCACGTCCTTCGTACGCCTCGAAGTCGAGGCCGTTGAGTACGGCAGGACCGTCCTCGTACGCGAAGGACGCGTCCCGCAGTGCGAGCAGCACGGATTCGCTCATGACACAAGCCTTTCCAGCACGAAGGTCAGGGCGGTGAGGGCCGCGAGCAGTGTGACGCTCACGGCCATGAACCGGACGGAGACGCGGGCCGCGGGCACCAGGACACGCAGGGTTCCGTCGTAGCCCCGCCCGGCAAGCCCTGTCTGGAGCCGTGCCGCGCGTTCGAAGGCCCTGATGAACGCGGTGGCTCCGAGTCCGGCGAAGGACCGCCAGGCGGCCGCCCGGGTGGTGTGTCCGAGCCGGGCCGCCTGGGCCTCCCGCACACGGCGTACGGAGTCGAGGAGCAGGAAGCTCATGCGGTAGGTCACCAGGGCGACGTCCACCACCGGAGCGGGCACCCCTGCCTCGACCAGGCGGGGCAGCAGATCGGACATGGGGGTGGTGAAGGCGAACAGCAGGACCCCGAGCGACGCCGCCGAGGTGCGAAGCAGCAGCTCCCCGGCACGGGCCGGCCCGCCGTCGGCCAGGGTCACGAGTCCTTCCGGCCCGCCGACCTGCACGAGAAGCGTGGCCGCCCCGGTGACACAGAAACCCAGAGGAACCCGGTAGGCCCGCCAGAGTCGGCGGGCGGGCACACCGGCCGGCCCCAGCAGCACGGCGACAGCCGTGAGAAGGATCAGTGCGGCTCCGGGCCAGGGCGGCAGCGAGATCGCCAGAGCCGTGAGTCCCAGACCCAGTACGGCCTTGTCCAGGGGATGGCGGCGGCGCCAGCGACTGCTGTGCGCCGCCGCGTCGATCGGCAGCACGCGCGCTCAGTTCCCCCGGCCCGCGGGCTCCCCGGCGCCGCCGCTGTCCCGCTGCGCGGTCGCGCGCAGCTCGCCCTGACGACGCCCGCGTCGCAGGCCGAAGTAGTAGGCGAGGACACCCGCGCCCAGGGCGGCCTGGAGGGCGAACAGCGCCGACTCGATCTCGCCGGAGGGCGGTTCGTACAACGGGGAGAACCAGGGCTCGTATGCGGGATCGATCTCGGTGATCGCCGTCTCGGCCTGGGCGTCGGCGCCCGCGAACGGTTCCTTCTCGTCGTCGCCGAGGCCGAGGGCCAAGGGCAGGACGGCCAGCGCGGCCACGACGAGCAGCAGAAGAGCGTTTATCTTCGTGTTCCTGTTCATCGCGCCACCGCCTCGGTCTCGGCCGTCCTGGTCCGGTCCCGCTTGCCGGCGAGGAACACGCCGAGCCGGGTCAGATCTCCCTTGCTGGACTGCACGAGGAGCCGCATGACCAGAACGGTCAGGAGCCCTTCGCTCACCGCGAGCGGGATCTGGGTGACCGCGAAGATGGAGCCGAACTTGCCGAGCGCGCCCACGAACCCGCTGCTCGGGTCCGGGAAGGCCAGCGCCAGTTGCACGCTCGTGACGCAGTAGGTCGACAGGTCGGCGACGAACGCGCCGAAGAACACCGCCACCATCAGCGCCGCGCCGTACCTGCGCAGCAGCTTGTAGACCGCGTACCCCACCCAGGGCCCGGCCACCGCCATCGAGAAGACGTTGGCCCCCAGCGTGGTCAGACCGCCGTGGGCGAGCAGGAGCGCCTGGAACAGCAGAGTGATGGTGCCCAGGACCGCCATGATCGGCGGGCGGAACAGGATGGCCCCCAGGCCCGTGCCGGTGGGGTGCGAACAACTCCCCGTCACGGAAGGGATCTTCAAAGCGGAAAGTACGAAGGTGAAGGCTCCGGAGGCACCCAGGAGCAGCGTGCTCTCAGGATTCTCCCTGACTTCACGCGTCAGTGACCGGACTCCGTGGACGACGAACGGCGCGGACGCGACACCCCAGGCGATCGCGTGCGCCGGAGGCAGAAAACCCTCGGCTATGTGCATGGCTCAGCAGACCCTCTCCAGCACCTCGTGGATGGTTGAAGTGCCTTGGCCGGTCTCCTGGCTTACGGGTACCACCGCCCGAACTCCGCCTTCCCGGGTCACAAGGACCCAGTGGCTGCCCGCGAGGGCCGGAGCCGGACTTCCCGATCACAGTGGCGAGGGCCGCACCGGCATCACACCGGATTTCCCGTTCACCAAGGCGTGGAGACAGTAGTGCCGGGCGAGGCGCGAAGACAAGCTCACGAGCCGGAACCGGCCGACCTCGGTGGGCCGCGGACGTAGGCCGAGCGGTGCGCCCGCCGGGCGTAACGACCGTCCCGGGGCAGCAGGTTCACGCAATGGCCCTGTTCTGTGAGGCGTCCTCCTTCCAGGACCACGATCAGGTCGGCGGTGTGGATCGTCGCCAGTCCGTGCGCGATACCAGCGGGATGCGGCCCCGGGCCGTTCGGACCATGTGTCCTGGGTCAGTGCCTCGGAGTGCGGATCGGCGTAGGCGGTGGCCTCGTCCGGGACGAGGACGGGGACGAGGACGGGGACGAGGACGGGGGCGGGGGCGGGGGCGTCGGCGAGCAAGGCCCACGGACAGGTGTCGGGCCTCGCCATCGGACAAGGTGACGTCCGTGCCGCCTCGGTGGCGTACCCGTCGGGCAGGGCCGTGATCCGGTCGTGGATGCGGGCGGCCCACCGTCGGCTCGCGGCTCTCCCGGTCCTGCACCGCCGGCTCCCGGCGCGGGCGGCGGGACCTGCCCTTCACTGGTTCGCCGCCGGACGGGCCGCCGAGTTCAGCCTTCGCCGGGCAGGACGTCGCTCCCCATCTCAGGTACGCCCAGAGGTGACGGTTGCCCGTGAGGGCCGGGGCGGCGTCGCCCCGGCCCTCACGGCCTACTGCCGGATGGCGACGAGCACGTAGCTGTTGCCCACCTGCCAGACCGGGCTGGCATGGCCGAAGCCCGCTTCGGCCAGCAGTTCGACGTGCCGGCCGAGCGTGACGGCGCAGTCGGCGTGGACGAAGCCCGGCTTACGGCGCTCGGCGCACAGCTGCGTCAGCTCAGGATCGCTCTCGACGGCGGACCACCACGCCTCCCAGTCCTCGTGATCGAAGGCGTGCCGGCGTTCGGCCCGGCGGACCCCGACGAACTCGGCGATCTCGGCGAACCCGGCCCCGTCCTGCGACAGGTGGTCCGCGTTGATCAGTACCCCGCCGGGCCGTAGCAGCGCGGTCAGCTCCGTGTACGTGTTCCGCAGCACCCCTTCGGGGAGGTAGTGGAGCGCGGTGGTGGACACGACCGCGTCGACCGGCTCCTGGAGATCGAGGGCGCTCGTCCAGCCCTCTTCGCCGATCACGGCCTCGACGTACCGGGCGGCGTCCGGATGACGGGCGCGGGCCAGTGCCAGCAGCAGCGGGTCCATGTCGACGGCCACGATCTCGGCCTGCGGCAGGCGCTCGATCAGCCGCGCGGGCAGCGAACCGGGTCCACAGCCCAGATCCAGCACCCGTGGGGTCGCGTGACCGGCCGTCACGTGTTCCACCACATCCGCGACCACGGTGAAGCGTTCTTCCCGGTCGATCGCGTACCGCTGCTGCTGCTGTTCCCAGCGGTCCACCCACAGCTGGGCCGTCGACATGCTCACGCTCATCTTGCTGTACCACCTCTACGCACTCGGTTCCGCTACGTGACCCCGAATCTACAGGTGAAAACGATTGTCATCGGCACTAGGTCAGCTCGGTGAGCACCTCCAGCAACCGGTCTACCTCGTGCCGGCTGTTGTAGGCATGCAGACTGACCCGTACGGAGCTGCGGTTCTCACCGGCCGGGCCCTGGCAGAGGCCGTCCGCCCGCACCATGAACCCGTGACTGAAGAGGATGAATCCGAGGTCGGCCGCATCGATGTCCCGGTGCCTGAAGGTCACGATGCCGTGTCGCTGCTGCACCGAGGATTCCTCCGCCAGACTCAGTTGGCACCCCACCACTTCATACGGCGTCAGCGTGCGCAGCCCGTCCGTCAGCCGGGCGGTCAGCTCCGCGGTCCACCGTGCGATCCGCGCCGGCCCGGCCCGGTCGAGCCAGTCCAGGGCGGCGCTCAGGCTGACGATGCCCACGGTGTTCGGTGTGCCGCTCCAGCCGCGCGGCGTGAAGGGGGCCCCGCGCACGCCACGGGACCAGACCGCTCCGGAGCCGGGCAGCGCCAGTGCCTTGTGCCCGGAGAAGACGGCGAAGTCGACGTCCAGTGCCTTCATGGAGACAGGCAGATGGCCGACGCTCTGGGCAGCGTCCATACAGATCACCGGATCGGGTCCCACCGCCCGGCGGATCCGGTGCACGTTCATGTCTCCGCCGTAGACGTGGTGGACGTGGGTCACCGCCACGAAGCGCGTGCGGGAGGAGACGAGTTCGGCGAGCGCCTCCGTGTCGTAGTCACCGGACGAGGCCTGGTAGGGCATCTCACGGGCCGTGACACGAGTGCCCTGGCGGGCCAGCGACTCGACCGTCTCCAGCCAGGGCGACACGTTCGCCTCGTGATCCGCGAAGGGGACGATGATCTCGTCCCCGTCCCGGAGTTCACGGACCAGCCAGTCCAGGGCCACCAGGCGCAGCCCCTCCGTGGTCCCACTGACGAAGTGCACCGCCGAGGTGTCCGGATCCGGATCGTCGAGGAAGGCCTTGACCCGCGCCCTGGTCTCCTCGATCAGGCTCGTCGTCCTGTTGGCCCACGGGTAGGTACCGCGCCCCGCGTTCGCGTTGGAGGTCGTCAGGTACTCCTGGACCGCGTCCAGGACCGCCTGCGGCTTCTGCGCGGTCGCGGCGCTGTCCAGATAGGCCAGACCGGGTTGACCGGCCACGATCGGGAACTGCGCGCGGAGGGCGGTGTTCCAGGCGGTCAGGTCCTCCTCATCCACGTCGGTCGCATCGCCCGGCACGCGGGTCACTCCCGCACCAACGGTGCGCCGGCATCGCGCCAGGCGATGATGCCCCCGGCGAGGCTGCGCACATCCGGATGGCCCATGCGGGTCAGGAGCGCCGCGTACTGCAGGGACCTCTCACCGACGGGGCACGCCAGGAGCACCGGCTGGGACTTGCTGAACGGCAGCCCGCCGCGGACGAGATCGTCGAACAGTTCGTCGACGATGTTGATCGACCCCTCGATGTGCAGGGCCGCATAGGCGTACGAGCTGCGCATGTCCACGACCAGGGGCTTCTCCGCCGCCATCCATTTCTGTGCCTCGGCGACCTCTACGACGGCCGTTCCTTCCAGCTCCTCGGAAGACACGGACGCAGCCGAGTTGTTCCGCGGCCGCTGGCCCAGGAGTTCAGGGCGGCGTTTTCTGATGTAACTCAGATAGCTCTCGACGCGGTCGCACACGATGAAGACGGCTGTCGCGGGTTCGGTGAGTTGCGGACCGATGTCCCGAAGGTGCCGGACCGCTCCGAAGTAGGCCGCTCCGCCGGTCGGTCCGGCCAGGATCCCGCACCGCCGGACAAGCGTCAGCATTCCGTCGATCGCCTCGGAGGAGGTGACCTTCTCGAGGGTGTCGTAGGTGGCCGGGTCGAAGATGCCGACTTCCTGCACCTCGTCGATGTTCCTGATCCCCGGTATGAAGTCCGACTTGTCCGCGACGAGCCCCACCACTCCGACCTTCGGGTTCCGTTCCCGTAACGCCCGCGCCACTCCGGTGGACGACCCGGCGGTGCCGACACCCGAGATGAACCAGTCCGGCGCCCGGCCGTCGAGGTCCGCCACGATCTCGGGCCCGGTGCCGGATTCATGGGCCTCCGGGTTACGCGCGTTGTAGTACTGATCGGTGTGGAGGTGGGTGCTCCCCGGTTCGTTGAGGCTGCGGTGGAACAGGGTCAGGGGGTCCTCCGAGTTGGTGGGATCAAGGCACTCGGTCTGCCCCGGCAGCTCCTCGATCTCGGCACCCAGTAACAGGAGCATCTCCTTTATCTCCGGTATCTTCATCCGGTTGGTGACACTCTTGAATCCGATCCCGTGCATCCCGGCTATGGCGGCAAGTGCCTTGGCCGTGTTCCCGCTGGACAACTCGACGATCTGGCTACCCTGTTCGACTGCCGAGGTAAGGCCGGGCCGGACCATGTTCCACGCTGCCCGGTCCTTCAGTGAACCGAAGGGATTACAGAACTCGAGCTTCGCGTAGAGGTCGACGTTCTGCAGGCCGTGGACGTGAGGGTCGATACGCACCAAGGGTGTGTTGCCGACTGTTTCGATGATGCTGTCATACCTCATGCGCGTCCTCTTCGGAATGTATGGGCCAGTACTGATCGTCGAGACGCCACTGCCAGCCGTCGGCTCCTAAGTAGGCCGCCACCTTGCGGGCGAGTGGGCGCCGCTGGGCGTGATGGGCGTTGAAATCCATGCAGTAGCCGGCTGTGTTGGGGAACGCCAGGAGGTCACCCGGGTCCGGCAGCCGGGGGAGGAAGACCAGCCGGCGTGTGATGAGATCGGATTCGAGGCACAGGTTGCCGTGGAGGTGGACCCCGAAGGACTCCGCGGAGCCCTCCGTCGACTCCCACCGTTCGCCGCGGTGGAGAACGATCGGATCCATGAGGATGCCGTGCTCCTCGAGAGCACAGTCGTCGGCGTTCATCGCCAGACGTATCGAGTGTGTGCCGTCCGTCTCGAGACGCGTCTCCAGCACACGCGCCAAGGTCAGCCCGCACTGGTCCAGCAGAGCTCGGCCCGGCTCGACGCACAGGTCGTACAGGTTCTCCAGGAGCAGCGTCGCCAGTGGGCGGCCGAGCGTGGGGGCGGGACTGCGCAGGAGCTCGTCCAGGTAGTCGGCCCCGGCGACCGGGCGATGGGAGGGGTAGAGATCCAGGCTCCCGCGAAGGGTCCCGCCTTCACTGCTCAGCCCGTACGAGTGGTTGCGCCAGGCCAGAGCCTCGCGCCGGCCCATCGCCGCCAGGGTCAGCTGGCTGGTGTAGCGCTCCCACTGTGCTCCGTCGGCGAGATAGCTGACCCCGAACCCGCCGCCGATGTCGATCACCCGCGGGCGCATCCCCCGGGCCCTGCACTCGTCCATGGCCCGTACGCAGCCCTCCAGTGCGAGGGCCTTCTCGTCGAGGCTTGTGGTGTCGAGGTGGTAGGAGACGCCTATGACCTCCAAGGCCTCGTGGTGCCTCTCGCAGGCATCCAGCAGGCCGGCCAACTCCGACGTGGGGAAGCCGAAGCGACTGCGGCGGCTCAGGACCTTCACCGCGGTGCCCGAGAAGTCCGACAGCCGCAGCAGCACCCGCATCCGTGGCAGCCCGTGTCGGCGCACCAGTGCGGCGAGTGCCTGCAGTTCGGCGTGCCCCTCGACGTTCACCGTGACGCCGGCGCAGGCGGCCAGCCAGAGGAACTCCGGCTCCTTCGGCCCGGTCGCACCGATGCGGCCCGGGGTGAAGCCGCAGGCCAGTGCGTGTTGCAGTTCGCCGAGCGAGGCGACATCCATGGCCGCGCCGGTGGCCGCCAGCCGGCGCACCAGTGCGCTCGACCTGTTGGCCTTGTGGGCGAAGGAGATCTCGCCCTCCAGGTGGTGCCGGCGGAACACGGACCGGAACCGTGCGACGTTCTCGGCGATCCGGTCCGGGACCACCACGTTGAGGGGCGACCCCAGTCCGTCCACGAGGTCGTGCAGGAAGCGGGAGGAGGCCAGTAAGGAGGTGAGGGGTGGTTCGAGCTTCGGGTCCAGGAACAGGGGGACAGCCAACAGCGGCACTCGCCTCTCAGTGGGGCAGCGACAGCTCGACTGCCGTGAGCACTGGTCGGCGCGCCGCCGCAGGTGGTGGGTCAGTTCAGCGGGGTGATTGTCGTATCCATGATGTCCAGGCCGAGCGGCCTCTATGCCTGCTCCACGCGTGCGCGTGCACAGCGGCAGGCGCCGGTGCGGAAGCCCGCATCGGCGCCTGTCATATGCGCGAATGTCACCCGATCGGCCGTCGCCGACACGCGGTCGGCGGCAGAGCCCGATCAGTGGTCGTCCCAGTGCCCGTCGTGCGAAGCGTGCCGATGGCCGTCATGGACGTAATCGACGTGGTCCTCGTGGGGCACGGCGACATGACCGCAGTCCTGCCCGTGCTGGTGCTCATGCCTTTCGTGCACCGCGTGCGCGGGGTTCACGCACTCGTCCACATGATCCTCGTGGGCGCGGTGCAGGTGGCTGTCGTGCGCGTAGTCGATGTGGTCGTTGTGCGGGATCGCCACGTGGCCGCATCCCGGGGCGTGCTGGTGCGCGTGCGCGGGGTGGGGGTGGTGCGCCGTGGTCGTGGACATCTCGCTGACTCCTTCGTGGATTCGCCGTCCGGGGAACACCGGACGCGCCCGCCGCATGGGTGGCGGACATATCCGGAATATCCAGCAGCCTAAGCCTGGCGGGGCGCGGCCACCTCCGCACGCGGAGCTTCGTCGATCACGCCCTGGAGCCGACGTACGGCAGCAGTGCCATCTCCCGGGCGTTCTTGATCGCCGCGGCGACCTGTCGCTGCTGCTGGGCGCTGATCCGGGTGACCCGGCGGCTGCGGATCTTGCCCCGGTCGGAGATGAACTTCCGCAGCAGATCGGTGTCCTTGTAGTCGATGTAGGTGATCTTCGCCGCGTCGAGCGGGTTCGGACGGTCCTTGGCGGGCTTGCGTGGTTCCTGGCGTCGGGCCATGGGGCTTTCCTTACGGGCGTGATGAGCGGGTGCGAGGGGTCAGTGGACCGGGTCGAGGAGTGCGTCGAAGGCTGCCGGAAGGTTCTTCCAGGCCGTGCGGCCCGCTGTGTACTCGTCGTCGGTCAGCAGGCAGGAGTCCAGCAGGGTGGTCAGCCCGTCCCGGTCGAGGCCGGGTGAGACGAAGACCAGGTGCTGGCAGCAGTCGCCGTGCTCGGGGTGCCAGTCCAGTGCGGCTGCCGCCCGCCGGACCGGAGGGATCATGTCCCAGGCGGCGTCCGGCAGGGACGCGAGCCAGGGGCCGTTGTTCTCGACGCAGAGCGCGCCGCCCGCCGCGTCCCAGGACAGGAGCGTGTCGGGTCGGTCGGCGAGCCAGAACCGGCCCCGGCTGCGAGCGGCCGCGCAACTCAGGTCCTCCAGTGCGTCGTACAGGCGCTCGGGATGGAACGGGCGGTGCCTGCGCCAGACGAGAGTGCTGACGCCGGCCTCCTCGGCCTCCTGGGGCAGCAGGGCGCAGGCGGGATGCTGGCCGGCACCGGCCGCTTCCACGTCGAACCCCGCGAGGGCCAGCCTCGTCAGCTCCGCCGAACCGGCCGCGGCCTGCGGTGCGGTCGGATGCAGCTGGCCGATCAGCGCCCGGTCCTCCTCGTCCGCCCGGCCGTCGTCCACGAGTGCGATCACCGACGCGTACTCCAGCTGCCGGGCCCAGGTGTCACCGACGGTCCGCTGGTCGGTGGCCGCGGCTGCCAGACCCGCTTCGGCGAGGTCGTCGCCGTTGACGAGGTAGGGCAGTACGAGGGCGGGATCGACGGCGGTGACCACACCGGTCACCTCGACCACGTCCTCGCCGTGTGCGGCGATGACCTCGGCCATCGCCCTGGGCTCGACGGAGTCCCAGAGCTCGACGACGGCCATCCTGGTCACCCCGTCGGCTGCCAGGCGCTCCAGCTCCGGCATCAGGTCCTCACGCAGCGCGCAGCAGGCGCAGTCGTTCACCAGGGGGGTTTCGCCGCAGGCGAGCGTCCCGGAGGTGTCACGTACGGTCCGGTACACCGTGCCCTTCCGCGCTGTCGCCAGGTCGTGGTGCAGTGCGACGCTACGAGGTACCTCCCGCAGCAGCCCCTCCACGACCTCGTGGCGTGCGTCCGAGTGCAGCCCGCCGACGATGACGACGGGGAGCGTGTGCCTGTCCTCCATCACCGGCCCTCACGACGGCCGTAGCGCCGCTCGAAGCGCTCGACGCGTCCTGCCGTGTCCAGGACGCGTGCGGTCCCGGTGTAGAAGGGGTGGCTCGCGGAGGAGATCTCCACGTCGACGACCGGGTAGGTGTTGCCGTCCTCCCACTCGACGGTCTTCTCGCTGCTCAGGGTGGAGCGGGTCAGGAAGGCGAAGTCCGCGGCCTTGTCGCGGAAGACGACGGGTCCGTAGGCGGGGTGGATTCCGGGCTGCATGGTGGTGTCCTCGTGGTCGGGGGTGGGGGTGACGGGCGGGGAGTCGCGGTGTCAGCGCTCTTCGCGGAAGTCGACGTGGCGGCGGAGAAGCGGGTCGAACTTCCGCAGCACCAGCCGGTCGGGGTTGTTCCGCCGGTTCTTGCGGGTGACGTAGGTGTAGCCCGTCCCCGCGGTGGAGCGGAGCTTGATGATCGGGCGTAGTTCGTTGCGAGCCATGACGCTAGTATATGACAATGGTTTCCATGTTCAATATGGGGCCCACTGAATGAGAGGCAGGTAACTTCGTGTCCGCCCACTGCCAACTGACCGGCGCACAGCCGGGCTTCGGCAACAAGATCTCCCACTCGCACCGGCGTACGTCGCGGCGATTCGATCCGAACATCCAGCGCAAGCGTTACTGGCTGCCCAGCGAAGGGCGGCATGTGCGCCTGGTGTTGAGCGCCCGGGCGATCAAGGTGATCGACACCATCGGCATCGAGGCAGCGGTCGCCCGCATCAGGGCGCGGGGAGTGAAGGTCTGATGGCCAAGCAGAGCAAGATCGCGCAGAACGAGAAGCGCAAGGCGACCGTCGAGCGGTACGCCGCACGGCGCGCCGAGTTGAAGGAGATCATCCGCAGGCCCGGCACCCCGGAGGCCGAGCGGGTTGCCGCCGTCGAGGAGCTGCGCCGTCAGCCGCGCAATGCCAGCGCGACCCGGGTGCGCAACCGGGACAGCGTGGACGGCCGTCCCCGCGGTCACCTGCGGAAGTTCGGACTGTCCCGGGTCCGGATGCGCGAACAGGCGCACGCCGGCTTCCTCCCCGGAGTGACCAAGTCCTCCTGGTGACACCTCGGTGACGGGGACGGGTGGTGGCGCGGCCTTCCGGTCGGGGCACCACCCGTCGCCGTATCGTGGCCCGGAGGCCACCGGCACGGCACGAGGAGCGGGGGGGCCCCCGGGGGGGGCCCCCCCCCCGGGGGGGGGGGGGGGGGGGTGGGGGGGGGGTGGCGCCCCGCAGCGGCGTGGGGGCCGTCGGCAGGTACGCCGACGCCCGCGGCTTTA
>NZ_JBIAIP010000003.1:303885-428528 GCF_042871485.1 Streptomyces sp. NPDC005791
GGGGGGGGCGGGGGGGGGGGGGGGGGGGGCCCGCCGGGGGCCCCCCCCCCCCCCCGCGCGCCGGCGGCCGGCCGCCCCCCCCCCCCCCCCGGGGGGGGCCCCCCCCCGGGGGGCCCCCCCGCTCCTCGTGTCGGGGAGAGGGGTGGTCAGTGCTGCTTGACGCCGCTCAGCTCGTTGGGAGCCTTCGGCAGTTCCGCCGAGGCCAGCTGCTTACCCGACTCGATGTCGATGGCGAGCAGCTTCTTGCTCGACGGGTCCGAGACGTACGCCGTGTGGTCGCGTACGAACAGCGCAGGGCGGGGCTGCTGCCAGTCCATCGGCTCCTGCCAGGAACCGATGGCGGCGATCTTCTTGGTCACCTTGCCCGTGACGGGGTCGATGACATGGATGCTGCCGTCGGTGCCCAGGACGAGCGCCTCACCGTGCGGGCCACGTGCCAGCGAACGGAAGGTGTAGCTCGTACCGATGTCGACGAGCCGCAGCTTGCCCGTCTCGGTGTCGATGAGCGACACCTGCTCCGGGCGTTCCAGCTCGGCGTCCTTGTCCTTCTTGTAGTCACCGAGGACGACGGGCGACTCGTCGGACCCGGCCTGGTTGCCGATCCGGCCGTACTCCGTGGGGCTCTTCACCTTCTTGATGGCACCGTTCTGGTAGATCAGGACCCCGTCCTGGCACCCGATGACGACCGCCTCGCCCTGAGCGGTCGCCTCCCCGTGGACGCCGGGGCAGTCCTCGCTGCGGGTGATCTCCTTGCGGTCCTTGTCGAGGACGACGATGCCGACCCCCTTCTCCTCCGTACCGAGGGTGGTCACCAGCTTCCCGTCGGCGAGCTGGATGGCGACCCCGTGGTGCGGGGCCGCGGAGGTGTACGTCTCGGCCTTCGGCTTCGCCCCGCCGAGCTCCTTCGGGTCGAAGACCGTGACCACTCCGGTACCGTCGGCGAAGAGAATGGTCCTGCCCGCGTGACGTACGACGTGACCCGGCTTGCTGCCTTCGAACTCGACGTCGGTGAGCCCCCGTCCCGCCGCGTCCAGTACCTGGAAACCGGTCGAGGTGGAGACCATCACGTGGCGGTCGTCGCCCGCGGGGTTGACGCGGTTGAAGCCGGCCAGCGGTATGTCCTCGGCGAGCTTCAGCGTCGTCCCGTCCAGTACGTACAGGCCCCCGTCGTACGTGGTCACGATCGGGTCCGCGACCTCGGCGGCCGGTGAACCGGACGCCTTGTCCGTCGACTTGGCCGCGGTGGCCTCGTTGTCGCTGCCGCAGGCGGTGAGCGCGAGGGAAGCCGCGAGCAGGGCGGCCACGGCAGTAGCGGTCCTCGGGCGTGTTCCATGCTTCATTACGTGTGTTTCCTCTCCGTGGCTGTCGCTCATGACCGGCGACAGCGTGGCTATTCGGTGCCCAGCCCCATGGATATGGACCGGGTGTTGGCGCGCATCATTTCCAGGTACGTCGCCGCCCCCTCTCCCTTCTCGGTGAGGGATTCGGAGAACAGCGGCACGACGTCGACCTCGATGTCGCTCTCGCGTTTCAGCACCCGAGCCAGTCGGTCGGGCTGGGAGGAGTCCGCGAAGATCGCCTTCACGCCCGCCGTCTCGATCGCGGTCGACAAGGAGGTGAGGTCCGACGCGCTCGGTGACGCGAGGGTGGTCCCGCTCGGGATCACCGCGCCCACGATCCGGAATCCGAAACGCTGGGCCAGGTATCCGAAGACATGGTGGTTGGTCACCAACTGGCGCTGTTCGGACGGAATGACGTCGAACTGTTTCCGCATCCACGAAGCCAGGTCGGTGACCTGCGTACCGTAGGCGGACGCGTTCTTCCCGACCACGGCCTTGTCGACGCCCCTCACGTGCTCGGCCACCTGATCCGCGATGAGCCCGACGGCCTTGCCGACCCGCTGGGGGTCGGTCCAGAAGTGCGGGTCGGGCTCGTCGGCTGATGCGCCCGCCGTGTAGGTGAGCGGATCGACGGCCTCCCCGACGGCCAGGGTGGAGACGCCGGCCTCCTCGGCGGCCTCCACATGACGCAGGACGTTCTCCTCCAGACCGAGTCCGTTGTAGACGACCAGGTCGGCCCGCTCGATGGACGCCGCCTGCGGAGCCGAGACGCCGAAGGAGTGCGGGTCGGCGCCGGCCTGCATCAACACGCTCACCTCGGCCTCGTCGCCGACGATGTTGCGCGTGATGTCACCGAGGATGTTCGTGGTGACGACCACGGAGGGGCGGCCGCGGCCTCCCTGGTCACCCCCGGCGCAGCCGCTCACTCCCAGGAGCAGAGCGCCGACGAGGGACGCGACAAGGAGACGCGCGGGCGACCGGCGCCTGCGTCCGGTGGTGGAAGCGTCGCTCATCGGCCGGTCTCCACCATGTAGGTCGGGGCGAAGTCGAGGGGGAAGGTCCGGGCGATCCGGAGCCGGTCGTTGTAGTCGATCTCGTGGACCTTCCGCGCCGAGGCGTCGTTGACGTACGCGCGGGTGGTGTCGACCTCGATGGAGGCGGTCCCGGCTCCCTCCGTGAGGAGTTCCTTACGGGCGACGCGCTTCCCGGTGGAGATGTCGTAGGCCGTGAGCACACCGTCCTTGCCGAGCGCGAGCAACGGAGAGCCCTCTCCAGCGGTGTTGGCGGCCACGACCGGGCCGGTCACGACCCGGGTCCAGGCGCGTTCGGTGACGTCGAGGACCCAGACGGCCTCGTCGCCGGACCTGGCCGCGAGCGTGGTGCTGCCGGCCCGGTGACGGAAGTCGACGGCCCGTTCCGAGGCTTCCACCGCTGTGCCGTACGGAATCTTCTCGGCGCCGAACGTGCCTTTGTCCTCGCTGACCAGCAGCGCGCCGTCGGCACATCCGAAGACCACGCCCCGGCGGGTGACGGCCTCGCCGCGCACCTGGGCGCACGGCTCCTTCAACGTGCTGACCCGTGCGCCCTTCCGGTCGCGGACCTCGACGGTGTCCTTGCCAGGGCCCGTCCCGGTGACCAGCAGGTGTTCCTTGTGGGGGACGACCGCCCCGCTCCCCGCCCCGGTCAGCGCGCTGCCAGGGGGGACGGCGCCGTCCTCGAGCTTCCTGCGGTCGAGCAGTTGGGTGCCGCCCTTCGATGAGGACACCACGGTGACGGCCTGATCGCTGTGTACGTGTGCGACCTCCGTCCCCGCGACGGGTCCCACGTCGCGGATCGCGGCGCGGTAGTAGTGGACGTGGTCGCCGTGTTCCACCGTCCAGGCGCCGGTGTCGACGGCGCGGGTGCCGTCGGGGCTGCTCAGATAGGCGAACCGGCCGTCGGTGCGCAGCCCTTGAACGCCCGCACTGCCTTCGAGTGACGTGATGTCCTCGGTGATCAGGTCCAGGACCTTGACCGTGCCTGTGTTCGCGTCGGCGAGTACGAGTCGGGACTGCTGCTCGGAGGCCTCTTCGGCTCCTTCGACGTACCCGTGAGGTCTCGCCGAGGCCTTCGAGGGCGCCTCCGCGTCGCTGCCGCTCTGGCAGCCGAGGAGCAGCCCGGAGCCGGCGAGAGCGGCGCAGGAGAGTGCTGTTGCGGTTCGGATCTTTCTGGCTGTCATGACGGATGTCCGTATTCCATGGGCGGGCGGGCGGTCGCGGAGGTGGGGCGAGCGGAGGCAGGCGGAGCGGGCGTGGGGGGAGCGGACCGCGCCCGGCGATCGCGGAGACCGGAGGCCGCGGTGGAGAGCAGGAAGAGGACGACTGCCGTAGCCGCGATGCTCGCCCCGGCGGCCGTGTGGAGGTGCCACGAGAGGAGCAGGCCGATGAATGTCGCGGCGGCCCCCAGACAGGCGGCGCCGATCATGATCACCGGGATGCGCCGGGCCCACGGCAGCACGGCAGCGGGCGGGGCGATCAGAAGGCCGAAGACCAGCAGGGTCCCCACCACGTGGAACGAGGCGACGATGGCCAGCGTGAGGAGGGCCAGCAGAGCCGCGTGTGCGAGGCGCGGCCGAAGCCCCAGCGTGTGCGCCTTCCGCTCGTCGAACGCCAGCGCGAGGAACGGTCGGTAGCCGAGTACGGAGATCACCAGAGCGATGACCAGCGCGCCCCCGAGGTAGGCCAGGTCTGCCGAACGTACGGCGAGCACATCACCGAAGAGGAACCCGGTCAGGTCGACCGCGAAGGACTGCGAACGCGAGACGATGATCACGCCCAGCGACAGCATTCCGACGAAGAGCAGACCGATGCTGGTGTCCTGCGACAGTCGGGGTGACCGGCCGACGACGCTGACGCCGAGTGCCATGACGGCCGCGCTCACAGCGGCGCCGATCAGCAGATTGCCCCCCAGCAGCGAGGCGATTGCGATCCCCGGGAGCATGCCGTGCGCCATCGCGTCCCCGAAGAACGCCATACCGCGCAGAACGACCCACGTGCCGGCCAGGGCGCAGATCAACGACACGAGCATGCCGCCCCACAGGGCCCGTTGAACAAAGGTCACCTCGAAGGGGCCCATCAACCATTCCATGCGGCGGACACTACAATGAAAATGATTATCACTACAACGAAGCGCTATGGGGAGAGGTTCAGGAGATGCAGCGGCAGGTAAGGCTCGACGGTGTGTCGGCCGGTTATGCGAATCGTGCGGTACTGGAGCAACTCAGCCTGCACATACCGGCGTTCGCCACCACGGCCGTGGTCGGACCGAACGGATCGGGGAAGTCCACGCTTCTTGGTGTGATCTCCGGGGTGATCCAGGTAACAGCGGGGGAGGTCGCGCACCGGACCAGCAGGCGTGCGGCGTTCGTGACGCAGCGCAGCAGGGCGGCCGATGTGCTGCCGCTGACCGTGCGGGATGCCGTCGCGATGGGGAGGTGGGGGCACCGCGGGCTGTGGCGGCGGCTGTCCGAGCGGGACCGGGACGTCGTGGAGGCGAGTATGGGTCGGCTCGGTGTCAGCTCCCTCGCTCACCGGCAGTTGGGGGAGCTCTCGGGCGGTCAGCGTCAACGCGTGCTCGTCGCGCAGGGGTTGGCCCAGGAGGCGGATCTGCTCGTGCTGGACGAGCCCACCACCGGCCTCGACACCGCAGCTCAGCGGCTCATCGCCGAGGTGCTCGCCGGGCTGACCGAGGAGGGGGTGACCGTCGTGCAGGCGACCCACGACCTGGAGGTGGCCCGATCCGCGGGCCACGTCCTGCTGCTCCAGGCGGGGCGGCTGTGGGGGGAGGGGAATCCTCGGGAGGTGCTGACCGATGACGCGATCGACCGGATCTGGCGACTGCCCCGGAGGGTGTGAGTGGCCGGGGTGCCCGGGCGCGTCGAAGCGAGCCGCCATTTTTGAACATGATTACCATTGTGGTTAGGGTGGGCGGTGGCCCGGCTGTCCGGGCCGTGCACCAGTGCCGACGGCCCCATGGCCGCAGGTACTGCCCCTCGGTCCGGTGTCGGGTCCCTCCTCCCCGGCGCCGGCCTCTCTCCGACAGGAGGCGACGATGGTCAGCGCTCCCGATCGACCCCGACGCCGCCGTGCGGCGGACCGGCGGCCCGAAGTGCTGGCCGCCCTCCGGGAGAACGGAGGATTCCTCAGTGCTCAGGGCCTCCACGCGGCGATGACGCAGCGGGGTGTCCGAATCGGCCTCACCACGGTGTACCGGGCGTTGTCCGATGCGGACGCGGAGGGACGGCTCGAGACGGTCCACGCGCGCGGCGCGGTGAAGGCGTACCGGTATCTGCCACCCGTGCACGAGCACCACCTGAGGTGCCGGGTCTGCGGGGTCGGCGTCACGTTCGTCTCCCAGGCGCTGGAGGAGTGGGTCGCCCAGCTGGGGCCTCGCCACGGATTCGCGGACGTACGGCACGCCGTCGCCGCGACGGGCACCTGCCCTGGCTGCGCGGAAGGCGAGGCGGGCTGAGAGGCAGGTCCGAGGGCGCTTGCCACGTCACCGGGCGGCCTCCATGTAGGGGAGGCAACCCGGCGAGGGGGCCGGACCGGACGATGCCGTGGCTGCGACCACCGTCCGGCCCGGAGTTCAAAGGTGGGACGCCACCTGTTGAGGGTGCTCGTGTGCACACGCCTCGTCGATGCCGTACGTGTCCCACTCCGGGAACGGATCGGCCGCCGGCCGCTGCTCCCTCTCGGACATCAGACACCCGGACAGGGCTTCGTGCAGGGCGTCGGCGCGCAGATCCGTGCCGATGAAGACCAGTTCCTGGCCCTGAGCGGTGTCGGCGTCGCGTGCGCCGGACGGCTCGAAGCGGGCCACGGAGCCCGCCTGCGACCAGAGACCCGTCACGTTCGGACGACTGGACAGCCAGAAGAAGCCCTTGGAGCGCAGAACCTGCCCGTACCGGCCGCTGTCGAGGCCGGCGGTGACGAACGTCCACAGGCGGCCGGGATGGAAGGGGCGGTCCGCGCGGAAGACCGTGCTGGAGATTCCGTACTCCTCGGTCTCCGGCACGTGGTCCCCGTTCAGCTCCCGCACCCATCCGGGAGCCTGCTGGGCCCGTTCCAGGTCGAAGAGGCCGGTGCCGAGAACCTCCGACAGTTCCACGCGTCCTCGACTGACGGGCACGATCCGGGCCACCGGGTTGAGGCGAGTGAGTGCGGCCTCGAGGCGTTCCCGCCCTCGTGCGTCCACGAGGTCCAGCTTGTTCAGCACGATGACGTCGGCGAATTCGATCTGGTCCATGAGCAGGTCGCTGACCGTGCGTTCGTCGTCCTCGTACTGATCGAGTCCCCGCTCGGCGAGGCCGTCACCTCCCGACAGTTCCGGAAGGAAGTTGGCCGCGTCGACCACGGTGACCATCGTGTCGAGCCGGGCGAGGTCGTCCAGGGTCGCACCGTCGTCGCGTGGGAAGGAGAACGTCGCCGCCACCGGCATGGGTTCCGAGATGCCGCTGGACTCGATCAGCAGGTAGTCGTAGCGCCCCTCGCGGGCGAGCCGGTCCACCTCGTCGAGCAGGTCGTCGCGCAGGGTGCAGCAAATGCATCCGTTGGTCATCTCGACCAGGCGTTCCTCGGTGCGCGAGAGTGCGGCCTCGCCCCCGCGCACCAGTGCCGCGTCGATGTTGATCTCGCTCATGTCGTTGACGATCACCGCGACGCGCATGCCCTCGCGGTTGCCGAGGACGTGGTTGAGCAGTGTCGTCTTGCCCGCGCCCAGAAAGCCGGAGAGCACGGTCACAGGCAGGAGGTTCTGCGCCATGGAGCGGATCAGTCCCCCGGGTGCAGGAGGCCGCGCTCGTACGCCTTCACCAGTCGCTGTGGCACCTGGTGGACGACGCCGTCGACCGTGACCGGCACGAGCTGAGGTGTCGTGGCCTTCCACTGGGCGCGGCGGTGGCGGGTGTTGCTGCGGGACATCTTCCGCTTGGGTACTGCCATGGGAGCCTCCTGGGTCGTCGTCGGCGACCAACGCTATATGAAAACGATAGTCAATTTCAAACGTTCCTCCATGCGAGTCCGCGGCGATGGGGGAACCCGGGCGTGGGATGGGGGCGGAAGGGGCGTACTGGACGGCTTGGGCATCGAACATCGCGGCGTAGCGCCCTCGGGCGGCCAGGAGTTGGTCGCGGCTGCCGTCTTCGGCCAACCGCCCGCGGTGCAGGACGTAGATGCGGTCGGCGTGACGCACCCCGGACATGCGGTGGGTGACGAGGACGACGGCGCGGTTGGGGGCGGCGAGCCGGCGAACGCGGTCGAACGCTTCGATCTCGGCCTCCGGGTCGAGTGCGGAGGTGGGTTCGTCCACGATGAGGATGCCGTCGGCCTCCGAGGTCGCGCTGCGCCAGTGGGTACGGGCCAGTCCCACTTTCTGTCATTCACCGCGCTCGAAGACCTGGGCGCGCTCGCGGGCCGGCGATGTCGGCGGCGCCCCCCACCGCATGGTCCCGCTCCGGGGCGGTAGCAGGCTTGGGAGGACCTTCATCAAGGTGCTCTTTCCTGACCTGTTCTCGCCGACCACGGCGGTCACCGGGCGGTGTGAGTGACACCTCGTCGAGTGCCGGGCTGCCGCGGTCGGGGTAGCGGTAGGTGACATGGGCGAGGACGATCAGTGCGACGTGGTGGGGGACCGGGTCGCCGGCCTCGGGGATGGCGCGCCGGGCGGCCTGGGCCAGGAAGCGCCCGTGATCCCGGACGTACAGGGACTCTCCCGCCCCTTGTCGCACGGGCGGAGGCCGCGGCAATGATCGCCGAGGTCCGGTCCAGCTCGCCCCTGGCGCCCAGCTCGTCCAAGATCACCCGATGCAGCCGACGCCACAGCCCGGCCTCCGTCCAGCACGTGAAGCGGCGGTGTGCTGTTGCCGGCGAGACGCCGAAGGTCGGCGGAGGATGCCGCCAGGCACAACCGCTGGTCACTGGGTAGACCACTGCCGTGAACACCGCCCGCGCGTCTACGGGACTCGTACCGCCGCCCTGCGGA
Organism: Streptomyces sp. NPDC005791; assembly: GCF_042871485.1. Taxonomy (NCBI): domain Bacteria; kingdom Bacillati; phylum Actinomycetota; class Actinomycetes; order Kitasatosporales; family Streptomycetaceae; genus Streptomyces; species Streptomyces sp. NPDC005791. The sequence goes on from NZ_JBIAIP010000003.1 coordinate 312,246, forward strand.
CGGGATGCGAACTCCGGCAGCAGCGGTGCCATCAACGCCCATAACCCGTCCGGCACAAGTCGAGGAGAAAGATCATCAGCTACGAGCGGCATCATGCCGCACCAACAGAGCGCCACGTGAGACACCCTCTTGAGCTGCGGTGATGTCCTACAAACCGGAGTCGGTGGCGGTCGACCGGCCTGGTTCGCGGCCTGGAATCGCGGTTGCCGACCAGATCAGTCCGTCACGGGCAGGCACTCGGCGAGCAGGTGGACGACGTCGTGCCAGGCTCGCTGCGCGTGCCGTGGGTGGTAGCCGACGCCGGGGACCACAGGCTGGTCGACAGGTGGGTGGTGGAAGGCGTGCAAGGCGCCGCCGTAGACCACGAGGCGCCAGTCGACGCCTGCGGCTTGCATCTCGGCGGTGAACTCGTCCCGTTGCGCGGGCGGCATGATCGGGTCTTCGGACCCGACCCCGGCCCACACCGGGCAGCGAATGCGGGCGGCCTCGCCCGGTCGGCCCGTGGTCAGTGCGTTGACCGTCCCGATCGCGCGCAGGGCGACGCCGTCGCGCCCGAGTTCCAGCCCGATGGCGCCCCCGGTGCCGTAGCCGACGGCGGCCATCCGGTCGGGGTCGGTCCGCGGTTCGGCGCGCAACACGTCGAGCGCCGCGTGGCCGATGCCCCGCATGCGGTCGGGGTCGGCGAGCAGCGGTATGCAACGGGCCAGCATCTTCTCGGGGTCGCCCAAATAGCGCCCGCCGTGGAGGTCAAAGGCCAGCGCCACGTATCCCAGCTCGGCGAGCGCATCGGCTCGGCGGCGCTCGACGTCGCTGAGCCCCGGCCCCTCGGGCCCGACCAGGACTGCGGGTCGGCGGTCGACGCCGGCCGGGAGCGCGAGGTGCCCGATCATCGTTAATCCGTCGGCCGGGTACTCGACCGTGCGGGTTGTAATCGTCGTCATGAGACTGGACGGTAGTGATCGTCGAACCCGGTCGGGCAGGTGTTCACCGCTGGCAGAACAGCGCGGGTGTGCCTCTGAGATCCGGCGATGTCTCACAAGCCCCGTTACCGCGGCAGTGTTGTCGGATCACCTGTCCTGTCCACGGCCCTGGGGGTGGACCTGCCGGGTCGGCCATGCCCTCTTCGCCGACTTCGAGGCACACCACGCCGCGCACGCGATTTCGCCCGCTACGTCTTGCTCGACGAAACCACCTCCGCGCTGTACGCCGACTGGTAGCTCGGTCTGACCTGGTTCTCGGCGGTGCGGAATGTGCACCGGCCGGGCACATGTGGGCCTTCGCAGCCCTGCGCACGCAGGCTCCACGCGCCCACTATGACCGACGGCGTGCTGGTGGAGAACGGCATACCGCAGCTCTCAGGAACCTGTTCAACAGACTGCTCGGCTGCCTCTTCCGCTGCCTACAGCACCGCACGCTGTCCGACCCCGACCGTGCCTTCGCACCACCTGTGGTCTTGCTGCCTGAGCGCCTACGTGACCCGCCAGCGACATGAGATGTCCTTCGCCCGCGGTCTCGAGCGGGACCGTGCCGCCGTGAATGCCGCTCTGACCAGGGCGTATCACGATGGCGGAACCGAAGGCGTCAACAACAAAACGAAGCTGATCAAGCGACAGATGTTCGGCCGGGCCGGTTTTCCGTTGAGGCGCTCCGACGTCGACGGCGATCGCGGTCAGGACGTGCTGGACGTGGGCCTTGCGCTGGCCTCGATAGCCCGCAGCGGCGGCGCATGCCGTGGCCGTGGGCGAACTCGTTGACTGCCTTTGACTGGAACCGGTGACGCCTGGAGCACAGTGGGTTCCGTCGTGCCCGTTCCTTGGCATCCGGCCGGGCCCCCGGAGAGGGAGGATGCGGCCGCCGGCGGGGCGAGAGGGTGTGCCCGAACGGGAAACGACATGGTCGAACGCAGGATGAATGAGCACAGGGCGGTGCGAGCGATGCATGGGCACTCCTTGGTGCCATGTGGACAGGCGATCGGATAACGGAGCCATTTCCGTAACCGTCACAGGTGCGTCGTGCTGCACGCACGACATTTCGCGCGACGCGGCACCCTCGGCTTCCTATAGAACTCTTGTATTTCGAAATCTCGTTCTAGATTTCGTCCGCGTGCCCGGTGGAGTACTCCGCCATCCGACGCCGGCCGGGTCCGGTGCCGGGACCGGCCCCGGGGCTGGCGCCTGATCACGCATGCGAGCGCGGATCCACGCCGGTGAATGGGCGAGCAGAGTGCCTCGGAAGGGGGTAGTGATCGCCGGAGCGGTGTGTTTTGAGCCTAACTGAAACGCCTGTACATGCACGATGTGGATTCTTGAATTCCGTATGAGTAGACCATTATCCCGGGTCAGCGGATTTCTGTGGAGATTTTGAGACGTCTACAGGGTGGCTCAAAAGCAGCTACCGAAACCTTGGTTATTGTATTGTGACAAAGAAATCAATCGGCTGAGGTGAGCGGAGAGCGCGCGCGAGAGGAAATCAAGACGTGATACGGGGGAATTTTGAGTACGACGGTAAGTGGCCTTTCGCGAGAAAAGCCGTACATACACGAGTCCGGCCCCGACAACACCGACGATCAGGTAAAAGCGGCTCTGGCCCAGGCGCAGGCGCTCATCCGGTCCGCGCTCCGGGCCCATGACAGTGGCCGGAGGCCCGAACCGGGCATGGTCGAGTCACTGCGCACGGAGGACGCCTTCCGGGCCGCGATCGACTACTGGCAGTCCCAGCCCCGGCGCGCACGTCCGGAACTCTCCTACGTCGACGTCAACGCCCTCTACTCGTGCAGCTACGGCGGCGCATGGCCGATGCAGGAGTGGCTGCTGGAGCGGGGAGCTCCGGTGCGCGTGCTGACCGCGGCAGCCGGCGAGGGCTGCCGTGTCGGCTGTATGGAGCGCGTGCTGCACAGCGCCGCGCAGGTGCGGGTGTCCATGCATCCGCTGTCCGGTTTCGCCGTGGTGAACCGTACCGTGGCGATCCTGCCCGCCGTCCACCGGGACACCTCGCAGTCGGTGCTGGTCTGCGAACCGCACACGGTCAAATCCCTGAGCGTGCTGTTCGACGCGGTGTTCAGCAGAGCCACCGACTGGTCCATCGCCATGCGGTTCACCTCCCCGGACGGCGAGGAGGAGGACGAGGTGCTGCTCCAGGTCCTGCACCTGATGAGCACCGGACGCACGGACGAGGTGACTGCCCGCGAACTGGGCATGTCCGTGCGCACGTTCAGGCGTCATGTCTCGGAGGTCATGCAGCGCCTCGGCGCCTCGTCCCGATTCCAGGCCGGTCTCCGCGCCGCCGAGCTGGGGCTGACGACCGGAGCCTCTCCGGCGTCGGAGGAGCCGCCCGGGCGGGGCCGGACGACGACTCTCCGCGTCCCCGGCGGACCGGGGCGCTCCGCCTCAACAGGTCCGCGGTCGTAGTCGTACGGGCAGGGACTCGAAACCCCAGACGAGACTGGAAGCTGCCCGGATCGGCTCGCCCGCCGGTTCGGGCAGTTCCGCGCGAGACGCCAACTCCTCGAAGAAGATGGTGAGCTCGGCCAAGGCCAGTGCGGAACCCAGACAGTAGTGCTCGCCCGGGGCGAGCGCCACATGCCGGTTGGAGGCCCGCAGCGCGTCGAAGCGGTCGGGGTCGGCAAAGACCGCGGGGTCGCGGTTGGCGGCGGGCAGCCACACCGCGACCCGATCTCCCGCCCGTACCGGATGCCCCGCCAGTGCGGTGTCCCGGGCGGCGGTGCGCAGGACGTGCATCGCCGGGCTGGTGAACCGAAGGATCTCCTGGGCGGTGGCCTCCATCGGATGGTCCGCACCGCGGGCGACCTCCCACTCCTCGGGGTGCCGCATCAGGGCGAGCAGTCCGCCGGCCGTGGCGTGCCGGGTCGTCTCGTTGCCACCGGAGACGAGTCCGTCGCAGTTGAGGTAGATCTCCTCGTCGGTCAGCGGCCGCCCGTCGACCGTGCCCTGGACGAGCGCGGTGACGACGTCGTCCGACGGTTCCCGCCGCCGCCGTTCAACGAGTTCGGCGTAGTACAGCAGGATGTCCGTGTGCGCCCGGGCCGCCGCGGCACGGTCCGCCGACCCGGGCCCCGCATGGCCGAACGCCGTCATGGTGCGGTCCAGCATGAAGGACCGGTCGGCGGGCGGCACTCCGAGCAGATCGCAGATCACCGTTACCGGCAACCGGGCCGCGACGTCCACGAAGTCGCATGCGCCGCGCTCCAGCGCCTCGTCGATGACCTCCGTCGCGGTGGCCCGCATGGTGCGGTGCAGCCGGGCCACCATGCGCGGGGTGAAGGCGGCGTTCATGACGTGCCGCAGTCGGGTGTGCCGAGGCGGGTCGGTGACGATGAGCATGCGCTGCGACGCCGCCTCTGTGGCCCCCGGCGAGTCGTCCAGCCGCATGCCCCGGCCGGAGACGAAGACCTCCGGCCTGCGCAGCACCTCGAGGGCCTCGCGGTGTCCGAGCACCGCCCAGAACGACTCCTTGTCCGTACGCTCGTTGCGGTACACCGGCGTCCGCGCGCGCAGTCGCGCCCACAGGGCCTCCGGGGCGCCGTCCCGGTACAGCGACGGGTCGGCCAGGTCGGGGCCTTCGGCCGGGACCGGCCCGGTGCCCTTCGGTTCGAGAGGAGTCATGGCCCGCCCCGGTCAGTCTTCGCTGGTGAGCAGCAGGCTGGCGGGCCGCATGTCCGTCCAGTGCTCCTCGACGTAGTCGAGGCAGTCCTGCCGGTCCGCCTCCCCGTGCACCGTCGTCCAGCCGTCGGGGACCGCCGCGAACGCGGGCCACAGGGAGTGCTGGCCCTCGTCGTTGCGCAGGACCAGGTAGCGGGCGTCGTCGTCCTCGAAGGGATTGCTCATGGTGCTGCTCCTTGTGTGGAAGGGGAACGTGAATCGGACGTGACGGGGCGTTGCCCGACGGGGGTCACCCCGCGGCGTCCAGCCTGGCCCGCACGATCGGGCCGAGCTGCGCGAGCTCGTCGGGCCTGGTCATCCGGCCGTGGGTGGTGGCGATGTCGTGGGTCTCGATCCGTCCGGTGACGTGCGGCCGCCAGGCCCCCGCTTCCGGTAGTCCCTCAGGCCGGCCGAGGGTGGCGCGGAAGTGCAACAGGCCGCCGTCGTAGGGGGTGGGTTCATGGGCGCGGGCGGCGTGGGCGCTGGCGGACAGCACGTCGGCGATGGCCGTCAGATGGCCGTCGGTGAAGTCGGCGAGTCCGGCGGCGCGCAGTAACCGGGCGGCGCGGGCCGGGTCGAGCGGGCCGTCCGCGCGGTCCGGTGGCTCGACGCCGAAGTACTCGGCGAACAGGAAGCGCAGCACCTCGCTGCGGTCCGGCGGCTCGTCGGCCGGCAGCGCCTCGGGCGGATAGGAGTCGAGCATGGCCAACAACCCGACCTGGTGGCCGGCCCCTCGCAGTCGGACCGCGACGGCCTGGGCGAGCTGCCCGCCGAAGGACCAGCCGAGCAGGTGGTACGGGCCGCTGGGCCGGACGTCTAGGATGCGGGCGCAGTAGTCGTCGGCCATCCGCTCGACGCCGTCGTGGATGCGCTCGGGTTCGGTCAGGCCGCGTGCCTGGATGCCGTAGACCGGCTGGTCGGGCGGGAGATGGCGTAGCAGGCCCGTGTAGCACCAGCTGAACCCGCCGGCGGGGTGCAGGCAGAACAGGGGCGGCCGGGTGCCGGTGGAACGCAGCGGCAGCAGTACGGACCAGGCGTCGCGCCCCTCGCCGCCACCGAGCCGGGTGGCCAGACCGGCCGGGGTGGGCGCCTCGAACAGGGCGCGCAGGCCGAGCTCCACGCCGAGCACGGAGCGGACCCGGGCGGCGAGGCGGGTGGCCAGCAGAGAGTGTCCCCCGAGGGCGAAGAAGTCGTCCTGCGCGCCCACCCGGGGCAGCTCGAGCACCTCCGCGAACAGCTCGCACAACACCTGCTCGTCGGGTCCCGAGGGCGGCGTCGTCCTCGCCGCCGTCGCGTCGGGCGCGGGCAGGGCACGCCGGTCGACCTTGCCGTTCGGGGTGCGCGGCAGAGCACCCAGGACGATCAGGGCGCCCGGCACCATGGCTGCGGGCAGCCGGGCGGAGGCGTGGCGGCGCAGCGCGACCGGGTCGAGGAGGTCGCCGTCGTTGCGCGGGACGACGTAGCCGACGAGAGCCCGGACGGCGCCGGGCAGGCCCCTCACGGCCACCGCGGCCTCGGCTACTCCCGGGTGAGCGGCGAGAACGGCCTCGACCTCTCCGGGCTCGACGCGCACCCCGCGCACCTTCACCTGGTCGTCGGCGCGCCCCAGGAAGGCGAGGCTGCCGTCGGGCCGCCACATCACCAGGTCGCCGGTGCGGTACATCCTCGCGCCGGGCGGGCCGAAGGGGTCGGCGACGAAGCGTTCGGCGGTGACCGTCGCCCGGCCCAGGTAGCCGCGTCCGACGCCGATGCCGCCGTAGTAGAGCTCGCCGGGCGCGCCCGGCAGCACCGGGCGCAGGGCGGAGTCCAGGACGAGGGCGCGGGTGTTCCACAGCGGGCGGCCGATGGACTGGTCGTGCGCGGTGCAGTGGGCGTACAGGCTCTCACTGCTGACCTCGGTGCAGCCGCAGAAGTTGATCAGGCGGGCATCGGGACAGCTGCGGGCGAGGCGGGCGGGCAGTTCGGGCGGCATGGGTTCGCCGCTGCTGAGCACCAGCCGCAGCGAGGCCAGCCGCCCGGCGCCGTCAGCGCTGGTCTCCTCCTCGTGCAAGAGGGCCTGGAGCAGGCTCGGCACGGCGGTCAGCACACAGGTGCCGCTCTTGCTGACGAGGTCGGCGAGCGCGGCCGGGTCCTTGGCGGTGACGGCGTCGGCGAGGACGACCCGGCCGCCGTGCACGAGGGTCTGCAGGATCTCCACGGTGCCGTCGATGAAGCTGATCGAGCTCTTCGCGCACACCGGGTCGTTGGCTTCGAAGGAGTACAGCTCGGCGAACCAGGCCATCCGGTTGACCAGGCCGCGCTGCGTGCCGATCACCCCCTTGGGGCGGCCTGTGGAGCCGGAGGTGAAGAGGACGTTCACGGCGGTGTGTCCGGTGACCGCGACGGTCACGGGAGCGGCGGAGTACCCGGCGAGGCGGTCCTGGAGGGCCGGTTCGTCGAGCACGGTCCAGTCGGCGGTGGGCAGTCGGCCCACGGCGGAGCCGTCGGTGAGCAGCAGCGCGGGCCGGGCGTCGTCGAGCATGTCGGTGATCCGCCCGGCCGGGTAGTCCGGGTCCACGGGCAGATAGGCGGCACCGGTGCGGACGACGGCGAGGAGGCCGACGACCAGCGGGACGGAGCGGTCGGCGGCGAGCGCCACGATCTGCTCGGGACCCGCGCACCGCTCGATCAGGTACCGGGCCAACCGCGCCGCCCGCGCGTCGAGTTCGGCGTAGGTCAGCTCCTCGTCGCCGAAGACGAGGGCCACCTCGTCCGGGCGGCGGCGGAAGGAGTCGTCGAGGAGGCCGGCCAGGGTGGTCTCGGGCACCGCGCGGCCGGTGTCGTTCCAGTCGGCGAGGACCTGCCGCAGACGTGCGGGCGGCAGCGGTTCGATGCGGCCTGCGGCCTGGTCGGGGTCGAGGGCGAAAGCGGTGAGAACGGCGCGCAGTGCGGCCAGGACCCCTTCGGCGCGCTCGCCGTCGATCACGTCGGGGCGGTGGTCGAGCCGCAGGTGCAGCCGGGTACCGGGGACGACAGCCAGCATCAGCGGGTAGTGGGTGGCGTCGTGGCCCGCGACGCCGGTGACGGCCAGCCCGCGTGCGGTGAGGGCGGCGGAACCCTTGGGGTAGTTCTCGAAGACCACGATGGTGTCGAAGAGTTCGGTGACCCCAGCAGCCGTCTGGATCTCGGCGAGCGGCAGATGGTGGTGCGCGCCCGTCGCCAGATGCCGGTCGCGGGCCTGGACCGCCACCGACGTGAGGGTGTCGCCGGGGGCCGTACGGACCCGGGTGGGCACCGTGTTGATGAACAACCCCACCATGGCGTCGACGCCGGGCAGTTCGGGCGGCCGCCCGGAGACCACGGTGCCGAAGACGACGTCGTCGCGGCCGGTGAGCCGGCTCAGCAGCACCGCCCACGCAGCCTGCACCAGGTTGTTCAGGGTCAGCCCCCGGGAGCGGGCGAGGTCGATGAGCTTCCGGGTGAGGCCTTCGTCGAGGTCGGCCGTGCGGCGCTCCGGGGCCTGTCCAGCGCCGGGCTCGACGCCGGGAGGGGCGAGCCGGGTGGGCTCGTCGACTCCGGCGAGTTCGGCGCGCCAGGCCTCACAGGCGGCAGCCTTGTCCTGCCGGGCCACCCAGGCCAGATAGTCGCGGTAGGGCGGGGCGGGCGGTAGGGCGGAGGGAGCGCCGCCGGAGTCGTAGAGCGCGAGGAGTTCGCGCACCAGCACGGGCGTGGACCAGCCGTCCAACAGCATGTGATGGACCGTCAACATGAGCCGGTGGTGTTCCGGGGCCAGCCGGAGCAGGGCGGTACGTAGCAGCGGCGGGGCCGCGAGGTCGAAGCGGCGGGCGCGGTCGCCGGCGAGGAAGTCATCGGCCCGTGCCGTCCGCTCCGGCGCCGGAAGGCCGCTCATGTCGACGAACTCCCAGGGCAGTTCGACCGTGCGTGGCACGATCTGGACCGGCCGGTCCAGGCCCTCCGTCAAGAACGCCGCGCCCAGATGGGGGTGGCGCAGCAGCAGGGCCTCGGCGGACCGGCGCAGCGCGGCGGCATCGAGTGGACCGGTGAGGTCGAGGACGAGTTGGGTGACGTAGACGTCCGTCCCGTCCCGGTGGTACAGGCTGTGGAAGAACAGGCCTTCCTGCAGCGGGGAGAGCGGCAGGACGTCGATCAGTCCGGACCGGTGGTTCACCGCGGGGACCTCCAATCTGCTTCGAGTCGGTCGAGCTGGTCCTGGCTCAGGCCGACCAGCGGTACGTCGGACGGGGTGCGCCCGGCGTCGCCCGTGTCGTGCCGGGCGAGCGCGGCCAGCACCGCCAGCCAGGTGTCGGCGAGCGTCGTCACGTCGTCCTCGCCGAGCAGCGCGCCCGGCCAGGTCCACCCGGCGCGCAGCACCGGCCCCTCGGCGCGGTCCTCGGCGACGACGTTCAGAGCGAGGGTGTGCACCGCGGGCAGGTCCGGGTCGGCGCCGCCGCCGAAGGCGCCCGGAGCGGGGTCCACCGCCCAGTCGGCGGCCGGGCCGCCGGAGGGCAGCCTGCCGAGGTAGTTGAAGCCGACGCGCGGCACGGAGAGTCCGGCGAGCCTGGGAGCGGTGTGCGGATTGAGGTGGCGCAGCAGACCGTGACCGAGGCGGTCGCCGGGAGCGGACCGCACCTGCTCCTTGATCCGCTTCACGGCGTCACCGAGAGCAGGGCCGCCGCGCAGGGCCTCGTCCAGGTCGGTGTGCGCCAGGTCGAGCCGGACCGGGTGCGCGCTGGTGAACCAGCCGACCGTGCGCGAGACGTCCGTGTCCGGCAGGTCTGCCCGGCCGTGGCCCTCCAGCTCGACGAGCAGCCCGCCGGCCGGTGTGCCACGGTCGCGGCGCCACCGGGCCACGGCCAATGCCAGGGCGCTGAGGAACAGTTCGTCGGGGCCGCAGTGGAACGCCGTGGCGACGGTGGTGAGCAGCGCACGGCCGGTGTCCGTGTCGAGGCGGTCGGCACGGCGCCGGACCGTGCGGGTGAGGTCGCGGCCGGGGACCGGGTCGAGGCCGGGTGCGAGCGGCGCGGGCTCGGACGCCGTGGCCAGCCAGTGCGGCAGTTCGGCGGTGCGACGGGTGCTGTCGGCCTCGGTGACCAGCAGCTCCGACCAGCGCCGGAAGGAGGTGACGACCGGCTGCGGGCGAGGCTCGCGGCCCTCGGTGAGCGCACGGCCCGCCTCGGCGATGTCCTCCAGCAGGATGCGCCACGAGACGCCGTCGACCGCGAGATGGTGCACGGCCAGGAACAGCCGGCCCGCCTCCTGGGGTCCGTGGTCGAACCGGACGGCGGCCACGGTGCGGCCCGCGCCGGGGGCGAGCTCAGCGACCGTACGCGCCGACTCCTCGGCGACCGTACGGGCGCGCTCCTGCTCATCGCGTCCGGTGAGGTCCACGCGGCGCAGCAGATCGGCGGCCCGGACGGTACCGGCGGGCGGGACGTCGAGCCGTCCACCGTCCCCCCGGCGCAACCGCAGCATGTCGTGGTGGTCGAGAAGGGTCTGCAGCACGGCCTCCACCGTGTCCTGCTGTACGCCCGCCGGCGTCCGCAGCAGCATCGACTGGTGGAACCCGTCGGTGGGTCCGCCGAGTCCGTGCAGCCACCGCATCACCGGCGTCGACGCCACCTCTCCGGTGCCGTCGTCCGCCTGTACGGCCGTACCGGTTTCGGTGGCGACGCGGGCGAGGGCGACGACGGTGCGGTGCCGGAAGACGTCTCGCGGCGACAGCGCGAGTCCGGCGGCCCGAGCGCGGCCGCTGACCTGGATGGCGGTGATGCTGTCGCCGCCCAGGTCGAAGAAGTCGTCCGCCACACCGGCGTCCGGCATCCCGAGCGCCCCGCGCACGATGCCGCACAGCGTCTCCTCCACCGCCCCGCTCGGCCCCCGCCCGCCGGCGGCGCCCACCGGCTCGGGAGCGGGCAGGGCGGCCCGGTCCAGCTTGCCGTTGGGCGACAGAGGCAGCCGCTCCAGTGTGACGAAGGCGGCCGGGACCATGTACGCGGGCAGCGTCCGAGCGACGAAGGCCCGCAGCCCGGCGTCATCGGTGCCGTCCTCGCCCCGAGCGGGTACGACGTAGCCGACGAGGCGGTTCGTACGCGGACCCGAGCGCACGGCGACCGCGGCCCGGGCGACACCGGGGTGTGCGGCCAGCACGGTCTCGATCTCGTTGAGTTCGATGCGATAACCGCGGATCTTGACCTGTTCGTCCATCCGGCCGACGAACTCCAGCTGTCCGTCCCGGCGGCGCCTCGCGAGGTCGCCCGTGCGGTACATCCGGCTGCCCGGCGTACCCCAGGGGTCGGCGACGAAGCGTTCCGCGGTGGCGGTGGGCCGGTTCCGGTAGCCGCGGGCCACGCCCGCGCCGCCGACGTACACCTCGGCCACCACTCCGGGCGGCACCGGCCGCAGCCGCTCGTCCAGCAGATGAACGCGCACTCCCCGGATCGGGGTGCCGATGGGCGGGGTACCGCCCGCGGTGAGCGGCTCGGTGACGGTCGCGGAGACGGTGGTCTCGGTCGGGCCGTAGGAGTTGAGCATCCGGCAGCGGGGAGCCCAGTGCTCCACCAGCGCGGGCGGGCAGGCCTCGCCGACGACGAACAGCGTGGTGTCCGGCAGCAGTGCGTCGTCCGGCAGGATCGCCAGCACGGACGGCGGGATGGCCAGATGCGTCACCTTCTGCGAGGCCACCAGGGGTACGAGGTCCTCGGCCGCGTTCCACGCGCCGGTGGGGTGCATGACCACACACCCGCCGGTCAGCAGAGTCCCGCCGATCTCCCAGAACGCTCCGTCGAAGCTCGGCGAGGCGAACTGCAGCACCCGGCTGTCCGGGCCCACCCCGCCCAGCTCCCCCCCGGAGGCGGCGACCAGGTTGGCGACACCCCGATGCGGCACCTCGACCCCCTTGGGCCGTCCCGTCGAGCCGGAGGTGTAGATCACGTAGGCGATGTGGGCGGGGCGCAGGGGTGCCCGGCGCTCGGAGTCGTCCAGGTCGTGCGGGAGCGCCATGCCCAGGGCGGCGCGTGTGTCCTCGGTGTCGAGGTCGAGGACCGGCACCGCGGCGTCGGTGGAAGCGCCGACGAGCAGCACCGGCCGGGCGTCGTCGAGCATGTACGCGATGCGGTCGGCGGGATACGCCGGGTCGAGCGGCAGATAAGCGGCGCCCGCCTTGAGGACGGCGAGCATCGCCTCGGTGAGCCGGGGCCCACGCGGGAGCTGTACCGCCACCACCGTGTCCGGCCCGGCCCCGCGCTCGACCAGTATCCGGGCCAGCCGGTTGGCGGCCTCGTTCAGCTCCCGGTACGTGCGCTGCTCGCGCCCCGCCGTCACCGCGACCGCGTGCGGTGCCTCCCGGACCCGCTCCTCGAACAGTGCGGGTGCCGTGGCCTCGGGCGCGGCACCCGGGCCGCCGGCCGCCGTCAGCGCCGCGTACTCCTGCCCGGTGAGGATCTCCAGGTCGCCGAAAGGCACGTCGGGCCGGATCACCGCCTGGCCCAGCAGCCGCAGCAGCCGGGTCGCGAACGCGTCGACGGTCGCCGCGTCGAACAGATCGGTGCTGTACTCGACGCTGCCCTGGACGCCCTCGGCCCCCAGATCGCCCACGACCCGCTCGCTCAGTCCGACCGTGAGGTCGAAGCGCGCGGCCCGTGTGCCCACAGGCCGTGGGCGCACCCGCAGCCCCGGCAGCTCCATGGCGGTGTCGGCGTTGTTGTCCAGCGCCAGCATGACCTGGAACAGCGGGTTGTACGCCATGGACCGCTCGGCGCCGACCGCGTTCACCAGTTGCTCGAAGGGCAGGTCCTGGTGGGCGTACGCGTCGAGGTCGGTGGCCCGGACGCGGGCGAGCAGTTCGCGGAAGGTGGGGTTGCCGGAGGTGTCGGTCCGTAGGACCAGGGTGTTGACGAAGAATCCGACCAGTTCGTCCAGGCTGTCGTCGGTGCGTCCTGCGACGGGGGAGCCGAGTGGGATGTCGTCCCCGGCGCCCAGCCGGGACAGCAGCGCGGCCAGTCCGGCCTGCAACACCATGAACAACGTCGTCCCCGTCTCCCGCGCGACGTCCAGGAGGGCCCGGTGCAGCCCCGGGTCGATGAAGAAGGGCCGCATGTCACCCCGGTAGTTGGGCTCGGCGGGCCTGGGGCGGTCGGTGGGCAACGCGAGCTGGTCCGGAAGGCCGTCCAACGTGTGTCGCCAGTAGGAGAGTTGCTCGCGGGCGAGTGGAGCGGGCTCGTCCTCGTCGCCGAGCAGGTCCCGTTGCCAGAGGGCGTAGTCGGTGTACGTCACCGGCAGCGGGGCCCATTGCGGCGCCCGGCCGCGCTGCCGTGCCGCGTAGGCCTCGGTCAGGTCCCGCAGCAAGGGCCGCAGCGACCATCCGTCCCCGGCGATGTGATGCACCAGCAGCAACACCGACCACCGCTCGGGTCCGTGCCGGAAGGCTTCGGCGCGCACGGGAAGTTCACGGCCCAGGTCGAAGGGATGGGCCACCGCCTTGCCCAGTACCGACTCCAGATCTTCGGGAGGTATCTCCCGTCGCCCGACCCGGACGAGATCAGGCGCCGGTTCGTGGATGAGCTGCCGGGGTGAGCCGTCGTCGTCGGTGATCAGGGTGCGCAGGGGTTCGTGGCGGGCGACCACGTCGTTGACGGCCGCTTCCAGGACCTCCACGTCCAGGCGCCCCTCGATCTCCAGGGCGAGCGGGATGTTGTACGTCGCGCCGGGCCCCTCCAGTTTGTGCAGGAACCACAGCCTGCGCTGGGCGTACGACAGCGGTACGATCTCCGGTCGCTCCCGCCGGGCCACACCCGGCCGGGACCGGCCGGACAGCCCTCGCAGGCGTGCCGTCAGCCCGGCAGGCGTGGGTGCGTCGAAGAGCGTCTGGATCGGCAGTTCCACCCCGAACAGTGACCGCAGCCGGCCCACCACCCGGGTCGCCAGCAGCGAATGACCGCCCAACTCGAAGAACTGTGCGTCCGCCCCTACCCGCGGGAGTCCCAGCACCTCCGCGAAGACCCGGCACACCATCTCCTCCTCCGGCGATCCCGCGACCCGGCCGCCCGCTCCCCGGACGACAGCCTCGGAAGGCGCCGGCAGTGCCCGCCGGTCGACCTTCCCGTTCGGTGTCAACGGCAACGCGTCCATCACCACGAACACCCCCGGCACCATGAACCCCGGCAACCGCTCGGTGACATGAGCCCGTAGCCCGGCGGTCAGCCGGGACGAACGCGAGGCGACGGACGGGGTGTTCGTGAGCGGGCCGGTGACCGGGGCGTCCGTCCGGTGGACGCCGGTCATCGGGCGTGGAACCGCGGTCGTCATGTCGACGAGGACGACGTCGAGTTCGCTCTCGTGCCGGTCGGCGGACCAGGTCACGGCGGTTTCGTATCCGAGCCGTCGGCCCAGTGCGGACAAGTCGTCGGGCTCGGGCGCTCCGGATGCGTCCTGCACGTCGGTCGCCGTACGGGCGTTCGGCACGCCCGTCACCCGCAGCATCTCCGGGCGCCGTGCCGTCAGCGCGGCGGCCAGCGCCTGGGCGGAGCCGCCCAGCTCCTCCCAGGTCACGCGAGGAGCGTCGGCGACCGTCAGCAGCTCGTCGGTGGACCTCTTGTGGAGCACCACCTCGTAGCGGTAGCGGGTGAGTTCGTTGTGCCGACGCCCGCGCTTGAGACGGATGTCGGCGCCGCCGATGCCGGGGCAGGTGGCGGCGAAGGAGGTGAACAGTTCGGGGTCGACCAGTAGCTCTTTCTCCTCCGCGAGGGCGAGTTCGGCCGCCCTGCGCACCACCTCGGCCGGTGTGGCCGCGCCGAGGCGTCCGGCCTGCGAGGCCAGGTGGAGCCGCTTCGCCGACCTGAGGTCCCGGACGTCGCCCAGGTAGAGGGCGCCGCCGGGAGCGAGCAGCCGCACCGCCTTGTGCAGGACGTCGACGAGGTAACGCTCGCTCGGGAAGTACTGCGCGACGGAGTTGAGCACCACCGTGTCGAACTCGCCCTCGGGCAGGGTGCCCACGCCATCGGCTGCGAGGGCGGTGAGCCGCACCCGGCCCGCGGCGTCGGGGCGGGCGGCGGCCAGCCGGGCGCCGAGGGCGTCGACCGCTTCGGGCGAGACGTCGGTGCCCCAGTACGTCTCGCAGTGGTCGAGCAGCGGGGCGAGGAGCAGACCGCTGCCGACGCCGATCTCCAGGATCCGCCGGGGCCGGAGGGCGAGGATGGCGTCGACGGCCGCCGAGCGCCATTCCCGCATGTCGTCGAGGGGGATGGGTGCGCCGTCGTAGGTGCTGTGCCAGCCGGAGAAGTCCTCACCGAGGTCGGCTCCGGGCTCCCCGTCGCTGTACTGCCTGTCGAACACCGAAGCCCAGGAGTCGAGTTGCTGCCGATCGGCGGCCTCGTCCAGGACCGGGTCGTCATCGGAGCACGGGACGACGTACGCGGTGAGGCGGGCGTCCCCCAGGTCGTCGCGGTGCACGGCCACGGCGGCGTCGGCCACCGCCGGGTGTTCGGCGAGCGCGGTCTCGATCTCGCCGAGCTCGATGCGATGGCCGCGGATCTTGACCTGCTCGTCGGCGCGCCCGACGAACACCAGCTGTGCGTCGCCGGTCCACCGCGCGAGGTCGCCGGTGCGGTACATGCGCTCGCCCGGTGCCCCGAACGGACAGGCCACGAACCGGCCCGCCGTCAGGCCCGGCCGGCGCAGGTAGCCACGGGCCAGTGCCGGACCGCTCACGTACAGCTCGCCGGGCACACCGGGCGGCACCGGGCGCAGTCGCGCGTCGAGAACGTAGACCCGGGAGCCGGTCAGCGGCCGGCCGATGGGCGGTGGGGCGTCCTCGGCGCCGAGCGCGGAGCTGGTGGTGGCGCAGACAGTGGTCTCCGTGGGGCCGTACGCGTTGATCATGGAGCGTCCCGGCGCCCACTGCCGCACCAGGTCGGCGTGGACGGCCTCCCCCGCGACGACGAGTGAGCGGACCGAGGGCAGTTCGCGGTCCTCCAGCGCGCGCAGCGCGGACGGCGGCAGCGTGGCGTGGGTGACGCCGGACTCCTGGATCAGCCCGGCCAGCGGATCGCCCGGCGTCAGCCGGTCGGCCGTGGCCACCACGAGGGCGGCGCCGGTCAACAGCGCCATCACGGTCTCCCAGAAGGCCGCGTCGAAGCTGGGAGAGGCGAACTGGAGGACCCGGCTGCCGGGGCCCGCCCCGAAGCGGTCCCGCTGCGAGGCGACGAGGGCGGCGACACCGGTGTGGGTGACCACGACGCCCTTCGGGCGGCCGGTGGAGCCCGAGGTGTAGATGACGTAGGCGGCGCCTTGGGACTCGCCCGGGCGGTCCGGCGCGGTACCGGGGGCGGTGGCGAGCGCGGTGACGACCTCGGGGGCGTCGAGCAGCAGTGTGGGCACCTCGCCCGCCGTCGCACGCGGGCTTGTGTCCCCGTGAGTGACCAGGAGGGCGGGCCGCGAGTCGTCGAGGAGATAGGCGATCCGGGCCGCCGGATAGGCCGGGTCCACGGGCACATAGGCGGCTCCCGCCTTGAGGACGGCGAGCAGCGCCACAACGGTCTCCGGGCCGCGCGGTACGGCCAGCGCCACCCGGTCCTCACGCCCGATGCCACGCCGCAGCAACAGATGCGCCAACTTGTTGGCCCGTTCGTCCAGTTGGCGGTAGCTGAGCTGACCGCCCGGGAAGATCACCGCGGGATCGTCGGGGGAGGCGGCCACCTGCTGCTCGAAGAGCGTGGGCACGTCGGCCTCGGCGGGCGACGGCGCGGTCTCGTTCCACGTCTCCAGCACCCGTCGGCGGTCCTCGCCGGTTACCGTCTCGATCTCACCGATGGACCGGTCGCAGTCCTCGGCGAAGCGGCTCAGCATTCGGTCCAGCAAGTCCACGGTACGGACGACGGTGGCCCGGTCGAAAAGATCGGTCGAGTACTCGACGTACCCCTCGAGACCGTCCGGCCGTCCCTCGGCGTCGTAGGTCTCGTGCAGGCTGAGCGAGTAGTCGAACTTCGACACGCCCGGCACGGTCGGCACCGGGCGGATGTCCAGGCCGGGCAGCGAGTACGCCGCCGCCGGCGCGTTCTGCAGCACGACCAGTACCTGGAAGAGGGGCTGCCGGGACAGTGACCGCTCCGGGTTGAGTGCCTCCACCAGTTGCTCGAAGGGCAGGTCCTGGTGGGCGTACGCGTCGAGGTCGGTGGCCCGGACGCGGGCGAGCAGTTCGCGGAAGGTGGGGTTGCCGGAGGTGTCGGTCCGTAGGACCAGGGTGTTGACGAAGAATCCGACCAGTTCGTCCAGGCTGTCGTCGGTGCGTCCTGCGACGGGGGAGCCGAGTGGGATGTCGTCCCCGGCGCCCAGCCGGGACAGCAGCGCGGCCAGTCCGGCCTGCACCACCATGAACAACGTCGTCCCCGTCTCCCGCGCGACGTCCAGGAGCGCCCGGTGCAGAGAGCCGCTGAACCGTACCCGGTGCACCTCGCCCCGGAAGCTCGTCACTGCGGGCCGGGGGCGGTCCGTGGCGAGCGCGAGCTGTTCCGGCATCCCGGCCAATGCCCGTCGCCAGTATGCGAGTTGCCTGTGCGCGAGACAGTCCGCATCCTCCGGGGCGCCGAGCAGGTCCCGTTGCCACAGGGTGTAGTCGGTGTACGTCACCGGCAGCGGGGCCCATTGCGGCGCCCGGCCGCGCTGCCGTGCCGCGTAGGCCTCGGTCAGGTCCCGCAGCAAGGGCCGCAGCGACCATCCGTCCCCGGCGATGTGATGCACCAGCAGAAGTACGGTCCATCGCTCGGGGGCCGTACGGAACACGTCCACTCGCAGCGGCAGCTCACCGGCGAGATCGAAGGGGTACGTCACCGCGTCCGCGAGCGCCGCGGGCAGCCCGTCCGCCTCGACCTCGTGCGTCTCCGCGGTCACCAGATCAGGCGCCGGTTCGTGGATGAGCTGCCGGGGTGAGCCGTCGTCGTCGGTGATCAGGGTGCGCAGGGGTTCGTGGCGGGCGACCACGTCGTTGACGGCCGCTTCCAGGACCTCCACGTCCAGGCGCCCCTCGATCTCCAGGGCGAGCGGAATGTTGTACGTCGCGCCGGGCCCCTCCAGTTTGTGCAGGAACCACAGCCTGCGCTGGGCGTACGACAGCGGTACGATCTCCGGTCGCTCCCGCCGGGCCACACCCGGCCGGGACCGGCCGGACAGCCCCCGCAGGCGTGCCGTCAGCCCGGCAGGCGTGGGTGCGTCGAAGAGCGTCTGGATCGGCAGTTCCACCCCGAACAGTGACCGCAGCCGGCCCACCACCCGGGTCGCCAGCAGCGAATGACCGCCCAACTCGAAGAACTGTGCGTCCGCCCCTACCCGCGGGAGTCCCAGCACCTCCGCGAAGACCCGGCACACCATCTCCTCCTCCGGCGATCCCGCGACCCGGCCGCCCGCTCCCCGGACGACAGCCTCGGAAGGCGCCGGCAGTGCCCGCCGGTCGACCTTCCCGTTCGGTGTCAACGGCAACGCGTCCATCACCACGAACACCCCCGGCACCATGAACCCCGGCAACCGCTCGGCAAGCCGGGCGTGCAGGCGGTCCACGACGGGCGGGTCGGTGAGGTCGGCAGGGACGACATGGGCGGCCAGACGGCGGCCGACGGGGGCGTCGTCGAGGACGGTCACCACGGCGTGGGCCACGGACGGGTCGTCCAGCAGGGCAGCCTGGATCTCGCCGAGTTCGATGCGATGGCCGCGGATCTTCACCTGGTCGTCGGAGCGGCCCACGAAGACGAGCTGTCCGTCGCCCGTCCACCGCACCAGGTCGCCGGTGCGGTACATGCGCTCACCCGGCGCCCCGAACGGACACACCACGAACCGCTGTGCCGTCAGCCCAGGCCGGCCGACGTATCCGCGGGCCACCCCCTCGCCCGCGATGTAGAGCTCGCCCACCACCCACGGCGGCACGGGCCGCAGCCGCTCGTCGAGCACGAAGCAGCGGTCGCCGTCCAGGGCACGGCCGATGGGTACTGTCTCGTGCCGGACCGACTCCGGTCCCGCCAGCGGGTGGCAGACCGCGAACGTGGTGGTCTCGGTGGGTCCGTAGACATGCACGACCTTGGTGCCGGGGCAGCGTTCGAGGGACCGGCGTACGGCCCCGGGCGAGACGAACTCGCCGCCGGTCCACACCTCTCGCACCCCGGACAGGGAGCCGGGGTGCTCCTCGACGAGGTGGTTGAACAGAGCTGTGGTGAGGAACACCGCGGACACACCGTGCCGTTCGATGGTGTCGGCGAGTGCGGCGGAGTCGAGCCCGCCGGCGGGCGCGAGCACCGCCTCTCCGCCGTGCAGCAGCGGCACCCACATCTCGTAGGTCGAGGCGTCGAAGGCGTACGGAGAGTGCAGCAGTACACGGCCGTGCGCGCCGGAGCGCCAGCGCCGGTCGTCGACCAGGGCCAGGATGTTGGCGTGGGTCACGGCGATGCCCTTGGGGGCACCGGTCGAACCTGAGGTGTACATGATGTAGGCGAGATCGTCGGCCTGACCCGCGAAGAGCGCTTCGTCGCCGGGCCCGTCCAGGTCCGGTGCGCCGACGACGCACAGCACCGGGACGCCCGGCTCGGGCAGGGCGTCGGCCCTGTCGGTGAGCAGGGCGGCGGCGCCCGTCTCTGCCAGAACGTGCCGCATACGGGGCGCGGGGTCGGCCGGGTTCAGCGGGACGTAGGCGGCGCCGGTGCGCAGCACGGCCAGCGTGGTGACGACCAGCGCCGCCGATCGCTCCTGGAGGACGGCGACCCGATCGCCCGGGCCGATGCCGAGGGCGCGCAGCCGTACCGCGAGGCGGCGCTGCCGCTGGTCCACCTCGCGGTAGGTCACGGTGCCGCCGTCGGGCTCGCGCAGCGCGACGGCGTCCGGGGTGCGGGCTGCCTGCTCGGCGAAGCGTCCGTGAACCGTGCGGGACGTGAGGTCCGCGGCGACGTGCAGCGCGGGCGCGTTCCACCCCACGGTCAGCATCGCCGCCTCGCCCGCCCTGAGGACGTCCAGGTCGGCCACGGTGACGGACGGGTCGGTCACGGCCGCTGCGAGCAGTCCCACCAGGCGTGCCATGAGCGCGGCGGCGGTGTCCGCCTCGAACATGTCGGTGGCGTACTCCAGGGAGCCCTCCATACCGCCGCCCTGCCCCTCGCTGAGGCTCAGCGTCAGGTCGACGCGGGCGACCTCGGCCCGGACGACCCGGGTGTGTACACCGAGTCCGGGCATGGTGACGGCGGCGGAAGGGTTGTTGTCGAGCGACAGCATCACCTGGAAGAGGGGCTGCCGGGACAGTGACCGCTCCGGGTTGAGTGCCTCCACCAGTTGCTCGAAGGGCAGGTCCTGGTGGGCGTACGCGTCGAGGTCGGTGGCCCGGACGCGGGCGAGCAGTTCGCGGAAGGTGGGGTTGCCGGAGGTGTCGGTCCGTAGGACCAGGGTGTTGACGAAGAATCCGACCAGTTCGTCCAGGCTGTCGTCGGTGCGTCCTGCGACGGGGGAGCCGAGTGGGATGTCGTCCCCGGCGCCCAGCCGGGACAGCAGCGCGGCCAGTCCGGCCTGCAACACCATGAACAACGTCGTCCCCGTCTCCCGCGCGACGTCCAGGAGCGCCCGGTGCAGCCCCGGGTCGACACGGAAGGTGTGCACGGCGCCACGGTGGCTGCTGACCGCCGGGCGGGGCCGGTCGGAGGGCAGCTCCAGCGCGTCGGGCAGCCCGGCGAGAGCAGCGCGCCAGTACGTCAGATCAGGGTGCTCCTCGTCCTCCCCGAACTGCTCTCGCTGCCACAGGGCGTAGTCGGTGTACGTCACCGGAAGCGGAGCCCATCGCGGCGCGTGCCCCCTCAGCCGTGCCGCGTACGCCTCCGTCAGATCCCGCAGCAGCGGCCGCAGGGAGGCGCCGTCCCCGGCGATGTGGTGCATGAGAAGGAGAACCGTGTAACGGTCCTCTTCGGCGCGGAACACGCTGACACGCAGGGGGAGGTCACGGCCGAGGTCGAAGGGATGGGCCACGGCCCGGGCGAGGGTGTCCGACAGCCGGTCCGCCTCTGCCTCCTGCGAGTCGACGGTCACGAGGCCCGGCGCGGGTTCACGGATGACCTGCTCCGGGTCGCCCTCGCGCTCCCCGATCACGGTCCGCAGGGGCTCGTGCCGGGCGACCACGTCGTTGACGGCCGCTTCCAGGACCTCCACGTCCAGGCGCCCCTCGATCTCCAGGGCGAGCGGAATGTTGTACGTCGCGCCGGGCCCCTCCAGTTTGTGCAGGAACCACAGCCTGCGCTGGGCGTACGACAGCGGCACGACCTCCGGCCGCTCCCGCCGGGTCACGCCTCCGGCACCGGGCGGGGCAAGACGGGCGGCCAGACCCGCGGGGGTGGGGGCGTCGAAGAGGTCGGCGACCGAGAGGTCGGCACCGACGGTCGTACGGATCTTCACCAGGAGACGGGTGGCCAGCAGGGAGTGGCCGCCGAGGTCGAAGAAGTCGTTGTCCGGACCGACCTCCTCGAGCGCGAGGACCTCGGCGAACAGCCGGCACAGCACCACCTCGTGCTCGGTGAGCGGACGGCGGGCGTCCGCAACGGCGGGCGTCGCCCGGAAGTCCGGCGCAGGGAGTGCGGCCCGGTCCGTCTTGCCGTTGGGGGTGAGCGGAAGCGAGTCCAGGAGGACGACGGCGCCCGGCACCATGTGATCGGGCAGCCGTGCTGCGGCGTATCCGCGCAGCGTCCCGGCGTCGACGCTCGCGTCGGGAGCGGCCACGACGTAGGCGACGAGCAGTTCGCCGTGGACGGTCACCGCGTTCTGCGCGACCTCGGGGTGGCGCCGCAGGACGGTCTCCACCTCGCCGAGCTCCAGCCGGTGACCGCGCACCTTGACCTGGTCGTCGGAGCGGCCCACGAAGACGAGCTGTCCGTCCCCGGTCCACCGCACGAGATCGCCTGTGCGGTACATGCGCTCGCCGGGCGTCCCGAACGGGCAGGCCACGAAGCGGGTGGCGGTCAGGCCGGGCCTTCGCAGATAGCCGCGGGCGAGGGAGTGTCCGGCGACGTAGAGCTCTCCGGTGCCGCCGGAGGCGACCGGGCGCAGGGCGTCGTCGAGGACGTGGACGCGGCTGCCGAGGACGCCGGCGCCGAGCGGGGCGGGGCCGCCGTCGGCGGTGAGCGGGCCACTGGTGGTGGCGCAGACGGTCGTCTCGGTCGGTCCGTAGGCGTTGACCATGGTGCGGCCGGGCGCCCAGTCGCCCACCAACTGCTCGGTCACCGCTTCTCCGGCGACGACGAGGGTGGTCACGGTGGGCAGGTCGAGGCCGGTCATCGCGGACAGTGCGGAGGGCGGCACGGTGAGATGGGTGACCCGGTGCCGGGCGAGGGTCGCGGCGAGCGCGGGCCCCGGGGTCAGCCTGTCGGCCGGTTCCACCACCAGCGCGGCACCGCTGAACAGGCCCATCGCCGTCTCCCAGAACGCCGCGTCGAAGCTGGGCGAGGCGAACTGCAGCACGCGGGCGCCGGGTCCGGCGGTCAGCCGGATCCGCTGGGTGGCCACGAGGTCGGCGATACCGGCGTGGGTGACAACCACGCCCTTGGGACGGCCGGTCGAGCCCGAGGTGTAGATGACGTAGGCCGGGTGGGCCGGATCGGCCGACGGGAACGGAGCGGCGGTCGGCGCCGGTCCGGTGTCGTCGCTCCGGAGCGTCATCCGGGGCAGTCCGGCCAGCTCCACCGCCGACAGGTCGACGGAAGGTTCGGTCAGCAACAGTGCGGGACGGGCGTCGGCGAGCATGAACTCGACCCGGTCCGGCGGGTAGTCGGGGTCCACGGGCAGGAACGCGGCCCCCGCCTTCCACACCGCGAGCACGGCCGTCATCAGAGTCCGCCCCCGCGGCAGCGCCAGCGCCACGAGGCTCTCCGGTCCGACCCCGCGCTCCATCAGGCGCAGGGCGAGCCGCTCGACTCGAGCACCCAACTCCGCATAGGGCAGCGGCGGTTCGCCTTCGGTGAGCAGTGCGGGGGCTTCGGGGTCCGCAGCGACGCGGGCGGCGAACAGGTCGGTGGCGGTACCGGTCGGCGGCTCGGCGGCCGTAGCCGGCGTCGTCGCGGCGGTCCGCCGCTGCGTCAGGTGCGCCAGAGGTGTGTCCGGGTCCGCCTCGGCGAAGCGGGTGAGCAGCGAGATGACGTCCTCGCCGTGGCGGGCCACGGTATCGGCCGAGTAGACGGCCGCGTTGGCCCACAGGTTGAGCTGGAGCTCCCCGGTGGCCGACTCCTGGATCATGAACTCCAGGTCGTCCACGGGCCCGATGGCGATCCACTGCCGTACGGCCGGCAGGCCGCCGAACGTCGGCTCCGCGGAGAAGGCGAGCACATTGACGATCGGCCCGTACAGCTTGGGCGCGTCGGACGGGGTGCGCAGCGCACGGCGTAGCCGCTCGTACGGGTACCGCTGATGGGCCAAGGCCTCGTCGACCCGCTCGGCGACCCGGGCCGTGAACCCGGCCAGATCGACGCCCGGGTCGTGGTCGAGCAGCAGGGGCTGCATCGTGGCGAGCATGCCCGGCACCTCACGGGCGGCCGGCGTCGTACGGCCGGTGACGGGCAGCGTCAGCAGCAGGTCCCGCCGTCCGGTCTCGGCGTGCACATGGGCGGCGACGGCTGCCACGGCGGGGCGCGTCCAGCGCTGCCCGAGCCGCTCGGCGAGCGCGTGCAGACCCCGGGTGACGGAGACGTCGGCGGCGGTGCGGTGCAGGATGTACCCCGGCCCGGCGGGGGCGCTACGGCCGCCCAGTCGCACCGGGGCGGGCCGCGCGGCGAGCCGCCGGTGCCAGTGGGCGCGGTCGCGGTCGTAGTCCTCGGAGCCGAGGTAGGCGGAATACTCGTCGAGCAGGTCGCCGAGCGGCCGCATCGGGGTGCCCGCGGTGTCGACGCCCCCGAGCAGGGCGTCGTACAGCGCGGCCGTGCGCCGGGTGAGCAGCCAGACGCCGTAGCCGTCGAGCACGAGGTGGTGGTGGCGCTGGTACCACAGGTGCCGGTCGGGCCCGATCCGGAACAGCGCCTCGGCATGGGTGGGTCCGGTGGCCAGGTCGACGGGGCGCGCCAGCTCCGCGCGCATCCACGCCTCGGCCTCGGCCCGCGGATCGTCCGCGCCGGTCACGTCGAGCACCGGGAAGGGGAAAGGATCCGGCGCGTACGGGTACTGCACGGGTCCGGTGGCGTCGGCCGCGAACCGCATCCGCAGCGCGTCGGTCTCGGCGACCGCCCGCCTGAGCGCCGTCTCCAGCAGGTCCGCCCTCAGCGGGCCGGTGATCTCCAGGTAGGAGGCCTGGTTGTACGTCGACTTCAGCGGGTCCAGTTCATGGCCGTAGTAGGCGCCGAGCTGCGGGCCGGTCAGCGGGTGGCGTGGTGCGGGGGTCTCAGACATGGTCGGTGCTCCGCTCACGGCTCGTTCGAGAGGACGGGTCGGCGGGTTCGGGGGTCGCCACGAGCAGGGCCTTCTGCCCGGTCAGCCGGCTCACGGTGTCCAGCCGCAGGCCCGCCGCACCGAGCAGCGCCCCGAACTCGCGAGGGGTCCGCTCACGGCCGGGCAGCACGGAGAGCATGTACAGGGACATCAACGCGGTTGTGCGGGCGTCGGCGTCGGTGCCCGGCCGGTCGTCGGCGGCGAGTTCGACCACGATGAGACGGGCGTGCGCGGGCATGGCCCGACGGCAGGCGGCGAGCAGGGTGACGCACTGCTCGTCGTCCCAGTCGTGCAGGATCTCCCGCAGCAGATAGACGTCCCCGCCCTCCGGTACGGCGGTGAAGAAGTCCCCGGAGCGTGCCTCGGCGCGGTCGGTGAGCCCGGCGGCGGTGAACCGGGCGCGCGCCGTGGCGGCCGCGGCGGGCCGGTCGAGCAGTACCCCGCGCAGGCTCGGGTGGGCCGTCAGGAGGTGGCCGAGGAGGGCGCCGTCGCCCCCACCGACGTCGACCAAGGTGGCCGCGGAGGAGAAGTCGTGGGCGCGCAGGACGGCCGCGCTCTCCAGTTCGACATCGCGGGCCTGCGTGGCGTCGAACAGGGCCCGCAGGTCGGGGCGTCGGTCGAGGACGGTGAAGAAGTCGGCGCCGAACTCCTTGTCGAAGGCGGGCGCTCCGGTGCGTACGGTGTCCGGGATGCCCTGCCAGGCGCGGGCCGAGAGGGCCTGGGCCATCAGGGCGCTGGGCAGAGCGCTGCCGGGGGCGTCGGCGGTGAGGGCGGTGCCGAGGCGAGCCAGGGCGAACCGGCCGTCCGGCAGCACCTCGAAGACATCGAAGGCGGTCAGCGCGGTCAGCACCTGATGCAGGGCACTCTCGTGGGCACCGGTGTCCCGGGCCAGTTCCGCGGCGGTGCGCGGGCCGTCCGACAGGGCGTCGGGGATGCCCAGTTCGGCCACACTGCACAGGGCACGCGAGACCAGTGGTGCGTACAGCAGCGCGCGTACGGCGACGGCGGCGTCGGCTTCCTCGGGGCGCATCAGGACTCCTTCCGCCGGAGGTGGCGGCGCTCGGCCGCGGCAAACATGCCGAGCATCAGGGGCTCACGGATCCGTCCCTCGGTGAACTGGTCACCGAAGCGTTCGCGGTAGGAGTCGAACCAGTGCGGGAGTTCGTGCAGGAAGAGGATGTCGTGCGAGGCCATGTGCCGGATCGCGAGCAGCGGCAGCGGGGAGCGGGAGACAGGGAACCCGTCGTTGCGTACCGAGCGTTCGTCGCAGGCGGGGTGGAACTGACCGATCATGGCGCCGCCCGTCACGGCGGCGTCCTTCAGCCGGGTGTGGGCCTCGTCCAGGGCGGCGTATCCGTCCTCGGCGAGATCGGGAAGCACCACGACGAGGCTGTCCAGGGAGTGCTCGGCGGGCCGCCGCATGAACCGGGTGAGTTCCTCCTCCAGGAGGTCGTGCAGTTCGTCCGGGTCCTTGCCGGAGATGTCGTAGTGGAAGCTGGCGCGCAGCGCGTCGGCCTGGAGTGCGGCCGGCATGAAGGGACAGACGGCTCCCTTGCGGCGCAGCTGCGGACTCGGCCGGCTGATGTAGTCGCCCAGCCAGGTGTCGAGGACGGCGACGTCCTGGCGCAACCGGTGTTCGTACCCGCGCGGCGGTGACACAGTGGTGTCACCGTCGAACCCGGCGAGCGCAGGCTGTGTGCCCTGTTCGGCACCCGTGGTCATGTGACTCCCTCCGGTGAGCACGGCGGCCGTCAGGCCGTCAGCTTCGTCAGGACCTGAGCGAGCAGTTCCAACTCGCGGCGGATGTACGGCAGGTCGGTCGGGTCGTCCGACTCCATGGCGGCGCGGTGCCGGCGGTCGGTCCCGCCGTGGAGCAGGCTGGTCGCGGCACGGAAGCGCAGGGCGTGCGGGTCGTCGCCGAAGTGGTGGCCGCCGAGGACGGCGACTCCGGCCCGCTCCAGCAGGACCCGCTCCAGGGACGCCGAGTCGACGGCGCCGTGGGCGGCGAGCACGGCGCGGACCGGCTCGAAGTCGGGGTAGACGTAGAAGCCGCCGTCGGGGGAGCGGACTCGGGCGCCCGCTTCGGTCATGGTGCGGTGCACGGCCTGGGTGACGGCGGCGTGCAGCCGTGCGCCGCGGGCGACGTGCTCGGTGAGCTCGGGCGGCTCGTCGTAGGCGTACCGGGCGACACTCTGCAGTGGCCCGGCGAGCGAGGACCAGACTTCACTGGCGGTGGCGAGGACTCGGGCGCGCAGCTCGGCGCCCCGGTCGCCGGCGGGAAAGCGGGCCGAGCCGATCCGCCAGCCGCCGAGGGCGTGCGTCTTGCTGAGCCCGGTGGTGACGACCGTGCGCTCGGGTGCGGCCTCGGCGGGGCTGAGGAAGGCGGTGGCGGGGTCGTGGAGAAGGTCCCGGTATATCTCGTCGGAGACGACGGTGAGGTCCGCCGCGCGGGCGATCCCGCAGACCTCGCGGATGAGACCGGGCGGCGCCAGGGTGCCGGTCGGGTTGTCCGGCAGGGTCAGCACGAGCAGCCCGGGCCGTCGGCCCCGCTCCCGCATCCGCCGGAGGGTGCCGGACAGTGCGGCCGGGTCGGGCACGCCCCCGCACGTTTCCGGGACGTCGACCCCCCAGGCCTCGCGCCCCGACAGACGCGCCTGCGGCCCGTACGTCACCCAGGCCGGCCGGGGCAGCAGCACCTCGCCCTCGACGGCGGCGACCAGCGCCATCAGCAGCGGTTTGCTGCCGGGCGCCACGACGATCTGTTCGCTCTCGGTGGGCAGCCCCCGTCGGCCGTGGTAACCGGCCACGGCGGCCAGCACCTCCGGACGCCCCGCGACCGGGCCGTAGGCGGTGTGCCAGGCACCGTCACCGAGCGCCCGTGTCAGCCCCGGGTGCAGCGGCAACCGCGCCTCCCCGAACCCCAGATGCAGCACCCGCTGCCCGGCGGCCCGCAGCCGGGCGACCTCCTGGTCGAGGGCGAGGTTGGGCGACATCCCGGCGCTCATCGCGCGACCTCCGTCCGGAAACCGGTCGTCAGCGCGGCGCGCAGCGTCTCGTCGTCGCCCGTCTCGGGCCGGAGATCGTCGAACCAGGCGGCATCGGGCGACCAGGGCGCCCGGAACGGACGCCCGACCAGCCGGGGATCGCGGGCCTGGAGCAGCCGCAGCCGGAAGTACCGTTCCTGGGCGATCTGTTCCACCCCGTCCACGACGATCTTGCCGACGGTCGTCGACATCACGGGCCCGCGCACGGTCCGGGCGAGGCCGGGCAGGTCTCGGTAGGCGTCCTGGAAGACGTCCACCGCGCGGGTGAGCGGTACCCGGTAGTAGGCGTGCGGCCCGGTGTCGCGGGCCACGAACATGTAGTACGGCACAAGCCCGGCGGCGAGTTCGGCCCGCCACAGCGCGGACCAGGTGGCGGCGCTGTCGTTGACGTGGCCGATGAGGGGTGCCTGGCAGTACACCACCGCGCCCGTCGCCCGGATCCGCTCCAGCGCACGCTGGGCGAGCGGGGTGGCGAGCTCGCGCGGATGGCTGAAGTGGGCCAGCAGCGCGAGGACGCGCCCGGAGCCCACGACGCGCTCGAAAAGGCGCAGTACGTCGTCGGCATCGGCGTCGCTGACGAACCGCTGCGGCCAGTAGGCCGGCGACTTGGTGCCGATCCTGATCGTCCGTACGGTCGGCGCATCGAGCAGCGGCTCCAGATGGGTGCGCAGCCGCTCGGTGGTCATCACCATCGGGTCACCGCCGGTGACCAGCACATCGCTGACGTCGGGGTGCCCGCGGAGATACCGGATCAGGCCCTCGGGGCCCCGCGCCGCGAACCGCAGGTCGGCGTCCCCGACGAACTGTGCCCAGCGGAAGCAGTAGGTGCAGTAGGTGTGGCAGGTCTGTCCCTGGCCGGGGAAGTACAGGACGGTCTCCCGGTACTTGTGCTGGAGACCGGGGACCGTACCTGAGTCGTCGCGCGGCACGTTCAGCTCCTGCTGCCCGCCGGGATGCGGGTTGAGCCGTTCACGGATCGCACGGACCGCGGCGACCACCTCGGGGTCGCCGTCCCGGCGCCCGGCCAGTCGGCGCAGGACCGCCGTATCGGCCTCGTCGAGCATGCCGTGCTGCGGGAACACCAGCTGGTACATGGGATCATCCGGAGCCTGGGTCCAGTCGACAAGTTCGGAGAGCACGTACTCGTTCACCCGGAACGGCAGCACCCGCGACACCAGCCGGACCGTCTCACGTGCGGCGTCCGGAAGCGGATGCCGCCGGGCGATCTCGTCCAGCTGCCGCGGTCCGTACGCGCGAAAGCGGGTGGTGGTGCCGTCGGCCGTCAGGTGCACGCTGGTCCCCCGTCCCTCGACGCCCGGCCCGTAGCGCGGACGTTCGACTGCGACTCGAAGGGAACGCTAGGTCGGTTGACCGGGCCCACCACCCGAATGGCACGTTCCTGCCCCGAGCCCGACAGCTTCCGGCAGTGGCCCGGGTCACAGCCCTGATCAAGGGCTAGCGTCCGGCCCCAGGCGCCGAAGTGCCGGACCGGCACCGTGCCCGAGGCGCGCTTCGGTCTGCCGCATCCACCCGCGAGGAGTGAAGCTGCGATGACCCGACCGATGGAACCGACGGACGCCGCCGGGACGGCGGAGGTGCCCCGGCCCCCGACCGGGGTGGGGGACGGCCGTCAGTTGCTCGACTGGCTGAAGACGATGCGTGACCGCCACCCGGTGTGGCGGGACGAGATGACCGGCGCGGCACATGTGTTCCGCTACGACGACCTGCTGAAGGTGATGTCCTCCCCGGACGTGTTCAGCTCCGACTTCAGCGCGATCATGCCACCGCCGGACCCTGACGCCCCCAACTTCACCGAGGGCGTGCTGACCATGACCGACCCGCCCCGGCACGGCAAGCTGCGCCGGCTGGTCAGCCAGGCGTTCACCCCCCGCATGATCGCCCAGTTGGAGCCCAAGGTGGAGGTGCTGACCCGGGAGCTGTTCGACACCGTCGCGGGGGAGCGGGACTTCGACCTGGTGAGCGCGGTCGCCTACCCGCTGCCGGTCATCGTCATCGCCGAGATGCTGGGCATCCCGCCGGCCGACCGCGAGCTGTTCCGTGGCTGGGGCGAGGCCCTGCTGTCGACCAACTACGAGCTGCCGGTGGGCGCCGTACCCGACGGCACGATGCCCGAACAGATAGTCGGCCAGCTCAAGGACATGCACGCCTATCTGCTGGGCCACGTCCAGGACCGCCGTACCACCCCACGCGACGACCTGATCACCCGGCTGGTGACCGCCGAGGTCGACGGCGACGCGCTGACCGACGGCGAGACCGTCAGCTTCCTGAACTTCCTGCTGCTGGCCGGCCATCTGACGACCTCGCTGCTGATGGGTAACGCCCTGTTGAGCTGCGCGGAGGAGCCCGGGCAGGCCAAGGCGGTCCGCGAGGACCGCGAGCTGGTGCCGGCCTTCCTGGAAGAGGTGCTGCGGCACCGGCCGCCGGTGGTCTTCCAGGCCCGGGTCACCCGCCAGGAGACGGAGCTGGCCGGGGTCACCCTGCCGCCGAACGTGCCGGTGATGTGCTGGCAGATGTCCGGCAACCGAGACGAGCGGCACTTCCCCGACCCGGACCGCTTCGACATCTCGCGCAAGCCCAGCACCCACCTGACGTTCGGTCACGGCATCCACTTCTGCATCGGCACCCCGCTGGCCCGGTTGGAGTCCCGGATCGTTCTCAACCAACTCCTGGACCGCTACCGCCAGGTGGACGTCGGAACGCCCGTCTACTACGAGCGCAGTCCCGAGATCTTCGGGGTGAAGAGCCTGCCGATCACCGTCCAGACCTCCTGAGGAGACGATCCGATGACGTCAGTGACACCCGGGTCCGCCCCGTTCGAAGGGCCGCCCGCCGTGGTGGGCGACGGCCGCGAGCTGTACGCGTGGCTGAAGCGGATGCGACGCGACGCCCCCGTGTGGATCGACCCGGCGAGCGGCTCGTGTCATGTCCTCACTCACGCCGACGCGCTGCGCGTGTTGTCCGAACCCGCCGTCTTCTCCTCAGACTTCAGCTCCCTCGCACCCCCGCCGGAGCCGGGCCTGCCGAACTTCGCGGAGGCGTCCCTGAGCGTGACGGACCCGCCCCGGCACGGACAGTTGCGCAAGCTGATCAGCCAGGCGTTCACCCCGCGCACGGTGGCGGGTCTCGAGCCGAGGATCCACGCGGTCACCGCGGAACTCCTCGACCCGGTCGCCGGGCGCACGGAGTTCGACCTGGTGGAGGAGTTGTCGGGGCCGCTGCCGGTGGTGGTCATCGCCGAGCTGCTGGGCATCCCCACCTCGGACCGGGAGATGTTCCGCCGATGGGCGGAGTACCTACTGCCGCCCAGCGACGAGGTGACGGCCGGCCAGTTCCTCGAGGGTGGCTACGCCAAGACCCGCGCCGCCGAGCTCACCGAGATGGCGGACTACCTCCTCGCCCATGTCCAGGACCGCCGCACCACCTCCCGGGACGACCTGCTGTCCCGCCTGGTGGCGGCGGAAGCCGACGGCGAGCGCCTCACCGACAAGCAGATGGTCAACTTCTCGGCGTTCCTGCTGCTCGCCGGGCATCTGACGACGACACTGTTCATGAGCAACGCCCTGCTCAGCTTCGACGAGACACCGGGCACCCTGGCTCTCATGCGTGAGGACCCTTCGCTGATCCCCGGGGCCCTGGACGAGGTGCTGCGCTACCGCCCGCCGGTGTCCTTCCTCTACCGGCTCACCCGTGAGGACACCCGGATCGGCGAGGTGGACGTCCCGGCCGGTCGCATCGTGGTCACCTGGCTGCTGTCGGCCAACCGCGACGAACTGCAGTTCCCCGACCCTGACCGCTTCCTCCCCCGCCGCACCCCGACGGGCCATCTGACCTTTTCCCACGGCATCCACTTCTGTCTCGGCGCACCCCTGGCCAGGATGGAGTCGTCGATCGTCCTGCGTGCCCTGCTGGACCGCTACCAGGACATCACCGTCGGCACCCCGGCCTACCACCAGCGCCCCGACATCTTCGGCGTGACGAGCCTGCCGGTGTCGGTACGGGCCGCATGAGAGGCCTCACGAGCCGTCGTCCCGGCCGGGTTCGCCCGGCCGGGCGCCACTCCAGGCCCCCGTTGCGGTGAAGTGCTCCATGTCGGAGAGCGGGCCGTGCAGTCGCCACCCCTTGGCCTCGGTCCAGGAGTCGTCGTAGTAGGTGTCACGGTAGGCCTCGCCGCCGTCCCCGACGACCATCACGACCGGCCCCCGGACGTCCTCCCGGCGCATGCGGTCCAGCACCTGGAAGGCGCCCCACAGACAGCTCCCGGAGGAGGGTCCCGCCATCAGCCCGGTGATCGCGTGCAGATGCCGCATCGCCGCCACGCTCGCAACGTCCGGCACCGGGATCACCAGATCGATCACGGACGGATCGAAGGCGGGCTCCATACGAGGCCGTCCGATCCCCTCGATGCGGGAGGGCATGCCGGTGGTGTACCCGGGGAAGTCCGCGGCCCAGCCGGCGAAGTACGCCGAGTTCTCCGGGTCGACCACGGCGAGCTTGGTCCCCACTCCGCGCATCCGGAGATACCGGCCGACGGCAGCCGACGTGGCCCCACTGCCGACCCCCACGACGATCCACGCCGGCGCGGGCTCCCCGGCATTCTCCGTGTCGCTGAGGATCTGCGCCCCGAGACTTGTCGGACCGCTCCAGTCGACCGCGTCCCCCACCCGCTCCAGATGGTCCACACAGTGACCGCCGGCCTCCTCCGCGAGGGAACGCGCCTTGCCGTAGACCGCGAGCGGCGGGTCGAAGGGATGGCAGATCCCGCCCTGCGCCTCGATCCGCCGGCGCTTGGCCGTCCCGGTCCTGCCCGGTACGACGGCGGTGTACGGCAGCCCGAGGAGCCGCGCGAAGTGTGCCTGTGCGACGGCCATGTTGCCGCTGGTGGCCTCGAACAGCGCGGTGCCGGGCCCGATCTCACCGGCGCGCAGGGCATCGAGCAACAGGTCACGGGCGGGCCCGTGCTTCAGGCTCCCCGTCGGCCGCCGCGACTCGTCCTTCAGGTACAGCGCCGCCCCCGGTGGCCCGGCGAGCGGGAACGCCCGCAGAGGCGTGGGGGGTTCGTCCGCCCGGTCGGCCAGCAGCAGTTCGATCGCCCGGCTGACCCAGGCGCGGTCCCTCTCGTCCCCGATTCTCCGTGCCACGCGATGCGTCTCCGTTCTCGTAGCCAGGCCGTCACGGATGACCTTCCCCAGTTGGCCGGAATCCGCACCCAGAACCTCTCGTCCAGTGTACGACTGATTCGTATGCTGTACGAGACCGGCCCGGAAGGAGCACGCTGATGGCGACATCCGAACGTGACCGCAAGTGGTGGATCCTGGGGGTCCTCTGCCTGACCCTGCTGACGACGGTGCTGGACAACACCGTCCTGAACGTCGCCGTCCCCACCCTCATGGAGGACCTCGACGCCAGTACAGCGGACGTGCAGTGGGTGATCAACGCCTACTCGCTCGCTCTGGCCGGTCTCCTCATCGCATCCGGCGGCATGGCCGACCACTTCGGCCGCAAGCGGGCCCTGTTCGCGGGACTCACCCTGTTCGGCGGGGGCTCACTGATCGGAGCGCTGGCCGGTTCGGTGGGCATGCTGGTCACGGCCCGGGTGGTCATGGGCCTCGGCGCGTCCCTCCTCATGCCGGCCACGCTGGCTGTCCTCATGCATGTCTTCGGCGACGAGGAGCGCATGAAGGCCATCGGTATCTGGATGGCCGTATCGGCCGCCGGTATGGCGGGTGGCCCCATCATCGGCGGGTTCCTGCTGGCCCACTTCTGGTGGGGCGCGGTCTTCCTGATCAACGTGCCGATTGCACTCATCGGTCTGGTCGCCATCGCCTGGCTGGTCCCCGAGTCCCGCAATCCGCACAGCGAACGGCCCGACTTCGTCGGCCTGCCGCTGTCCGTCCTCGGCATGGTGTCCCTGGTCTGGGCGGTCATCGCCGTCGCCGAGCACGGCTGGACGGACCCGCTGGTGCTTGGCCCGCTCGCCGTCGCCGCCGTGGCCATGGCCGTGTTCGCTGTCTGGGAGCGCCACACACCCCATCCGATGCTGGACATGGGCCTGTTCGCCGAAAGGAGGTTCACGGGAGCGGCGCTCGGCGGCCTGCTCGCCGCCTTCGGCATGGGAGGCTCGCTGTTCCTGCTCACCCAGCAGCTCCAGTTCGTCCTCGGTTACTCCCCGCTCGAAACCGGCCTGCGGATCGTGCCGTTCGCCGTGGCGCTGCTCATCGGCAGCGGCGCCGCCAGCGCTCCGCTGGGCAAGAAGATCGGCCTCGCCCGGACCGTCGCGCTGAGCATGGTGACGGCCGCGCTCGGTCTGTGCGCCATCGCCGCGACCAGCGACAGCGGCTACGGCTGGACCCTGCCCGGCCTCGTCGTGGTCGGGTTCGCCATGGGTACCGCGGGCCCCGCCGCCGGTGCCGCCCTGATGAGCGCGATCCCACCGGCCCGGGCCGGCACCGCCTCGGGCGTCAACGGCACGCTCCAGGAGCTGGGCACCGGTCTGGGCGTGGCCGCGCTCGGCGCCGCGCTGGTCGCCCGGTTCGACGCGGGACTGCCGCCCGTCCTGCCCGACGGATCGGAGGAGTCGCTCCCCACAGCGCTCGCCGCTGCGGGCGGCCGGGTCGCTGAGGTCCGTGACGCGTTCGTCTCGGCTCTGGAGACCAGCCAGTTCCTCGGCGCCCTCGCCGTCGCGGTCGGTGGTGTCGCGGCCGGCGCACTGCTCGGCTGGGCGGGACGGGAACACACCGTCCCGCCGACGCCGGTCGGCGCAGCGGTCTCCGGTGAACCGGAGCGGCACACCTCGGCGTGAGCTGCGCGCCCCGGGACGTGCGGCACGCGGCCGTATGATGACAGACGGGCGAATGAGTGGCGGACGAGACCGGGAGGCCGGGCGTGGGCGAGCGCAAGCGGGGGGCGGCACAGTCCGCGAGCGTGTGGCTGACACGCCCCGCGCGGCAGCCCGGGCCGCCGGGACTGAGCCGGGTGCGTATCGTGCGGACCGCGGTCGAACTCCTGGACGCCGAGGGCCTGCAGGCGCTGTCGATGCGCCGGGTGGCGACGCAGCTCAACGCGGGGCACATGTCCCTGTACTGGCATGTGGCCACCAAGGGCGAGCTGCTGGAACTGGCCCTGGACGAGGTTTTCGGCGAGGTCGTGGCACCACCGGACGGCCTTCCCTGGGACGAGCAGCTGTGTGCCCTCGCGGGCAGCCTGCGCGCGGTGTTCGCCCGGCACCGGTGGGCCGCCCGACTGATCGGCGAGTACCTCAACATCGGCCCGAACGCTCTGCGCATGACGGACACCGCGCTGCGCGTGGCGAGCGGCTCGGGGCTGGCCCCCGACCAGACCGACAGCGCCGCCGCCCTGGTGCTGGAGTACGTCTGCGGGTTCGCCACCGCGGAGACCCGGATGATCGAGAACGCGGCGAAGGCGGAGCGGAACGGCGAGCAGCCGGCGGACGAGGGCTTCGCGGAGGTGTCGAACGCGGTGCGGTCAGGACTCACGGAGTTCGCGACCCTGCGGGAGCTCGCGAGCCGCGACATCGGCACGGCCACCGAGATCCGCGACCGCAACTTCGCCTTCGGCCTCCAGTGCATCGTCGCCGGCCTCAGGGCTCTGGCCGACTCGGGCGAGACACCGGCCCGGGACCGCCCGTGACCGAACCGGTCCGCCGTTCCGGTCGCCCTCCGAGTCCGACGACCGGGCTCTGAGCGGTGAGGGAGTGGATGGGCCCCGGCCCTGCCTGACGGACCGTTGCGGTCCTCGATCTCGGTCGGCCCGAAATCGTCTTCCGTGGACCGGTGCCCGGAGGCCGGTAGGAGACCGACGGGGTCGCGCCTGCGGGAGGTACGCGACGCCGGGAAAACCGGTTGACCCGCTGGTTTACGGTTCCCGCATGACAACTACGCTCCGCCTGGAAACGGTCACTGCCGCCAACCTCGATGTCGCGGTCGGTCTGAAGGTGCGCCCCGACCAGGAGCACCTGGTGGCGCCGGTGGTGAAGTCCCTCGCCGAGGCATACGTACACCCCGGCACAGCCTGGCCCCGCCTCATCTTCGACGGCGACCGGCCTGTCGGCTTCCTCATGGCCTTCCTCGACATCGACTTCGCGGGCGATGGCAAGGGTGCCGACATCCGCTCGGGACTGTGGCGGCTCAACATCGCGGCCGGCGAACAGGGATGCGGATACGGCCGCTTCGCGGTCGAGTCCGTGGCCGCTGAAATCCGCCGCCGCGGCGGCACCCGCCTGACCACCACCTGGCACCCGGGCGAGGACGGCCCCGAGGGTTTCTATCTGGGGCTGGGGTTCCGTCCGACGGGGGAGATGAGCGGGGACCAGAAGGTCGGGGAGCTGGAGTTGGGCGAGGCAGATCCACTGGACGGGTAGGCAGGGCAGATCAAGGGCGTACGCGACGGGACGAACACCAACAAGTTCTGGGGAGGCGTCGACCGGCTGGACCGACCGGCCCGCGCCCGCCTCCACAAGGCGATGGCCGAGTTCCTGCTCATGTCCTACGGCAAGGCTGAGGAGGTGTCTGAGCGCGTCGGCTGTTCTTCGAGCGTGCGGACCAGAGGGAGGATGAGGAATCCGGCGTGCTGAACCGTGGCGGTCTTCCCATAGCAGGCGGCCGGGCCACGCGGTGGCAGGTCAACCATGCTGCCCTGGGTCCCAGGTAAAAGCTCAGTCGATGCTGCGCCCTTTCAGCCCTGGTGCGAGGGAGAGAAGGGAACCCTCATCGGTCGCGTCCCGAGAGCCGAGGCGCCCCTTCGGGGCGGCGCGGGGCTGACCGCTCGTGATCCAGGCAATCGCGTCCCCTCGCCCGGTCAGTCCGGCTGCTTCTCCATGTGGTCCAGGACGCGCTTGGAGATCCGGCCGAGTGCGGTGAGCTGGTTCGGGGTCAGGGCGTCGATGAAGAGGCGGCGGACGTGCTCGACGTGCTGGGGTGCAGCCTCCTCGATCGCCTTGTAGCCGGCCGGGGTGGCGACGATGAATGCTCCGCGTCCGTCGTCGGGACACTCCTCCCTGGCCACGAGTCCGCGTTTCGCCATCCGCGTGACCTGGTGGGACATCCGGCTCTTCTCCCACTCCACGAGTTTGGCCAGATCCAGGAAGCGCATTCGCCCGTTGCCTCTTTCGGTGAGGCTGACGAGTACGACGTAGTCGGCTGCTGACATGCCGGAGTCGACCTGGACGCGTCGGGACAGTCGTCCGATGAGCGTCTCCTGCATGCGGATGAAGCTGTCCCAGGCGGCCTTCTGTTCCGGGTCGAGCCAGCGCGGCTGTGCGTCCATACGGGCAGTCTAACGAAATCGTTGACAGCTCATCTACTGGCGGTGGCTGCGATGCGGCCCTGTGCGAGGCCGCGTGCGTCATGCAGGACGCTCGGGTTCGCACCCGGCAGGTGAGTGGTGCGTGCCGTGTCTCCTGCGGGTCCGGAGGCCGGCGCCCCGTGGTCGCTCTCGTCGAGAGCAAGTTGATGCATCAACCTTATGGGGCTAGGGTGATGTCCTGGCTGACGGGATTCCGCCGACTTGAGCGGGATCGGGCCCCCGCAAGGAGGACACATGACGGTCGAAGTGAGCGACGTGCCCGAGGCGAAGCGCTACGAGGCCCGTGTCGATGGAGAGTCCAAGGTGGCGGGCGTCGTGGAATACATCCGTACGACGGAACTCGTGGCGTTCGTGCACACCGAGGTCGAGGCGGAGTACGAGGGCGCGGGAGTCGGGTCGGCGCTGGTGCGTACAGCCCTTGACGAGGCACGCACCGCGAAGCTGCGGGTGCTGGCCACCTGCCCCTTCTTCGCGGGCTGGATCAGTCGGCACCCCGAGTACCAGGACCTGCTGTACCAGTCTCGCAGCAAGGTCAGTGACTGAGAAGCCGAGCACGGCAGGGACGGAGGCGGGCGTGAGCGGCGCATCCGAGCGGAGGGCGTACGGGCCGGAGTCGTCGTTTGCTGGTGGTACAGGCGTCAAACGTCGCTGACCTGTGTAAACGCGACCACGTGTTGCTCGTTGGAGCCGTCGGCCCGAGAACGGCCCGGATGTTGTCCTCGGCGAGGCGGGCCTGGTCGTCCGTCGCCGCCGCGCCCCAGCTCAAGGGCGCCTGCAAGCGGATGTCCTGGCCCGCACACTACTACGGCGCGGTGGGCAGATGTGGGGAGCGGAGCACGAGCAGGGTGCTCGGCCGGCCCGCCCCTTGCGCATACCTCACATGGTCGGCATACCGCAGGGATCAAGGGGCGTCAGCGTCTACGACACCACAGCCTCTACGACGCCACGCCTCGAAGGCCGGTGGCCACTTGCTCCGGACCTTTCGACCTGCCTGGCTCCTCATCAGCCAACTCGGCATCCGATCAGCATGGGACCGGGGCGGTCTTCCGTACATGCTCCGGCTGACGGCTTCGCGGCAGCTTGCTCAGCGCAGGTGAGAAGCGTGTGCGCCACGGCGCACGATGTTCCGGGAAGTTCTCGAGTCGAAGACATGCCGGTGTATAGTGAACAGCGCCCCTGACCTGCACAAATCTGGCAGGGAGCCGTCTTCTAGGAGGCAAAAGTGCTGCGCACCATGCACAAGTCCAAGATCCACCGAGCCACCGTGACCCAGGCCGACCTGCACTATGTCGGATCCGTGACGGTCGACGCCGACCTGATGGACGCGGCGGATCTGCTGCCCGGCGAGCTCGTGCACATCGTGGACATCGACAACGGCGCCCGCCTCGAGACGTACGTCATCGAGGGGGAGCGCGGGTCCGGTGTCATCGGGATCAACGGCGCGGCCGCTCACCTGGTACACCCCGGTGACCTGGTCATTCTCATCAGCTACGCACAGGTCGACGACGCGGAGGCGCGTGCGCTCGTGCCCCGCGTGGTGCACGTCGACGCCAGGAACCGCATCGTGGAGCTGGGCACCGACGCCTCGGCGCCCGTGCCGGGTACGCGCACCGAGCGGAGCCCGCAGGCGGTGCCCTCCCGGAGCTGATCCGCGCACGCCGTCCACCGCACGCGGGAGTACCCGCCATGGAGCCTGAGAGCACCTCGGTGGTGATCCAGGACGACCGTGAGCACGGCAAGCTGGTGGCGTACGAGGGCGGCTCACCCGTGGGAGCCCCCGTAGCCCCTCTCCGCCCGTCCGTCGACAGGTGGGTCCAGCGCCATCCGGAGGCGCCCGGAGAGCTGGTGCGCGGAGCCGAGCGGCAGCTCGAGTCGCATCCGAGCTTTTCTGACAAGGGGCCCGGGGGGAAGCCAGGGTCTGGAGCCACGGCACGTACGTGTGGACTCGGCAGGCGCGGGCAGCCGCACGGGGAGACGGTGGAGAGGAGATCCACTCGTCCCGTTCGTCGTCGTTGGAGGACCGAGATGACACACCCGAGTCCCGACCCCGTACCGCCCGCGCCGACGCCCCCGCCGATGCCGGGGCCCCCGACACCGGTGCCCTCCCCGCCACCCGTACCCCCGGGCCCCGTGCCGCCCGGCCCTGCGCCGGATCCGATTCCGCAGCCTCCCAGCCCGAACCCCGAACCGGTACCCGAGCCGGAGCCCTCGCCCCAGCCGGCGGGGTGAGCCGGAGCGGTCAGGGCCCTGCGTGGAGCCCTGTCAGCGCATCGGCGTGGCGCAGTCCGCTCTCGGCCGCCACCGAGTCCAGGGACTGCGCCTCGCGCACAAGGGCGAAGCGCAGGCCGCCGGTTTCTCCGGCGAAGCCGTACACGGCCGGCCTGGGCAGACTGTTGTAGGCCCACGGTGTGGAGAAGTAGTACGCACCCGTGTCGTACAGGGCCACGAAGTCGCCTTCCCGCAGTTCGGGCAGCTCCCGGGCGTGGGCCACCACGTCCCCGGCGAAGCAGCACGGTCCCGCGATGTCCTGGACCATCGGCGGGCCGCTCCTGGGACGTCCCTCGCCGTCGAAAGCGCCGACGCGGAGCGGCCAGGCGTCGGGCATGAAGACGGTACGGGTCGCGATCTGTGCCCCCGCGTGGGTGAGCGCGATACGGCGCCCGCCCGCGTCCTTGGTGTACTCGACACGCGCCCCGATGAAGCCGTTCTTGGCGAGCAGGGATCTGCCGAATTCGGTGACCAGGTCGTAGCTCCCGTCGAAGATCCCGGGAGCGGCCTCCCTCAGCGCGGTCACGTACTCCGCGAAGGTGGGCCGGATCTCGTCGTCGGTGAAGTTGACCGGCAGTCCGCCCCCGATGTCGAGCCCGGTGACCCGGCGCGTTCCCAGGGTCTCGTTGATCTCTTCGGCGAGCCGGTACGTCTCCGCGATGCCTGCGGCGATCAGCTCGAGTGCGCAGCCCTGCGAGCCGACGTGGGCGTGCAGGCGGGTGAGCCAGGGGCGCTCGGCGAAGGCCCGGACGACCTGCTCTCGGGCGCCGGGGTCACGTAGGGCGACGCCGAACTTCGAGGTGGCAGTCGCCGTGCTCATGGCGGCGATGGAACCGCCTCCCACCTGGGGGTTCACCCGGAGTCCCACCACGGACGCAGAGCCGGGGGAGCGGAGCTCCTCGATGCGGCGGATCTCGTCGAAGCTGTCCGCGTTCACCGCGACACCGAGCGCCAGCGCCAGCCGGAGTTCGTCACGCGTCTTGGCGGGTGAGTCCAGGACGATGCGTGCCGTGGGGAAGCCGGCCTCGACGGCGAGCCTCAGTTCGCCCGGCCCGGCCACCTCACAGCCCATGCCGCAGTCGGCGAGCAGCCGCAGCACCGGGACCAGCGAGGCGGCCTTCGCGGCGAAGGTGTGCAGTACCCGCACGCCCGGTTCGGCGGCGAAGGCGTCCCGCAGCGCGTCGACGGAGTCGCGTATCCCGTCGGCGTCCAGGAAGCCCGCCAAAGGTTTCTCCTCGCCGAGCAGTCCTTCCGTCACCGCGAGGCGTAGCGCTTCGGCGAACCGGTGCGAGCGCGGGGCGGGCGCAGAGCTTTCGGCCGTCGCGGGGCCCGACGCCGGTGCGGGGCGGGTGTCGTCGATAGGAGCCTCCCAGGTCGGCGCGCTCAGGCGATGAGGGACCACGGCCTCGGGCGTCGGCATCCGGACGGCGAACGCCTGGTGGGGGTGGAGCCGGATGCTCGTCGCGTCGTGGTCCAGATGTCCGATGGACCGATCCTGGCCCATACAGCGCCCGAAGTCATCCCCGCGGGCCGCAGCCGGGTCAGGGGTCCGATGGCGGAGGCGGGCCCCTGCCCCGCGTCCAGGCCGACCGGACGGAGGTGCGTCTCGGTATCGACTCGGTTCCTGTGCGGACCTGCGCCGTTTCGGCAACTGGGCTGCAGCACCCCGCACCCCCGCATACCCTCTTTCCCGTGCCGGCCTCACCACTGCATCACGTCGCCGTCCTCGTGCTGGAAGGCGCCAAGCCCCTCGATGTCGGAATTCCCGCGCAGGTGTTCACGACCCGCGCGAGCATGCCGTACGAGGTGCGGGTGTGCGGTGCGGCGCCCGGTCCCGTGACCGGCGGCGACGGCCTGTCGTACTACGTCGCCCACGGCATCGAGGCCCTTGCATGGGCTGACATCGTCTTCGTCCCCGGCTACCGGTACCCGGACCGCGACGACCCGCCGCAAGCCGTCGTCGATGCGCTGATCGCCGCGCACCATCGTGGCGCGCGGCTCGCCGCCATCTCCACGGGCGCCTTCGCGCTCGCTGCCACGGGTCTGCTCGACGGCAAGCGCGCCACGACGCACTGGCACTACACACGGGCACTCGCGGCAAAGCGTCCCCTCGTCCGGGTCGACGCGAACGTTCTGTTCGTCGACGAGGGCAGCGTGCTCACGTCAGCCGGCGCCGCCTCGGGCATCGACCTGTGTCTGCACATCCTGCGCGGCGATCTGGGGGTGTCCGCGTCGAACCACGCGGCGCGGCGCCTGGTGGCGGCGCCCTACCGCAGCGGCGGCCAGGCGCAGTACGTGCCGCGCAGCGTGCCCGAGTCGCTCGGCGAGCGGTTCGCCGCGACCCGGGAGTGGGCGCTGCACCGGCTCGGCGAGCCCCTCACGCTGGAAGCACTCGCCCGGCATGCGGCGGTGTCACCGCGGACGTTGTCGCGGCGCTTCGTCGAGGACACGGGGTACACGCCGATGCAGTGGGTCATGCGAGCCCGCATCGACGT
The DNA here is from genome assembly GCF_042871485.1 of Streptomyces sp. NPDC005791. Classification (NCBI taxonomy): domain Bacteria; kingdom Bacillati; phylum Actinomycetota; class Actinomycetes; order Kitasatosporales; family Streptomycetaceae; genus Streptomyces; species Streptomyces sp. NPDC005791. The sequence goes on from NZ_JBIAIP010000003.1 coordinate 353,469, forward strand.
GGCCCGTGAGCAGCTCGAGCGTTCACAGCGAGGCATCGAGCAGATCGCCGCCGACGTCGGTCTCGGCACCGGCGCGAATCTGCGACTGCACTTCCAACGCGTCCTCGGCACCACGCCGACCGAGTACCGGCGAACCTTCGCCCAGGGCCATTAGCCCGGCCCGGCCATGTGGCGTGATCCTTGCGGACCATGGCGATCACGCCGCTGTCACCGGCAACTGTTGCGCGAGAGCCTGGTGGTGAACCCGAAGGGACACCACTCATGACTCGCATCGCCATCAACGGATTCGGCCGCATCGGACGTAACGTGCTGCGCGCGCTGCTCGAACGTGACAGCGACCTCGAGGTCGTCGCCGTCAACGACCTCACGGAGCCCGCGACCCTCGCGCGGCTGCTCGCCTACGACACGACGGCGGGGCGGCTCGGCCGTCCGGTGACTGTCGACGGGGACGCCCTCGTCGTCGACGGCCGACGCATCACCGTGCTCGCCGAGCGTGAACCCGCGCAACTGCCGTGGGCCGGACTCGGCGTCGACATCGTGCTCGAGGCGACCGGCCGCTTCACGTCGGCCGCGGCCGCCCGCGCCCACATCGACGCGGGCGCGAAGAAGGTACTCATCAGTGCGCCGGCGGACGGCGCGGATGTCACCCTCGCGTTCGGGGTCAACACCGAGGCGTACGACCCGGCCGCGCACACGATCGTCTCGAACGCCTCGTGCACGACCAACGCGCTCGCGCCGCTGGCCGCGGTGCTCGACGGGCTCGCCGGCATCGAGCACGGTTTCATGACGACGGTGCACGCCTACACGCAGGAGCAGAACCTGCAGGACGGTCCGCACCGCGACGCCCGCCGCGCCCGCGCGGCCGCCGTCAACATCGTGCCGACCACGACGGGCGCCGCCAAGGCGATCGGCCTCGTGCTGCCGAACCTCGACGGCAAGCTGTCGGGCGACTCGATCCGTGTGCCGGTCCCGGTGGGATCGATCGTCGAACTCAACACGACCGTCGCCCGCGACGTGACGCGCGAAGAGGTGCTGGCGGCGTACCGCGCCGCGGCGCAGGGACCGCTCGCGGGTGTACTCGAATACTCGGACGACCCGCTCGTGTCCTCCGACATCACGGGCAATCCGGCCTCGTCGATCTTCGACTCGGCTCTCACCCGCGTCGACGGCCGCCACGTCAAGGTGGTTGCCTGGTACGACAACGAGTGGGGCTTCTCGAACCGCGTGATCGATACCCTCGAACTCCTCTCCACCAACTGACCGGAAACCGGGGCGGCCCGCCTGCCCAGTTGCACGGGCCAGTACCTCCGGTGAGCGCTGTGGCCGGCCGGGCCGACTGCAGCGCTCAGCCGGTTGCTTCCTGCCCAAGGGCTGTCCCGTCAGCAGCGTGGACCGACGTCGGTCAGCTCTCGACTTCGGTCTTGTCTCCGCCCCAGAGGGTGTGGAAGGCGCCGTCCCGGTCGATGCGGTGATAGGTGTGTGCGCCGAAGTAGTCGCGCTGCCCTTGGGTGAGGGCGGCGGGAAGGCGCTCGGCGCGTAGGGAGTCGTAGTAGGCGAGGGTGGCGGCGAAGGCGGGGGTGGGGACGCCCTGGGTGACGGCGGTGGCGATCACGGTGCGCCAGTCGCTCTGTGCGGCGGCGATCTCCTCGGCGAAGCTCTTGTCGGAGAGGAGGCTCGGCAGCTGAGGCTGGGCTTCGTAGGCGCTGGTGATCCGGTCGAGGAACGCGGCCCGGATGATGCACCCGCCGCGCCAGATCGCGGCGACCTTGCCGAGGTCGATGTTCCAGTCGTATTGCTCGCTGCCCGCCGCGATCTCGTGGAAGCCCTGGGTGTAGGCGACGATCTTCGAGGCATAGAGTGCCTGCTCGACCTGGTCGGCGAAGGCCGCCGCCTCGGTCTCACCGAGCTTGCGGGCGGTCGGTCCGGCGAGGTGGCGTGAGGCATCACGGAGGGTCGAGTGGCCGGAGACGGAACGTGCGAAGACTGCCTCGGCGATGCCGGAGACGGGGACGCCCAGGTCGAGGGCGATCTGTACCGTCCAGCGACCGGTGCCCTTCTGCTCCGCCTGGTCGAGCACGACATCCACGAAGGGCTCACCGGTCGCCGCATCGATGTGTGAGAGCACTTCCGCGGTGATCTCGATGAGGTAGGAGTCCAGGCGCCCGGTGTTCCAGGCGCGGAAGATGCCCGCGATATCAGCGGCGGAGTATCCCGCCACGTCGCGGAGCAGTTGGTACGCCTCGCCGATGAGCTGCATGTCCGCGTACTCGACGCCGTTGTGTGTCATCTTCACGAAGTGTCCGGCACCGTCAGGACCGATATGTGTGACGCACGGGGCGCCGTCCTTGGCTTTCGCGGAGATCTTCTCCAGCATCGGCCCCAGTGAGTCGTAGGACTCCTTGCTGCCGCCCGGCATGATGCTCGGTCCGTTGAGCGCGCCTTCCTCGCCACCGGAGACGCCGGTGCCGACGAAGTGGATGCCCTGCTCGCGCAACTCGCGCTCTCGGCGGCGCGTGTCTGCGAAGTGGGCATTGCCTCCGTCGATGATCACATCGCCGGGTTCCAGGAGAGGAGCGAACTCCGCGATCACTGCGTCCGTGGCCTCCCCGGCCTTCACCATGGCCACCAGACGTCGTGGCCTTTCCAGGGCTGCCACGAAATCCTGGGCGCTCTCGGTCGCGATGAAATGGCCCTCGCCCCCGAACTGTTCGACGAGTTCGTGCGTGCGAGCATCCGTTCGGTTGTGTACCGCGACGGTGTATCCGTTGCGTGCGAAATTGCGGGCCAGGTTGCGCCCCATGACGGCAAGTCCTGTGACACCGATCTGCGCTGTGCTGCTCATTGCTGCTCTGCCTGCTTCCGGTTTCGTGTTCTTCGGCAGTTCGGCCGACCGCGATGGTGGAACGGGCTGCCGAGCTTAGGAGGTACAGGAGATCGCGGACCGGGAGCGGGCCGTGGTGTCGCGGATGTTCACCGGATGGTCGTCGGCACTCCGTGACGCGGCTGTCCTGCCTCCTTGCGGAGCGCGGGCCGGGGGGCCGCGCACGTCGATCGGCCCGGGGGAGGCCGATGGCGCGGGCCGGGGCGTGTCACAGCGGTTCGTGAGTCGGGAGAGGCTCGCCGGTGGCGGTGTCGACGAGGAAGCCGCCGGACTGGTGGTGCCAGAGCTTGGCGTAGGCGCCGTCGGTGTGCAGCAGCTCGTGGTGCGTCCCCTGCTCGACGATGCGGCCGTGGTCGAGCACGATGAGCTGGTCCATGGCCGCGACCGTGCTCAGGCGGTGCGCGACGACCAACGCGGTCCGGCCTTCCATCAGCTGCCACAGCGCCTGTTGGACGAGGGTCTCACTCTCGGAGTCCAGCGCGCTGGTCGCCTCGTCGAGCAGCAGGATCGGCGCGTCACGCAGGATCGCCCGGGCGAGGGCGACCCGCTGACGCTGCCCACCGGAGAGTTTGACGCCGCGTTCCCCGACCATCGTGTCGAAGCCCGACGGGAGTTGACCGGCGAACTCGGTGACATGTGCCGCGTCGGCGGCGGCGCGGATCTCCGCGTCGGTGGCGTCCGGCCGGGCGAACTGGATGTTCTCGCGCAGCGTGCGGTGGAACATGGCCGGTTCCTGCGGGACGTACGCGATCAGGCTCCGCAGGTCGGACTGGCGTAACCGGCTGATGTCCTGACCTCCGATCAGGATGCGGCCGGACCGGACGTCGGCCATACGCAGCAGCAGCCGGGTGAGCGTGGTCTTGCCGCCACCGGACCGTCCGACGAGACCGATCCTCGTCCCGCTCGGCACGTCGAGGTCGAGCCCCTCGAAGATGGGGTCAGCCCCGTTGTGGGCGAACGTGACCTGTTCGAAGCGCACACCCCCGGACTGCGGGCTCAACGGCTCCGGTGTCGCGGGGTCCAGCACGGTGGGTTCGACGAGGAGCAGCTCGGTGAACTGCGCGGCCTCGGTCATCGAGCTCTCGAGGCGGCGGTAGATCTGATTGAACTCGAACATGATGCGGGTCGAGCCGGTGTAGTACGTGAAGGCCACCACGATCGCCTCCACGCCGCCGCCGCCGGCCCCGATCCCGACGGCGAGGAGCAGACCCAGTGCGTTGGTGAGCACGGACAGCGGTGCGACGAGGGTGTCGATGCGCAGATTGCCGTAGTCCCACGAGCGCAGCGTCAGCCGCCGGGACTCCGCGACCCGCGCCCGGTGCTCGGCGGCCTCGCGTTCCTCGGCCGCGAAGGCGCGCACGGTGTCCATGTTCATCAGCGCGTCGGACACATGGCCCGACACCCGGGCGATCGCCTCCTCGCGCCGGTTGACCAGCTTCTGGCGGCGCCGGATGAGCGGTGCGGCGCACACGGCGGTCACCGCGATCATCGTCAGCAGGCCGGCCACCAGGAGGGGGTCGTAGCTCCACAGGATCACCGTCCCGAACAGCAGCGGGGCCAGGCTTCCGATGACGTTGAACGTGAGGGTGTCGACGAACTCCTCGAAGCGTGCGGCGAAACTCAGCACCCTCTTGGTCAGCGATCCGGCGAAGTTGTCCTGGAAGAACGAGGCGTCCTTGGCGAACAGTTCATCCATTCCGGTGACATACAGGTGCTCGATGCCTCGGGCGTCTACGCGGTTGAGGCAGTGCAGTCCCAGCCGCCACATCGCTTCCGCCAGGAGCAGCACTCCGGCGAACACCCCGACGTAGGGCAGCGCCTCGCGGACGCCCAAGGCTCCGTCCTCGGCGATCCGGCCGACGAGTTTGGCGACGATCAGGGGCGCTATGTACGTGATTCCGATGTTGCCGACGGCCGGGAGCAGGAGCCCGGGAACGGAAAGCCGACGTTGGCGGGAGAGTTCCCGCAGGTAGTGGCGGAGTGCGAGCCGCACCGGGCCCTTACCCGGTCCGGTGCCGTGAGACTGCTGCGATCCCATGCCGACCTCATGTCGTTTCGCGGGCAGTTGCTCCGGACTCCGCCATGGGGAGAGGTCGCCGCACACGAAGGGCGTGGCACCGTACCCACCGGAAGCACCGGCTGCGCGTCCGTGGCAAGAGGTCCGGAGGAGAGGAGTCTCGCGTGGCCGGGCGGTCGGCGTCCAAGTGTTTTCAGGGGCACGGGCAGCGCAACGGCGCCTTTCGGCCGCACCGGTCCGTCCGTCCTCGCACCGGGCGCCCCATGGGTCGCACCGGATGGCAGTGCCTTCAGGCCACGGGCCTCTCCTCGAAGAGGTCCTGCTCCTCCGGTATCAGGTGCATGGCCGCCTCCTCGGCGGACGCCGCCGCGCCGTCGATACCGACGTCCTGGGCGGTGAGGGTGGAGGGCACGTGCCCATCGCCCTCCTGCGTGAGTCTGCCCGCGCGGTCCGTTCCCACTTCTTCCAGGTCGTAGAGCTCGCCGTCGCCGTCCACCAGATCACCGGGACCGTCGGGGACAGGGGCGGGGCTCTCCGGGACTTCCCTGGTGAGGCGGCTGTCGAGGGTTTCGCCCGTGTGCTGCTCCGAGGCGGTGGTGCCTTCGTCGTCGACGGCCCAGGGACGGTCCGGCGGGGAGTAGCCCTCGTCCAGGACGTCGGCGATCCCTGACGTGTCCAGGGTGTCCTCCAGATCCAGCAGGTCGGCGGGGTCCGAGGCCTCCGGCTCCTGCGGCTGGTAGACGTCGTCCCCCCGGTCGCTGTCGCTCATGGCGTGCCCCTTCCTCCGGGTCCCCCTGTATGCAATTCCACTCCGGTCCGGCGGGCTGCGCAACGGAAGCAGGTCTCCGGAAGCGGGGACGCCGCCAGGGATGACAATGAAAATGATTATCGATAGCGTGTGCGTGATCGGGTCGGCATACCCCGCGTGGGGGTGAACTCTGCCTGCCGGCAGGGACAACGGCACGGCGAGAAGGGGGAGATCGTGGCTCATCTGTCGGTGGTCGAGAGCTGGGTCGGGGCGATGAGCGGACTGCTGCCACGGGCCATCGAGGAGGCGGGGCACCACTTCACCTTCCGCACCAGCGACCTGCACCACCGCACTGCACGTAGTGTCGTCACGGCGCCCACCAGTGATGCGGAGTCTGCACTCCCGCGGGTCGAGCGGTCGCACGGTGCGTCGCGCTTCGAGGGGGCGGTCACGTCCTGTGCCCGCTCCCTGCCGGCCGCCGCCCGCATCGCTGCCAGGCCGGGCCTGCCGGAACCCTCGGCCGAAGCCATGGAGAACGCACGTCGCAAGCACGCCACCCGCCGTGTCCTGGCCGCAGCGCGCATACCCGGCCCCCGCTCCGCCGTATGTGCGGACGGGACCGAAACCGTCCTGGCCGCCCATGGCATCGGCCACCCCTTGGCCGTCGAGCCGATGGACCTCTGCGAGGGCACGTCCGTACGTCAGATCGACGTCGCCCTCGCCCCGTGCGGCGGTGTCCGCGCCGCTCTCCGTATCGTCGCGCCGGCCAAGGGCAGTGGCACGGACCTGATGCCCGGCCGTCCGACCGCCGGCACCCTCGGCATCGCCCCGGCTGTCCACACCGTCGGCCGTGCCCGCCGGACCGGCCTCGACGGGCACCTCCTGCTCGCCCACGGCCCCTGGAGCGGCATCGGCGGCGAGGACGGTCGCGTCGCGGCGGCGAGCCCGCCGCAGCTCGGCGTACGGCCCCGCTCCGAAGCCGGGGTCCGGAGCGCGGCCGCATGAGGACCTGGCAGGAAATTCGTGGATTCCCGCTCGCCATCCGTCTGTTGCTGGTCAACCAACTCGGCGTCAACACAGGCTTCTACCTCCTCATCCCCTACCTCGCCACCCACCTCGGCGACGACCTGGGGATGTCGGCGGCCGTCGTCGGTATCGTCCTCGGTGTACGCAACCTCAGCCAGCAGGGCCTGTTCCTCATAGGCGGCTCCGCCGCCGACCGGCTCGGCGCCCGAGGCGTCATCATCACCGGCTGCGCGCTACGCACCGTCGGCTTCGCCCTCTTCGCGCTCGGTGACGGGCTGCCCGTCCTGCTCGCCGCCTCCGTGCTCAGCGGGGTGGCCGGCGCGCTGTTCAACCCCGCCGTCCGCACCTACCTCGCGCAGGAGGCTGGGGAGCGCAAGGCCGAGGCGTTCGCCCTGTTCAACGTCTTCGCGACGACCGGCGCCCTCGTCGGACCCCTTCTGGGCAGCGCCCTGCTGCTGGTCGACTTCCGGGCCGCCGCGCTCACCGCCGCCGCGATCTTCGCCGTACTCACCTTCGCCCAGGCCCTGGTGCTCCCGGCCCGGGACGTGCCCCCGGCCACGAGCAGCGTCGCCGCCGACTGGAGGGAAGCCGTCGGCAACCGCGCCTTCCTCGCCTTCGCGCTGGCCATGGTCGGCATGTTCACCCTCGAGAACCAGCTCTATCTGCTGCTGCCCGCAGGCGCCCGACAGGCCACCGGCTGGGACGGCGCCGCCGGACTCGTCTTCCTGGTGGGCACGATCGCGGGCGTCGCCTTCCAGCTGCGGATCACCCGGGCGCTCAAAGCCCGGGGGACCAGGGGGCGTTGGATCGCCACCGGACTCGTCCTGATGGGGCTCGCCTTCGTACCACCGATGCTCGTCGCAGGCGAGGACGCACCACCGGACGGTGCCCTCGACGCGACCCTGCGCGCCCTGCCCGTACTGGCCGGAGCCCTCCTGCTGCATCTGGGAGTCATGACCGCGCAGCCCTTCGTCATGGAACTGATCCCGGGGTTCGGCAGGCAGACGCTGACAGGCACGTACTTCGGGGTCTTCTACGCGGTCTCCGGCATCGCCGCGGCCGTCGGTAACGCGGCTGTCGGCTGGGCCATGGACGCCGCCCAGCGAGGCGGGGACAACAGCCCGGCCGCTCTGCTCCCCTGGGCCTGCTGCGTGGCGGCCGGGCTCGCTTCGGCAGCCGGTGTGCTCCGGCTGCACCGCAACGGCACCCTGCCCCGGACACGGCCCGCACCCCTGGCGGTGACGGCGTGAAGACCTGGCGGGCAACCAGCGCACCGACCGCCCGAAGCTCTACGAGGCCAGGTCCAGGAACCGCGCCACTCCCTCACGGCCCACGGATTCGGGGCACCGGCCCTGTACGACGGCCCCAGGCCGCGTACCGGCCCCGCCCTGGCAGCCGGGCGCCGAAACCGGTACCGCCGCCGCCGACGACGACCGGCTCCACCTCGTCGCCATGAAGACCGCAGACAAAGCGCCCCACCCAGCAACAGGAGAACAGCCATGACCGCAGCAGCCGACAGACACGCACGCTTCCCCGGTCTGCGCAGGCGAGGCTTCCTCGCCGCGGCCGGAGGCGCGGCAGGCCTCGGCGCGCTCACGCTCGCCGGGTGCTCCGGGCCCGCCACCGGGACCACCGCGGGCAAAGGGGACGGCGAACCCCGGCGCGGCGGACGGCTGCGCGCCGCCTTCGCCGGAGGCGGCGCGAGCGAAACCCTGGATCCGCACCTGGGGAACCTCTTCGCCGACGCCGCCCGGAGCAAGGCGCTCTTCGACAAGCTCGCCGACTACGGCGCCGACCTGGCCGCGGTGCCACGCCTGGCCGAGACATGGGAGCCGAACGCCGGCCTCGACCGCTGGAGCATCACCCTGCGGCAGGCCGAGTTCCACGACGGGAAACCGGTGACGGCCGCCGACGTCCTGTACAGCTACCGCCGCATCGCCGACCCCGCGAAGGCGTACAGGGCCCGCGCCTCCCTGGAACCCATCGACCTGAAGGCGAGCCGGGCGACGTCGGAGCGGACCGTCGAGTTCGTACTCAAGCGGCCGACCGCCGAATTCCCCAACGTGATGGCCGCCTTCGGGGCCTACATCGTCCAGGACGGCGCCACCGCGTTCGACGACGAGCCGATCGGCTCCGGTCCGTTCCGCTTCGTCTCCTTCACCCCCGGGCGCTCCACCGTCCTGCGGCGCAACGACACCCACTGGGAAGGCGCACCGCACCTGGACGAGCTCGAATTCGTCGTCGCCAACGAGGAGTCCGCCCGGATCAACGCACTCCTCGGCGGCCAGGTCGAGTACGCGCACGAGCTCAACCCCGCCACCGGACGCGCCCACGAGAAGGCGGGCAGCATCGAGATCGTCCGCCTGCGCAACAGTGCCATGCAGGCCTTCGCGATGAAGACCGACCGCCCGCCCTTCGACGACCCCCGGGTCCGTGAGGCGTTCTTCCTCATCGCCGACCGTCGGGAACTCGTGGACGGCGCCCTGTCGGGCGCCGGTGAGATCGGCAACGACCTCTTCGGCAGGGGATACGAGTACTACGCGGACGAACTCCCGCAGCGCGAACAGGACATCGGCCGTGCACGCGGTCTGCTCAAGCAGGCCGGCGTACAGGACCTGAGGGTCACGCTCGACACCTCCGCCGTCGCCGCCGGTTTCACCGAGGCCGCAGGAATCTTCCGGGACCAGGCGGCCCGCGCCGGGGTCACCGTCGACGTACGGATGGGCAGCAAGGACTCCTACTGGAAGGACATCCTCGACTCCGGCACCCTGTGCTGCTACCGGTCCGGAGCCATGCCCATCGAGTCCCACATCTCCCAGCGGCTGCTCACCGGGTCCACCACCAATGCCACCAAATGGCAGGACGAGGCATTCGACACGCTCTACCGACAGGCGCAGTCCACCAAGGACAAGGCGGGACGGGCCGCCCTCTACGGGCGGATGCAGCGCCGGCTGCACGCCGAAGGAGGCTTCCTCGTCTGGGGCTTCGGCGACTGGATCCTCGGCACCGCACGCTCCCTGCGCGGTGTCGCCCGCGAGGCACCCGCGAACACCCTGGACTGGGCGCGCTTCGACAAGGTCTGGCTGGCGTGAACGGACTGCGTTCCTGGATCGCCCGGCGGCTGCTCCTCGGAGCCGTGCAGACCGCGGCCGTGGTGCTGCTGGTCTTCGCGCTCACCGAGGCGCTGCCGGGCGACGCCGCGGTGGCCTTCGCCGGGGACCAGCCCGACCCGCAGCGCATCGCGGCGGTACGGGAGGCGATGGGCCTCGACCGGCCCGCCCACGAGCGGTTGGCCGCATGGGTCACAGGGCTGCTCCACGGCGACCTCGGCACCTCGCTCACCTCCGGGCGGCCCGTGTCCGGATTCCTCGCGGACGGCTTCGGCCCCACCCTGCTCCTCGCCACGGTCACGGTCGCCCTCCTGATCCCGGTGGGGGTGGGCCTCGGAGTCCTCGCCGCCCGCCACGAAGGGCGGCTCACCGACCGGCTCATCAGCTCCGCCACCCTCGGCGTCTACGCGGTGCCCGAATTCGCCCTCGGAGTACTCCTGGTGAGTGTCTTCGCCCTGCGGCTCGGCTGGTTCCCGCCGACCGCCGTCGGCTACGGCACCGGGCTGCTCGCGCATCCCGCCGTGCTCGTCCTGCCCGTTCTGGTGCTGCTCGCCCGGCCCGTCTGCTCGCTGGCCCGGCTGGTCAGAGCCGGCATGATCGAGGCGCTCGCCGCCCCGTACACCGGCCACGCCGAGCGGTACGGAATCCCCGGGGCCCGCATCCGCTACGGGCACGCCCTGCCCAACGCCCTGGCTCCCGCCACCCAGCAGCTCGCCCGCACCATCGACTGGCTGCTGTGCGGCGTCATCGTCGTGGAGGCCCTCTACGTGATCCCCGGACTCGGCACCGTCCTCATGAACGCGGTGGCCGACCGCGACATCCCCGTCGTGCAAGGACTCGCGGTGGTCTTCGGCCTCGCCACCGTGGTGCTCAACCTCGGTGCCGACCTCGTCACCCACCGGCTCGCACCACGTACGGGGGCGGCGGCATGACGCGGCTCCGCAGATACGCGCCAGGCGCCGCCGTCGCCGCGATCCCGCTCGGCCTCGCCTTGGCCGGGCCGCTGTTCGTGGGTGAACCCCCGGCCCGCGCCGCCTCCTTCACCCTCGGCGGCGGCCACCTTCTCGGCACGGACTTCGTCGGCCGCGACGTCGTGCGGCAGGTGCTGCTCGGCGGGCGGCCCGTGGTGGTCGTCGCGCTGGCGGCAACCGCTCTCGCCTACCTCGTCGCCCTGCCGATCGGGCTGATCAGCGCGCTCACCCACCGGAAGTGGATGGAGGAGGCACTGATGCGCCCGCTGGACGTGCTGCTCGCCGTTCCCTCACTGCTCATGATCCTGCTGGTCGCCGCCGCCTTCCCGCCCGGAGCGGCGGGGCTCGCGCTGCTGGTGGCCTTCGTGTCCATCCCCGACGCGGCCCGGATCGTGCGCGCGTCCGCTGCGGAGGCCGCGTCCCGGCCTGCCGTGGAGGCGCTGCGTATGCAAGGGGAGAGCTGGTGGCGCCTCGCCGTCGGATATGTCGGGCGGTCCATCCTCCGCACCCTTGCAGCCGACGCCGGGATCAGGCTGACCGGCGTGCTCTACCTGGTCGCGACCGCCGCCTTCCTCGGCATCGGGGTCGCCCCGGACGCCGCCGACTGGGCCGTGATGGTGGACCGCAACCGCACCGGGCTGCTCATCCAGCCCTGGGCGGTCGTGGTGCCGGCCCTGCTCATCGTCGCGCTCACCATGGGCAGCAACCTGCTCGTCGACGCCGCCATGGAGAAGAGCCGCACCTCGTCCCGAAAGGCCCGTAGGCCATGAATGAGACTCCTGTGATCGCCACCGTCACCGGGCTGACCGTCGAAGTCGGCGGGCGGGCGATCGTCGACCGGGTCTCGCTGCGGATCCGGCCCGGGACCGTCATCGCGCTGGTCGGCGCGTCCGGCAGCGGCAAGACCACCACCGGCCTCGCGCTGCTCGGGGAGTACCCCGAGGGAGCGCGGGTGACCGGTGAGGTGGTCGTGCACGACACCCGGATCGGTTACATCCCCCAGCACCCTGCGGCCGTCCTCAACCCGGCCCGCCGCACCGGAGCCCTCCTACGGGACATGGCGCGGCAGCAGGTACGCGACCTGCCCCGGCCGCGACGCCGGGCCACGGCACGGCAGCGCGTGGCCGAGGCCCTCGCCGACGCCCAGCTGGCCGATGCCGGCGAGGTGCTGGACCGCTACCCGCACCAGTTGTCCGGTGGCCAGCAGCAACGTGTCGTCCTGGCACAGGCGCTGCTCCTCGGCGCCCGCGTCATCGTCGCCGACGAACCCACCACCGGGCAGGACGCTCTGACCAAGAGGCGCGTCGTCGACCAGCTCGCAGCGGTGGCCCGCCGGGGCATCGCCGTACTGCTGCTCAGCCACGACCTCGACGTCGTACGCGAACTGGCCGATGAGGTACTGGTCATGCGAGGCGGCCGCGTGGTGGAGCAGGGCCCGGCCCCCCGGATCCTGGACGCCCCCACGCACCCGTGGACCAAGGAGCTCCTCACCGAACCGAGGACCCTGCCGTACGCCGACCCCGGGCGCACCGGCGCGCACCTGCTGACGGCGGACGGACTCACCGCCCGCCACCGGACCGGCGGGGCCCGCGTCCCGGTAGTGAGGGTGGACAGCCTCGCAGTCCACAGCGGCGAATGCCTCGCTGTCGTCGGCCGCTCCGGCAGCGGCAAGACCACGCTCGCCCGCTGTCTTGCCGGTCTCCACCGCGACCACACGGGGCAGATCCTGCTCGACGGCACAGCGCTTCCGCGCAGTCTGCGGGACCGCAGCCGCGCACAGCTCGCCGCCGTGCAGTACGTCTTCCAGGACGCGCGGGCAGCCTTCGACGAGCATCGGCCGGTCCTCGACCAGGTGGCCCGCACAGCGGTACGCCTGCGCGGTGTCGGGCGCCACGAGGCGGCGACGGAAGCCCGGCGGATGCTGACCGACCTCGGACTGGGCGAGGAACTCGTCCACCGACTGCCCGCCCGGCTGTCCGGCGGCGAACTCCAGCGCGCGGCCCTCGCCCGCGCGCTCCTCGCGCGTCCCCGCGTGCTGATCTGCGACGAGATCACCTCGGGACTGGACCCCGTGACCCGGCGCTCGCTGCTGGACCTGCTGGCCGGACTGGTCCGCCGGCCGGACGGGCCGAGCATCGTGCTGATCACGCACGACCTCGACACCGCGGCACCGGCGACGCGGGTGGCCGTGCTGGACGGCGGAGAAGTGGTCGAGGAAGGGCCCGCAGAACAGATACTGACCGCACCTCGACACCCGTTCACCATCTCGCTGCTCGATGCGTCACGGGGGTGGGGTGCCGCCGTACGTCGCTGAAGCGGAAGACGGACCCCGTCCCGACGTACAGTCGGACCGGCTTCGTGAGGCCGTCCTGTCGAGCTTCGTGTCCGGCACCCGCACACCGGCCGCTCGCGAGGAGACGGTTGTCATGGTGCGGACACCTTCTGTACCGGGCGGGCGCGACTCACATCGCGACCGGGCGGGCGCGACTCACATCGCACCTGTGTCAATCGATGCTGAACCGGTGTTGGCGCGGGCTGCCCGCCCGGTGCCAAGCTGATCACCGTGCCCGCCGACCGGCGGCGGGACCACGGAGGCGGGGGAGTGCGGATGAGGGTGTTCGGGACGAGAGCCGGGAAGGTCGCGGGAGGTGCGTCCGCGCACGCTCCTGGAGTGGCCGTGCTGCGCGGGATCCCGTACGCCGCACCGCCGTTCGGTGCCGACCGGTTCCGGGCCCCGCGCCCGGCCGCGGCCTGGAACGGGGTCAGGGACTGCACCGCCTTCGGGCCCGTGGCACCGCAGTCGGCGCGGTTGCCGGGCGCGCCCACCTGGTCTCCCGGGGACGAGGACGTCCTCAGCCTCAATATCTGGACGCCGGGTGACGCCGGTGACGCGCTGCCCGTGCTCGTCTGGATCCACGGCGGCGCCTACGTCTTCGGGTCCTCCGCGCAGCCGGACTTCGACGGTACCGTCCTGGCCGGCCACGGACTCGTGGTCGTCACGTTCAACTACCGTCTGGGCTTCGAGGGCTTCGGCCATGTTCCGCCCACCACCGGTGAGGACCCCTGCCCGGACAATCGGGGCCTGCTCGACCAGATCGCCGCGCTCGAGTGGGTGCGGGACAACATCGCCGCGTTCGGCGGCGACCCCGGCCTCGTCACCGTGGCCGGGCAGTCCTCCGGAGCGACCTCGGTCGCCTGCCTGATGGCGATGGACAAGGCGCGCGGACTGTTCCGCCGCGCCATCGCACACAGCGCCGTGAACGCCTGCGCCACGCCCGGGTCCGCTGCTCGTACCACGGTGGAGGTGGCCGCGGAGGCCGGTGTGCCCGCGACGTACGACGGGCTGGTGTCCGCCACCCCCAAGGTGCTGGTCGACGCCTCCGACCGGGTGACCGACGGATACCGGCGCGACCCCCGGTCCGGAGCGCGCCACTACGACCCGGCGATCTACGGACCGGTCGCATGGTGCGCCGACTTGCCCCTCGACCCGCTCACGGCTTTCGGAGAGGGGGCCGGCCGTGAGATCGACCTGCTGGTCTGCCACACCGCGGAGGAGTACTGGCTGCTGGACGAGGTGGGCAGCTGTGTGAAAGTCACCGAGGAGGAGCAACTGGCCCTTTTTGTGCAGGACTTCGGAATTCCGGCGGCCGTACCGGACGCCTATCGCCGACTCGTGCCGAAGGCCTCCGTGCACGACATCCATCTGGCCCTGTTCGGAGATCTGATGTTCGGCGAGTACAGCTGCCGGCTGGCCGAGGCCCACGCGCGGGGAGGTGGCCGGACCCGCCTCTCCCGCTTCGTCCGGCAGCGTGACGGCAGGGGGAGGCCGGTCAGGGCCTGGCACTGTGCGGACATCCCGTTCGCCTTCGGCGCCGTGGACGACGAGAACGTCCACTTCCTCATCGGAGGACCTCCGGGCTCCGCCGACCACGCGCTGGCGTCACGCATGTCGCGTGCCTGGGCGGATTTCGCGTCCACCGGTGACCCCGGCTGGCCGCCGCTCACCGCGGCAGGCGGCCCCGTGCGGATCTGGGACACCTCCGTGGAGGAGTCCGTCGGGCGGTGGGACGCGTTCCGTGCGCCATGGCGCGGCTACGGCCTGCCGCTGCTCCAGCCCTGACTGTCGGGGGCGGGCGGCGCGTTCGGCCGACGTCATTGGCATGGACCTGCCCGTCGAACTGGACTACAGTCCGTGGCGATACGTCTGAGAGCGCTCTCAGGCGGCTCTCGGACGCTTCCTGTTCCACCCCCACGAATGCTGGAACAACAGAAGGGGCACTCCCTTGAGACAGACGACGATGGTGCGGACCGGACTCTCCGCACTGCTCATCATCGGCACCTGGGCGACCGCAGGCCTGACCCAGGCCTCCGCCGCCGGCACCGCCTCCTCGACCGAAGCCCAGGCGTCGGCCGGGATCATCACGGCCATGCAGCGCGACCTGGGGCTGACGAAGAGCCAGGCCGAGGCGCGGCTCACCGCGGAGAAGGCGGCAACAGCACTACAGGGAGAGGCGCGTAGCGCGGCGGGGACGTCGTTCGGCGGCACCTGGTTCGACGCGGACAGCGGCAAGCTGACGGTGGCCGTCACGGACAGCGCCAAGGTCGGTGCCGTCCGCGCGACCGGTGCGCAGGCCCGCGTGGTCGACCACACCGCACGCGAACTCGACGCCGTCAAGACCAAGCTGGACGCGCTCTCCGCCCCCAGCGGAGTCAGCAGCTGGCACGTCGATCCCCGGGCGAACAGCGTGGTGGTGAACGTCGTCGCCTCGGAGCAGGGTGACAACGATGTCCGCGCCTTCGTGGACGAGGCGCGCGAAGCCGGCCCCGTCACGGTGAGGCAGACCGCGGAGGCCCCGCAGACCTTCGCCGCGGGAACGGTCGGCGGCGATCCGTACTACACCGGCAACGTCCGGTGCTCCATAGGCTTCTCGGTGCACGGTGGTTTCGTGACGGCCGGCCACTGCGGCCAGGCGGGCGGAGCGGTCAGGGGCTGGGACGGCTCCGCCATCGGCAGCTTCCAGGGCTCGTCCTTCCCCGAGAACGACTACGCCTGGGTGAACGTGGGCAGCGGCTGGTGGACCGTCCCGGTCGTCCTGGGCTGGGGCACCGTGTCCGACCAACTGGTACGTGGCTCCAACGAGGCTCCGATCGGCGCCTCGATCTGCCGCTCCGGTTCCACCACCCACTGGCACTGCGGCAATGTCCTCGCCAAGAACGAGACCGTGAACTACAGCCAGGGCGCCGTCCGCCAGATGACCAAGACCAGCGTCTGCGCCGAACCGGGTGACTCCGGCGGCTCGTTCATCAGCGGCGACCAGGCGCAAGGTGTCACATCGGGCGGCTGGGGCAACTGCAGCGGCGGCGGTGAGACCTGGCACCAGCCCATCAACGAGATCCTCAACCGCTACGGGCTGACCCTCCACACGGCCTGACCGATGGCCCGGCAGGGCTCCGTGGGCCCTGCGTACGCGATCCGCCCTGCTGCCGCAGCAGGGCGGATCCCTGCCGCAGCAGGCTCGGTAGCCAGGTGCCCCCGCCCTGCCCTCTGCTCGTGACCTGAGGGGATTCAGTCCTGGAGCGGACCCTCAGGGCCGTCGGAGCCTTCGTCCCCCGAGCTCAGTTCCTCGGCCCGCAGCGCCAGGTCCTGCAGCACATCGGCAGACGTCACATCGCTCTGCCCGGAGTCGTGGATCTGCGCGAGCGCGATGAAGGCCAGAGTGAACGCTCCGACGAGCTGTTCGACGGCGCCCCCGACCTCGCGCCCCACCAGGACGGCCATCTCCTCGACGGTGGCGTCCGAGGGAATGGCGATGTGCGGCATCGTCTCGTTGAGAAGGGTCGTCACCATGCTGCCGCCGGCGTCGGGGTCGCCGCTCGTGTCCTCCTCGGCATGGCGCTGCATCTCTCCCGCTTCCGTGAGGATGCCGATCACTCGCTTGAGGACTTCGCTCTGCTCCATACGGCGAGCATAAGCGCCGGGCCTCCCACGTCCGACCGCCCTCCCGCGGTGTGCCGAACGGCAGATGTCCGGCGGCCCGCCGACGGTGGCGACCCGGCGGCAGTCGCGCTCCAGCAGGTGATCGGCCGGCCGGGCACCGCCCCGGTGGCGTGGCTGATCCGTACGGGCCGGGCGGGGCGTGCGCTCGGTTCTCAGGGTGGTGCGCAGGGGCGCGCGGGTAGCAAGCGACAACTGTTCACTTGTCACCACGGCGCGCAGGACCATAAGTTGGCCGCTTGCGACGTGTCCTACTGCCTGGGGGGAACCTGATCATGGCCGCGAACGGACGGCACCGCAGATATCAGCCCAGCCGGATCAACCGTGTTTCGCTCACGGTGACGGCGGGAGGTGCGGGCATCGCGCTCCCGTTCCTCGCCGCCGCCTCGGCGGGAGCCGCCACGACTGATGTGTGGGAGAAGGTCGCCGCCTGCGAGTCGACCGGTGACTGGCACATCAACACAGGCAACGGCCATTACGGGGGCTTGCAGTTCACCCGGTCGACCTGGGCCGCCTACGGAGGCACGGCTTACGCCGCGCGGGCCGATCTGGCGACCAAGGACCAGCAGATAGCGGTCGCCGAGGAGGTGCTCGACGGACAGGGGCCGGGAGCCTGGCCGACGTGTTCCGTACGGGCAGGCCTGAAGCAGGGCGGCGACGCGCCCGACACCGCCCCGCAGTCGACGCGCCGGATCGTCGCCGAGACCGGCCGGGACAAGGCGTCGGAGTCCGGACCCACGTCGAAGAAGACCGCGCGGGACACGGCGGCGAAGGTGTCACCGGCCTCCGCGCCCGGACAACGCGAGTCGTACACCGTCGCCCAGGGTGACTCCCTCTCCGGCATCGCGACCGCCGAGCGGGTCCGAGGCGGCTGGGAGCGGCTGTACGCGGCCAATCGCACCGTGGTGGGCTCCGACCCCGACCTCATACTCCCGGGCCAGCGGCTGAGCCTCGACGTGACCGCGAGGCCGTCGACCCCGAAGCAGAGGGCCGCCCCTGAGGTCGCGAAGAGGGCCGCACCCGAGGTCGCGAAGAAGGCCGCACCCGAGGTCGCGAAGAAGGCCACCCCTGAGGTCGCGAAGAAGGCCACCCCTGAGGTCGCGAAGAAGGCAGCACCCGAGGTGGCGACGAAGGCGAGGGAGAAGCCGGCCGCCAAGCCCGTCCCTCCCAAGGCCGCGGAGAAGCCCAGAACCGCCGCCCCCAAGCAGGCGGCCAAGCCCGCCCAGGCCGAGAAGAAGGTGTCCAAGCAGCGGTCCGGCTTCACCGCCCCCGTGTCGGCCCGCACCGGCACGCCGTACCATCAGGCCGGTTCATGGTCCAGTGGCTACCACACGGGCGTCGACTTCCCGGTCCCGACCGGCACCTCGGTCAAGGCTGTGACGTCCGGAAAGGTCGTCTCGGCAGGCTGGGCGGGCGCGTACGGCTACGAGATCGTCATCCGGCACGGCGACGGCAGGTACAGCCAGTACGCCCACCTCTCCTCGCTCCATGTGCGCGAGGGTCAGCAGGTCGGCAGTGGCCAGCGGATCGCGCGTTCGGGATCCACCGGCAACAGCACCGGGCCACACCTGCACTTCGAGATTCGTACAGGCCCCGGCTACGGGTCCGACATCGATCCCGTGGCCTACCTCAGGGCCGGTGGCGCCAGCGTCTGAACAGCCCTCTCCGGCCGGCCGCCGCTGAACTCCAGGCGTCCCCCGTCGTGGTCCAACGGCAGGGTAAGGGGGAGTGAAAGCGCCGTGGGCGCCGGAAAGGGGTCCGGCAGCACCGCCGCTCCCTGGGGCGCCGTGGGCTTCGCCGGCTCCGGGAGCACCACCGTGTGCGGCTCACCCTCGGCCGGGTCGTCGGTGTCCGCTGCCGGCGTCCGCCGCTCCGCCCCCACCCGTTCCGTCGTCAGCAGCACCAGACCGGCCGCCGCGAGCGCACCGCAGCCGAGAGCGAACAGGGTGCCCGCCATGCCGTAGCGGAACTGCTCTCCGAACATCGTGAGGCCCACGGCGGCCGCCACGGCCGGGTTGACCACGGTGACCGTCGCCAGCGGCGCCGTCAGCCCGGCCCCCCGGTACGCGGCCTGGGAGAGCAAGAGCCCCGCGGCGGCGAGACCGGCGATCACCAGCAGTGTCGGCAGCCCGGAGGTCACCGCGCCCGAGGTCCACTCCGTCGCCACGGTCTTCGTGAAAACCGACGCCATGCCGAAGGCGACACCGGCGCCGGTGGCCAGCACCACGCTGTGCAGCATCGGCCGGCGCAGGCCCTTGGCGAGAACCATCAGGACCACCACGACGCAGAACGTCCCGGCCGCCAGCGTCAACTGCTCCGGACCGGCCAGCGTGTGGGACCCGGCACTCCCCGTGAGAGCCAGCAGCCCGGCAAGGCCGACCGTGGCCATCAGCGCCCCGCGCCAGGCCGTCCGCCCCGCCCGACGGCGGACGAAGAGCGCCGCCATCGGAAGCGCGAAGACGATCGTCAGGGCTCCGAGCGGCTGCACGAGACTGAGCGGCCCGTACGCCAGTGCCACGACGTGCAGCACCGCTCCCACGCCGTTGAGCGCCACAGCGATCCACCAGGTGCCGTTGCGCAGCGGTGCGTAAGGGCGGCTGTCACCGGCCGCGGCCACCCGCTCCTGGACGATCGCGCCGGCCGCGTAAGCGACCGCGGAGACCAGGGACAGCAGCACGGAAAGCGCGAGGGAACTCATGTACACCACGATGTCCCGTCGGAGCCGCCGAGTCGTCAGCCCTGAGGCGGCGATCCGGCGTACTGCTCCAGTAGTACGTCCATCACTCCAGGGTCCTCCTCCCGACGGTAGTCCTTCTCGCACGAGGGCTCAGAAGTACGCCGGAAAGGCCGACGGGGCGCCACGGCACGGTAGCGCCACGTGCACGGCACCGTGCCGGACTCTCCGGCTGCGGCGTCCTTCAGGTGCTGAGCGTGAACTCGGCGCGGATGCGCTTGCCGACGGGAACCCGCTCGGCCGTGAGCCGGTCGCAGAGCGCGACCACGATCTCCATGCCGTGACCGCCGAGGCGGGCCGGATCGGGGGAGTAGAGCACCGGGAGCGCCGTGCTGCTGTCGTACACCGTGACGCTGATGCGACGGGCGTCACCCTCCAGCTCCAGCAGATACGGACCGTGGCTGTAGCGATCAGCGTTGGTGACGAGCTCGCTGACCGCCAGCATCAGATCGCTGCGGGTGTGCTCACCGAGGACCGCGAGCCACTCCGCCACGAGCCGCGCCAGGAAGCGGTCTGCGAGCGCGCGCGCCTGCGCGATGCATCCGGGTTCGCCGTCGAACACCTCAGCGGTGAGCAGAACCTCCGTGGACGGGGGCTCCTGGAAGGGAGCGTCCGGCCGCGAGGTGACCTGTTCGTTCATGTGCTCCAGCCAGGGCGCCGCAGGGGAGGTCGCAGACCTCTTCTCGCCGTTCGTCTACCCGCGTCGAGAGATCTCACTCCGGGAGATCCCTGCAGATCTTACGCACGTGGAGGCAGCCGGACCACGCTGACGAAGAAGTCGTCGATCTGGCGTACCGCCCCGATGAACTGCTCCAGGTCGACCGGCTTGGTCACGTAGGCGTTGGCGTGCAGTTTGTAGCTGCGGAGGATGTCCTCCTCGGCCGACGACGTCGTGAGGACCACGACGGGGATCAGTGCCATTTCCGGGTCGGTCTTGATCCGCTCGAGCACCTGCCGGCCGTCGTACTTGGGCAGATTCAGGTCGAGGAGCACCAGGTCCGGGCGCGGAGCGTCGGCGTACTCGCCCTGACGGTAGAGGAAGTCCAGTGCCTCCTGACCGTCACGCACCACATGGAGGGTGTTGCGGATCTTGTTGTCCTCGAACGCCTCACGGGTCATCAGTTCGTCGCCGGGATCGTCCTCGACGAGCAGGACCTCGATGGGCTTGACGGCGTCGTTCACGGGGTGTCTCCGGACCGATGGGTGAGCGGGGCGGGAGCGAGCAGCTCCGCCGTGGTGTGCGTGGGTGCCTCAGGGAGAACGGGCAGGGTGAAGTGTATGAGTGTGCCCTCGGCCCGGTCCGGGTCCAGCCAGATCCGGCCACCGTGGAACTCGATGATCTTGCGGCAGAGGGAGAGTCCGATTCCGGTGCCCTCGTACTCGTCACGGGCGTGCAGGCGCTGGAAGATCACGAACACCTTGTCGGCGAATTCCGGCGCGATCCCGATGCCGTTGTCGGCGACCGTCAGATGCCAGTCCTCGCCCTCTCGGACACACCCGACGGTGATGCGGCAGGGCACATCGGCCCGGCGGAACTTGACCGCGTTCCCGACAAGGTTCTGCCACACCATCGTGAGCGACGTCGAGTCACCGAGCAGTTCCGGCAGCGGATCCTCGCGTACGACGACGGCTCCGGACTCCTCCACCGCCAGGGTGAGATTGGACAGGGCGCGGTCCAGGGCCGCCTCGAGGTCGACGGGTTTCCAGCTCTGCTGCACCCGTCCCACCCGGGAGAAGGTCAGCAGGTCGTTGATCAGGACCTGCATCCGCTTGGCACCGTCGACCGCGAAGTCGATGTACTGCCGGCCGCGCTCGTCGAGCTCCTTGCCGTACCGCTTGTCCAGCAGCTGGCAGAAGGAGGCGACCTTCCGCAGCGGTTCCTGGAGGTCGTGGGAGGCCACGTAGGCGAACTGTTCCAGTTCCGAAT
This sequence comes from Streptomyces sp. NPDC005791, assembly GCF_042871485.1. Lineage (NCBI taxonomy): Bacteria > Bacillati > Actinomycetota > Actinomycetes > Kitasatosporales > Streptomycetaceae > Streptomyces > Streptomyces sp. NPDC005791. The sequence goes on from NZ_JBIAIP010000003.1 coordinate 374,878, forward strand.
TGGACCGCCGCAGTTCCGTGGTCTGCTCGGCCAGCAGCGTCTCCCGCTCCTGGGACTCGGCCAGCTCGGCCACCAGCCGCCGGCGCATGTCCTCGGACGCGGCGGCCACGGCCCTGACGTCCGACGGGCCCCGGACCTCGATCCTGCTGGTGAAGGCGCCCGCTCTCACCTTGTCCGACGCCGCGGTCAGCGCGGCCAGCGGCCGGCCCACCATGCGCTGCAGCAGAAGACTGAGTGACACGACAGCCAGAACGAATCCGATGAGCAGGGCGATGAGCACCCGGTCACGAGTGGTGCGCGCGTCATCGAGCTCGGCGCGGGCGTGATCCCGTGCGTCGTCCAGGTGGCTCTGTTGGGTGGTGTACAGCAGGCGCAGCGCGTCGAACTCCTCCTTGCTCCGCAGGATCGGACCCGAGGACGCGCCGGTGGGCCCGCTCGCCCGCACCGCGGCGATCAGCGGCTCGGCCCGCAGGGTCCGCCACTGCTGGGAGGCCTGCTCGATCCGTCTCAGGTCCTCGACGTACGGCTGCTCGTCGCCGATCAGTGAGCGCACCCGTGCCAGCCGCTCCCGCTCGGCCCGCCTGCCCGACTCGTAGGGCTCCAGGAACGAGGTGTCACCGGTGAGCGCGAAACCGCGCACCCCGGTCTCCTGGTCGACGAGCGCGTTCTGCAGCTGGAACGAGGCGGAGCGGGCGGGCTGGATGCGGTCCACCAGGTCCGTGGTCCGGTCGGAGATACGGGAGAGGACGATCCCGCCCACGACGAGGCATCCGCAGATCACCAGCACGAAGCCGGCCAGGATCAGGTGGACCCAGTTCTGTACCGAGAGCCGGGATATCCGGCCCGTCCGTCCCGCTCCGGGCTCGTCCGTGCTCATGAGTCCGCCTTCCAGCCAAGATGGAGGACGGCGACGTCATCGGCCAGTCCGCCGTACGGGGAAGCGCTCTCGTCGGCCTCGGCGACCAGTGCGTCGACGAACGCGCGGGGTTCGAGCGCGCCGTACTTGCCGGCCATGGCCAGCAGACCGTCCTCGCCCAGCCGGGTACTCGGGCCCGTGCGCCCCTCGAACAGGCCGTCGGTGAACAGGACGAGTCCGCTGCCGGGCAAGAGCTCCAGCTCCGTGATCGTCCAGCGGCCGACGCCGGGCAGAAGCCCGAGCGCCATGCCCGCGTCGGGCTCCACCCAGCCGACCTCCGTGCCGCGTCGCAGCAGCAGCCCGGGATGCCCGGCCCGGGCGACGAGCACCCTGTCCCTGCCGGGCGGGAAGACGAGCGTGGTCACGGTGGCGAACACATGGGGATCCGACCGCTCGGCGACGAGTATCTCCTCCAGGAGGCCGACCTTCTCGAGCTGTGTGACTCCGGTCAGTACGGCCGTGCGCCACGCGACCCGCAGACAGACGCCCAGGGCGGCCTCCGCGGCGCCGTGCCCCGAGACATCCCCGATCACCGCGTGCACCGCGCCGTCGGCGGTCTGCACCACGTCGTAGAAGTCGCCGCTCAGCAGCCCGTGGGCGCGCCCGGCCTCGTAGCGCGCGGCCACTTGGAAGCTGTCGTCCAGCAGCAGCGGAATCGGGAGCAGCGCGCGCTCCAGGCGGGCGTTCTCCTGAGCGATCAGCCGGCTCGTCCGCATCGCGGACGCCGACCGTTCGGCGTGTTTGCGCTGGAGGGCGTAGCGGACGGCACGGCCCAGCACCTCGGGATCGATCCGGCCCTTGACCAGGTAGTCCTGGGCACCCTGCGCCACCGCGGACAGCCCGGTCTCGGACTCGTCCAGACCTGTCAGCACGATGACGGCCGCGTCAGGGGCGGACTCGACGAGCTGACGGACGGCGTCGAGGCCGTTCACATCGGGCAGGTGCAGATCCAGCAGGACACAGACCGGCGTGCGGCATCCCAGCAGGAACCGCCGTGCCTCGGCCAGCGTCTTGCACCACGTGAGCGGGGCGTCCAGTTCGCTGTCGGTGAGCATCTCCTCGACCAGGAGTGCGTCCCCGGAGTCGTCCTCGACCAGAAGGAGCACCGCGTCGACGTCCCAGACGGACGCGTCAACAGCGGTCACAACCCTCTGCTGCTGCGGAACCGCACCGAGCTGCTGCACACGCGCAGAGGTGTCCAACGGTGACTCAGCCACACTCCACCCCTTCCGAAGGACGGCACAGGAGACCCACGGCCGTTTCGGCGTGAAGCATATGTGACCGAGGCCCGGCCATCAGGCCGGACCTCGGTCCTCCACCGCGTACGCGTCGATCAGGCCTCGACGCTCATGCCCTCACGCAGGCGCTTGACGATCCTGCCGAGCAGGCGCGACACGTGCATCTGGGAGACGCCCAGCTCCGCACCGATCTGCGCCTGAGTCATCTCCTGGCCGAAGCGCATGCGGACGATCTTCTGTTCCCGCTCGTCCAGCTGCCGCAGCAGCGGAGCCAGCGTGTGCAGATTCTCGACGCTCGCCATTCCCGGGTCGTCCTCGCCGAGGAGATCGGCGTAGGCACGCTGTTCGCCTCCCGACTCGCTGTCGGCGCTCGGGGTGTCCAACGAGCCCGCGGAGTAGCCGTTGGCGGCGACGAGCCCCTCGATGATCTCCTCCTCCGGGAGATCGAGGTGCGTGGCGAGCTCCGCGACCGTCGGGTCACGGTCGAGCTTCGCCGACAGCTGCTCCTTGGCCTTGGCCAGCTCGACCCGCAGCTCCTGCAGTCGCCGCGGCACGTGCACCGACCAGGTCGTGTCGCGGAAGAAACGCTTGATCTCACCGACGATGTACGGCACCGCGAACGTCGCGAACTCGACCTCGCGCGACAGGTCGAACCGGTCGATGGCCTTGATCAGGCCGATCGTCCCCACCTGAATGATGTCCTCGAGGTCGTCGCCACCCCGGTTGCGGAACCGGGAGGCGGCGAAGCGCACCAGTGAGAGATTCATCTCGATCAGCGTGTTGCGCGCGTACTGGTGCTCGTGGGTCCCCTCCTCGAGGACTTGGAGCCGGTCGAAGAAGAGCTTCGACATGGCCCGGGCGTCCTGCGGGGCCACCTTGCCGGCGTCCTCGATCCATGGAAGCGCGGCCGCGTCGGAAACCGCCCCCGCCTCGTCGGGCCGCGTAGTCGCTGCGCCGATCGCCTCGGTGGTCCGCACTGACATGGCCGTCATGGTGTCGCCCTCCCTGGTGTCCGAATGCAGTGACGGGCGCATGCCCGGCTTCACGGAAGTAATGCCTCCTTTTGCCGAAGATTTTCGTGAAGGGGCCCGGTGGGGCCAGATGGAACACGCTGAAGTGACGGCGGGTGACCGTATGGATGGTTTTCGTGAGGGAACCCCGGCCGATGTGTGAGTCGTGCCTCGTTCCGGGCACCTGTGGTGTTTCCGGAGGCAGAGGAGAGGCGGAGGGGCGGCTCATGAGCGAAACCGGCAGGGTGGGCGGACCGACGGTCACGACCAGGATCCCGGCGCGGCTGGACAGGCTTCCCTGGTCGCGCTGGCACTGGATGATCGTGATCGGCCTGGGCACGGTCTGGATCCTCGACGGACTCGAGGTCACGGTCGTCGGCAACATCGCCAGCCGGCTGTCCGAGGACGGGAGCGGACTGGCCGTCACCGATGCCCAGGTCACGGGTATCGCCGCAGCGCTGTACGTTGCGGGCGCCTGTTCCGGTGCGCTGGTCTTCGGGTGGCTCACCGACCGCTTCGGGCGCAAGAAACTCTTCCTGATCACCCTCGCGGTCTACCTGGCGGCCACCGCGCTCACCGCGGTCTCCTTCTCGGCATGGTGGTTCTTCGCCTTCCGCTTTCTGACGGGTTTCGGGATCGGCGGGGAGTACGCGGCGATCAACTCGGCCATCGACGAGCTGATCCCCAGCAAGTACAGAGGCCGCGTCGACCTCATCATCAACGGCAGCTTCTGGCTCGGTGCCGTGGCCGGCTCCCTGCTCTCCGTGCTTGCGCTGAACACCGACATCTTCCCCAAGGACATCGGCTGGCGGCTCACCTTCGCGCTGGGCGTGGTCCTCGGGCTCGTCATCCTGCTGGTGCGCCGGCATGTACCGGAGAGCCCGCGCTGGATGTTCATCCACGGGCGCGACGCGGAGGCGGAGCGGCTGGTCGACGGGGTCGAGCGAGAGGTGGAGGCCGAGGCCGGGAGGAGTCTGCCTCCGGCCGAACCCGCCATCACCGTGCGGCAGCGCGAGAGCATCGGCTTCGGACTGATCGCCCGGACCGTCTTCCGCTCCTATCCCCGACGGGCCGTCCTCGGGATCGCCCTCTTCATCGGACAGGCGTTCCTCTACAACGCCATCACCTTCGGCTTCGGCTCGATCCTCGTGAGGTTCTTCGACGTCTCCAGCGGCGCAACCGGGTACTACTTCGCCGTCATCGCCTTCTGCAACTTCCTGGGACCGCTCCTCCTGGGGCGCCTCTTCGACACGGTGGGGCGCAGACCGATGATCGCGGGGACGTACATCCTCTCGGGTCTGTTCCTCTTCGGCACCGCGTGGCTCTTCGGCGCCGGATCACTGACGGCCGTCACCATGACCGGCTGCTGGTGCCTGGTCCTCTTCGTCGCCTCCGCCGGCGCCAGTTCCGCCTACCTGACGGTGAGCGAGATCTTCCCGATGGAGACCCGGGCGATGGCGATCGCGTTCTTCTACGCCGTGGGTACCGCCGCAGGAGGTATCACCGGTCCGCTGGTCTTCGCGGACCTGACCGCGAGCGGGGTGGTCGGTGACACCGTCCTGGCGTTCTGCATCGGAGCAGCCCTCATGGTGGCCGCGGGACTGGTCGCGTTCTTCTTCGCCGTGGCGGCCGAGCAGAAGTCGCTCGAGGACATCGCGACCCCCCTCTCGGTCAGCGGCGACGGTCGATGACAGCCGAACGGAGCAACGCCCGACTCATGGCAGACTTGACCGGGGCATCCGGCCCGTGCGTGCCTGCCCTCGCCGGCTCCCGGCCGGATCACTCCCCACCGAAGCCCGAACAGCGGCATGAGTGACGAGTGACAGAGGAACGGCAATGACGGTGACAGAGGACAGCCAGGAGTTCGCTCCCGGTATCGACGAGTTCGGTCCCGGTATCGACCCGGAGCGGCTGGCCGTCTGCCTGGGCGTGCTCGACGAGCTGGACACCATCGAGGTCGACCACCCGGATGCCATCGCCGTGCGCCGGGCCACCGCCGGCATCTACCGCACCGTGAAGCAGCGTCGCCGCCAGGAGCGCCGCGCCGCGAAGACCGCACACGACAAGGCGGTGACCGAAGCCACGGCGACCGGCTCCGCCGAGCGCATCGACGACGAGACGCAGGGCGTCCTCCCGTCCTCCTCCGCCGGTGCCGAGATCGCCGGGATACTCCGGCGCCCCAGGTCCTGCTACATCTGCAAGACCCGGTACGTCGAGGTGGACGCCTTCTACCACCAGCTCTGCCAGCAGTGCGCCAAGGACAACCGCGGCCGGCGCGACGCGCGTACCGACCTCACCGGACGCCGGGCCCTGCTCACCGGCGGCCGCGCCAAGATCGGCATGTACATCGCGCTGCGGTTGCTGCGCGACGGCGCGCACACCACCATCACCACCCGCTTCCCCAACGACGCCATCCGCCGCTTCAAGGCGATGCCGGACAGCGACGAGTGGATCCACCGCCTGAAGATCGTCGGTATCGACCTGCGCGACCCCGCCCAGGTCGTCGCGCTCGCCGACTCGGTCGCCGCCGAGGGTCCGCTGGACATCCTGATCAACAACGCCGCGCAGACGGTCCGTCGCTCCCCGCAGGCCTACAGCGAACTGCTCGGCGCCGAGTCGGCGCCGCTGCCCGCCGGTGAGCTCCCTGCCGCCGAGGTCATCGGCACGTTCGGCAGCGGCGCCGTCGGTGTCGCCGCGCTGCCCGGAGCCCGCCAGGGTGGCCAGGGTCTGAGCGCGCAGGACGTCACGGATCTCGCCCTGGTCACCGGATCCGCCTCGCCTGCGCGCATCGCCGCGGGCACCGCGATCGACGCCGGCGGTCTGGTTCCCGACCTCCACGACACGAACAGCTGGATCCAGACCGTCGAAGAGGTCGAGCCGATCGAGCTCCTCGAGGTCCAGCTCTGCAACTCCACGGCTCCCTTCATCCTGATCAGCCGGCTCCGCCCGGCGATGGCCGCGACCGCGTCGAAGCGTGCCTACGTGGTGAACGTCTCCGCGATGGAGGGCGTCTTCAGCCGTGGTTACAAGGGCGCGGGGCACCCGCACACCAACATGGCCAAGGCCGCGCTGAACATGCTGACCCGCACCAGCGCCCAGGAGATGTTCGAGAAGGACCGCATCCTCATGACGGCCGTGGACACCGGCTGGATCACGGACGAGCGGCCGCACCCCGACAAGATCCGTCTCGCGGAGGAGGGTTTCCACGCCCCGCTCGACCTCGTCGACGGGGCCGCCCGTGTCTATGACCCGATCGTGCGCGGTGAGCAGGGCGAGGAGCTGTACGGCTGCTTCCTGAAGGATTACGCTCCCGCGGGCTGGTGAGCTCGGGCGCCCCGGCCCCGCCCCCTTCCTTCGCCCGTAACTCCAGCGCCATCCGCCACCTGCGATGACAGGTGGCACAGCGGCGGCCCGCAGACAGCGGGCCGCCGCTCCTTCGTTGGCTGAAAGTGACCCAGGACACACGTTCTGTCGAGCGGGACGGCGCTCATCTGGTTAGTCTGGGGTGAACGGACGCCACCAAGGGATCCACGAAACTTCCTCGGCCGTCCTGGGACAGGGCTGTAAGCAGTCCGCCGTCCCGCCCCGTACCGGCGCCACCGCGACCGAACTGTTTCTGCCCCTGCCCCGCAGAGGGCGGTCGACACGGTTCTCACAGCCGCAGCGTCGCCACCGCCCGGGGTTACGCGACACAAAGGAGTCCGCGGTGACACCTGACATGACGAAGACCGAGACGCGCCCGGCCGAGCTGGCCGGAACGCAGACGCGACGGCCCGAGAAGCTCCGGAACATCGAGGTCTGGGCCAGGTCGGCACCGATCAGGCTGGCCGGTTACGAGGACGATCTGGCCGAGCCCCACATCCTGCCCGGCATCGACTGATCGCGCCCGCCTCCGTTCGTACGCTGCCTCGGCTCCCTGCCCCCGTTCCCGGACGGGGGCAGGAGCATGTCGAGCCACCGCTCAGTCCCCCGCAGTGCTGTGTCCGTCCGGCCGGAGCGGAAGCGGCCGGGCCACCGGCCGCATGAAGTCGCGTACGTACGTCCGGTCCCACCAGCATCCGGTGGCCCGTAGCTCCTGCCGGTCCGTGAACCGGTAGTGGAAGACCCTGGCCCGGACATGGGCGGGCGGGCCGGCCGGAAACGGGTTGTGGCCGAGCAGCCGCAGGGTGTCCCGGTCGTTGCGCAGGAGCCGCTCGACGAACGGTCCGAACCACACCCGGGCGTACGCGGGGGAGAGCGCCGCGAACCACATCATCCAGTCCAGTCGCAGATGGTACGGAGCGAACTGGCGCGGCATCCTGCGCGGATCACCGGGCTTGCCCCGGAAGCCGTACTCCAGCCAGCGGGTGCCCTCGTGGATCACTGCTTCGTCGGTGCCCTCCACCACCACCTCCAGCCGCGTCCTGCTGATGCTTCCGAAGGCGCCGTAGGTGTTGACCAGGTGCAGCGGGTCGAAGGACCGGTTCATCACCTGGCGCCGGGACAGCAGATTACGCGCCGGGCGGTAGCTGAGGGCGAGGACGAGGGCCGTGGCCGCGATGACCACCACCTCGTACCAGAGGGGGGACCCCGGCTGGGCGGGCGGCGGGCCGGCTATCGGTGACCAGTCGACCGCGGCGAGGGCGATCACGATGGTCAGCCAGTTCAGCCAGGCGAAGTTCCCCGACAACACGAGCCACAGCTGGGTGACCACCATCAGCCCGGCCGCCACGCTCGCCACCGGCTGCGGGGTGAACAGCAGGAACGGGACCACGAGCTGGGTGACATGGTTGGCGGCGACCTCCACCCGGTGCACGGGCTCAGGGAGCCGGTGGAAGAACCAGCTCAGCGGTCCCGGCATCGGCTGGGTCTCATGGTGGAACTTCAGGCAGGTCAGCCGCCGCCAGCACTCGTCACCCCGGATCTTGATGAGGCCGGCGCCGAATTCCACGCGGAAGAGCAGCCAGCGCAGCAGCCACAGCACCAGCACCGGTGCCGCCGTGTCGTCGTTGCCGAGGAACACGGCGAGGAAGCCGGTCTCCAGCAGGAGTGACTCCCAGCCGAAGCCGTACCAGATCTGGCCGACCTGGACGATCGACAGGTACAGCACCCACGGCACCGCCCACAGGGCCATGGCCGCCCCGAGCGGCAGGCAGGCGTCCAGGCCGGCCAGGAGGGCGAGCGATACCGCCGCGCCCGTCCAGGCCACCAGCGCGAAGAGGCGGTCGGAGTAGTGCAGCCGGAACAGCCCGGGTGCGGTCTTCCACGGTGTACGCCTCAGGGCATCGGGCACCGGGAGCATGCCTCGTGAGCCGATCAAGGCCCGGAACTGGAGCGCCGCGCCGACGAAGGCGACCAGGTAGACGACGGCGAGCGTCCGTTGGAAGATCAGCCTGCTCAGCCAGTAACCATCTGCGGTGAACCACTCCATCCCCTCCAGTATCCGGCGTGTTCCGCCCGTCAGGCAGCCGACACGACCCGGCGCAGTGTGGCGGCGAGCCGACGGGCGTACCACCGCTGGGCCACGGGGACGAGGGGACCGGCCAGGCGGGTGTACCAGGAGGCGGGCCGTGAGAACGCCGTGACGGTGAACCACACCGTTCCGTCGTCCGCCAGTTGCACCACGAAGCTCTCCTCCCCTGACTCCGGGTGTCCCGCCCGGGTGCCGTACGCGAAACCGGTGCGGTCCTTCTCGTACGTGGTCCAGACGATTTCGCAGGGGGCGGTGACGCGGAACGGTCCGATGCCGGCCGACACCTCGACACCGACCCCCGTGTCGGCCCGTGCGGCGGAGGCGTTCACCCGGGCCCCCGAGGCGCGGTGCACGCGCCAGCTGGTGACGGCCGTGCCCGCGGCCTCGAAGTCCGCCCTGCCCCTGCCGACCGGGGCGCGGTGGTGCAGGTGGTGGTAGCCGTGCGGGAGGGGTCCGAGCCGGGTGGCTCCGACCTCGGGGTAGGTCAGGGTGCTCATGTGGTCGTGCCTTCCGGGAGAGTGAGGTCCTGGAGCCTGCGCAGGGCGAGCAGCGCGCAGAGTGCGAAGCCCAGCGCGTTGCCGAGCCCGTGTGTGGCCGCCATCCAGGACAGGGTGGGATGCGGCAGCCCGGTGGCTTCGCCGAACGCCCAGCTCAGCGCGAGCACCATGGTCACCACGAGTACGCCGGCCGATACGGTGAGCAGGGCGCGGGTGACGGGGTCCCGTCCGGGGGCTCCGGCGGTGCGCCAGGTCAGGAGGGCGACCGTCCACATGCCCGCAGTGAGGACGACAGCCCCGGCCAGTTCGGTCCAGTCCCCGGTGAAATAGCCGAGGAGGACGAGCAGAGTGCCGAGCGGCACGCTCAAAGCCGCGAACCGGCCTCCCGCGCCGTCCTCCGCCCGGCAGACGAGACCGGCCACGAGGGCGGCGGCGAAGCCGGCGAAGTGGAAGTGGGGCACGGTCAGCGCCAGGATGCCGAGCGCGAATCCGAACAGTTCATGGCCGGAGCGCTCGGCGACCAGGGCGACCGCGGCGACCGCGGGAGCGGTCAGCGCGGTGAGCAGAGCAGCTTCCGCCGGGCGAACGCTGCGCGTGCGGGCGAACCGCCGGGGCGCGTGGGCTGCGAGAAGCAGCGTCCCCAGTGCGTAGCAGAGAGCGAGGGTGGTGGCCGCGCCGCCCCGTGGCAGCCACAGGGAAACCGTGCCGGGCACCGCGAAGAGCGGCCAGAGGCGCCGTATCCGGTCGAGTGCGGGATCGCCGACGAGGCCCAGCCCCAACGGGACTGCCACCAGCATGCCCAGCATCACGATCAGTCCGACCAGTACGGACATCGTGCCCACCCCCTGCTTCACGCGTGCGGCCGAGCTGAATTGAACATGTTCAATTCCTGTTGCCGAGCATAGGGGCCGTCCCGGGTGTGTTCAAGGCGGTCGATTCGATGGAGGAATGGGGCAAATGATGGCAGAGTGGCCCACATGGATGATCGGGTAGCGGGTGCCCTGTCACTCCCGGACGACTGGCCCGCCCACCCGGACCTCAGCCTCGCCCTGAACCGAATGGGCAGCTTCGACTGGGATCTGGACAGCGGCCTCATGCACATGGACGAGCCCGCCCTCGAAGTGTTCGACCTGCGTCCCGGGGAGTACGACGGCCGCCCCGCGGCGCTCGCGCAGCGTGTGCCCGCCGACGAGGCGATCCGGCTCGACGACATGGTCTCCCAGGCGCTGAAGAGCGGGAGCAGCAATTACGGCGCGTACTTCCGCCGCACACAGCGCGACGGCTCCTTGTGCTGGACCCATACGCAGGGGTTCATCCGCCGGGACGGCACCGGGCGGCCCCGCCGCATCATCGGGATCATCCGGGACGCCACCCAGGAACTGGCCGCATCCACCGCCCGCCGGACCGTCGACGAGGAACGGCGGCGCCGCACCAGCCTGGTCGAGGGCACCACGGCGGCACTGGCCCACGCGCGGACGGTCGAGGACGTCACCGACGTGCTCAAGAGCTCCCGGGGCCTTGCCAACCTCGGCGCCACCAGCCTCGTCATGGGACTGCTCGAATCCGGGCGCATTCATCTGGTGGCCGACGGTCCGGCAGGGGCGTACGTGCAGGGCACCCGCTACACCCGGACCGACGAGCCCTATCCGATGAGTGAAGTGATCCGCACGCTCACGCCCCGCTTCATCGAGACACCCGAGGACTTCTCCACCTCGTACCCCATCCTGTGGCCGCACATCAGTCACCTCGGCATCACCGCCGCCGCCTACATGCCCCTCATCGCCCAGGCGCGCCCGATCGGCGCGCTCGGACTCCTCTACCGCGACAAGGCGGGCTTCACCAGTGACGAGCGGAACCTGCTGGTGGCCCTCGGCAGTTCGATCGCCCAGAGCCTTCAGCGGGCCATGCTGTACGAACAGGAGCACGACCTCGCCGAAGGGCTCCAGCAGGCGATGCTGCCGCGGCGGATCCCCGACGTGCCGGGAGCCCAGGTCGCAGTCCGCTATCGCTCGGCACGGCTCGGCAGGGACATCGGCGGCGACTGGTACGACATCATCGCGCTGCCCGGCGGCCGGGTCGGCGCCGTCATCGGTGACGTGCAGGGGCACGACACGCACGCGGCGGCCGTCATGGGGCAACTGCGGATCGTGCTGCGCGCCTACGCGGCCGAGGGGCACAGCCCGGCCACCGTCATGGCGCGGGCGTCCGTCTTCCTCCATGAACTCGACACCGACCGCTTCGCCACCTGCACCTATGCCGAAGCCGACCTGACCACCGGGGTGGTGCAGATGGTCAGGGCCGGGCACGTCGATCCGGCCCTGCGGGACGTCGACGGGAGCTGCCGCAGACTGCCGGTGGACGGCGGGCTGCCGCTGGGGCTGTCCGCCGAATTCGGGCAACTCGAATACCCCGTCAGCACCATCGACCTGGACCCGGGGCAGACGATGATCCTCTACACCGACGGCATGGTGGAGCTGCCCGGCACCGACCTCGACGAAGGGATGGCGCTGCTGGTCTCGACGGTCCGCAACGGTCCGCAGGACCTCCAGACGCTCGCCGACCAACTCTGCGGAGTCGTCGACGAGCGCGGCGGCGAGGACGACGTGGCGGTGCTGCTGCTGCGCCGGAACGCGGCCCACGCCCCCCACCCGGGTGGCCGGCTCCAGCAGCACGTCGCACAGAACGACCCGGAGGCGCTGACCTCGGCCCGCCACATGATCCGGGCGGCGGTGCGCGCCTGGGGGGCGAAGGGCCGGACGGACGAGGTCGAGCTCGCGGCCGACGAGCTCATCACCAACGCGCTGATGCACACCGACGGCGGCGCCATCGTCACCATCCGGGTGCTCACCGGCCCGGAACGCCGCCTCCGGGTCGATGTCGAGGACCGATCCAGCGCGCTGCCGCGCCGCAGGGATGCGGGGGAGTCCGGGGTCTCGGGCCGCGGGCTCATGCTCGTCGACCGGCTGGCCGACATCTGGGGAGTGGAGTCCCGGGGCAACGGCAAGTGCGTGTGGTGCGAATTCGGCATGCCGGAGCAGCGGTAGCGCCACTGTCGTGACACCTCGAGGCTGTAACAATGCGTAATATGATCCTTATCGACCGTAACTGAACCTGTGGATTGACTGCGGTTCCGTCATCCCGTCGTTCATCCGAAGACGCGAGGCCCCGTTGAGTACCGAGCTTCTGGCACCTCTTGATCTGGCTTTCTGGCACCTCGAATCCGACGCGCATCCGATGCACCTCGGCGCGCTCGCCGTCTTCGCCCCGGTACCCGGCGTGGCCGCGCGTGACCTGCTCGAGCTGCTCGGAGCCCGCGCCGCCGCGATTCCACGGCTGCGCATGCGGGTGCGTGACGTCCTGCTGCCGGTCGGTGGCGCGGCCTGGTGCACCGACAAGGACTTCGACGTACACCGGCACGTCCGGCGGGTGGTGCTCCCCGGCGCCGACTTCATGACGGAGACGACCCGGCTCGCCGGTGTGCTCATGGAGAGGCCGCTCGGGCGGGGCCTGCCGCCCTGGGAGATGTACCTCCTCGACAGCCCGGGTGACGGCCCGTTCGCCGTACTCGTGAAGCTGCACCACGCGCTCGCCGACGGGATGCGGGCCGTCGCCATCGGCGCCGGCATCTTCGACCAGATCGCCTCCACCCGTGCCGGCCGCAGTGCGGAGCGGCGCAGGGCACCGGTACCGCCCCGCTCCTGGCTGCCCGGTCCCTACGAGGCGGCGGGCATGGCGATGGACCGCCTCGGGGATGTCGGCCGGGCGCTGGGGGTCGGTGCATCCGTCGTACGCGCCAGCCGCCTCGACCTCCGCGCCACCACGGCTCTGACCGCACGTTCCAGCGGCACACGCCGACTGGCCACCGTCCGACTCGACGCCGAAGCGGTGCAGCGCGTACGGCGCACCGAGGGCGGTACGGCCAACGACGTCCTGCTCGCCGTGGTCGCCGGCGCGCTGCGCCGCTGGATGCTCGAACGCGGCGAGCCGCTCCCCGTGGCCGACCCGCGCGCCCTGGTCCCCGTCTCCCGGCGCAGGCCCGGCGGAGCGGCCACCGGCAACAGGCTCTCCGCCTACCTCCTCGGGCTGCCCGTCGGCGAACCCGACGCCCGGGAACGGCTGCGTCTCGTGCGCACGGTCATGGACCGCAACAAGGCCGCCGGGCCGCTGCGCGGCGCGGGCGCCGTCGCCGTACTGGCCGATCAGCTGCCCGCGCTGGCCCACCGGTTCGGAGCGCCGCTGGCGGGGAACGCGGCCCGGATGCTCTTCGACATCCTGGTCACCAGTGTGCCCCTGCCCCGTTCGGCTCTCTCGTTCGGGGGATGCCCGCTGCGTGCCGTCTACCCGATGGCGCCGCTGGCCCGCGGCCAGTCACTGGCCGTCGCCCTGTCGACGTACGGCGGCCAGGTACAGGTCGGACTGGTCGCCGACGGGAAGGCGCTGCCCGATCTCGACCGGCTGGCCTCCGCGGTGCACGAGGAGCTCTGCGACCTGCACGCCCTCGTCCCCACGGTGCCCGCTCCACATGAGGGAAGACTCGCCGGATCCTGTTGACGCGGCCGATTGATCCGATGAATAGTCCCTGTACGGACCATCAGGGATCACCGACGGGGGCGGCATGGGCATGCGGCGCATCAGGCTCGGACACAGCGCGGTCGAGATCACCGAACTCGCCTTCGGGGCGGCGGCCATCGGCAACCTCTTCGCCGAGGTCGATCCGGGGCAGGCCGCCTCCGCCGTCGACGCGGCGTGGGACGAGGGCATCCGCTACTTCGACACCGCACCGCACTACGGCCTCGGGCTCTCCGAACGCCGTCTCGGCGAGGCGCTGCGCGACCGACCCCGGGACGCCTACGTGGTGTCCACGAAGGCAGGCCGCCTGCTCGACCCGCTGACCTCCGCCGAAGCGGCGGCCCACCAAGGGCTGTCCGACGGGTTCGCCGTACCGCACACCCACCGGCGCCGCTGGGACTTCAGCGCCGACGGCATCCGCCGCAGCATCGAGGAGAGCCTCGGACGCCTCGGACTCGACCGGGTCGACATCGTCTATCTGCACGACCCCGACGACCACGGGGAGCAGGCCTTCCGCGAGGGATACCCGGCGCTGGAGAAGCTGCGCGCGGAAGGCGTGGTCGGTGCCATCGGCGTCGGCATGAACCAGACCGCGATGCTCACCCGCTTCCTGCGGGAGACCGACGTCGACGCCGTCCTCTGTGCCGGCCGCTACACCCTCCTCGACCGGGGAGCGCTCGACACGCTGCTGCCGGAGGCCGCGGCCCGGGGCCGCAGCGTCGTCGTCGGAGGTGTGTTCAACTCCGGGCTGCTCGCCGACCCGCGTCCCGGCGCGCCGTACGACTACGCCGAGGCACCCGCGCCGCTCCTGGAGAGAGCTCTGCGCATCCGGGCCGTCGCCGAAGGGCACGGTGTCCCCCTGCGCGCCGCCGCGCTGCACTACCCGCTGGGTCATCCGGCCGTCGCCGGGGTACTCGTCGGCACCCGCTCCCCGGACGAGGTGCGGGACGCGGCGGCCCAGTTCCGTACGCCGGTCCCCGAGGCGCTCTGGGACGACCTGCGTGCGGAAGGGCTGCTGTGACATGACGCCGCCCCTGCCGGTCATCGACGCCCACCACCATGTGTGGGACCTCGCGGTGCGCGACCAGGACTGGATCACCGGCGAGGATCTCGCCCCCATCCGCCGCACCTTCACCCTCGCCGATCTGGAACCCGAGGCCGGTGCCGCCGGGGTGGTCGCCACCGTCCTCGTCCAGACGGTCACCGTCGCCGACGAGACTCCCGAACTCCTCGCGCTCGCGCACGCCGGCTCACTCGTCGCGGGCGTCGTCGGCTGGACCGACCTCACCGCGCCGGACATCGCCGACACCCTCGCCGCACTCCGCGCCCTGCCAGGCGGCGGCCGGCTCGTCAGCATCCGTCACCAGGTCCAGGGCGAACCCGATCCGGAATGGCTGCTGCGCCCCGACGTCCTGCGCGGGCTGCGGGCCGTCGCCGCCGCCGGGCTCGTCTACGACCTGATCGTGCGGCCCCACCAGCTGCCGGCAGCCGTCCGCGCCGCGGCCCTGCTGCCCGAGCTCACCTTCGTACTCGATCACGCGGGCAAGCCACCGGTGGCACGCGGGACGACACACCCCTGGGCCGGACACCTGCGGGCACTCGCCGCGCTGCCCAACACCGTCTGCAAACTCTCCGGACTGGTCACCGAGGCGGACCCACGGTCCTGGACCGTCGAGGACCTGCGCCCCTACACGGACACTCTCATCGAGGCCTTCGGCCCCGGCCGGCTGATGTTCGGCTCCGACTGGCCCGTGTGCCGGCTCGCCGCCGGGTACGCCGAGGTCCTCGACGCGGCACGTGAACTGACCGGCCGGCTGGGCGAGGACGGCCAACGGTCGGTCTTCGCCGGCACCGCAAGGCGGGTCTACGGGCTGAGGGACCCCGCCACCGTCTGAACGCGGGCCGCGCCTCCGGCGGGCACACGCCGGGCCGTTACGGCAGGCTGGAACCATGCCCGAACTGCCGGAAGTCGAAGCCCTGCGGGACTTCCTCGACGACCACCTGGTCGGCAAGGAGATCGCCCGCGTCCTGCCGCTCGCGATCAGCGTCCTGAAGACGTACGACCCGCCGCCCACCGACCTGCACGGCGCCACCGTGACCTCCGTGACCCGGCGCGGCAAGTTCCTCGACATCACGGCCGGACCGCTCCACCTGCTCATCCACCTCGCCCGGGCGGGATGGCTGCAGTGGAAGGACAGCTTTCCCGCCACCCCGCCGCGCCCCGGCAAGGGGCCGCTCGCCCTGCGGACGGTCCTCACCGGCGGCGACGGCTTCGACCTGACGGAGATGGGGACCACCAAACGCCTCGCCGTCCACCTGGTGCGCGATCCGGCGGACGTGCCCGGCGTGGCGCGCCTCGGGCCCGATCCGCTCGCCGAGTCCTTCGACCGGGACGCCTTCGCGGCGGTGCTGCGCGGGGCACGCCGGCAGGTCAAGGGAGCCCTGCGCGACCAGTCGCTGATCGCGGGCATCGGCAACGCCTACAGCGACGAGATCCTGCACGTCGCCAAGATGTCCCCCTTCAAGCTCACCACCAGCCTCGGCGACGACGACATCACCCATCTGTACAACGCGATGCGCACCACGCTCCAGGACGCGGTCGAACGCTCCCGCGGTATCGCGGCCGGGCGGCTCAAGGCCGAGAAGAAGAGCAGCATGCGCGTCCACGGCCGCGCCGGGCAGCCCTGCCCCGTCTGCGGCGACACCGTGCTGGAGGTGTCGTTCAGCGACTCGTCGCTGCAGTACTGCCCCACCTGTCAGACCGGTGGCAAACCCCTCGCCGACCGGCGGCTGTCCCGCCTGCTCAAGTAGCGGCCGCTGCGCCGGCGCCCGGATCCCGCCCCTGTCTGCCGGTCGGTCTAAACTCCGGCCTCATGCTGCGCGCACTCGCCGTCGACGACGAAGAACCCGCCCTGGAGGAGCTCCTCTACCTCCTGCGCGCCGATCCCCGCATACGGAGCGTCGAGGGTGCCACCGGCGCCACCGAGGCATTGCGCCGCATCGGGAGTGCAGTCGACGCCGGACCGGATGACTCGTCGGCGATCGATGTCGTCTTCCTCGACATCCACATGGCGGGGCTGACCGGGCTCGACGTCGCCCAGCTCCTGGCCGGGTTCGCCGCCCCGCCGCTCATCGTCTTCGTCACCGCCCACGAAGGCTTCGCCGTTCACGCCTTCGACCTCAAGGCCGTCGACTACGTGCTCAAGCCCGTCCGCCGCGAGCGGCTGGCCGAGGCCGTCCGCCGCGTCGCCGAGCAGGTCGGTGAGCGCTCCGCGCCCGTCCACGACGCGGCGGCCGACCAGGTCGCGGTGGAGCTCGGCGGAGTGATCCGCTTCGTGCCCGTCGACGACATCGCGTACGCCGAGGCGCAGGGCGACTACGCCCGGCTGCACACCGCGACCGGCAGCCATCTCGTCCGCATCCCGCTCACCACCCTGGAGGAGCGCTGGCGCTCCCGAGGGTTCGTCCGCATCCACCGCCGCCATCTCGTGGCGCTGAACCGGATCGACGAACTCCGTCTCGACGCCGGCAGCATGAGTGTCCGCATCGGGGACGCGGAGCTCGCGGTCAGCCGCCGCCACACCCGCGCCCTGCGCGATCTCCTGATGCGGCAGACCGGCCGCTGACCTGGCTCTACCGGGCACGGTCCCCCCTTCCCAGGCGCCCCCCGCTCGGCCTAAACTCCGGCCCCATGTCCGCAGAGAGCACACCCCGGCGCGAAGTGGTCATGGGTGAGCCCCGACGCGTACGTCCGCTGCCCCGCTACCGTGCCCAGTCCGAGATCGACGAGCAGACCGCCCTCGGAGGCGCCTACGTCCGCTCGCTCATGCGCAGCCAGCTCCGGGCCGGACTCACCGTGTTCGGCGTGCTCGCCCTCGTCGCCGGAACGCTGCCCCTGGTCTTCGAGGCGCTGCACAGCAACGCTCTCGTCTGGGCGGTGCTCGGCTTCGCGACCTGCCCGCCGCTCACCCTCGCCGCCTGGTGGTACGTGCGCAGGGCCGAGCGCAACGAGCGCGACTTCGCCCGGCTCGTGGAAGGCCGCCCCGCACCGTGAGCGCCCCCGGTCACCCGGCAGCGGTGGTGGCGGTCGCCTTCGTCTTCCTGACCACCGTCCTCGTCGGCGGTTTCGGGCTGCGCATCTCCCGGACCACCTCCGACTTCTACGTCGCCTCACGCACCGTACGGCCGAGGCTCAACGCCGCGGCGATCAGCGGCGAGTACCTGTCCGCCGCGTCCTTCCTCGGCATCGCGGGCCTGGTGCTGGTGCACGGCCCCGACATGCTCTGGTACCCGGTCGGCTACACCGCCGGATTCCTCGTGCTGCTGGTGTTCGTCGCCGCGCCGCTGCGCCGCTCAGGGGCGTACACCCTTCCCGACTTCGCCGAGGGACGGCTCGAATCACGGCAGGTGCGCCGGCTGGTCAGTGTGTTCGTCGTCGGAGCCGGCTGGGTGTACCTCGTGCCGCAGCTCCAGGGCGCAGGACTCACCCTGCAGATCCTCACGGGTGCTCCCGGGTGGCTCGGCGACGTGCTCGTGGCCTCCGTCGTGGTCGTCGCCGTCGCGGCGGGCGGCATGCGCTCGATCACCTTCGTGCAGGTGTTCCAGTACTGGCTGAAGCTCACCGCGCTGCTGGTGCCCGCGCTCTTCCTGGTTCTGGCCTGGCAGGGCGACGGGCGCCCCCGGGTCAGCTTCGACGAGCAGATCTCCGTCTTCCGCGCCGACCATCCGCTCTACGCGACGTACGGACTGATCGTGGCGACCTTCCTCGGCACCATGGGCCTGCCGCACGTGGTCGTCCGCTTCTACACCAGCCCGAACGGCCGCGACGCCCGCCGCACGACGGTCGCCGTCCTCGCCCTGGTCGGCCTCTTCTATCTGCTGCCCCCGGTGTACGGGGCCCTGGGCCGCCTGTACGCGCCCGAACTCATGCGTGGCGGTGACGCCGACGCCGCCGTACTGCTGCTGCCCGCCCGGGTGATCGGCGGCCTCGGCGGAGATCTGCTCGGGGCACTCCTCGCCGGCGGAGCGTTCGCCGCGTTCCTTTCCACGGCGTCCGGCCTCACCATGGCCGTCGCCGGTGTGATCACCCAGGACGTCCTGCCCTCGCGGGGCGTACGGCACTTCCGGCTGGCCACCGTCCTGGCCATCGCCGTGCCGCTGGGCGGCTCGCTGCTCGTCAGCCGGGTGCCGGTGGCCGACGCCGTCGGGATGGCCTTCGCGGTCTCAGCCTCGTCCTTCTGTCCGCTGCTCGTGCTCGGCATCTGGTGGCGGCGGCTCACTCCGCCCGGCGCGATCGCCGGGCTGCTGCTCGGGGGCGGCTCCGCGCTGCTGTCCGTGGCGATCACCGTCAGCGGCGCCGTACGTCCGCCGGGCTGGCCGCACGCCCTGCTGGCCTGGCCGGCCGTCTGGTCCGTCCCGGTCGGCTTCCTCGCGATGATCCTGGTCTCCCTGGCCACTCCGGGACGGATACCACCGGGCACCAACGCGGCCATGACCCGCTTCCATCTGCCGGAGGCGCTGACGTCGGGACGCATGCGATGACCGGGGCCGGGGTCGCCGTCATCACCGTGCTCGCGCTGCTGCTGTTCGGCACGGGCTTCCTCCTGGGCCGCACCGCCCGTCCCGTGCGCACCAGCGATGTGGGCACACCCGTCGAACACGCCACGTTCGAGACCCTGCACACGGCCTCCCTCGCGGCGCCCCCGCTGCGCGCGGGACTCACCGAGGAGAGTGCGCGCAGGTCGGCGCGCAGGCTGCGCTCACTGCTCGGCACCGACGCCCTGTGCCTCACCGACCGCGACCGGGTGCTGGTCTGGGACGGCGACGGGGCTCACCACGGCAAGGACGTGATGCGCCATGTGCAAGGGCTCATCGGCAGCGGCAGGGACACCGCCTTCCACAGCGACTGCGGCGACCTCGACTGCCCGCTGCGTGGGCCGTCGCCGTCCCGCTGACGGTCGACCACCGGGTGCTCGGCACGCTCGTCGCCTACGCCCCCCGCGAATCGGCGGTGCTGGCCAGGGCGGCGGGGGAGGTGGCCCGCTGGGTCTGCGTACAGTTGGAACTCGCCGAGCTGGACCGCTCCCGTACGCAGCTCATCGAGGCCGAGATCAAGGCGTTGCGGGCCCAGATCAGCCCACACTTCATCTTCAACTCGCTGGCCGCCATCGCCTCGTTCGTCCGGACCGATCCCGAGCGGGCGCGTGAACTGCTGTTGGAATTCGCCGACTTCACGCGCTACTCGTTCCGTCGGCACGGGGAGTTCACCACCCTGGCCGACGAGCTCCACTCCATCGACCAGTACCTCGCCCTGGTGCGGGCCCGCTTCGGTGAACGGCTCTCCGTGACCCTCCAGGTAGCCCCGGAGGTGCTGCCCGTCTCACTTCCGTTCCTCTGTCTCCAGCCCTTGGTCGAGAACGCCGTGAAGCACGGCCTGGAGGGCTCCGTCACCCTTCCCCGGTCCCTCGGCCCCGTCCGGGCGGCGGACGCCCCGATCCGCATCACGATCAGCGCACTGGACGCCGGCGCCGAGGCCGAGGTCGTCATCGAGGACGACGGCACCGGGATGGAGCCCGAGCGTCTCCGGCAGATACTTCGCGGTGAGGGTGGCACCTCCTCCGGCATCGGTCTGCTCAATGTGGACGAGCGGCTTCGCCAGGTGTACGGGGACGACTACGGGCTCGTCATCGAGACGGGCGCCGGAGCGGGCATGAAGATCACCGTGAGGCTGCCCAAGTACCGTGCGGGCGTACACGGTTCATGAGCGCCGCCGGTCCGCCGCTCAGTACAGGTGGACCGCCAGGTGACCCAGCGGCAGCCCCAGCTGCCAGGCCGGCGTCCATACCCGCGTCTCGTCGTCCTCGCCCTCCTCGCCGCCGGCGTTCACCGCGTCCCACGGCGGCGGTCCGATCGCGTCGAGGTCGGCGGCCAGCAGCTCGGTCTCCTCCAGCCACCGCCAGGCGGCCCGCGCCAGGGCGAGGTCGGGGTCCGGCAGTCCGGCCGGTTGTTCCAGCGCCTCCAGCCGTGCGCAGACCCAGCGCCTCCAGCCGGGACCGTACGCCGTGAGCAGCCGCAGCTCGTCCACGCGTGCCACGCAGAGTTGGTCGGTGACCGTCCCGTCGGAGAGGAAGACCGTGAGGGCGAGCGCGTCGCGTCCCGCCCGGTACTCCAGGGTCGTCGGCTCCATCAGGTCGCCGGTCGCCAGCACTTCGTCAGCGATGTACTCGCAGTACATCCACACCATCGGGACCAGCAGCCCGCCCCCGCCGGTTCCCTCGTCATCTTCGGGACGCATCCCGTCTCGCCTCTTTCGTTCGATTCGGCACCGGGCCTCACGCAGCATTGAACCGGGGGCACGTGCCCCGCGTGGGCAGAAGGGCAGGATCCGTCAGGAGATTCGAGGTGCGATGACCGCCGACCGCGGCGACGACCCGCATGTACGCCAGCTCCTGGGCGCCTACGTACTCGACGCCCTGGAAGCGGAGGAGAGCGGCTCGGTCGCCCGTCACCTCCAGTGGTGCGGGGCGTGCGTCGCGGCCTACGTGGAGATCGCGGACGCGGTCTCCCTGCTCGCGCTGCTCGACGCGGACGACCTGCTGGAGTAGCCGGGCAGGCTGCGGCTGAGCAGCCGCAGTGCGTAGTACGAGCGGGACTTGACCGTGCCCGCGGGTATGCCCAGGGCCTGCGCGGTCTCGCTCACGCTGCGCCCCCGGAAGTAGATCTCCACGAGCACCGCGCGGTGCTCGGGGCTGAGGGTCCGCACGGCCTCGCGCACATCGAGCGCGTGGACGGCGGACTCCGCGGTGTCGTCCTGGGTGGGGGCGCTCTCCAGAACCGCGTCGCTGACCTCCGTCGGCCGGGCCTGACGGGACCTGCGGGCGTCGATGGCCAACCGGCGGCCGACGGTGAAGAGCCAGGGCCGCATCGAGTCGTAGTCGGCGTCGAACGCCTCCGGGTGCAGCCAGGCGCGCACCAGCGTCTCCTGCAGCAGGTCCTCCGCCCGTTGCCGGTCACCGAACGTCAGTCCCAGCAGGAAGTGGAACAGCGCGGGCCCGTGCTCCCGCTGCAACTCCGCGAGGGCCCGCTCATCGGTTGTCGCAGTGGTCATCGTGAACGTCCTTTCCCGAAGAGGCCCGACGCCTCGCTCCCGTCCGGCGTATACGAACGCATCGATGAGCGGGGGAACAGGCGACGCACCGAGTGGTGCGCCGAGCGGTCGCACGGAGCGGCGAGTGGTGCGGTGAACGGTCAACGAGCGGCGATACGGCCGATTCAGGTACTAAGGCGCTTTTGTCCTTGACTCACCGGTATGAATATATGTGTATTCGGATGGCCGAAATCGCCAGAAAGAGGAGTCGTGCAGATGACGAAGCGCATCCGACAGGGCGCGGCGATCGCCGTCGCCGGACTGCTCGCCACCGCAACCGCCTGTACCGGCCAGCAGTCTTCGCCCCCTGGGTTCGCAGGGCGGCACCACTCCGCCGAGCGGGCGGCGAACGGGGCGGGCGCCGGGGGAGCCGAGAACGCGCGCACTTTCACGCTGCTGGCCTCGGGTGACATCCTTCCGCACTCCTCGATCATCGACCGGGCCGCCGTGGACGCCGGCGGCGGTGGCTACGATTTCCGCCCGATGCTCCAGGGCGCCGCCCCCGCGGTCCGGGGTGCGGATCTGGCCATCTGCCACATGGAGACGGTGTACGGCCAGGACGGCGGCCCCTACACCGGCTATCCCTCCTTCAAGTCGCCGCCCGAGGTGGCGACCGCCCTCCGCGCCACCGGCTACGACTCCTGCTCCACCGCCTCCAACCACACCCTGGACGACGGTGCCCAGGGAATCGGACGCACACTTGACGCGCTGGACCGCGTGGGCATCGCGCACGCGGGATCCGCGCGTTCCGCGAAGGAGGCGTCGCAGCCCACGCTGCTCAGGGCGGGCAAGGGCAAGCGCGCGGCGAAGGTGGCCCACCTCGCGTACACCTACGGAATCAACGACAACGCCCTGCCCGCCGGACAGCCCTGGGCGGTCGACCTGATCGACAAGGAGCGGATCGTCGCGGATTCCAGGGCGGCCCGCAAGGCGGGCGCCGACGTGGTCGTCGTCTCGCTGCACTGGGGCACCGAGTGGCAGGACGCCCCCGACGACGTCCAGCTCGCACTCGGACGTGAACTCACGGCCTCAGGGACCGGCGGCCGTCCCGACATCGACCTGATCCTCGGCACCCACGCCCATGTCCCGCAGGCCTACGAGAAGGTCAACGGAACCTGGATCGTGTACGGCATGGGCAACCAGGTCGCCGGGGCCATGGTGAATCACGAGGGAGCCCAGGACCCGCGCGGCAACGAGAGCTCGATGGGCCGCTTCACGTTCGAGCCGCCGGCGAAACCGGGGCAGCGATGGGCCGTCAGGAAGGCTGAATTCCTGCCTCAGTGGTTCGACCCCGAGGCGGGGCGCGTCGTCGGCCTGGCTTCCAAGGCGCCCGTCCCGGCCGGAGGTTCCGACAGGATGCGAGAGATCCGCGACCGCATCCAGGGGGTCGTCCTCAGCCGTGGTGCGGCCGAGGACGGACTCGTCGCAGGGAACTGACGCCCGGGGCCTACCGGAGCGTCACGGTACGACGGTGACCGGCCAGCGCCCGGCCTTCACCAGGCGGATCGCCACCGAGCCGACGAAACGGTGCCCGGCGGACTCCGACGCACCCACGACCACGGCGTCCGCCTTCAAGTCGTCGGCCGCCGTCACCAGTCCGTTGTACGGGTCTCCGTGGAAGGTATGGAACTCCCAACGGACGTTCCATATGTCCTTGAGGCGTTCGGTCGAGGCCCTGATCTCGTTCACCAGCCCCTCGGCGACCTCCCCGGTCGTTTCGGCGACCGGGGCTCCCAGGGCGGCGCCGGCCGACATCACCGGCTGGACGTACACGAGCGCGAGCATCGCGTTCTGGCGCCGGGCTAGGCCCGCCGCATATGCCGCCGCCCGCATCGAGGACTCGGATCCGTCGAGGCCGGCCACGATCACCTTGGGGCCGTCCGTGCCGCGCTCGAACCGCTGGTGTTGCTGGTCAGTCACGGCCCTGAGGGTATCCGCTCCCCGCTGTCGTCCTCCGGGCGCCTCCGCGGAACCCTGAATCCCTCTGCCGGGTGCCGCCGGATCGCTCCGTCCAACGGGTGCATATCATCGTACATCCGGTGTCGACGCCAGGCATGGACGTGACTCCGTGCGAGCAGTTGGTCATGAAACATGATCAGATTCCAGCGGCGCGCCGCACCGTGCTGCGCCTCGCACTCGCGCTGGGGGCTGCCACCGCCGTGCACGTGGTCGCCGCGGATCCGGCCGAAACGCCCGCACGCCCCGGCGGCGAGCCGCCGGCTCCGGCCGCCGGACCTCCGACGAGAGCCCGGACGGCTCCCGGGGGCTACCGGCTCCGGCCCATGACCTCGCGCACACCTCCCCGCTTCCGGCCCGCCGCGCCGCCCGTCCGCACCCGGCCGTTCGAGGAGCTGCCCGAACTCGGAAGCGACGCCATGGTGCTCAGCTTCGACGACGGCCCCGACCCGCGGTACACCCCGGACATCCTCGCCACGCTGCGCGGATACGGGATCCGGGCGATGTTCTTCGTCTGCGGTGAGATGGCGGCGGGCAACCGCGACCTGCTCCGCGAGATGGCCGACGACGGGCACGTGGTCGGCAACCACTCCTGGTCGCACCCGTTGATCCCGGAGCTCTCCCGGGGCGAGATCCGCGACGAGCTGGGCAGCACCAGCGAGGTGATCGAGAAGACGCTCGGCTCCCCGCCGCTCTGGTACCGCGCCCCCTACGGTGCCTGGAACCGCAATTCCTTCGAGATCGGCGCCGCGATGGGCATGGAACCGATGGCCTGGACCGTCGACACGCTGGACTGGACGACGCCGGGCACCGGCACCATCGTCCGCCGGGTCGAAAAGGGCGCGGCGCCCGGCGTCGTGGTGCTGTCGCACGACGCCGGTGGCGACCGGTCCCAGAGCGTGGCCGCACTCCGGCGATACCTGCCCGCTCTGATCGACAAGGGCTACCGTCCGACCGTGCCGTACCGCAGTTGACGGCTGGTCGAGGCGCGTACCCGGCTATCGCGTCTCGACCAGCCGCGCGAAGACCACCACGTTCGCGTCGTAACCGTCGGCCTTCGAGTAGGCACCGCCACAGGTGATGACCCGCAGTTCGGCGTGTCCCGTGTCGCCGTACACCCGGGCCCCGGGGAAGTCGTGCTTGGAGAAGACCTCGACGCCGTAGATTTCGAACACCGCGGTCCGGTTGTCGTAGCGCGAGACCTCGACCTGTTGGCCCTTGCTGAGGGAGCCCAGTCCGTAGAAGACCGCTGGACCGGCGAGGTTGTCGACGTGACCGACCATCACGGCGGTCCCGCGCTGGCCCGGGGCGACGCCGTTCTGGTACCAGCCGGCGAGGTTCGGGTCCTGGGCCGGCGGTGCCTCGATCCAGCCGGCCGGGTCGAGGTTCACATCGACGACGGGCGCGTCGACCTGGATCGAAGGAATCTGGATGCGTGCGGCGGGGGCGTACGCGAGAGGCGGTACCGCCTCGCTGTCGACCGGGGTGGACACCGCTGTGCCCCCGGCGTCGGCCACCGATGCCGCAGCGGCGGGCTGGGGCGGCCCGGGGGAGGTCTCCACGCCGTTGCGCATCAGAGCGAGCCCGGTGAGCATCACCAGGGCGATCGCGCCCCATGGCGTGCGTCTGTTCCGCTCGGCGACCCACTGGTCCCGGCCCATGGTTCTCCCTTCGTGCCGACACCGTCACGTTAGGCGGGGGTCCGTGCGGCGGCGATCGGAGAAGGGCGAACGGGTGGCGGCCGGCAGGGGCCGACGGCGGAGAGTTCTCTTCGGAGTAATCAGCCGATAAAAGTTCTGATGGTTCGTGACCTGCTGTTCCGTCAGGCCGGGTCAGCGGTCCCCGGCGTGTCGGGCCACCGGGGTGGAGCAGTGCCGAAGTGCGACACAGGCGGTAAGTGGTGAGGGTTCGTCATGGGATGCGTACTCGTCGACCGAACCCGGAGAACAAGACTCCGGGGCGCTTCCCACTGGAGGTTCAGAAGATGCGTGCTTCACGCGCTCTCGCGGTGTCCGCGGCCGCATTCGCGGCGGTCGGGCTGTCTGCCCCGCTGGCCGCCGCCGGCGGCGGCCCAGGCAGCAACCCGAGCAACTTCCCCACCAACGTCACCGTCAACCCGTCCTCGGTCCACCAGGGCGCCACCATGCAGGTCAGCGCAGAGGGCTGCGGCCGCTCCGGCGGCAAGGTGTGGTCGAACGCGTTCCCGACGGTCAACCTCTCGCCGGGACGGGTCGGCTACGCCACGGCCCGCATCCGGGACAACGCGACGCCCGGGCAGTACAGCCTGTCCGTGAAGTGCAACGACAGCGACAACAACTTCGGCGGCAGAGGAGGCGACGGAGGGCAAGGCGGCGGCAACGGCGGCCAGGGAGGCAACGAAGGCGAGCGCGGCCAGGGCGACAACGGCGGCCGAGGTGGCCAGGGAGGCAACGGGGGTCAGGGCGGCGGCAACGGCGGCCAGGGGGGCAACGAAGGCGAGCGCGGCCAGGGTGACAACGGCGGCCGAGGCGGCAACGGAGGCCAGGGAGGCGGCAACGGAGGCCAGGGAGGCGGCAACGGAGGCCAGGGAGGCGGCAACGGAGGCCAGGGAGGCAACGGGGGACAAGGAGGCAACGGGGGACAAGGAGGCAACGGCGGCAACGGTGGCGACCAGGTCGCGACGGCTCGCTTCACCGTGCTGCCCTCGCGGGGTGCGCAGGGTGGCCTCGGCGGCTCCATGGGTCCGAGCTCGGTCGAGATGCAGGTCGGTGGCGGTCTCGTCGCGGCTGCAGCCGTCGGCGGTGCCGTCTTCGTCGTCCGGCGCCGGATGAGCGATGCGGCGATCTGACGCGTCGAACCTTCCGCCCGGTCCTATACGCCCGTCGCCCCGAGTCCTGGATCAGGACCCGGGGCGACCGTCGTGTGTCGGGCAGTCTTCGCCCGACCGTCAGTGCTGACGGCTGGTGCGGCGCTTGCGCAGGACGTAGAAGGCGCCGGCCGAAGCGACCGCCACCAGTGCGGAACCGGCGGCGATCTCCGCCGGGTCCATCGTGTCGACGCTGCCGCCCAGGCCGCCCAGCACTCCGCTGGGAGAGGCGGTGGAGCTGGTCGTGGGGGCCGTGGTGGGTGCGGTGGTGGGAGAGCTCGTGGCGCCACTCGTGATGGTCAGGTCGGCCGAGCGTGTGGTGGTGCCGCAGCGGAAGGTCACCTCGTAGACCGCACCCCGCTTGGCGTCCCGGTCGACCGTGGCCGTGGCCGACCTCCCGGCCGGGATGGTGGTCGTGTCGAACACGCCCGAGAACGCCGTCGCAGTGGTGGTGCAGCCCATGGCGCCGAGCGTGACCCGGCCTCCCGGCGCGACCGTCGACGGAGTGATGGTCGGCGTGAACGAGGTGGACGTGCCGCCGTTGAGTACATCGGCCGATGCGGCCGGTGCCGTCAGCAGGCAGGCGGCGGCGCCCAGCAGGGCGAGGGGTGCGACACGTATCGCGCGCATGGTGAATCCTCCGGGTCCCGAGGAGCAGCCGCGGAACGGATTTCCGCGAGGTATGCGAAATGCGCCTCGATGCCCGAAACGGTAGAAGTAGCACATACCGCCCGCGATCGGTGTCAGGCGAATGGGGCAGCGTTGTCCCCCGCCCGGCGGACCGGTCGGCGGACAGCGCGGGGGACGGGGCTGGGGCCTCTCGTTCGGATCATGCAGGGCTCGCGGGGTCCGGCACCGCGCCGCGCGGCGTTGTCGTCGATCGACAACGCTCAGCGTTGCCTCGATCCTCCGCCTCGTCATGCACGGCACCGGACTTCGTTCCCTGATCCAGCCTGACCCGAACGAAAGACCCGGGCGCTCTTATGTGCCCGTGACGTGGGGGAACAGGTCGACGAAGGGGGCTGTGGTCGCCGAGATGCCCCGGCCGAAGGGGGCGTCGAAGTCCCAGATCAGGAAGAGCAGGAACGCGATCAGGACGCTGAAGAGGCCCGCCAGCAGCAATTCACGGAACGTTCTCCGGATCTGGAGCGTGAAGATCAGTCCGACCGTGACCACGGCCCCGGTGATCAGGCCGAACCAGACGACTCCCGGCATGGTCGCGCCGGCGTTCTGCCCCCGGGCCCCCCGCGCGTCGTCCACAGCGGCCACCTGGTCCACCAGGGGCTGGTACGCCTGCCCTTCGTGGTCCGTCCGTGGCTCGTACTCCGTCACATCGGCCCGCACCCGGTCGAGGAGTTCGGTGCCCTCCTCCGTGAGACTGCCGTGGTCCGTCATCGACCTCCATTCGGCGCCGATGACTTGGGCCACGTACGCGTCGACGTCGGCGCGGATGCGTTCGCGGACCTCCACCGGGTAGACGGCTGATCGAGCGCTCACTTCGTGCAGTGCCTGCGCCTCGAGGCGAACCGACTCCTGGGCGGCACTACGGCCCTCCCAGACGCCTGCGATGGCGAGGCCGAGCACGATCGCGTACACCACGCCGATCATCATCGTCATGTACTCGATGACGTCGGGGGTCTCGGACGGGTCGTCGTCGTCCGCCAGGCGGCGGTTGCTGAGGACGGCGATGGTCAGGACGACCGTGCATGCCGACGCCATTGCAATGGTCAGAACAAGCCATTCCGACATGGCTTCCCTTCTTCGGTCAGCGGGACGAGCGGGGCCGCAGCACCGCTACGGCGAAAACGGCGGGCGCGGTGATCAGAAGGGTGAGTGAGACCAGTGACGGCCCGGCCCGTGGTGTCTTGCGCGGCGGTTTCTTGTAGGAGGGAAGTGCGACGGGTGACGGGGCCGCCGGTGTGGGGCGCACGGTGGGCCGCGATGGCGAGGGCTCCGGATCCGGTTCTGCGGGTGCGGGTGCAGGCAGAGTTGACGGAGTTGACGGAGTTGACGGAGTTGACGGAGGCGGCGGAGGTGGCGGAGGCGGCGGAGGTGGCGGAGGTGGCGGAGGTGGCGGTGGGGGCGGCGGAGGCGGTGGGGGAGAGGGGGGAGGCGGTGGGGGCGGCGGTGGCGCAGGTTCCGGTTCGGGTTCCGGCTCGGTGATGACCGCACCGCATCGCCCCTCGCCCGCCACGGCGACGGACGAGCCGCCGTCCCCCTGCCCGATGGAGGCGACCGCGCAGTCGTCACCGGCCGCCGGCAGCGGGGCGGCGAGCAGCAGAAGCAGGGTGGCGGCCGACATCCGCCATATGCGTGATCCGTACACGCCGGGGAGCATGGTCCTCCGAGCCGAAGGACACACCGAGATGCGGGATTCATTCGCCTGATGGAGGGACATCGGGCCATTCGCGTTTGCGCTCGTCGAAACATCTGCACGCTTCCGCTTGACCCCGGGGGCGCCGGTCGGCCCGACCTCCGGGCAACGCACAGTGCGAGAGGCCGACACACCCCCGACAGCCCCAAATCGCGCCCAGAAAACGCTTCTTGGTTTCTTTCCGTCGCCAATTGCGCACACGCAGCGACGGGTCGGCCGCACATGCCTCCGGTGTGTGACCAATAACGGATCTCTAATTTCCGTTTCCACTCGCTCTCCTGGCGGTCGATCAGTAGCCTCTGGTCAACACTGACCATGAACATGGCCGGATCGCCGTGGCGACTTGTTGGAGACATCGATGGAGCGTCCCGCCTGGGCACCGCAAGGCATTGACATCTCGGTGCCGAGCGTGTCTCGCATGTACGACTTCTACCTGGGCGGTTCGCACAATTTCGAGGTGGACAGGGAAGCAGCCCGCAAGGCCATGGAGTTCATGCCGGGCCTGCCCAAGGTCATGCAGGCGAATCGCGCCTTTATGCGACGGGCCGTGCAGTACGCCACGGCGTCGGGCGTCAATCAGTTCCTGGACATAGGCTCCGGCATACCGACCTTCGGCAATGTGCACGAAGTCGCCCAGGCAGCCGATCCCGAGGCCCGGGTCGCCTACGTCGACCACGACTCGGTCGCGGTCGCACACAGCCAGGCGGTGCTCGAGGGCAACGAGCGGGCCGTCATCGCCGCGGCGGACCTGCGCAAGCCCCAGGAGATCCTGGAGCACCCCGAGATCAACGGGTTCCTCGACCTGGACAAGCCGGTGGCGCTCCTCCTTGTGGCGGTGCTCCACTTCGTCGAGGACGCCGACGACCCGTACGCCGCGGTCGCCGAACTGCGCGACGCGCTGGCTCCCGGCAGCCTGCTGGTCCTGACCCACGCGTCGTACGAGGGGATCCCGCTCACCCAGGAGGAGGCGGGCGGTGCGGTCGGCGTCTACCGGACCATCCGCAACCCGCTGATCATGCGTTCGAGCGCGGAGATCAGTCGCTTCTTCGAGGGGTACGAGATGGTCGAGCCCGGGCTCGTCGCGATGCCCGAGTGGCGTCCCGAGTCCCCCGAGGCGCTCGCCCAGGAAGATCCGTTCGCCTTCTCGGGCATCGCCGGGGTCGGGCGCAAGGCGTGAGCATTCCCGCCCAGCCGTCCGGCAGGCCGGACGCCGAACCCGACGGCCCTGAGGGCCGGCTCCGAAGATTCGCGACCATCTGGAGCCGGGCCATCTTCCCCTCCACGGCCACCTCATTGACCCGGCCGGAGTTCGAGAAGCATCTGCTGCCGCTCGCCCGGGACCTCGACACCATCCTGCACACCCGGGTCTTCGACGCGACACCCGCGCAGGGCGTCGGAGCCGCGCTGGTCGCGGCGCACTGCACCGATCCCGACGCCCTGAGCTCCACGCTCGGTGTCATCGACTCCTACCTGGTTCTCTACTGCGGCGGCAACGGGCCGGTGGAGCTGTCGACCGAGGACAGCCGGGCCCGCTGCGCACGGATCCAGCACGCGCTCGCCGGCGGGTTCACCCAGGCGCTGCGCGAGCGGACACTCACCGAGCAGGAGGCGATCGCCCGCTCGGCGCTCACCGCCCGCTCGGACGCGGAGCAGGCGCTGCACGCCACCGAGACGCGTTTCCGCGCCGTGTTCAAGGACGCCGCCATCGGGATCGGCATCGCCGATCTCGACGGCAACATCCTGGAGATCAACGACACCCTCACCCGGATGTTCGGCGGCCTCGAGCATCACGTCCGCAGCCGCAAGGTGAACGAGTGGGTGCACCCCGAGGACTCGCCGTACGTCTGGAAGTACTACGAGGAGCTGGTGCGCGGCGAGCGTGAGCACTTCAGCGTCGAGAAGCCGTACTACCGCAACGACGGCACCGTCCTGTGGACCAATCTCACCGTGTCGCTGCTGCGCGACCCGGAGGGCCGGCCGGAGTATCAACTCGCCCTCATGGAGGACACCACCGAGCGGCGGCTGCTCAATCTGCGGCTGCGCTACGAGGCGACCCATGACGCGCTCACGGGCCTGCCCAACCGGACGCTGTTCTTCGAGCGCCTGGAGAAGGCACTCGCCCCCACGGAAGGCATGCGCTTCGGGCTCTGCTACCTCGACCTGGACGGCTTCAAGGCGATCAACGACAGCCTGGGCCACGCGGCGGGGGACCGGCTCCTTGTCGAGGTCGCCGACCGGCTGCAGAGCTGTGCGACCGCCCCGGGTGAGATGGTCGCGCGGCTCGGCGGTGACGAGTTCGTGGCCCTCACGACCGGGCCGCGTACCCAGGACGAGGTCCACGAGCTGGCCGGGCGCATCCTCCTGGCCCTCGCCACGCCCATTCGTCTCGACGGCCGGGAACTGACGGTACGCGGATCCGTCGGCGTCGTCGAAGGCCCGTCGGGCGAGCGCACGGCAGCCGAGGTGCTGCGCAGCGCCGACATCACGATGTACCGGGCCAAGGCGGCGGGTGGGAACCGCTTCGCGCTCGCCGACGCCGAGGCTGACGCCCGCGCCATCACCCGGCACGGACTGACCACGGCGCTCCCCACGGCGCTGGACCGTGGCGAGTTCTTCATCGAGTACCAGCCGCTGGTGCACCTCGGTGACGGCAGCGTCCACGGCGCGGAGGCGTTGGTGCGCTGGTGTCATCCGCAGCACGGGGTCCTCGGACCGGACCGGTTCATACCGCTCGCCGAGCACACCGGGCTGATCGTGCCGCTCGGCCGCTGGGTCCTGGAGGAGTCCGTCCGGCAGGCGAACTTCTGGCAGGAACGTCACACCGACGGTGGTCCCCTGCGGATCAACGTCAACCTCTCGCCGACCCAGCTGCACCACCCGGGGCTGGTCGCCGAGACCGTCGACGTGCTGGAACGCTCCGGTCTGGAGCCTGGCGCCCTCTGCCTGGAGGTCACCGAGTCCGCGCTGATCGGCGCGGACGACGATCTGCTCAAGCCGCTGCGGCAGTTGGCGGAGATGGGCGTCGACATCGCGTTGGACGACTTCGGCACCGGTTACTCGAATCTGGCGAACCTGCGCCGGCTGCCGGTGAGCGTGCTCAAACTGGATCGTTCCTTCACCCAGGGAATGCAGCACCACCCGGCCGATCCGGTCGACATGAAGATCGTCGAGGGCATCGTCTCGCTCGCCCACAGCCTGGACCTCGCGGTCACCGTGGAAGGTGTGGAGACCGGTGCCCAGGCGGAGCAGCTGCGCCGGATCGGCTGTGACACCGCTCAGGGCTGGTACTACGCGCGGCCGGGCGCACCGGACCGGATCCACTCGCTGCTGCTGGCGGACGCGGTCTGAGAGCGCCGCCCTCAGGCGCGGGCCGGGTCCGGCCCCTCGGCCGCCGAGGGCAGGGCGGCCGGTCCCGCGCCCAGCAGCATCCGCTGCAGCTCGCGCGCCGCACGCGGCGGTTCGACGTCGCTGCGGTGCGCCAGCGCGATCGTGCGCCGCAGACCCGGTGAGGCCAGCGGCGTCGTCCGCAGGTCCTGGCCGGCCCGCACGGCGACCATGCGGGGCACGACGGCGATCCCCAGGCCCGCCCGCACGAAGCCGAGCACGGCGTCCATCTCGCCTCCCTCCACCGTGAACGACGGCTCGAAGCCCTCCGCGCGGCAGGCGGCGACGGTCAGTTCCCGCAGGTCGTAACCGTGCCGGAACATCACCAGCGGTTCGTTCTCCAGATCGGCCACGTGCACGGAGCCCTTCCGTCCGGGTGTCGGCCGGGTGGCCGACGACACGACCACCAGGTCCTCGTGCAGCAGCTCCACCGTGGTCAGCGCGGGCGAGGCGGCGGGCAGGGGCAGCACGAGCAGTGCGAGATCCAGAGCGCCGCGGGCCAGCTGCCGCACGAGGTCGTGGGAGCCCCCCTCCTCGATCAGGAGCTGGATCCCGGGGTGCGCGCCGTGGAAGGCGCGCAGCACATCGGGCAGCAGGCCGGTGCAGACACTGGGAGTGGCGCCGAGCCTGATCCGCCCCCGGCGCAGCTGGACCAACTCCTGGACCTCGTGCCGTGCGGTGTCCGCGTCCGCCAGGATCCTGCGGGCGAGCGGCAGCAGTGCCTCGCCCGCGTCCGTCAGCGCGATGTTGCCGCGCGCCCGGCTGAACAGCTCGGCACCCAGCTCGTTCTCCAGGGCCTTGATCTGCTGGGAGAGCGAGGGCTGCGACACGTGCACCACTTCGGCGGCCCGGGTGAAGTGCCTGGCTTCGGCCACGGCCACGAAATAGGCGAGCTGCTGGAAGTGCATGGAGCCGACGATAACGGACTTCATAACGCTTGCCTATGGAGATGAGTCATTTCATGTCTTGGACTGATGATGCCCTTCGCCTTTAGCGTCGTGTCCATGGCATTGGCAACGCGGGCGGACCGACGGCCGTCCATGACGCGTACGCTCTGGGACTCGTCCGTCGGCAAGAAGACGATCATGGCTGTGAGCGGCCTGATCATGCTCGGTTATCTGGTGGTCCACATGCTGGGCAACCTGAAGATCTTCTTCGGATCCGACGAGTTCAACCACTACGCGCACTGGCTCCGGACCCTCGGCGAGCCCTTCCTGCACCACGAGTGGGCGCTCTGGATCGTCCGTGTGGTTCTCGTCGCGGCCGTCGTCCTGCACGCCGTCTCCGCGTACCAGCTGAGCCGCCGTGACCTCAGGGCGCGCCCCACGGCGTACGTCCACAAGAAGGCGCGCTCGAGCTACGCGACGCGCACCATGCGCTACGGCGGCATCATCCTCGCGCTGTTCATCGTGTGGCACATCCTGGACCTCACGACCGGCACCGTGCACGCGGGAGGGTTCCAGTCCGGGCGCCCTTACCAGAACGTGCTCGACACCTTCTCGACCTGGTACGGCAACGTCGTCTACATCGTCGCCGTGCTCGCCCTCGGACTGCACGTCCGGCACGGATTCTGGAGCGCGGCCCAGACCCTCGGCGTGGGCAGCGCGACCAGGGACCGCGTCCTGAAGGCCCTCGCCGACGTCCTCGCCGTGGTGCTGACGGCCGGCTTCGTGTCCGTGCCCGTCGCCGTGATGACCGGAGTGGTGAGCTGACATGAACGACTACACGAACTACCGCACCGGCGAGCCCGTCGTCGACGCCAAGGCGCCCGAGGGCCCCGTCGCCGAACGCTGGGACACCCGGCGCTTCCAGGCGAAGCTCGTCAACCCGGCCAACCGCCGCAAGCACACCGTCATCGTCGTCGGCACCGGCCTGGCCGGCGGCTCGGCCGGTGCGACGCTTGCCGAACAGGGCTACCACGTCGTCCAGTTCTGCTTCCAGGACTCGCCGAGGCGGGCCCACTCCGTCGCCGCACAGGGTGGGATCAACGCGGCCAAGAACTACCGCAACGACGGCGATTCGGTGCACCGTCTCTTCTACGACACCGTCAAGGGCGGCGACTTCCGCGCCCGTGAGTCCAACGTCCACCGCCTGGCCGAGATCTCCGTGGAGATCATCGACCAGTGCGTCGCCCAGGGCGTCCCCTTCGCCCGCGAGTACGGCGGCCTCCTCGACAACCGCTCCTTCGGCGGCGTCCAGGTCTCCCGTACCTTCTACGCCCGCGGCCAGACGGGCCAGCAGCTCCTCCTCGGCGCCTACCAGGCGCTCTCCCGCCAGATCGCGGCGGGCAACGTGGAGCTCCACCCACGCACCGAGATGCTCGACCTGATCGTCGTCGACGGCAAGGCCCGCGGCATCGTGGCCCGTGACCTCGTCACCGGGAGGATCGACACGTACTTCGCCGACGCGGTCGTCCTGGCGAGCGGTGGCTACGGCAACGTCTTCTACCTGTCGACGAACGCCATGAACTCCAACGCCACCGCGATCTGGCGCGCCCACCGCCGCGGGGCCTACTTCGCGAATCCCTGCTTCACCCAGATCCACCCCACCTGCATCCCGCGCACCGGCGACCACCAGTCGAAGCTGACGCTGATGAGCGAGTCGCTGCGCAACGACGGACGCATCTGGGTCCCGAAGGCCAAGGGCGACGACCGCCCCGCCGACCAGATCCCGGAGGACGAACGGGACTACTACCTGGAGCGCGTCTACCCGGCCTTCGGCAACCTCGTCCCCCGTGACATCGCATCCCGCGCCGCGAAGAACGTCTGCGACGAGGGCCGAGGCGTCGGACCCGGCGGCCAGGGCGTCTACCTCGACTTCGCCGAGGCCATCGCGCGCGTGGGCAGGAAGAAGGTCGAGGAGAAGTACGGCAACCTCTTCGACATGTACGCGCGGATCACCGCGGAGAACCCGTACGAGACGCCGATGCGCATCTACCCCGCCGTGCACTACACGATGGGCGGCCTCTGGGTCGACTACGACCTGCAGACCACGATCCCCGGCCTCTTCGCCATCGGGGAGGCCAACTTCTCCGACCACGGTGCCAACCGTCTCGGCGCCTCCGCGCTGATGCAGGGCCTCGCCGACGGCTACTTCGTCCTGCCGTCCACCATCAACGACTACCTGGCCCGCAACCCGCACACCCAGGAGATCGACTCCGGCCACCCGGCCGTCACGGAGGCCGTCGCCGAGACCGAGGACCGGCTCAACCTGCTCCTCGCGGTCGACGGGGACCGCACCCCGGACTCCTTCCACCGGGAGATCGGCGAACTCATGTGGGAGTTCTGCGGGATGGCCCGCACCGAGGAGGGCCTCCGCAAGGCGCTGGACCGGATTCCGCAGATACGCGAGGAGTTCTGGCGCCGCATCAAGGTGCCGGGCACCGGCGAACAGTTCAACCAGTCGCTGGAGAAGGCCAACCGCGTCGTCGACTACCTGGAGCTCGCCGAACTCATGTGCCTCGACGCACTGCACCGCGCCGAATCCTGCGGCGGTCATTTCCGTGAGGAGTCGCAGACCCCGGACGGCGAAGCAGCCCGCCGTGACCAGGAGTTCTCCTACGCCGCTGCCTGGGAGTTCAGCGCCACCGGCGACGCCCCCGTCCTGCACAAGGAAGACCTCGTCTTCGAGTACGTCCACCCCACCCAGCGGAGCTACGCATGAAGCTCACCCTGCGCGTCTGGCGCCAGCAGAACGCCGAGGCGCCCGGCGCCATGGCCACCTACGAAGTCGACGGGATCTCACAGGACATGTCGTTCCTGGAGATGCTCGACACCCTCAACGAGGACCTCATCCTCAGTGGGGACGAGCCCGTCGCCTTCGACCACGACTGCCGCGAGGGCATCTGCGGGGCCTGCAGCCTCGTCATCAACGGTGACGCCCACGGCCCGGAGCGGACCACCACCTGCCAGCTCCACATGCGGTCCTTCGACGACGGCGACACGATCGACATCGAGCCCTGGCGGGCCTCGGCCTTCCCGGTCGTCAAGGACCTCGTCGTCGACCGTTCGTCCTTCGACCGGATCATCCAGGCCGGCGGATACATCTCCGCGCCCACCGGCACGGCGCCCGACGCGCACGCCACCCCGGTGCCCAAGCCGGACGCCGACTCGGCCTTCGAGCACGCCGAGTGCATCGGCTGCGGCGCCTGCGTCGCCGCCTGCCCGAACGGCTCGGCGATGCTCTTCACCTCGGCCAAGGTCAACCACCTCAACGTGCTCCCGCAGGGGGCGCCCGAGCGCGAGACCCGCGTGCTCGACATGGTCGCCACCATGGACGACGAGGGCTTCGGCGGCTGCACCCTCACCGGGGAGTGCGCCACGGCCTGCCCCAAGGGCATCCCGTTGCCGTCCATCACCGCGATGAACAAGGAGTGGCTGCGCGCCAACCGCAAGGTGCGCCGCTGACCTCGCCTCCGCGGGGAGTCAGCCCGTCCGCATCGCCTTCGCCAGGTACGCGGCCGTACGGCTCCCCGCAGCGCGGGAGACCTCCCGGGGCGTCCCCGCGGCGACGATCCGGCCGCCCCCGTCCCCGCCTCCTGGACCCAGGTCGATCACCTGGTCCGCACGGGCCACCACCGCCATGTCGTGCTCCACGACCACCACGGTGTTCCCCGCGTCCACCAGGCCGTGCAACTGCCGCATCAGCACCTCCACATCGGCCGGATGCAGCCCCGTCGTCGGCTCGTCCAGCAGGTAGAGCGTGTGTCCCCTCCGGGCACGCTGCAGCTCCGTGGCGAGCTTGATGCGCTGCGCCTCACCGCCCGACAGCTCCGTCGCCGGCTGGCCCAGGCGCAGGTAGCCGAGCCCCACGTCCAGCAGGGCCCGCAGACTGCGCTCGGCCGCCGGGGTCCCGGCGAGGAATCCGGCCGCCGCCTCCACCGTCAGGTCCAGCACCTCGGCGATCGTGAACCCGCGCAGGGTGACCTCCAGCGTCCGCGGGTTGTAGCGCGCGCCGTGGCAGTCCGGGCAGGGAGCGTACGTACTCGGCAGGAAGAGCAGCTCGACCGAGACGAACCCCTCGCCCTGACAGGTCTCGCACCGGCCGCCCGCCACGTTGAACGAGAACCGGCCTGCCCGGTACTTCCGGGACCGCGCCGTCTCCGTGTCCGCGAACAGTTTCCGTACGACGTCGAACAGCCCGGTGTACGTGGCCAGGTTGGACCGGGGTGTACGGCCGATCGGCCTCTGGTCGACCTGCACGAGGCGGTCCACCGTCTCCAGACCCTCCGCCGAGGCGCAGCCCCAAGCCACCGGCCCGGACGGCTCTTGCGCCGTCTCCACCGACCGCCGGTCGGCGAGCACACCCGCCAGGACCTGACCGACGAGGGTCGACTTGCCAGACCCGGACACACCGGTGACCGCCGTCAGCACACCGAGAGGGAACGCGGCGTCGACGCCGCGCACATTGTGCAGCTCCACCCCGCGCAGCGTGATCCAGCCGGACGGGGTGCGCGGCTCGCGCACCGGCGCAGGGTCCTCGTCGAAGAGGAACCGCCGGGTCGCGGATCCGGCCACCCCGGCCAGCTCCGCCGGAGGGCCGCTGTGCAGGACCCGGCCACCGTGCTCGCCCGCCAGCGGCCCCACGTCCACCAGCCAGTCGGCCTGCCGCACCACATCCATCTGGTGCTCCACCACGAACACCGAGTTCCCCGCCTGCCTGAGCCTGCCGAGTACACCGAGCAGGGACTCCGTGTCGGCGGGGTGGAGGCCCGCAGACGGCTCGTCCAGGACGTAGACGACGCCGAACAGCCCCGACCGCAGCTGCGTGGCGAGCCTCAGCCGCTGCAGCTCGCCCGAGGAGAGCGTCGGGGCCGTACGGTCGAGGCTGAGATAGCCCAGGCCCAGCTCGGTGACCGGCTCGATGCGTGCCAGCAGGTCGGCCGTCAGCACCCGTGCCGTGTCGCT
Source organism: Streptomyces sp. NPDC005791 (assembly GCF_042871485.1). NCBI lineage: Bacteria > Bacillati > Actinomycetota > Actinomycetes > Kitasatosporales > Streptomycetaceae > Streptomyces > Streptomyces sp. NPDC005791. The sequence goes on from NZ_JBIAIP010000003.1 coordinate 413,171, forward strand.
CCCGCCGCCCGACTCCAGCAGCACCTCGGTGAGGGTGGTGAGAGGGAGGGCGGAAAGACCGGCGATCGTACGGCCGGCGAAGGTGACCGCCATGGCCTCCGGCCGCAGCCGGCCGCCTCCGCACACCGGACATGGCGCGCTCGTCAGGAAACGCTCCGCCTTCGCCCGCAGCGTCCGGCTCCTGGAATCCGCGAACGTGTGCATCACATAGCGGCGCGCGCTCATGTACGTGCCCTGATAGGGGCGTTGGATGCGGCCCGCGTCGCGCACCGGATGGACCGTCACCACCGGCTGCTCCTCGGTGAACAGGATCCATGCGCGGTCCGCCGGCTGCAACTCCCGCCAGGGACGCTCGATGTCGTACCCGAGGGCGTCCAGCACATCGCGCAGGTTCTTGCCCTGCCAGGCTCCCGGCCAGGCAGCGATCGCTCCCTCCCGGATCGACAACGACGGGTTCGGCACGAGCAGTTCCTCGGTGGTGCGGTGGATACGCCCCAGGCCGTGGCACTCGGGGCAGGCGCCGGCCGCCGTGTTCGGTGAGAAGGAGTCGGAGTCGAGCCGCTCGGCCCCCGGCGGATAGTCGCCGGCCCGAGAGAAGAGCATGCGCAGGGAGTTGGACAGTGTGGTCACCGTGCCCACCGAGGAGCGTGACCCGGGCGCCGACCGGCGCTGCTCCAAGGACACTGCGGGGGGCAGGCCGGTGATCTCACCGACGTCGGGCGCCCCCACCTGATGGATCAGCCGACGGGCGTACGGTGCGACGGACTCGAAATAGCGGCGCTGCGCCTCCGCGTAGATCGTTCCGAAGGCCAGGGACGACTTCCCCGAGCCCGAGACCCCGGTGAACACCGCGAGGGTGTCACGCGGGATGTCGACGTCCACGTCGCGGAGGTTGTGCTCGCGCGCGCCACGCACCCGAACGTAAGGATCATGTGGGGTGGTCATCGGCTGCACGGCTCCGTGGAAGATCGGTGGGTGGGCATGCTCGTGCCGGTGATCCTCCCGCACGGGTGAGGACCACCGGCATCGAGGGGCGCCGGACCTACACCATCGGGTCCATGCCGCGGTCGCGCATGGAACTCTCCTGTTCGCTCTGCTCCCGCAGGCGGCGGGCCTTGTCCTGGAGCCGCTGCCGCTGCTCGGGATCGGTGGCGCGTTCTGCGGCCTCGTTCAGTTCCTGCGCCTTGGCACGCAACTGCTGGGCACGACCGCCGGACTCACCTGCACTACTCATGATCACTCCTGGATCTGTGGGGGAGCGGACACAGTCCAGCGAACCAGCGCCCGGGGCCGCCTGCATCTCGAGCGGCCACGCACCCGGGGCACGCGCCCGCTCTGGGGCCGCGAGGCGCGCGTTCTCGTCGATGACGACGAGCTGGTGTGTGACGCGGCCGAGAAGGCCGGTTTCACGGTGGTACGCGCCCGGTGGGCCGTGGCCGCCCCCACGTTGCAGGACGCTCAGGAGCGTGAGGGAGGTACCTGTGGGATAACCGGGCGCGGTCGTCGTCGGGGCCGGTGCGGCCTGTCAGGCCTTCTCGTCGAGCCGGAAACCGACCTTGAGTCCCACCTGGTAGTGAGCGATGCGACCGTCCTCGATATGGCCTCGGACCTGCGTCATCTCGAACCAGTCGAGATTGTGCAACGTTTCGGAGGCTCTTGCGACGCCGTTCCGGATCGCCGCGTCAAGGCCCTCCTCGGAGGTTCCCACGATCTCGGTGACCCGATAGGTGTGATTAGACATCTAATGACTCCTTTCGTGGTTCCACGGTGCCTCACTCCGGGTCGGAGCGCGAGGTGTCCGCCCCCGTGCGTCACGGCGGGGCCGGGGCTTGACCCGCCCGGGTTCTGTCATGTCGTCGTGCCGTTTCGGAGTGGGTGGACATCACGGAGAGACTGGCCACCACCGGCCGACAGGGCATCAATCTCGCCGGGCAGAACTGGTACGTGCTGGCCGGGGTCATCTGGGACGAAGGCGGCGAACTGGCCGAGGACAGCGGCGGCGACTGGAAGGGAGCCCTCGACTCGCCCGCCGCACTGCGGGGCATGGACTTCTACCGGACACTCCAGACGCTCGGCAGCGGGCCCAAGGACGCCGACGAGCAGTCACCCCCGGAGACCGACGCGTTCGCCGGGGGCGAGGTCGCCCAGATCATCTCCGTGCCCGGCAGCGCCGCGCTCATCGAACAGCAGAACCCCGAACTCAAGGGAAAGCTGGGCTACTTCCCCATTCCCGGCAAGAACGCGAAGAAGCCGGGTGCCGTCCTCACCGGCGGGTCCGACCTGATCGTGCCCGAAGGCGCCGATCAACGGGGCGAAGGCATCGAAGTCGTCAAGGCCCTCGCGGGGCCGGCAACACCCAATTCGCCCTACTGGCCGGCCGTCGAGGCGGACAATCCGATCAAGCCGTACATGACCGCGGTGCTGGAGGGTGGCGATCCCGCGGAAGAGGCGAAGAAGGCGTCCGACCGCATCACCTCCAAGCTGATCAGCGGCTGACCGTGCGCGGGGCGGGCCCACCGGCCGTGCGACCCGGGGATTCAGCCGTCGCACATCCCTTCGCTCCACAGCGGTCACGTCGAATCCAGCCGGTCACGGAAGAAGTAGGGGGCCGGGCCGTCGCACTCCCGCGACGGCCCGGCAGCCGCACCCGCTGATCCGTCCCCGGAGACTGCCATGACCGTGCTGCCCACCTCCCCCTCCACCGTATCCGTCGGTGTACCCGCGCCGCGTCCGGCCACTGCCGCCACGCCCTCGGCATACCGCGTCTCTCTGGCCACCTGCCAGGACGACGTACGCGCCGCCCAGCGCCTGCGCCACCTGGTGTTCGCCGGAGAACTCGGCGCTCGGCTCGACAGCGCCGAACCCGGCCTGGACAGCGACGCCTTCGACGCGTTCTGCGACCATCTGCTGGTGCGCGAGGTGGCCACCGGAGAGGTCGTCGCCACGTACCGGCTGCTGCCGCCCGAGGGTGCTCGGCTCGCGGGCCGGCTCTACGCGGAGAGCGAGTTCGACCTCGGGCGGCTCGACCCGATCCGCGGCGACCTCGTGGAAGTGGGGAGGTCATGCGTGCACCCCGCACACCGCGACGGCGCCGTCATCGCACTGATCTGGGCCGGGCTCGCCCGCTACATGGAGCGCACCGGCCACACCTGGCTGGCCGGCTGCTGCTCCGTACCTCTGGCTGACGGAGGGGCACTGGCCGCCAGGAGCTGGGACACCGTACGGACCCATCACCTGGCGCCCGAGGAGTACTGGGTCACCCCCCACCGGCTCTGGGACACCACCGGACACCCCGGTGGCGGCGCCGGCGGCCGCGCCGGACTGCCGCCGTTGCTGCGCGGTTATCTGCGCCTCGGCGCCTGGGTCTGCGGAGCCCCAGCCCACGACCCGGACTTCGACGTCGCGGACCTCTACGTCCTGCTCTCGATGCGCCGCACCGACCCCCGCTACCTGCGCCACTTCCTCTCGCTGGCGCCGCTGCGATGAGCGCCTGGCTACCCATCGCCTCCTGCACCCCGCGCGACTGCGCACGCCACGAGGGCGCCAGGCGCGCCCCCCTGCCCGCCGTGGCCCTGCTGCTCGCCGGGTGCGCCCTCACCTTCCTGGGGGTGCTCTGCGTACCCGCGGTGCTGCTCCTGGCGCCCACGCACCGCGACCGGCTGATCCGCCGGTGGGCGTACGGGGTGGTGCGGTCCTTCGGCGTACGCATACGGGTCACCGGGTGCCCCGTGGAACGGGCCCGGCCGCAGGTGGGCGAGCTCGTGGTCGCCCACCACGTCTCGTGGCTGGACATCCCGCTCGTGGCCGCCGTCCTTCCGGCCCGCATGGTCGCCAAGAGCGAGATACGTCACTGGCCGCTGCTCGGACCGCTCGCCGCGCTCGGCGGCACGCTGTTCATCGAGCGGGACCGGCTGCGGGCTCTGCCGGAGGCGGTGCGGGCCGTCGCAGGAGCACTGGCCTCAGGATCACGGGTCGCCGTGTTCCCGCAGGGCAGCACCTGGTGCGGCAGGAGCGGCGGCGGGCGGTACCGGCCCGCAGCCTTCCAGGCGGCGATCGACGCCGGCGCCGCCGTCCGTCCGGTCCGCATCAGTTACCGGACGACGCACACGGACACGGCGGGAGCCGCCGCGTTCGTCGGGGACGACCCGCTCGCCGCCTCGCTGTGGCGCGTGGTGACCGCCGCCGGACTCACCGCCGAGATCCGGATCCTGCCGCCGGTCCTCCTGGACGGTGAGCCCGGCCGGCGGGCCCTGGCCCGCGCGGCTCAGTCGGCCGTCGCCAGAGACAGTGCGAACCTGCCCGCTCCATCCGTCCACCACTGATCCAGTCGCAGGCCGGCAGCGGCCAGCTCGTCGCGCACCCTTTCCTCACGGAACTTCGCCGAGATCTCGGTGCGCAACTCCTCGCCCTCCTCGAAGTGCACGACGAGATCCAGCTCCCTGATCTTGACCGTCAGTGCCCGTCGGGCGGCCAGCCGCATCTCGACCCACTCGTGGTCCGGGTCCCAGAGGGCCACATGAGCGAAGTCCTCGAGCGGGAAGTCCGCCCCCAGCTCGCGGTTCACCACCGCCAGCACGTTCTTGTTGAAGGCGGCCGTCACCCCGGCCGCATCGTCGTACGCCGCCACGAGAGTCGCCTCGTCCTTGACCAGGTCCGTGCCGAGCAGCAGCCCGTCCCCGGGCGCGAGCCGCGTCCGCACGGACCGCAGGAACTCGGCGCGTTCCTCCGGGAGCAGGTTGCCCAGCGTTCCGCCGAGGAACGCCACCAGCCGTGGCCCCGGGGTCCTGGGCAGCTCCAGCTCATGTGTGAAATCGGCGACGAGCGCGTGCACGGAGAGCCCTGGACGTTCCGCCAGCAGCGCCTCGGCCGCACCCGCGAGGGCGCTCTCGCTGACGTCGACGGGCACATACGTGTGCAGCGCCGGCAGCGCGTCCAGCAGGTGCCTGGTCTTCTCGGAGGAGCCCGACCCCAACTCGATCAGGGTTCGCGCCCCGGACGCCTCGGCGATGTCACCGGCATGGGCGATCAGGATCTCCCGCTCGGCACGGGTCGGGTAGTACTCGGCCAGCCGGGTGATCTCCTCGAACAGGACACTGCCGCGCGCGTCGTAGAACCATTTGGGCGGCAGTGTCTTCGGATGCCGCGCCAGACCGCTCAGCACGTCGGCGCGCAGCGCCGCGTCCGTCGCGTCCGCGGGCAGGGTGCGGGTCAGCTGGAAGGGACTCACGCGGTGGGCTCCTTGAGCGGGGTCAGCAGGACGTCGGTGCGCGTCGCGGTCAGCAAGGTGCGGTCCGGGACCTCGGTCCAGTGCGGATCGTCGTCATACGGCTCCGAGGCCACCACCGTGCGGTGACCCGGTTCGTGCAGATACCAGAGAGAGTCGCCCCAGGTGGTCGCCACGACGGTGGTGCCGTCGGTGAGCAGCAGATTGAGGCGGGAACCGGGGGCGGCGGAGCCGACGTCGACCACCGTGTCGGCGACCGCCCGCGCTATCTCGTCACCCTGCGCCGCGCGGTGCAGGACCAGTGCCCAGACCAGCGCCGAATCGCTCCGCGCCGCCAGTGCGAGCAGCCTGTCGGGCGGCAGGCCACCGGCCAGCGGAGCGAGGGAGCCGGGCCAGCCGCGGACCGCACCGTTGTGACTGAACAGCAGCCTCCCCTCGGCGAAAGGAGCGGCGGCGGCCTCCCCGTCCGCCCCGGCGAACGTCGCGTCGCGGACCGCGGCGAGCAGCGCCGTGCTGCGCACCACACGGGCCAGATCGGCGAAGGTCTCGTCGCCCCAGACGGGACCCGTGCGGCGGTAGCGGCCCGGCACGGAGTCCCCCTCCGCGTACCAGCCGACGCCGAACCCGTCGGCGTTGACGGTGCCGTAGCGCTGACGCCGGGGCTCCCAGGACTGGCGTACGAGGCCGTGAGCGGGCGAGACCAGAACCTCCCCGAGTGTCACCGGAGGTCCTACATAGGCAATATGACGGCACATCAGGCGTCCCTCGCCGTGCGGAAGCCGGAGAAGATCTGGCGCCGGACCGGAAGGTCCCAGTTACGGAACGTGCCGCGGCAGGCCACCGGATCCACGGCGAACGAACCGCCGCGCAGCACCTTGTGCCCAGGGCCGAAGAACACCTCCGAGTACTCGCGGTACGGGAAAGCGGCGAAGCCGGGGTAGGGCAGGAAGTCGCTCGACGTCCACTCCCACACATCACCGATCATCTGGCCCGCGCCCGCAGGGGACCGGCCGGCCGGGTACGCGCCCGCAGCGGCGGGCCGCAGGTGCCGCTGACCCAGATTGGCCCGTTCGGGTGTCGGGTCCTCGTCGCCCCAGGGGTAGCGCAGCGAACGCCCCGAGGCGGGGTCGTGGCGGGCGGCCTTCTCCCATTCCGGCTCGGTCGGCAGACGCCTGCCTGCCCAGCGGGCGTAGGCGTCCGCCTCGTACCAGCTGACGTGGAGCACCGGCTCGTCGGCCGGTACGGGTTCGGTCACCCCGAAACGCCGCCGCAGCCACTGTCCGGCGTCCAGGTGCCAGAACAGCGGAGCGCTCAGGCCGTGTTCGCGGATCATCGCCCAGCCCTCGGGCGCCCACCAGCGTTCCTCGCCGTAACCGCCGTCCTCGATGAAGCGCTGGAACGCGCCGCAGGTGACCGGCGAGGTGTCGATGTGGAACGCCGCCACGTCACGCCGGTGCGCTGGCCTCTCGTTGTCCAGGGCCCAGGGCTCGGTCGAGGTCCCCATGGTGAAGGGGCCAGCGGGAACGAGCACTTCGCCGGGCGGCGTGGCGCCCTCGGGCCGCGGCGGCTCCGGTGCGCTGAGCACCGCCGGCCCCGAGCGCAGCTGATGAGTGATCAGCATCGTCTCGTCGTGCTGCTGTTCGTGCTGGGCGACCATGCCGAAGGCGAAACCCGCCCGTTCCAACGGACGCCCTCCGTCGTGCAGCGGGGCGCCGCCGAGGATGTCCAGGGCCCTGCCGCGTACGTCGGCGGCGTAGGTCCGTGCCTCCGCCGGTGCCAGCAGGGGCAGCGAGGGCCGGCTGGCCCGGGAGTGCTCGAAGGCGTCGTACAGTCCGTCGATCTCGGGACGGAGCGCGTCGCGGCCGCCCACGGCCCGGAGCAGCCACAGCTCCTCCTGGTTCCCGATGTGTGCGAGGTCCCAGACCAGGGGTGACATCAAGGGGGAGTGCTGTGCGGTGAGTTCGCGGTCGTCGACGCTGTCGGTGAGCGCGGCGGTGCGTTCACGGGCGGCGAGGAGTGCGGCCAGGGCACGCTCGCGCAGCGTCTCCGCGTCGAGTTCCGGACCGGTGTGCGGAGCGGGAGGGTCAGTCATCGGGCCAAACCCTTTCCGTACGGCGTTCGTGCCGGGTCGGGAAGATCGTCGGCCGGACACCGGCCCCGGGCCACATAACGCTCGTTGAAGGCGGCCACCGTCCCGAGGACGTGGCTGCTCGCCCCCATCCTGGGAAGCGCCTCCAGCGCCGCCCGGAAGCAGACGGCTGCCGCCGCCGCCAGCTCCGGATCGCTCAGCCCGTCGCGGGCCGCGGCCGTCCAGAGCGGGTTGCGGGGCGCGGCCGGCAGACCCGCCGTCTCGGCCAGCGGTTTCACGGTGCGGTACACGGTTTCCGCCGCCTCGGGGTCGTCGAACAGGGCGGTGACGACGGCCAGGGGCACCAACCAGCCGTCGGTGCCGGACTGGGCGTCGATCATGCGCAGTTCCAGGTGCCCGCGGGGGCGCATCGGGGGGAACAACGTCGTGAGGTGGTAGTCGAGGTCGGCCCGCACCGGCGGCCTCGGCCCCCCGCCGCGGATCCAGTCCCTGAACGTCAGCGCCTCCGGCACGGCCCAGGGGCCGTTTTCGCTCCGGACGCACATCACCGGCGTGGCGAGCACATGGGCGGCCCAGGCGTCCCGGGGAGCGAGGCGGCTCCGCGGCGCGAGCGACCTGGTCGGATCGAGAGCGGCCCACAGCGCCTGCCGCGTCGACTGCCAGCCGGTGCGCCGGCCCTGCCGGTAGGGCGAGTTGGCGAACGCGGCCACCAGCACCGCGCCCAGCAGATGCCCGAGCTGCCAGCGCCGCCCGTAGCCCAGGGGACCCGGCTCCTCCTCACCGGCGTCCAGACAGACCTGGACGGAGGCGGAGGTGCACATCATGGCGCGGCCGGAGGGCCCCGACCGGTCGAGCGCGGCTTCCATGGCATCGTAACGCGGCTCCCGGAGCAGACGGCGGGGCGGATGCCACGGATCCACGCCGATGCCGGAAAGGGACAGCCCGGCCCGGCCGAGGGTGTCGCGCACCGAAACCAGATCGGCGGCCGTGGCGTCGATGCACGCCATCAGGGAATCCGCCGGCTGGGAGCTGAGCTCCAGCTGACCACCCGGTTCGAAGGTCAGTGCAGCGTCCAGCTCGGTCGCGCGCACGGCCTCGGCCGCGGCGAGCAGACGTTCGTGGGAGACGGCGACCTCGGGATGCCCGAGGTCGTGGACGAGCCATTCCAGCTCCACACCGACCGTCCGGGGCGGCCCCGTCTTGAAACATATGCCGCGCAGCAGATCCTCCGCCTCGTCCTCGCCGAGGGGCGTCACGTCGACGGGCGGTCCGTGCTGGCCGAGAGTGTCCGGGGGCATGCTGGGCCTCCTCTTCGGGTGCTTGCTTCCCACCCAAACCCTTACCGGGAGTTCGCACAAGGGTGCCCCCGCGCGACGAAAAAGCGGTTGCGTCCATGCCGCCGGCCGTCCAGCATGCCCCGTATGCACCACACGGGGGGGCGCCCATGAGCGCACGGCTGCGCGGCATCGCGCGGGAGACCGAGTCCATCGTCCTGGCCGGGCGTTACCGCACGCCCGAGGGGCGCGAGGTTTCGATCGAGCGCGCCCTGACCACCGCGCTCTCCGGCACCCGGCTGTACGGCCCCGAGCCCGTACCCGTGGCCGTACTGGACACCGACCGCGAACCGGTCATCGAGGTGACGGGCGAGACGAGTCTGCAGGCGGCGCGCCGGATGACGGGCGAGTCGACGGCAAGGGTCGCCGTGCTGAACTACGCCTCCGCCCGCAACCCCGGCGGCGGCTACCTGAACGGCGCGCAGGCCCAGGAGGAGTCCCTGTGCCGCGGCTCCGCGCTCCACGCCACGCTGCTGCGCGCCCCCGAGTTCTACGCCCACCACCGCGCGGAGCGCAGCGCCTTCTACACGGACCGGGTCATCCACTCACCCGGCGTTCCGGTCTTCCGTGACGACCGGGGAAGGCTGCTGGAGTCTCCGTACGCCGCCGGATTCCTCACCTCACCCGCGCCCAACGCCGGAGTCGTCCGCAGCCGCGAACCGGACCTGGTCCCTCGCATACCCGCCGCCCTGGCGAGCCGCGCCGAACGGGTGCTCGAGGTCGCCGCCGTCCGCGGCTACCGCCGACTGGTGCTGGGCGCGTGGGGCTGCGGGGTCTTCATGAACGACCCGGCCGACGTGGCCGGCGCGTTCCGCGCCCTGCTCACCGACGGCGGGCGGTTCGCGGGCCACTTCGAGCAGATCGTCTTCGGCGTTCCGGACCGCGACCCCGACTCCGCCGTCCGCGCGGCCTTCACGCACGCCTTCCGCGGTCAGCTCCAGCCGTAGCGCTCCCGCAGCCGCTCCACCACCCGGTCGAACCTGCCCCGGTCCAGCGCACAGGCCTCGCGCCGCATCCCGTCCTCACGCACCCGCAGTACCCGGTCCACATCCGCCCAGGACGGCCGTCCCGAGCTGTCCCACGGGCCGGCGCCCAGGGCGACCCACTCGTGGTCCCCGTCGTGCTGCTTGCTGGACAGCTGTACGGCGAGAAGCGTTCCCTCCTCCTCACGGGCCACCACGAGAACCGGCCGGTCCTTGCCCCGCCCGTCGTTCTCCTCGAACGGCACCCAGGTCCACACGATCTCACCAGGGTCCGGATCGCCGTCCCGGTCGGGGGCGTACGAGGTGCTGACGGGGCCCGCCGCGTGGGGGTCGGCCTCCGTGGTGGCGGCCGGGCCGCTGCGTCCCGGGAAGTCCGTCGTGCTGTCGCTGCTGTGGTCGGTGTGCTGGAACGTCATCGCAACACCGTAGGACGTGTGGCGACCGGTCCGTGGAGCGGGTCCGTGGAACAGGCCGCGGGCTCACCCTCACGATCACCTCCTTCCTCTCGTACGAGTCCGGGCGTGTCGTGCCGACGTGCGGTGCGGGCGGCGGGTGTCTAGCGTCGTCGGCATGAGTCATCCGCAGAGCTACGAAATCCTGCTCTTCCCGGAACCGGGGGAGTCCGCCGCCGGGGCGCCCGAGCCCGGCACCGCCATCCGCTCCGCGGTCGTGGCAGCCACCGGGGACACCGGGACCTCGGGCTACCCGCGCTACGCGGGAGACGGCATGGAGGCGGACATCGACACGGCCTCGCACACCGTGGAGGCCCTGCTGGTGGACGGTGCGGAGCTGGACTACGGCCTGACGGTCAGGATCGCCGAGCGCATCGGCGGTTCGGAGCCCCCGGAGCCGGACAGCGGCGGAACGCCGGCAGCTGACGCCGGGGAGGACGGCGCCCCGGGCGCATCAGCAGCCGCCCCCGCCTCATGACGTGGGCGGCCAATGACGTGATGGGGGCCCGGCCTGAACGGCCGGGCCCCCATCACGTCTGCCGCACGTCCGCCGGGACTACTGCTGCCCCTGCTGTGCCTGCTTCTGCTCCTCGACGGACTTGTGCACCTCGTCCATGTCCAGGTTGCGCGCCTGGCCGATGACGTCCTCCAGTGCCGCCTCGGGGAGCGCCCCGGGCTGCGAGAAGACCGCCACGTTGTCGCGGACGATCATCAGCGTGGGAATGGAGCGGATCTCGAAGGCCGCCGCCAGCTCCTGCTGCGCCTCCGTGTCGACCTTGGCGAAGACCAGATCGGGGTGACGCTCGGACGCCGAGTCGTAGACCGGGGCGAACTGCTTGCACGGGCCGCACCAGGAAGCCCAGAAGTCGATCAGCAGGAATTCGTTGTCGCTCACGACCTGATCGAAGTTTTCCTTGGTGAGCTCTACGGTGCTCATACTCTGTTACCTCTTCCTGGGACCGTTCGGACGTGTCCGGCACAACGGTGACGTCACTTGCGCTATTCCGCCTGCCCATGTGGCCGCGCGGCACACCCACGAGGACACTGTTCGCATGAATGATGCTGAAGGTGCGCGGAGCAGTGAATATGACGTGGTTGTCATCGGGGCGGGCCCGGTGGGGGAGAACGTGGCGGACCGTGCACGGGCCGCCGGGCTGAGCACCGCGGTGATCGAGTCGGAACTCATCGGCGGGGAGTGCTCGTACTGGGCGTGCATGCCCAGCAAGGCGCTGCTGCGCCCGGTCGTCGCACGGGCCGACGCCCGGCGGGTCCCCGGGCTGAGCGACGCGGTGCGGGGTCCGTTGGACGTCGACGCAGTCCTCGCCCACCGCGACTACGAGACCTCCCACTGGAAGGACGACGGACAGGTCGGCTGGCTGGAGGGTATCGGCGCGGACATCTACCGAGGCATGGGCCGGCTGACAGGAGTCCGTCAGGTGTCCGTGACGGCTTCCGACGGGTCGGTGCGGCACCTGACCGCGCGCCACGCCGTGGCCGTCTGCACCGGGAGCAGGGCCGTCGTCCCGGCCCTTCCCGGTGTCACGGACGTCAGGCCATGGACCAGCCGCGAGGCGACCAGCGCCAAGGAGGTGCCGGGCCGGCTCGTCGTCGTGGGCGGTGGGGTGGTCGGCGTGGAGATGGCGACCGTCTGGCAGGGCCTCGGCGCCGAGGTGACCATGCTGATCCGTGGGAAGGGTCTGCTCCCCAAGATGGAGCCCTTCGCGGGCGAACTGGTCGCGGAGGCCCTGACCGAGGCCGGCACGCGGATCCTGACCGGAGTGTCCGCCAAGGAGGTGCGCAGGGCGGGCCATGACGGTCCGGTCACCGTCGAACTGGACAACGGGGAACGGCTGGAGACCGACGAGATCCTCTTCGCCACCGGTCGGGCGCCGCGCACCGACGATCTGGGCCTCGACACGGTGGGGCTGAAGCCCGGCTCCTGGCTCGCCGTCGACGACAGCTGCCGCGTGGAGGGCAGCGACTGGCTGTACGCGGTCGGCGACGTCAACCACCGCGCGCTCCTGACCCACCAGGGCAAGTACCAGGCCCGCATCGCGGGAGCGGCGATCGCGGCCCGCGCGCAGAGAACGCCCTCGCTGGAGACGGACCGCTGGGGCGCGCACGCGGCCACCGCCGACCACGCGGCCGTCCCCCAGGTCGTGTTCACCGACCCGGAGGCCGCCTCGGTCGGTCTCACCTTCGCAGAGGCGGAAGCGGCGGGCCACCGGGTCCGCGCCGTCGACTACGACATGGCCTCGGTCGCCGGATCCGGCCTGTACGCGAAGGGGTACAAGGGCCGGGCCAGGATGGTCGTCGACCTGGACCGCGACATCCTGCTCGGCGTCACCTTCGTCGGACCGGGCATCGGTGAACTGCTGCACTCGGCGACGATCGCGGTGGCCGGTGAGGTGCCGATCGAGCGGCTCTGGCACGCGGTGCCCGCGTACCCGACGATCAGCGAGGTGTGGCTGCGGCTGCTGGAGGCTTTCAGGGGTTAGGAACCGCCGTTGAAGCTGGACGGCGGAGACGCCGATCGAGCGTTCCTGCGACGGTCCTGGCCGTTGCTGCATCGGTGCCCGTCGTCGTCCCTCCCCGTTGTCGGCTTCAACCTCCTTGCCCCGGCGCCGACGCGTGGACGTGCTCGCCGCACTCAAGGCTGTGGGCGGGCGCGTCATCGTGTGGGGCTGGCGACTGGGAGGCGTCGGGTGCCACCGACCCTATGACGCGGCCGAGGCTGGGGCCGTGGCTGCGGGGGGAGCGCGGCGCGTCGACGACCGGGTACTCATCCTGCCGTCCGCGGTGGCCCCCACCTGTAAGGAGGTTGTACGCGGCGGCCCTGTCATCGAGTGGGCCAGGGATATCAGATTTTCCAGCTCACCTGCCTCGCCGCCCCACGGGCCGCTGCGCTGTCAGCATCCCCGTCCGCAGCCGCACCGCCCCCGTGGACCTGTGCCTGGTGGGCCCGCGCGGAAGCGACCGCCACCTTCTTGACTGGCGGTCCGCGCGGAGGTGGCCGGGGGAGAGGGAGCGTCCACGCCTGCGGGCGCCGGCTCTCCCAGGTCCTGGGCGCGGCGAGGCGGCGGCCCGGTGCCGCCCCGCGACTGGTTCCGTGATCCCACAATCTGGACATTACTTAACCAGTCCGTGAGATGCGTGAGATCGTTGCGGTGCCCGCACCGGGCGCGCGGCCTTGCCACGAGGGGGACCTGCGCCGCCGTGCGGGACCGTCGGCCCTCCACGTCGACGGCCGCACTCCACCCTCGTGGGAAAGCCCCAGAGATGTCCGTTCCCACTACCGGGCCCGCCCAGGCCCCGTCGCAGTCCCCGGCCGAGGCCGCGCCCGCCAACTCGCGGTCCCGCGTCCTGATCGCCAGCCTCATCGGCACGACGATCGAGTTCTACGACTTCTACGTCTACGCAACCGCCGCGGTCCTGGTCTTCCCGCAACTCTTCTTCCCGAGCAGCGACGCGACCACGGCCCTGCTCTCCTCCTTCGCGGTCTTCGGCGCGGCGATGGTCGCCCGCCCGATCGGCGCGATCGTCTTCGGCCACCTCGGCGACCGCCTCGGCCGCAAGGGCACCCTGGTGGCCTCGCTGCTCACGATGGGCATCGCCACCTTCCTGATCGGCGTTCTGCCGACGTACGCGCAAGCCGGCTGGGTCGCCACGGCACTGCTGGTGCTGATGCGGCTCGCCCAGGGCTTCGCGCTCGGCGGCGAGTGGAGCGGCGCGGCCCTGGTCGCCACCGAGAACGCACCCGCCGGAAAGCGCGCGCTGTGGGGCACGTTCCCGCAGCTGGGCGCCCCGCTCGGGTTCATCATCGGCAATGGCCTCTTCCTGATCATCGGCGCGTTGCTGCCCTCCGCGGCGGGCGCCGACCCCTCGCAGCCCTCCGACGCCTTCCAGAGCTGGGGCTGGCGGATCCCGTTCCTGTTCTCCGCTGTCATGGTCGCGATCGGTCTGTGGGTACGCATGCGCCTGGTCGAGTCGCAGGTCTTCGCGAAGACGCAGGAGACCGGCAAGGTCCGCAAGCTGCCGTTGGCCACCGTCTTCCGCCACCACTGGAAGCAGCTGGTCCTCGGCAGCTTCGCGATGCTGGCGACATACGTCCTCTTCTATCTGATGACGACGTTCTCGCTGAGCTACGGCCGCACCGCTGAGGACGCGGACGTCCCGGGCCTCGGCTACAGCTACACCGCGTTCGTCCTGATGATGATCTTCGGTGTGCTGTTCTTCGCCGCGTTCACCCTGGTCTCCGGCCCGCTCGCGGACAAGTACGGCCGCCGCAAGACCCTCGCCTGGGTCACCGCCGGCATCATCGTCTTCGGCCTGGTCTGGGTGCCGCTGATCAACCTGGGCACGCTCGGCGTGGTCCTGTGGCTGGTCCTTGGCTTCACCCTGATGGGCACGACGTTCGGCCCGATGGGCGCGATGCTCCCGGAGCTCTTCCCGACCAGCGTCCGCTACACCGGCTCCGGCATCGCCTACAACGTCAGTTCCATCCTCGGCGCGGCCGTCGCCCCGTTCGTCGCGGTCGCCCTCTGGGAAGCCGGCGACGGCTCCCCGTGGCTGGTCGGCGTCTACCTCTCCGTGATGGGCGTCCTCACCCTGACCGCCCTCCTTATCGGCAAGGAGACGAAGGACGTGGCCCTGGACGAGGGTGAGGTCCCGGCGACCCCCGCCCGGGCCGAGGCCCCGTCCGCCTGACGCGGACCTGGTGCCGCGTCAAGCAACATTCGTCGGCCAGTACTCACGTAGGGTGCCTGGGTGTTCAATCGGCTTGAGGTCAGCGTGTTGCCACCGGGACCCCGATGGCTGCCCAGTTGTCTTTCCGGATCGAAGGCACGTGAGTGGTGGCTGCGGCGGTCGGAGAGGGAGGCCGCGGCCCGTTTGTCGAGGAGGCGTTGCCGGCCAGGGGGGGGCCACTCTGGGCGACCGGTGAGGGACGTCATGTAGTACTGGGTGAGCCCGGGTGCACGGGTGGATGCTGTGGCTACCGGTCTGTGTTCGTGCGGCGTCACGGGTGGGATCGTGGAGTGGTCCGACTGGCAGGTACCCGTTGATGACATGGTGCGGCGCATCGACGACGATCCCCTCATCGCTCTTGACGTGCAGGGCTTCTCCGCTGATCCGGCCGCCTACTGCACGGCGGCCGATCGACCCGGCCGGCCTCAGGGGGAGCGGTGGGGGGCCCCCCCCGCGGGGCCCCCCCCCCCCCCCCCCGGGGGCCCCCCCCCGGGCCCCCCCCCCCCGGGGGGGGGGGGCGGCCCCGCGGC
>NZ_JBIAIP010000003.1:428538-544333 GCF_042871485.1 Streptomyces sp. NPDC005791
TTGTGGGGGGTGGGGGTGTCCCGGCGGGGGGGCCCGCGGGGGGGGGGGGGGCCGCGCCCCGGGGGGGCGGGGGGGGGGGGGGGGGGGGCCCCGCGGGGGGGCCCCCCCCCCACGCCGACGCTGAGCGACCGCGATCGGCTACCCCCGCAGGGCTGCGGTCCGGCTCAGACGCGGCCCGCGCCGCGGTACACCCCGAGTTCACCGTCGAGCTCGAGCGCGAGCACGGTGGCGTACTCGTCGACATCCCGTGCGGGTGGGGCGTCGATCCAGAGGACGCCCGGCACGTCGTGCAGCCCGCCGACGACGCGGTGTGCGAGAGGCGTACCCGTGCCGACGACCGACACCCGCCGCACGCGACTGCGCAGCCCCCGCACGCCGACGTGCTCGCGTGGCGGGTCGAAGCAGACGAGGTAGAGGGTACGGCGGTCGGCGGACAAGGTGCTCGGCCCGTAGTGGTGCCCGGCCGGCAGGCCCGCGACGGTCCCGTACACCGCCTCGCGGTGCGCCGCGATCCAGGTGCCGAGCCCTTCCAGGCGCGCCGCCTGTTCGTGCGGGATGGTGCCGTCCTCCCGCGGGCCCACCCCGAGCAGCAGGTTCCCGCCCGTGCCGATCGTCTCCGCGAAGTAGCGCACCAGCTGTCGTACCGACTTGTGGTTCGTGTCGCCGGGCTGGAACCCCCAGGAGTCGTTCACCGTGAGACACAGCTCCCACGGACCCTCCGGAGCCCGCAGGGGCACCCCCTGCTCCGGGGTGGCGTAGTCCCCGTGACCGGTCAGCCGTGCATTGCACACCGTGCCGGCATGACCGCGGAGGATGCGTGCGGCGAGTGCGTCCGTACCCCACTGTTCCTCGGCTCGTTCCCATTCGCCGTCGAACCAGAGGAGATCCGGGCGGTAACGGTCGACCAGTTCGCCGACCTGGCCGTCGCGGTAGGCGAGATACCGGGTCCACGCCTCAGGGTCCTCCACCCCTGTGGAGGGTGCGACCCACGGGCTGGTCAGCACGTCCGTGTGGGTGGGGGAGGGACAGGGATGCAGGACGCTCGCGTAGTCGGGATGGTTCCAGTCGGAGTGCGAGTAGTACATGCCGACCTTCAGCCCCTGCTCGCGCAGCGCCGCGGCGTACGGTCCGACCAGGTCGCGTCCGGCGGGCGTGCGCCGGACGACGTCCAGGTCCCCGAACTCGGTGTCCCACAGGGCCACACCGTCGTGATGGCGTGTCGTCAGAACGGCGTAGCGGGCACCCGCACGTGCGAAGAGCGCCGCCCAGTCCCGCGGGTCGTACCGTGACGCGGTGAAACCGCCCAGCTGCTTCATGTACCGCGCGTGCGACACCTGTCCTGTGTAGAAGGCCCAGGACTCGGGCACCCCGTCGACGGCGTAGATGCCGTAGTGGACGAAGATCCCGAGCTTCGCCTCGGAGAACCAGGACTGCATGGGCATCGGGCAACACCTTCGCTCGGTGAAACGGTGACGGACGTTGCCGCCGGTCCGGCGGCAACCTGACCCGGCCCGCAAGCGGGCGAGAGGGACGCTGGGCTGCCGTCCCGGAAGGGCTCGAACTCGGCCGCTCGGGGCGCATCTTACTCAGATCATTTCCTGCAACTAATATGCAATAACTTGTCTGATGCAGGAGAGGTGTGAGGTGTATGAGGAGACCACGCGTACGAGTCGCCGCGGCTGTCGCGGTGACGCTGGGTATCACAGCTGCCGCGTGCTCCGCACCCGGGAACGGTGCGAAGGACAACGGCTCCGCCGATTCGGTCGTGATCGGGGTGGCCTCCGAACCGGACACGCTCAGTCCGCTGCTCGGCTACGGCAAGGACGGCAACTCCAAGCTCTTCGACGGTCTGCTCGCCCGGAACGCCGACATGGAACTGATACCGGCGCTCGCCTCGGCGCTGCCCGAGGTCGGCGACGGCGGGCTCACGTACACCTACACCCTGCGCAAGGGCGTGGAGTTCAGCGACGGTGAGCCGCTCACCCCCGCCGATGTGGTCTTCACCTACCGCACGGTCCTCGACGAGAAGACGAACAACACGGCCCGGAGCGAGCTGGACGCCGTCGAGGACGTGAGGGCGGAAGGAGAGGACAAGGTCGTCTTCCACCTCGCTTACCCCTATGCCCCCTTCGCCGGACGCACCGTGCTGCCGATCGTCCCCGAGCACATCGCCGGCAAGGAGGACCCCAACACCGGTTCCTTCAACAGTGAACCGGTCGGTACGGGCCCGTACGTCCTGTCCTCCTGGCGCAAGGGCGAGAAGCTGACCTTCAAGGCCAACCCCGACTACTGGGGCGGCGCGCCCGAGGTGAAGACGCTCACCATGGCGATCGTCCAGGACGACGACGTGCGCGCCACCCGGCTGCGCTCCGGGGACCTCGACGGGGCGATCCTTCCGCCCAACCTCGTCGCCACCTTCAAGGACGACGAGACCAGGAAGACGTACACGGCGACGTCCTACGACAACCGCACCGTCACCCTGCCGACCGCGGGCAAGGTCACAGGGGACCGTACGATCCGGCAGGCCCTGGACGTGGCCGTGGACCGCGAGGCCATGGTCGACAAGATTCTGGACGGCGCGGGACACCCCGCCTACGGGCCCGTACCCGCCGACGACCCCTGGTTCGCACAGGACATGGAGCGCCCCCACGATCCAGGCAAGGCCCGGGACGTCCTGGAGCGCGCGGGCTGGAAGGCCGGACGGGACGGCACCCGGGCCAAGGACGGCCGCCGCGCCGCCTTCACCCTGCTCTGTCCCTCGGGCGACAAGGTCCGTCAGGACCACGCCCTCGCCTACGCGTCCGATGCCGAGAAGGTGGGCATCGACGTCACCGTCGAGAGCGCCACCTGGGAAGTCATCGAGCCGCGGATGAAGGACGACGCCGTCCTCGCGGGCTTCGGAAGTGCCGGTGACCCCGACTTCGGGCTCTACACCATGCTGCACTCCTCCCTCGCCGGTGACGGGTTCAACAACATGGGCCGCTACGACAATCCAGCGGTGGACGAGGCTCTGGACACCGGCCGACGGACTCAGGAGCCGGCAGCCCGCAAGGCCGCCTACGACACCGTGCAGCGCGAGCTCATCGAGGACCCCGGTTACACCTTCCTCACCCACATCGACCACCTGTACGTCCTCGCCGACCGCTGGGACGGGCTGACCACGCAGACCGAACCGCACGAGCACGGTTTCGCCAGCGGACCGTGGTGGAACGTCGAGGACTGGAAGCCGCAGGGATGACGTCGCTTCCCTGGGGTGCGATGGCACGACTGGCAGGACGACGGGCTCTGATCGCCGTCCCCGTCCTCCTCGTCGTCACCTTCGGTGTGTTCGCCGCCGCCTCCCCCTTCGACCCTGTCAGGGCCTACGGCGGCACCGCCGTCCTCGGCGCCGACCAGGAGACCCTGGACCGGCTGCGCGCCAACCTCGGTGCCGACGAGCCGTTCGCCCTGCGCTGGTGGGACTGGCTGACCCGCGCCGCCGCCGGTGATCTCGGTGACTCGAGCGTCATGCGGCAGCCGGTCACCGAGGTGATCGGCGAACGCCTCGTCTGGTCGACGCTGTTGTGCGCGGTCGCCTTCGGCATCGCGGTGCTCGTGGGCACTCTCGCCGGGGTGCTCGCGGCGCGCCGCCCCGGCTCGTGGTTCGACCGTACGGTCACCTCGCTCGCGTACTCACTGGAGGCCGCCCCGGTCTTCTGGGTGGCCCTGCTGGCCATCTGGCTCTTCGCCCTGCAGTGGGACCTGCTCCCGGCCGGCGGCCTCACGGACACCGGCGACGAACAGGTGTCCGCCGGGCAGGTCCTCAGCCATGTGATCCTGCCCGCCGGTGTGCTCGCCGTCGCCCAACTGCCCTGGTTCGCGCTGTACGTACGCCAAGGGGTCGGCGACGCACTGGCTGAGGACCCGGTACGCGGCGCCCGCGCCCGGGGGCTCAGCGAACGCACCGTGCTGCTCGGCCACGCACTGCGCTCCGGACTGCTTCCGGTGCTGACCCTCATCGGATCCCGGGTCCCCGAACTCATCACCGGGGCCCTGCTGGTCGAGACCGTCTTCAGCTGGCCCGGCATCGCCGCCGCCACCGTCGAAGCGGCCACCTCCGTCGACTTCCCCCTGCTCGCCGCCCTGACCACGCTCGCCACCGTCGCCGTCCTCGCCGGAAACCTCCTGGCGGACCTGCTCTACGGCCTGGCCGACCCGAGAGTGGAGCTGAGTGAACTGTGACCTCCATGACTGACACCGGTGCGAAGACGCCGGCCGGTTCGGAGGCCGAGCCGGTCTGGCGGTCGCGTGGCGCCGGCCGCCGGTCCACCCGTGCCGTCCGCGTGTACACCTCCGCCACACTGATCACCGTCACGGTCCTCGCAGTCCTGGTCGTCCCCCCGGTCGTCCAGCTCGACCAGCAGGCCATCGACCTGTCCGCCAAGCTCCTGCCCCCGTCCTGGGCACACCCGTTCGGCACGGACGACGTAGGCCGCGACCTCTTGCTGCGCTGTGTGTACGGGCTGCGGGTGTCCCTGCTCGTGGGAGTGGCGGCCGCCCTCACGGCGACCGTCATCGGCACCGCGGTCGGAGCGTGTGCCGGAGCACTGGGTGGCTGGGTCGACCGGGGCCTGATGCGACTCGTCGACACCTTCTCTTCCGTACCTCATCTGCTGATGGGCATCTTCATCATCGCGATGTTCCGGCCCGGGGTATGGCCCGTGGTGATCTCGGTCGCGCTCACCCACTGGCTCTCCACCGCGCGCATCGTGCGTGCCGAGGTCCTCTCCCTGCGGTCCCGGCCCTACATCGACGCGGCCGTGTCCGGCGGAGCGTCCCGGTGGCGGGTGACGGTGCGACACCTGCTGCCCGGGGTGCTGCCACAAGCCGCGCTGGCCGCCGTGCTGATGATCCCGCACGCGATGTGGCACGAGTCCGCCCTGTCCTTCCTCGGACTCGGACTGCCCACCCACACCGCGAGCCTGGGCACCCTGGTCCAGAGCGCACGCGGCTCCCTGCTCGCCGGGCAGTGGTGGCCGACGCTCTTCCCCGGCCTCTTCATCATCGTCCCGACCCTCGCCGTCGCCGGCCTCGCGGGGGCCTGGCGGGAACGCCTCAACCCCCGCCGTCGATCGGAGCTGATGCTGTGACCCAGCGAACAGAGCGCCCCGTCCTGTCGGTCCGCGGACTGTCGGTACGGTTCCTCATGCCGGGCGGACGCCAGGTCGCCGCCGTTACCGACGCGCACTTCGACGTCGCGGCGGGAGAGTGCCTGGCCCTGATCGGCGAGAGTGGATGCGGCAAGTCCGTACTCGCCTCCGCCCTCCTCGGTCTGCTCCCGGCCAACGCCCAGACCGCGGGGCAGGCACACCTCGGTGGGCTCGACCTGCTCACGGCGGACGAGCGCACGCTGGCCCGGACCGTGCGGGGCCGGATGATCGGGCTGATCCCGCAGAGCCCGGCCGCGCACCTCACGCCCGTACGCACCATCCGCTCGCAGCTGGAGGAGACGGTCGCCCAGCTGACCGGAGTCCGGGGGCGGGCCGCCGTACGGCACGCAGCCGAAGCAGCCGCAGCACGGGCCGCGTTCCCCGTCGGGCATCTGGACCGCCACCCGCACGAACTGTCGGGCGGTCTGGCCCAGCGCGCCGCCACCGCCCTCGCACTCGTCGGCGGAGCCCCCTTGCTGCTGGCCGACGAACCGACGACCGGGCTCGACCGCGACCTGGTCGAGCGCACGGTCGACGAACTGCGCCGCCACGTCGAGGCCCCCGCCGGGACCGGGGGTTTGTCCACCGAGGACGGCGACTCCGGACACGGACGCGCCCTGCTGATGATCACCCACGATCTGACGGCGGCGGAACGCATCGCCGACAAGGTGGCTGTCATGTACGCCGGCCGGCTCGTCGAACTGAGCGACGCGCAGGCGTTCTTCGGCGAACCGGGCCCCCGTCACCCGTACAGCCGGGGCCTGCTCCGGGCCCTGCCCGACCGGGATTTCACACCCATACCCGGAATGCCACCCGAGCTCGGCGACCTGCCCGGCGGCTGTGCCTTCGCCATCCGCTGCGAGCGGGCCACCGACGCGTGCGCACACCGACCGTGGCCGACGGGCTCCGTCGCCTGCCATCACCCGTACCTGCCGGAGGGCGCCCATGCTTGAACTGCATGCCATCACCGCCGGATACGACCCCGGGGCCCCGGTCGTGCGCGAGGCATCCCTGACCATCGAGCCGGGCGAGGCCGTCGGCCTGCTCGGCCCCAGCGGCTGCGGAAAGTCCACCCTGGCGCGGGTCGCGGCACTGCTGCACCGCCCCTACTCCGGAACCCTCCTGCTGGACGGCGAGCCCGTCCGCCGTTGGCGCCACCGCGCCCCCAGCGCCCTTCGCACCACCCTCGGCATCGTCTTCCAGCAGCCCAGGCTCTCCTCCGACCCCCGCCTGCGGCTCGCCGACCTGATCGCCGAACCGCTCCGCGCCACCGGCCGGCGCGAGGAGGCCGCCGGCCGGGTCGCCGAACTGGCCGGCCACCTCGGTCTCACCCCCGACCTGCTGCGCCGACGCCCCCACGAGGTCAGCGACGGCCAGTTGCAACGCGCCTGCCTTGCCCGCGCCCTGGCCCTGCGCCCCCGGTGGCTGATCTGCGACGAGGTGACCGCCATGCTGGACGCGTCGACGACGGCCGCGCTCATCGAGGTCATCGAGCACTACCGCACGACAACCGGAGCGGGTCTGCTCGCCGTCGGGCACGACCGGACACTCCTGCGCCGCTGGTGCGACCGTACGGTCCACTGGGAGTCCCTGTCGGCCTCGCCCCGGCAGCCGGACGCACGGCCATGACGCAGGGTCAGCCCGGCCAGGTGCCCGTCAGACGTCGCGTGGCCACGGCGCCCGAGCGATCGACCGCGGCCTTGACCACGGAGAAGATAGCGCCTTGGAGGGCGGCGGCGAGCAGGATCTGCCGCCAGGAACGGTCCTGGTCCAGGGCGTCGGGAGCGTCGCCCTCGCCCTCGATGGCCTTCCACGCCTGCTTGAACGCGGCACCCGCGATCATGCCGCTCGCCGCGCCGAGTGCCAGCCCGACCGGTTTGTAGGCGATCTTGAGCGTCCTCATCGGCGCTCCCGGCCGCGGCGCATCAGCAGGAAGGCGGCGAGCAGCACACCGGTCGCGAGGAGCGGATCGCGGTTGGCGCGTGCGAACGACGCGGCCCGGCCGGTCTTTTCGAGCAGCGGGCGGGGAGCCCTGTCCGCCGCATACCGTCCTGCCCGGGTCGCGGTCTCCCGTACGTGTGCTGTGGCCCGGGCCGTCTTCTCCAGGACGGGATCGGGCGTCTTGTCCTTGACGAGTCGCGTGGCCTGCTCCGCCTTGTCACGGATCTGGTCGGCCACCACGGCAGCCTTCTCCGCGGCCTGCTCCCTCGCGGCGGCCGTCCTCTCCTTCGCCTGTGCGGTGACGTCGGCCTTGGCTGCCAGTGCTTCGACGGTCCGCCCGAGCTCGTCGCGGGTGCGCTCGACCTGCTCGCGCAACTCCTCGGGGTCGGAAGCACCGGGGACGTGGGTGCCTGTGTTCGTCCGGGATTCCTTGGTCATCGGTGTGCCTTCTCCTTGATCTCGGCCAGATCGGCCTTGACGCTGTCGACGGTCTGCTCGGGGGCGGGGGAGCCGGCCTCGGTGATCTGCTTCTTCCCGGCCAGGGCGGCTGCCGCTGCCGCTGCCGCCAGCACTGCCGTGACGACGAGGGCGGCCGCCCACACCGGCAACACCAGTGCGAGAGCCGCGATACAGGTCGCGAGCAGAGCCTGGGCCGCAAGGACGGCGATGACGCTCGCGGCGCCGAAGTAACCGCCCCCCTTGCCGAAACGTTTTCCCTTCTGGGTCATCTCCGCCCTGGCCAGCCGCATCTCTTCGCGGACCAGCTCCGACATCTGCTGCGAAGCGCGCGAAACCAGGACGCTCACCGAGTCGTCGGTGGCGTGGGTCTGCCGCTCTGCCGTGCTCATGGTCAGGTCACCTTCTTCCTCGACATGCCGCGGCCCGTAGCGAGCCGGCGCTGACGAACCTTCTCGTCGGACTGTGTCCGTCGATGTCTGGTCTCGACTACCCCGCAACCGCCCCAGCACCCACCCCATCGGTCAGCGCCTCGACCGCCGCTCGTCATCCTCGGTGGCGTCGGGCCGCGCCCCACGCCAGCAGCACACCGACGGCCAGCACGATCAGCCCCCGACTCCACACCGCGCCCTCGATCTGCGTGGCCAGCAGCACACACGACGCGGCACCGAGCAGGGCGACGACCTTGGGGGTCGTGAAGTGGTCGTGCCGCACGGTGTCGCCGCGCAGGCGTAGAACGGCGGTGTTGACCAGAAAGAAGACGACGAGGAGCAGCAGTACGAGCGTCGAGGTGAGTGCGGCTACGTCGCCCGTCACAGCGAGCAGCAGTGAGAGCAGGGTGGTCGTGGCGATGGCGGCCCAAGGAGTCCGCCTGCCAGGCAGGACGCGGGTGAGGAACCGTGGCAGAAGGCCGTCGCGTGCCATGCCGTACGCCAGTCGGGAGGACATGATGCCGGTCAGGAGCGCACCGTTGGCCACCGCGATCAAGGCGATCACGCTGAAGAGCCGCGTCGGCACGCCACCGGCGACCTCGACCACGGTGAGCAGCGGGCCGCTGGACTGCACGAGCGAGCTCGTCCGCACGGCGGAACTCGCTGCGGCACCGACCAGTGCGTACACCACCCCGGCGGTGGCCAGCGCGCCGAACAGCGCGCGTGGATACGACCGCCCGGGGTTGCGGGTCTCCTCGGCCACGTTGACGGATGTCTCGAAGCCGACGAAGGAGTAGAAGGCCAGGACGGACCCGCTCAGCACGGCGGCGGCCGGGGAGTGCTCGGCCGTGCCGAGCTGTGTCAGCCGGCTCATGTCGCCGTCACCGCGCAGCACCACCCAGACACCGAGGCCGATCACCAGGACGAGGCCTCCGACTTCGACGACCGTCGCGACCACGTTGGCCCGAGTCGATTCGCTGATGCCGCGGGCGTTGAGCAGGGCCAGCACGCCGAGGAACAGGACGGCGATCAGGGCGACGGGCAGCGTGACGAAAACGCTGAGGTAGTCACCACCGAATCCGCGGGCCAGAGCGGCCACGGACACGATGCCCGCCGCCAGCATGCAGAAGCCCGCGAAGAAGCCGGCGAACGGACCGTAGGCCAGGGTCGTGTAGTGCGACGCACCGCCGGCCCGCGGATACTTCGTCGCGAGCTCCGCGTAGGAGGAGGCTGTCAGCAGAGAAAGGCCGAGAGCCACGACCAGGGGGACCCACACCGCGCCGCCGGACTCCGCGGCCACCTGTCCCACGAGGACGTAGACCCCTGCGCCGAGCACGTCACCGAGGATGAAGAAGTAGAGCAGCGGTGTGGTCAGCGTGCGCCTGAGTGGTGTGTCCGCACGTTCCGTGTCGTCCTGTGTGGGGCGGTTCATGCTCATCTCGTACCACGCGGCGGCGTCCGCAAGCAGGCAACCGGAAGTGAGGAGCGCGGGGTGGCGGCCCGAGCACAACACCCGCTTCCAGCGCATGCTCCCGCGCCGGGGCCGGGTGCACCCCGCAATTGGTGGGGGCCGCTCGGCGACTCCTCCCTCCTCGCCCCCCTGGCCATGGAACGGTCCATGGACAAGACCGGCGTTGTCCGGACACGACGGAACGCGGGCCGATCGGGCGGGCCCGCACAGCCTGTCTCCGCGACGCGTGACCGGCCTCAGCCGAGGCCGGCCGGCGGGGGGTGCGGTGCCTGGAAGGTGAAGGCCCCGGGCCCCAGGTGGAAGGCGGTCGGCGAGCGGGAGATCCCGGCCGCCTCGGCCGCCGCGTCCCGCCCCACCTCGCCCGGCGTATTGGCGACATGTCGATACAGTCCACGCCGCACCGGGCCACCCAGGACGGTCATCGCCTCGAGGGCGGCATCCTCGCCGCTGCTCACGGCGCGACTCCACAACCGCGGCGGTTGACAGAAAAAGCTAATGTTATTAGCTTGTGGCTAACGAACTTAGCCAACCGGGGAGCTGTCATGACCGAGTACCTCGCCGTCGACGGCGGCACGATCGCTTACGAAGTCACGGGGTCCGGCCCGCTGGTCGTCCTCGCGCACGGCATGGGCGACAGCCGCGCCGCCTACCGGGCCGTGATCCCACCGCTGGTGGCGGCGGGCTACCGGGTCGCCGCGGTCGACCTGCGCGGCTGCGGCGAGTCCGGCGTCGACTGGCCGGCCTGGAGCCGCACCGCCGTCGCCGGCGACCTGCTCGCCGTGATCCGCCACCTGGGGGGCCCTGCCGTGCTCGTCGGCCACTCGATCTCCGGCGGGGCCGCCACCATCGCCGCGGCGCGGGAACCCTCACTGGTCACCGCGGTCGTCGAGCTGGCGCCGTTCACCCGGAAGCAGTCGATCCGCCTCGCAGACCTGCGGGTCAGGCGCTACCGGCGGGGCATGCTGCGGCTGCTCGGCACCGCCGTGTTCGGCAGCGTGCCGCTCTGGCGCTCGTACCTCGACGAGGCCTACCCCGGTGCGAAACCAGCCGGTTGGGCCGAGCGGCTGGGTCGCATCGACTCCCTGCTGCGCGAGCCCGGCCGGATGAAGGCCATGCAGGGCATGGGCCGCAGCGCCCCGACGGACGCCGGCGCGCAGCTGGGCAACGTCCGCTGCCCGGTCCTGGTCGTGATGGGCACGCTCGACCCCGACTGGGCCGACCCGCACGCCGAGGGCTCGGCGGTCGTCGATGCCCTGCCGTCCGGCCTCGGGCGTCTCGAGATGATCGAGGGCGCCGGGCACTACCCGCACGACCAGTTCCCCGACCAGGTGGTGTCACTCGTACTCGCCTTCCTCCGTGCGGACGCCGCCCGTGCCTAGGGCCGGCCTGGACCCGGCGGCCGTGGTCGCGGCCGGTGCCGCCCTCGCCGACGAGGTGGGTCTCGCCCATCTGACGATGGGTTCGCTGGCCGCGCGGGTGGGAGTGCGCACCCCGTCCTTGTACAAGCACGTGGGTGGCCAGGAAGACCTCAACCGGCGCATCGCCGCCATGGCGCTGAGTGAGGCCGCCGACGCCGTCGGCAGCGCGGTCCAGGGGTATGCGGGCCGGGACGCCCTGGCGGCAGCTGCGCGCGCCTTTCGCGCCTTCGTCCTGGAACACCCCGGCCGGTACGCCGCGACGCTCGGCGTGGAACCGTCCGGCCCGGACGACCCGCTGGCCACCGCGGGGCAGCGGTTGCTCGACGCCTTCACGGCGGTCCTGCGCGGCTACGAGATCGAGGAGCGCGAAGTGGACCACGCCCTGCGCATGCTCCGCAGCCTCTTCCACGGCTTCGCCACGCTGCAGTCGGCCGACGGATTCCGGTGGAGCGTGGACATCGACGAGAGTTTCGAGTGGCTGATCGCCTTCGCCGACCGGGGCCTGCGTTCGCTGTGAAGATGACGGCCGCCGCCCCCTCCTGTGCGGGGCAGGCCGGGCAGGTGCCCTACGCGCGGCTACCGGGCGCGGAGGGGCGCCGTGTGCGGTCCCGCGAGGCGATGGCTTCGGCGACCTGCTGGATGGCGCCACGAAGAAGGTCACCGTAGGGATCCCGAGTCAGGGCGGAGGCGTGCTCCCCGGCCGCGTCGATGTGGTCGGTTGCTGCTTCGAAGGAGCCGAGCCGGCGGTAGTTGTCGGCGAGGTTGAGGTGCAGGGAAGGGTAGAAGGCGGCGATGCGCAGACCGGCGTGGTGGTCACTCACGCGCTGCTCGGTCATGGCGTCGGCAGCGTCCAGGGCCCGGACGTCCCAGGCGAGGGCCTGTGCGGGATCGTCGTGGAGATCCGCCAGGTAGTGGGCGAGGGAGCAGCGGTGCAGCGGGTCGCCGGTGACACCGATCGCGGACCACAGGTCCAGGAGCTTCCTGCGGGCGGCGGCGACGTCACCGGTCCGGCCCTCGGTGACGGCCCGGCCGATGGCTTCCATGGTCGGATCGCAGGTGGCGGGTGCGGTGGTCATGGAGTGTTCCTCGGCTTCTTCCTCAGATGGAGCGGACGGGCTTGACCGGCATGGCCAGGGTGGTGAGATCACCGCGGTCGGCGGAGCGGATCGTGACGGGCTGGTCGTGTCCTCTCAGGTCGAACATCACATCGGGGCCGATCGCGGTGCTCACGGCGGGGTAGAGCGTGGTCAGTTCGAACCAGATCCGGAGGGCCGGACCCGTCGAGGTGGCCGGGAGCATGGTTCCCGGGTACTCGTCGTCGGCCGACCGGACGGTCATGCCGTCGGTGGCGACGTACAGCGCGACGAGTTCGCCGGGGTGTTCCTCCAGGGCTCGCAGGAACGGCTCCTTCGAGACCGTCACCCGGGTGGTGACCGCGCGCAGGGACGCCAGCATCAGCCGGTGGTCGGGGAACTCCTCGGGCAGCAGCCGGCAGTGCCGGTCCTCCCGCCCGGTCACCCGGAGCCAGATGCCGTGCGGCAGCGCTTCGAGGCGCACCAGCGTGCTGCGGCGGATCTCGGAGACCGCCGCCCGCAACTCGTCGCCGTCGACCGTACCGGCCCATGTCTGCTCCGGTGGTCCGGCCGGAACAAGGGTTCGCGTGGAGAGCCGGTACCGGTCGGTCGCGGTCAGGGTGACCGCATCGTGGCCCGCTTCGATGCGCAGGCCCGCGAGTACCGGCATCCCCGGCTCACGTGCGGTCGCGGTCAGAACCTGTTCCACCGCATCCGCCAGCACCGGACCCTTCAGCACCGCGATCGGCTGACTCGGCACCTCGCCGAGTGCGGACTTGATGAACGCGGCCTTCTGCCGCGCCGCCGCGGCATCCCCGACGACCTTCGCGACATGACCGTCCACCAGCCGGGACGCCTCGTCGGCCCCCGCGTCCAGGACGGCCTCGACAGCGGCGAGGGGCATCGCGATCTCGCGGAGCTGACGCAGCACGGCCGCCCGCGCCACCTGGCCGGCGCTGTAGTAGCGGTAGCCCGAGACCGGGTCGGTCTCGGCGGGACTCAGCAGCCCGGAGTCGGCGTAGAAGCGCAACGCGCTGGAGGTCAGACCACTGCGTCGGGCGAAGACCCCGATCGGCATCAGTTCAGGATTGGGCACCTCGCCATCATCGAGCTTCAACCAGCTCGAAGGTCAACACCATGAGCGACGCCACCGGGCCCACCGATCGGTCCGGCACCGTGAGACACCATTGACACCTCCACCACCCGTCACTACCGTCGCGGCAGGATTTCGGACGCGACGCGAAATCTCGAACGTCACGAAGAGGCAACTTCCCCCGCGAGGAGCCGCATCGACATGACGACCAGCAGCGTTTCGACGGACGGCGGCGAACACAGCCACGCCGGCCGAGGCAGTCACCAGGGCAGCTCCGGGCCATGAACTCCCGTTGAGTACCGCGACGACACTGACCGGAACACGACACGCCTACGCGCCGTGCGCCGCACCGACGCACGCGGTACGGCCTTCCCTAGGGGTCAACTGCCATGCAGCACTCGTCCTCCCCGCACCAGCCGCCCCACAGCGTCAGCCGCCGCAGGCTCCTGGAGGGCGGAGCCGCAGGTTTCGGCGCGCTCGCCCTCGCCGCCCTCCCGGCCGTCGTTCCCACGGGTGCGGTCGCCGGCGCCGCCGCCACCGCCGGGGACCCGCCGGCCGGCGGCTACCCGGAGTGGAACAACAACATCGCGCTCTTCGACGTCGGTTCCGAGCCACCCCACACCACGCTCATGCCGTACGCGGACGTCGACCAGGCCCTGGCCGCTGACCGGACACGCTCCCCGTGGCGGCTCGATCTCGACGGGACATGGAAGTTCGCCTACGCCGACCGCCCCGACGACCGCGACCCCGACTTCCACCGGACCGACCTCGACGACCGGTCCTGGGACACCGTCCCCGTGCCCTCCTGCTGGCAGCTGCACGGCTACGACTTCCCGATCTACACCAACATCACGTATCCCTGGTGGGGCGCCAACGGGCAGGGCGAGGAAGCACAGCCGCCCTTCGCACCGACCCGCTACAACCCCGTCGGCCAGTACCGCCGCACGTTCACCGTTCCGCGGCAGTGGGCGGGACGGCAGGTGTTCCTGCACTTCGAAGGGGTGAAGTCCGCACACTACGTGTGGATCAACGGCAAGCCGGTGGGCTACCGCGAGGACTCCTACACCTCCGCCGAGTACGACATCACCCCCCACCTCGAACAGGGCCGTAACCAGATCGCGGTAGAGGTCTACCGCTACTCCGACGGCGACTGGATGGAGGACCAGGACATGATCCGGCTGAGCGGAATCTTCCGCTCGGTCCACCTCTTCTCCACCCCCACCGTCCACCTGCGGGACTTCAAGCTCGACACCCCCCTCGGCGACGCCTGCACGACAGCCGGACTGTCCGTCACCGCCTCCGTCCGTGGTTACGGCGACGGTGGCGGAAGGGGGACGTACACCGTCGAGACCCAGCTCTACGACTCCGACGGACACCCGGTCTGGTCCCGCCCGCTGCGCCAGACCGCCGACCTGGGGTCCGCCCCTGCGGGGAAGGACGTGACCGTACAGGCGGCCAGGACCGTGCCGGAGCCGAAGCTGTGGTCTGCCGAGCACCCGCATCTCTACACCGCCGTCCTGCGGCTGCGTGACCCGGCGGGCAAGGTGACCGAGACGCTGTCGCACCGGGTGGGCCTGCGCGAGTTCGCGCTCGTGGACGGGTTGATGTGTATCAACGGCAAGCCGGTCTCGCTGCGCGGCACGAACCGGCACGAGATGCACCCCGAGCGCGGCATGGCGCTGACCCGAGGGGACATGGTCAAGGACATCGAGACCGTCAAGCGGCTGAACATGAACACCGTCCGCACCTCCCACTATCCGAACAACCCGCTGTGGCTGGAGCTGGCCGACGAGTACGGCCTGTATCTGGTGGGGGAGACCAACCTGGAGACCCACGGGATCCGCGACGGTTACCCCGGCGACCACGCCGACTGGACCGAGGCGTGCGTCGCCCGCGCGAGGAACATGGTCCACCGGGACAAGAACCACGCCTCGGCCGTCATCTGGTCGCTCGGCAACGAGGCAGGCACGGGCTCCGCCTTCGTCGCCATGCACGACTGGATCCGCTCCTACGACGCCACCCGCGTCATCCAGTACGAGGGCGACGACCGCCCCGGCATCAGCGACATCCGCTCGGAGATGTACACGAAGCCGGCCCAGGTCGAGCAGCGTGCGAAGGACACCACCGACACCCGGCCGTTCGTCCTCATCGAGTACAGCCACGCGATGGGCAACTCGAACGGCAACTTCAAGAAGTACTGGGACCTCATCCGCCGCTTCGACGTCCTGCAGGGCGGCTGGATCTGGGACTTCGCCGACCAGGCCCTCAACTGGCCCACGCCGACGCGCAAGCTGTTCACCGAGGCCGGACCCGGTGCGGTGAGCGGCGAACTCGTCGCGCCCAGCGGTACCTTCGACCGCGACAAGGGCGTCCGAGGCGGCACTGTCTTCACCCGTGACGCAGGCCTCGACATCACCGGTTCGCTGACCCTGGAGGCCTGGGTCACCCAGGGGGTGAGCGGATTCCACCAGCCCATCCTCGCCAAGGGCGATACCCAGTACGCGCTGAAGCAGACCGACGACAGCCTGGAGTTCTTCATCCACTCCGGCGGCCGGTGGACCACCGCGAGCTGGACGCTCCCGCAGGACTGGGCCGGCACGGAGCACCACATCGCGGGCGTCTACGACGCAGAGGCGGCCGAGCTGACCCTCTACGTCGACGACGAGGCCAAGGCCGTCAAGGCCGTCACTCGGCCGCCCGGCAGCAACACGGCTCCGCTCACCCTCGCCACCGACGCGGAACACTGGACCCGGGAGTTCAGCGGCACCATCCGGCGGGCGCGCGTCTACGCCCGCGCCCTGACCGGAGCCGAACTCGCCTCCGGCTCCCGCGGCCCCGGCGACGACGGCGTACGGTTCTGGTTCGACGCCGCGGGCGTCGGCTTCGAGGAGCACCGGCCCACCGAACGGACCTTCTTCGCCTACGGCGGTGACTGGGGCGACAACCCCAACGACGGCAACTTCTCCGGTGACGGCATCGTCACCGCCGACCGCCGGCACACCGGCAAGGCCACCGAGGTCAAGCACGTCCACCAGGCGATCGGCGTGACCGCCGACAGCGGGGGTGCGGCAGCCGGGCGGATCACGGTCACCAACGAATACCTGTTCACCAACCTCCGTGAGTTCGACGGGCACTGGTCCTTGATCGCGGACGGCAGGACGGTGCAGCGTGGGAGACTCACCCGCTCACAGCTCGACATCGCCCCCCTCACCGACAAGGCGGTGACCGTCCCCGTCAGGCTGCCGGCCGACCCGGCGCCGGGCGCGGAGTACTTCCTCCACCTGTCGTTCACCACCAAGGAGCCCACGAAGTGGGCCGAGGCCGGCTTCGAGGTGGCCGGTCAGCAGCTCCCCCTCGACGTGGCCGGCCCGGCCGTGACCCCCAGGCCGCTGGACTCCGTGCCGGCGCTGAGCTACGAGGACGCGGACGACTCCGTGACCGTGACCGGCGACAACTTCTCCGTCACCGTCGACAAGGGCAGCGGCGTGATCACGTCGTACGAGGCGGGCGGCACCCGCCTGATCGCCTCCGGTCCCGCACCGAACTTCTGGCGGGCACCGACCGACAACGACGTCGGCAACGGCCAGCCGGGCCGGAACGCCACCTGGCGCTACGCGGGCAGCGACCGGAAGGTCACGGGCGTCCAGACGCGTGGACTGCGGGACCGGGCCGTCGAGATCACCGTCAGCGGCACCCTGCCCACCTCGACGGAGTCCACGTACACCACCACGTACACGGTGTTCGGCAACGGCGAGATCAAGGTCGACAACACCCTGCACCCGGGCGCGGCCGGTCTCCCGTACATCCCCGAGGTCGGCACGGTGCTCTTCCTGCCCGGACGTCTGAAGCACCTGCGCTATTACGGTCGCGGCCCGCACGAGAACTACTGGGACCGTAACAACGGCACCGACGTGGGCCTCCACTCCGACATCGTCCCCGAGAAGCGCACCCCTTACCTGCGTCCCCAGGAGAACGGCAACAGGACGGACGTGCGGTGGGTGGCGCTGACGGACGGCAGTGGCAGGGGGCTACTGGCCTCCGGCGAACCGCTGCTCGAGGTCAACGCCTCGCACTACACCCCGGAGGACCTGTCGGCGGGTGCCCGCCACGACTACCAGCTGGACCCGCGGAAAGATGTCGTACTGCGGTTGAATCACCGGCAGATGGGTGTGGGCGGTGACGACAGCTGGGGTGCGCACACGCACGACGAGTACAAGCTCTTCTCGGACAAGGACTACTCCTACACCTACCGGCTGCGCCCGCTGAGCGACCCTGACGACGCGATGGCGGCATCGCGCCGACCGACGGCGACGGAGTGACCCGACTGGCGCGGCGACGGGCCGGACAGCCCTGAAACCGAGAACGGGGGGCCGCATCGGATCCGGGACCGACGGCCCGCCATGCCCCCGACGGCCCGCCACGCCCACCCGGCGGGCCGTCGGTTCCGCATAGGCCCCGCCCGGAACGCCGTCCCGGCGTGGCGGCTCCGGTCCGGCCCTCAGACGCGGTGCGCTGCCCCAGCTGAGGCCCAGCCCGTTGCAGGTCCACTGCTGGACGTTGCCGCCCGGCGCCCGGGAGTCCTCGGCCACGTCGCGGCACTGGCCGCACATGCCAGTCCTGGGCCGACCGGGCATCGCGGTGCCACTGCCGGACCTACCGCAGCCGCAGATCGTTTCGTCGAGGATTCTTCAGGGCCGAGCGCCTTGTTCCGCCCGCGTCATCAGGTCGAAGAACGTGTCGCCACGGACGACTTCGAACGGCTCGCCGAGCAGGTCGCGGAGTTCGGCGATGTCACCAGGTGTCCAGCTCCAGGCGTTGACGGCGCCGGCGATGAACAGGGGCGCGGTGCGGTCCCAGCCCTCGATGTGCCGCAGCAACGCGTCCCGGTACTCCGGGGCTTTCCCCTGCGGGAAGAAGTTACCGATGACGGGCGTGCCGGCCGGGCGGATCCTCAGGTCTCCGGTCTCCCAGGACTGGATGATGCCGCGTACCGGGGTGTTCTCCCGGTAGGAGCGGACGACGCGCTCATCGAACGGGATCCATCCGTCACCTGTCGCATTGCGGGGGTTGTACGCGTAGACCAGGTCCATGCCGGTCCGGCGCAGGAAGCGTCCGGTGAGTGCGGTGTACGCGTCCAAGGCGCCCTCGGGCCACGAGCCGGGGTAGGTGTAGCCGGCGCCCGAGGGGCCCGCGATCAGCAGGTCGTTGGCGGTGGCGGTCTGCTGGTAGTACGCCAGCAGCGCGGGTCCGATGTCCGCGAGCAGCGGGCTGACGGTCCAGTTGACCGGCACGCTACCCCTCTTCGGGTCGTCCCAGATACCGCGCATACGGCGCTGGCAGTACTGGATGTTGTCTCCTTCGCCGACGGTGAGAGTGAGGTAGACGCGGTTGCGGAGCGCGACCGACGGTCTCGGCGGGACCTTGCCGGAGATTCTCGCGGGGACGCCGGCGTGCACGGTGCCGTTCATGTAGTAGTCGGCGGGCACCACTTCGATGCCGTGCCGGGAGGCTCGCTCGACGCCTCCCCACTCACCGGCCACGTCGTCGGAGAACCAGCCGACGTAGGGGGTGGTGTGCGCGAGCCGGCTGAAGATCTCGTCGAGGAGCGCCCCCTCCTCACCCGACGGAGGCAGCCAGACGACCATGGCCCGGCTCGCGACGGCGTAGTCCCGGAAGTAGGGGAACGGCTCGACCCTGGTGGGCGCCGTGGTGGTGGCGGAGACGAGATACTGGTTCCACAGCTCGACCTCGACCAGGAGTCGCTGCGTGCCGGCCGGCAGGGTGAAGTGATAGATGAAGTACCCGTCGCCATCGCAGAACCGGTTGGCGTCCCCGCCGATGGAGGAGTTGGAGCCGTCGAAGAGGTACGGCACCTCGGCGGCGGTGCCGGGAGCGAAGGAGGCGATCACCTCGTCACCGTCGGCCTTCGCCCTCACCGAACCGACCGAAGCGCCCCAGCCGTCGTCGCCGAACGCATCCTGGAAGCGCAGGTAGACGCCGCCCCCGCCGGCGGCTTCCGCGCTCAGATCGAAGGTGCGGACTCGTCGGTTCGACGAGTCGCGGATGCGTTCGGTCTCGCGTGCGATCTCGCGCCAGCGCACGTTGTCCGCACGTACCGTCCGGGTGGGCGGCAGCCCGGCCAGCAGGGTGGGGGCGCAGCGCGGGAGGAGGTGCTCCAGTTGCCAGCGGTACGTGGCGAGCACGTCGTCCGCGTCGAAGCGGCCCCGCAGATCGAAGACGGTCTTCAGGCGGTGCTCACGCGCCTGTGCGGCGGTGGCGGCGACGGCGTTCTCGAGGCCGGCCAAGGTGGTCGCCACGTTCACCGAGTCAGGGACCTCGGGGTCGTGCAGGATGGCGCCGCGTGTCTCGTTCCGATAGCGGGCGACGAGATTCATCGCGCTGTCGTGGCGGGTGACCGAGGCGCCGGTGCCGGGCAGCCAGCGGAAGTCGACGTCGCTGCCGTCGAAGTTGAAGTAGAGGCGTGGACGACGGCGGTTGACGACGCCCTGAAGGGTCGTCAGCAGTAGTTGGTCGTCCCCGTCGAGAGCGCTGATGTCAGCGACGTCGAGGCGGTGGGGCCGGCCGAAGGACGGCAGGAGAGGCACTGCGGTGCCGTCCTCCGCCGCGCGTGCCCGCTCGGGCAGGGTCATTCCGAGCCCGCCGGCCGTGAGAGCTGCTCCGCCTGCCTGCAGAAGGGTTCTTCGGGACACCATCGGCGATCACTGCTCCTTGGGAGAGGCGGCGTGACATCGTTGTCAGAGTCAGGTAATCGCTGAACGTAGCGGCAGATGCGGGGCGCTGTCCATGGTGCGCGCAGGAGACCCCGCCCGACCAGGCGCTCGTGAACGGTCTCGTGCAACCCGGTGCCGATCCCGACGAGGAGGGGCCGGACGCCTCGCACGCCCGCCGGGACCGAGTCCGACGAGAACAGCACCGCCCGAGGTGCGTTACAGCGTGCCGGCTCCCGCGATCGCTCCCGACGTGTCGTCGCTCATCAGTGACTTCAGATTCTCGACAGGACAGCGGGGGCGGGGCGGTCTGTCACCACTGTTCGTGACCCCTGTCATGGACGTCCCGTGACAGGGCCGGCCGCCCCCGCTGCCCACTCCTCCCCACGCCGAGCGCTGTCCGCCCGTCCCGGCGCGGTCACCAGTCGTGGACCGTCCCGTCCTGCAACCGGTTGACCGGGAGGTACGCCGCTTCGTAGGGGTGTGCGGCTGCCAGGTCCTCGTCCAGGTCCACCCCGATCCCCGGCGCTTCGCCCGGATGCAGGTGGCCGTCCGTGAAGGTGTACGCGTGGCGGAACACCTCCTCGGTGAGCGGGGTGTGGCCCGAGTACTCCTGGATCCCGAAATTGTGCACGGCGAGGTCGAGATGGACGGCGGCTGCCATGCCGACCGGGGAGATGTCTTCCGGCCCGTGGATCGCGCTCTTGATCTGGTACTGCGCGGCGAAGTCGAAGAGCTTGCGCAGCGGAGTGACACCTCCGAAGTGCGTGACAGCGGAACGTGCGTAGTCGATCAACTGCTCGGTGATCAGGGTCTGGTAGTCGTACACCGTGTTGAATACCTCGCCGACGGCCAGCGGCGTGGTGGTGTGGCGGCGGACCGTGCGCAGAGCCTCCTGGTTCTCCGCCGGCGTGCAGTCCTCGAGCCAGAAGAGGCGGTAGGGCTCCAGGTCCTTGCCGAGGCGGGCGGCCTGGAGAGGGGTGAGCCGGTGGTGTGCGTCGTGCAGGAGGGGCAGTTCGGGTCCGAACTCGGCGCGTACGGCTTCCAGAACGGCCGGCACGTGACGCAGATAGGCCTCGGTGTCCCAGTCCTCCACCAGCGGCCGGACCTGCTGGTGCAGCACGGGGGAACCGCTGTCGTCCGTGGTCGACACGCCGTAGACCGCCTTGAGACCCGGAATACCGGACTGCACACGTACGGCGGGGTAGCCCTCGGCGAGGCGGGCCCGGACGGAATCGAGGAGCTCGGGGATGTCACGGCCGTTGGCATGGCCGTAGGTCCTCACGCGGTCCCGGCTCGCGCCACCGAGAAGCTGGTACAGGGGGAGTCCGGCGGCCTTCGCCTTGATGTCCCACAGGGCGACGTCGACGGCGGCGATCGCCGCCATCGTCACCGGTCCGCGCCGCCAGTAGGCACCTCGGTACAGGTACTGCCAGGTGTCCTCGACGCGGTGCGGGTCGAGGCCGATGAGGAGGGGTACGACGTGGTCCTCGAGATAGCTGACCACGGCCAGTTCGCGGCCGTTGAGCGTGGCGTCGCCGAGGCCGGTGAGTCCCTCGTCGGTCGTCAGTCTGAGGGTGACGAAGTTGCGTCCGGGGCTGGTGACGAGGACCTTGGCGTCGACAATTTTCATGCGGGTACTTTCTTTCCGAATACGGTGCTGGGGGATTGTTCAGCCCTTGGTGGCGCCCGAGGTCAAGCCGGCCACCAGGTATTTCTGCCCGAGGACGGCGGCCAGGACGACGGGGACGGTGATGAGCGTCGCGGCGGCCATCAGACCGCCCCAGTCGGTGCTCGCGTACGAGATGAAGTTGAAGAGGGTCACCGGCACGGTCTGGGTGCGGTCATCGGCGAAGATCAGCGCGAACATGAAGTTGTTCCAGCTGAAGACGAAGGCGAGCAGCGAGGCTGTCGCCGTCCCGGGGGCCGCGAGGGGCAGCGCGATGCGCCAGAAGGCGCCGAAGGCGCTCAGTCCGTCCGTGCGCGCGGCTTCCTCCAGTTCGACCGGCAGGCCGGCGAAGAAGCTGATCATGATCCACATGATGAGCGGGACCGAGACGAACATCTGACTGAGGATCAGCACGGTGTAGGAGCCGACGAGGCCCATCTGTGCGAACAGGTAGTACCAGGGAACGAGGAGCGAGATCGCCGGGACGATGCGCGCGACCAGGACCAGCGAACCGGTGCGGTGCATGTCGAACCGTCCGACCGCCCAGGCGGCGGGCACCGCGATCACGGCGGAGAGCACGGTGGAGACCACACCGACCAGCAGTGAGTTGCCCATGGACCGCAGGATCTGCCCGGCCTCCACGATGTTCCGGAAGTTCTCGAGGGTCGGGCTGAACCACAGGCCCACGGACGGGTCGGTCACCTGGACGTTGGTCTTGAAGGCGGCGGCGAACATCCATACCAGGGGCAGCGCGAAGACGAGCGTCACGAGGGCGATCGCTGTGCCACGCAGCCATGAGCGGGCGGCGCGTCGGCGCAGGTGCGCCTGGACGGGTACGGGAGTGACGGTGGCGCTCATGCGGTCTTCCTTCCGCTCCGGCGGCGCAGCAGCACCACGACGCCGATGATGAAGAGCGTGAACAGGACCAGGACGGCGGCGGCCAGGCCGTACTCCTGGTAGTCGAAGGTGAGTCCGTAGGCGTAGACGTTCAGGGTCTCCACCTCGAAGTCCGAGCCGCCGCCCGCACCCTTGGTGGCGTAGAGGATGTCGAAGGTCTTGAGGGCGTCCACGGCACGCAGTACGAGGGCGGTGGCGAGGGTCGGGCCGAGCATGGGCAGCACGATGTGCCGGAACCGCTGCCAGCTGTTCGCCCCGTCCACGCGTGCCGCCTCTTCCGGTTCCTCGGGCAGCGTGGTCAGCCCGGCGAGCAGCAGCAAGGTCATCATGGGCGTCCACTGCCATACGTCGATGAGCATCAGGGTCGGCAACGACTGGCTGACGGAGCCGAGGAACTCCTGGCGGGGGAGCCCGACCCCGGCGAGGAGGTGGTTGGCTATGCCGTTGGTGGGGTCGAGGATCAGCAGCCAGAGGATGCCGATCGCCACGGGAGTGGTGAGCAACGGGATGATCAGAACCGTACGCACCCACCGCATGCCCCGGAACGGTTTGCGCATGAGCATGGCGAGGGCGAGACCGAGCACCGTCTCGAGGATCACCGCCCCGACCGTGAAGACCACGGTCCGCTGCGCGGCCGGCCAGAAGCGGCGGGTGTCCCCGAGTGCGTCGGTGAAGTTCTGCACGCCGACATGTTCCTTGCCCGCGTTGACGGCGCCGAAGGCGTCGGTCAGGCTCAGGTTGACGGTGTAGACCAGCGGGAAGACGATCATCAGGCCCACGAACAGCAGCGCCGGAGCCAGCATCGTCCACTTCAGCCGCCGGTTGGCCTGTTCGAAGGTGCGGGAACGGCGCGTGGGGGCCGGATCCCTGCCCGACGAGGCAGCCGGGCGGGCGGGGGAGACCTCGGTGGTGGACATCAGGACTCCTTGTGGCGGTTGTCGCGAACGAGGAAATCGGCGAACTCCGCATGGGCGTCACGCGCAACCGGACGTACGTCGTCACCGAGGATGCCCGCGACCAGCGGCTGCCCGACGATGTCCCGGGCCCGGCCGACCTGCAGGACACGGGGCCTGTCGTAGCCCAGGCCCCGCTCCGCGTTGAGTCGCATGGCCTCGGCGAGATCCGGCGGGAAGGACTTCAGGGATGTGGGGTCGGACCACACCGAGCTGCGGGCGCCGGGGATGCCGTCCTTCTGCAGGGCGGCGGTCATCTCGGGACTCGCGGCCCACCTGATGAACTCCCAGGCGTCGTCGCGCAGCAGACTGAAGGTGCTGATGCCGAGGCTCCAGGACGGGATGTTGTGCGGCCTGGAGCCGGCCGGTCCGGCCGGGAAGGGTGCGAAGCCGACGGTCTCGCGCACGGTCGACACCTGAGGATCGAGCATGCTGCTGTAGATCGCGTCGGCGTCGATGTAGAAGGCGGCCTTGCCCTGCGCGAAGATCGGCATGGCTTGTTCGAGGCTCATGTTGGTGGCGCCGGGCGGGCCCGTCCTCGCCAGAAGTCCGCCGTAGTACTCGTACGCGGCGAGGGCCTCGGGCGAGCCGATGCCGGACTTGCCCCGCACCACGAAGTCCCCGCCGTGCGAGTACAGGAAACTCGACCACTGGGATACGGCGCCACTGCGTTGGCCTCGGCCGACGAAGCCGTACAGGCCCTTCTTCCTGTCGGTGAGTTCCTGGGCGGCCGCCATCAGCTCGGCCAGGGTGCGCGGCGGTCCGCCGAGGTCCTCCACGAGGTCCTTGCGGTAGTACAGCGCGGGGCGTTCGGTCACCACGGGGACGCTCAGTACCTTGCCCGCCGTCGACGAGGCCTCGCGCGGCGCCTTCTGGAAGTCCGGCCAGGCGAACTCCTCGTCACGGGAGACGCGGTCGCTCAGATCGGCCAGCCAGCCGTTGTGCGCGAAGAGGAGCTGCTCCTGGAGCGCACGGACCATCATGACGTCCACGTCGGTGCCCGAGGCGTTGAGCTTGACGTTGTAACTGCTCGCCAGTTGGTCCGCGGTGAGCAGGGTCATGGAGACCCGTCGGCCGATGCGCTCCTCGAACTCCTTCGTCCGGCGCCGGATCGCCTGGGACCAGACGTGATTGATCGCCATGATCCGCAGCGGGGTGCCGGCGGAGGGCCGCTCGCTCCTGGTCGTACACGCGCCGAGGGCCGCCATCCCCGCGGTGCCCGCGGCTCCTGCCGCCAGCCTGCCGAAGGAGCGCCGGCTGAGGAGCTTGCTGCTCGTGGACATCATTGTCCTCGCCTCTCTGTGCTGTCGTGCG
Source organism: Streptomyces sp. NPDC005791 (assembly GCF_042871485.1). Taxonomy (NCBI): domain Bacteria; kingdom Bacillati; phylum Actinomycetota; class Actinomycetes; order Kitasatosporales; family Streptomycetaceae; genus Streptomyces; species Streptomyces sp. NPDC005791. Next base: position 453,172 of record NZ_JBIAIP010000003.1, read on the forward strand.
TCTCGCTCACCTGCGACCCCTGGCCGCCGCGGGAGTATCCGTGCTCTGGTCCAACTGGTAGGACCAGTTGGACCAGAGGGACGTTAGCAGGAGTGCGGCGTACCGAACAGCCCCTTCACGGGCCGAATTCGTCGAAGCGCGCGGTCGGCCTCGCCGAGACGTGGAGCCGGGCACGCGTCACGTCCGGGGCGGCGGTCCGAGGAGCTACTCGCCCGTCCTGCCGGTGCCGGACCGGTCCCCGGTCTCGTCCAGCAGCGCTTCGATGTGGTTGCGCGCCATGATGTCGACCTGGACGTCGAGATCCTTGCCGTAGGTGCGCAGACCGAGCATCAGGTGCTCCCGCATCCGCGCACAGGCCAGTTCCGTGTCCCGTGCCTCGATCGCCTCGAAGATCTCCGGGTGATGCGGGACTCCCGGCTCGCCGATCGAAGGGTCGGAGTTGGAGCGGAGCATCATCTCGAACATCATCCCGCTGATCGACGAGAGCATGATCCTCAGCACCGGGTTCTTGCTCGCCTCGGCGACGGCGTCATGGAAAGCCATGTCGGCCCGGGCCTTGACGACGACGTCGCTCGCCGCCTCGAGGGCATCCCGTGCGGACCGCATCGCCTCGATGTCCTCGTCCGTGGCGTGCTCGGTCGCCAGGCGCACCGTTTCGACCTCGAGCGGCAGCCGAGCTTCGATCAGCTGCCGGACGGTGGGGCGCCCGGCCCGGTACAACGCGTCGTACCCCCTGGCCTGCCCGGAGGTCTGCTCGCGCACGAACGAACCGCGGCCCGGAGCGACCTCGATCAGGTGCTGCGCCTCGAGTCGTCGCAGAACCTCGCGCACGACGTTCCTGCTCGCGCCGAACTGGGCGGCGAGTTCGCGCTCCGAGGGGAGCTTCGTCCCGACGGGGATGACACCGGAACGGATGTCGTGCTCGAGTTCCCGCGCGATCCGTTCCGTCAGAAGCCCACGCTGGGCGGGAGCCGCGGCTTGGCCGGACCGCGCGGAAGGGGAGGAGGCGGACGGCTGCATCCGAGCAGCGTACAGGCTGGTCCGGGGCGGTACGGCGGCGGCCGAAATTCGGTGGTGTGACGGCCGAAGGCGGACCAGGCGTGGCCGATGTGCAGGCGGGTATGACCCGTGGTGGTCTCCCGTACGAGCTCGTCCGCGCCGGCGAGCAGGACGCGGGCGCGTGCCAGGGCCTGTACTGGGTTCCGCCGCGGCGGCAGCCGTCTCCGGCGTCCTCTACCTGCCCATCGGTGTGTGGATGCTCCGGCACCACCCGCACACCCCCGCCGCGCCGGGCTGCGCCCTGGCAGCGGGGGTGCTCTCCCCGGCGGTGCCGTTCCCGGCCGACCTGCTCGCCCTGTGCCGCGTCCGGCGCACTTCTTCGGCGTGTTCATGAGCGTCAACCCGGTCTTCGCGGCCCTGGTCGGTCTCGCCCACCTCGGCCAACACCTCGATGCCCTCGCCTGGTTCGCCATCGCGGTGATCGTCGGCGCGAACACCGCCGCTGTCTCCACCACCCCTGGGCATCGGCGTGAGGTGACCCAGGTGTGACCGGCGCTGTCAAGGGGACGCGACGGCCAAGGCCTGACTTTGAACTCGCAGATGACAAAGTATGGACTTCTTCAGCAGAAGCCCCCTAGCGTGGCGGCGCAACCAGGCCTGTTGCTCTTTCGCGGATCCGTACAGCCCGACCGGAGTGCCACCCCGTTCTGGAGGACCGATGCATCCACGGTTGTTCCCACGTGCCCGAAGACACCTCGCTGCCCTGCTCGTCGGAGGATTCCTCGCAGGAGGCGTCTGGGTCGCCCCTCCGGCCGCCGCCGCACCCGACGACATCCCGCCCCAGGAACCGGGTGTCACCCTGCGCGTCTTCGACACCCAGGTGCCACTCAGCAAGCTGTGCACGCTCAAGCCGGGCCAGACCCCGAACCACGACAAGCTGATGTCGACCGTGGACTGGTCGACGGTGGACGACTTCGGCGGCTTCGCGGACAACTTCGTCGCCGAGGCCTCCGGCTACCTGGTGGTCCCCGCCGGCGGGACGTACACCTTCCGCCTCAACAGCGACGACGGCTCGCGGCTCACCATCGACGACCAGGAGGTCATCGACCACGACGGGCTGCACGGCGCCGAGCCCAAGGACGGATCCGTCCAACTCGACGCAGGCACACACCCGTTCCGCGTCGACTACTTCGAGCGCGGTGGCGAACAGCAACTGACGCTGTCGTGGAGGCCGCCGGGCGCCGACGGTTTCAGCGTCGTACCGAACGAGGCCCTGAGCACCGACGCCGGGGTCGTCCGGGTCACCGCGCCGGGCCGCAAGGAGTGCGAGTCCGGGACCGACAGCCCCGGCGACGGTCTGCCGCTCGCCGGTGTACGCCCCGACCTCGACCTCACCGACCTGCGCCCGGACGGATTCGAACCCCAGGTCACCGGGATGGACTGGCTACCGGACGGACGTCTGGCACTCTCCACCTGGGGCGGCACGGACAACGTGACCGGCGAGGTGTACCTCCTCGACCACGTCACGGGTGACACCAGCCGCGACAAGGTGACGGTGAAGAAGGTCGCCGAGGGCCTGCGTGAGCCGATGGGCATCAAGTACGTCGACGGGTCGCTGTACGTCTCGCAGAAGCATGAGCTGACACAACTCGTGGACACGGACAAGGACTTCGTCACCGACGAGTACCGCACGGTCGCCACCTGGCCGTACAGCGGGAACTTCCACGAGTTCGCCTTCGGGCTTCTCTACCGGGACGGTCACTTCTACGTGAACCTGTCCGTCGCCATCAACTACGGAGGTGCGACGACCACTCCGCAGCCGGCGCCGGGCCGTGGCACGACGTACAAGATCAACAAGAGGACGGGCAAGATCCATCCGGTCGCGGGCGGTCTCCGGACCCCGAACGGGATCGGCTGGGGTCCCGGTGGTGACATCTTCACCACCGACAACCAGGGCGGCTGGCTGCCCGCGTCGAAGCTCGTCCAGATCAAGCAGGACCGCTTCTTCAACCACTACACGGAGCCGTCGGGCCCGTTCGACAACCGGCCCGTCACCCAGCCGGTGGTCTGGTTGCCCCAGAACGAGATCGGCAACTCCCCCAGCACGCCACTGCATCTGAAGAAGGGCAGCTTCGCAGGCCAGATGCTGATCGGCGACGTCACCTACGGTGGCCTCCAGAGGGCCTACCTCGAAAAGGTGAAGGGCCAGTACCAGGGTGCCGTCTTCCGCTACACGCAGGGACTCGAAGCAGGCGTCAACCGCATCACCATGGGACCCGACGGTGCGATATACGCGGGCGGACTCGGCGCCGACGGAAACTGGGGCCAGGAAGGCAAGCTGAAGTTCGGCCTGCAGAAACTCACGCCCAACGGCGGCAACACCTTCGACGTCAAGGAGATGCGTGCCGTTCCGGGCGGCTTCGACCTGGAGTACACGCAACCGGTGTCGGAAGCCACCGCGTCGGAGCTGACGTCCCGTTACCAGGCGGAGCAGTGGCGCTACACCCCGACGTCCGACTACGGAGGCCCGAAGATCGCCGAGGAGCGGCTCGCCGTGCGCTCGGCGACCCTGGCCGACGACGGCCGCACCGTGCGGCTGCGGCTCGACGGCCTCAAGCCCGGCAGGGTCGTACACCTCCGCGCACCGCGGCCGTTCGCGTCCGCGTCCGGCGAGGCGCTGTGGAGCACGGAGGCCTGGTACACGCTCAACGCCCTGCCGGGCAAGCAGCTCCCGCCCGCCACGCTGTACGAGGCGGAGGAGGCGCGGCTCACCGGGACGGCCGGTGTCCACACCGACCACACCGGCTACTCGGGCAGCGGCTTCGTCGACCGCTACAACACGGAGGGCAAGGCCGCCACGACCTTCGACGTGACCGTCCCCAAGGCCGGCGACTACGACGTGAACCTGCGCTACTCCAACGGCCCCGACCCCTTCCGGGGGACCAAGAACCTCTCCCTCCACGTCAACGGGAAGAAGCTGGGACAGACCGCACTCGCCTCGACCGGCACCTGGGACGACTGGTCGACCAAGACCGAACGGATCCGGCTGAAGGCGGGGCCCAACACGCTCTCCTACCGCTTCGACGCGGGCGACACCGGGCATGTCAATCTCGACCTGATCACCGTGCGGCCGCACGGTGCCCCCGTCGCCCTCTTCGACGGCACCGCAGACTCCCAGGGGCAGTGGCAGCACACGGACGGGAGGCGCCTCGAATGGCCGCTGTCGGCCGAGCGGTCCATGGAAGTGTGCTGCGGTGACATCCGCACCAAGGACGCCTACCAGGACTTCAAGCTGCAACTGGAGTTCCGGGTGCCACGGTTGCCGGACGACGTGACCGGCCAGAACCGCGGCAACAGCGGCATCTATCTCCAGGACCGCTACGAGCTCCAGATCCTCGATTCGTTCGGCGACACCACCCCCGCCACGAACGAGGCCGGAGCGATCTACGAGAAGAAGGCACCGGACGTCAACGCGGCCACGGCCCCGGAGACCTGGCAGAAGTACGACATCACCTTCCGCGCCGCGCGCTTCGACGACAGCGGCCGCAAGACCGCCGACGCGCGGGTGACCGTGGTGTGGAACGGCCAGAAGGTCCACGACGACGTCGCGATCGACGGACCGACCGGCGCGGGCAGGCAGGAAGGCCCTTCGGCCGGAGCCATCCGTCTCCAGGACCATGGGAACACGGTGCGGTTCCGTAACATCCGGATCGAACCGCTGAGCTGAGACCCGGGCTCCGCCGGCGACGGGGTGCACCTGCGATCCGCAGGTGCACCCCGTCGTTCCGCAGAGGCGGGCGTCACTCGGGCACGGTCTCCGACGCGCGCCAAGCCGTCGCGAGTCCGTCCAGCCACGCCGGGGGCAGTTCGGCGAGCTCCCATTCCGCCCGGAGAGCGGTCGGTGTGGCGGTGAGGCGTTCGAGCACGGCGATGCTGGTGGGCGAGTGGAGCAGGGAGTGGCGGCCGTGGACGGCGATCCGGCTGCGCGGACCGAACCGGGCGTACAGCTCGGCCAGGCGCCGGCGATGGGATTCGGTGAACCGCTGCAGCTGTCCGGCATAGCCGACCCGGCGCACGAGGCCCATCGTGCCGAGCACGGCTGTGAGGACCTCGTCCGACACCTCGGGGTCGAGGTCCGAGGAGTCACTGAAGGTGAGGTAGAGCGGCATCACGGCGACCTTCGCCCGCTCCACGTCCACCCTTCCGACGGGATGGCGGCCCCGCGCGGCATCCGCCGCCGAGCCGGGCGTTGCCTGGCCGAGGGCACGCTCACGTGCTCGCTCGGCGACGCGGCCGAGCGCGTCGCCGACGGCCCGTGCGCCGTCGTGCCAGCCGGTGCCGTACGGCTCCCCGCTCCCGGCCGGCTCACCCGCGGCTTTCCCGGCCTCACTGTGCGCGTCGGCGATCGCACCGGCCTCCACGATCGCGATCAGTTCCTCGGCTTCGTCGCGGAGCATTCCCGCACGGCCCAGGAGTTCGAAGAGGGTTTCCTTCGCGTTCAGGATGCTGGCGGAGTCCAGCGGGTGCCGGCCCGTTTCGGCGCTGTTGATCGTGTCCTCCTCGTCGGCCTTGGTCTCTGCAGCCTTCCACCGGCAGCTGCCGCCGCCCGGCTTCCCAAGTCTCCACGATTCGACCGGTCGTCGCCGCAACCGGGGCCGTTCCCGATCTCCTCAGTCCGTCGCCGGAGTGGGAGCGGGGGCCGCGTCCGTGCTGTGCCTGCGGCGGTCGCGCACGGCCAGGGGCACCAGGGAGATCGCCACGGCGCCGAGGACGGCCGTCACTGCGAAGGTCGTGAAGCCGAGACCCGCGTCGCCGCCCGCCAGGACCGCGCCGCCGAGAGTCGGACCGACCACCGCGCCCGTACGGCCGATGCCGGTGACCCAGCCCAGGCCGGTGGCTCGTTCGCGGGGCGCGTAGACGCGGGACGTGGCGGCGTACACCATCACCTGGGCGCTGAAGAGCCAGATACCGGTGATGAAGACGACCACGTACGCGGCGCCGAGCGGTAGCTGTGCCCTCAGCAGGAACGTGCCGACCGCGGTCAGCACGAACCACAGCGCGGAGACCTTCACCGGGCCGAACCTGTCCGCCGTACGGCCCGCTATCAGCATGCCCACGATGCCACCCGCGTTGATCACCATGAGGAAGGTGACCGAGGAGGAGAGGGAGTAGCCCGTGGCTCGCATCAGCTCGGGCAGCCAGGTGGAGACTCCGTAGACGAGGAGGAGCCCCGCGAAGGACGCGATCCACAGCAGCGGGGTCGCCCAGCGGGTGCCGGGTGCGAACAGAGCGGTGATCGCGGCCATACGGCCCTTCGCGCCGGCCTGGGGAGCCTGTTGCACGCCCGGGCGCTCCAGCCGGTAGCGGTCGGCGACGGCGTACGCCTGCCCGGTGTGCCCCCGGGCGAAGAGCACTCCGGGAGATTCCGGAAGCCACTTCAGCACCAGCGGCACCGCGATCAGGGCGGGCAGCACGCCCGCCAAGAACACCCAGCGCCAGCCGTGTTCGGGGGCCACGAGGAGACCGATACCCGTGGCCGCCATGCCGCCGGCGTGGTACGAGGTCATCATCAGGCCGGTGGCGAGAGCGGCCCGGCGTGGCGGCGCGAACTCGGCGACGATCGCGAGGCCGATCGGCATCAGCCCGCCCAGGCCGAGGCCGGAGAGGAAGCGTCCGGCGCCGAAGAGGGTGGCGTCGGGGGCGACGGCGCACAGCGCGGACCCCACCGAGAACAGCACGACGCTGCCCATGACCAGGGGCTTCCGGCCCAGCCAGTCGGTGAGCGTGCCCGCGGCCAGCGCGCCGATCAGCATGCCGAAGGTGGTCCAGCTGCCGATCGTGCCGGCCAGGGCGGGAGTGAAACCGAGGCTCTCGTCGGCCAGCAGGTGCGGCATGGTCGCGCCGTAGATGTTGACGTCCATGCCGTCGAAGAACACGGCGAGCCAGCACAGGGCGATGACCGGAGCGACCACGCGGAAGGAGCGGTCGGGTGGGGACGTGGTCGATGCGGCCACGGGGCACTCGCTTTCTGCCACGGCGTTGTGGCGGGTGGGCCGTCGCGTGCGGGGGGACAACGCCACGGTCGGGGAGTGTTCGCAGGGTGAAAATATTTCCACTGCCGCGGGGTGTGAGCTTCCCCTCGGCCTCCGCCCGTGTCAATGGGGGACGTCGACCGGCTTGGTGCCCGTCCCGGCGGAGGGGGCGAGCCCAGGGGCTCGAACGCCCTGCTGCCCCGCCTTCGTCACGGCAACGGCAATCCCGCGTAGTTCATGGCGAGTTCGGCCGCCGCGTGCGGTGAGGCGGCGATGCGGTCGAGCTGGGCGATCTGGAGGCGTGTGTCGAACGAACTCTGAGCCGGATCGGTGTGCAGCGTCGTGGTCATGAAGTACGAGAAGTGTTCGGCGCGCCAGACGCGACGCAGACACGTCCCGGAGTAGGTGTCCAGCAGATCGGACGCACCGGTCTCGTGGTGCCGGATCAGCGCCCGGCCCAGCACCGTGACGTCGGCCGCGGCCAGATTGAGCCCCTTCGCGCCGGTGGGCGGCACGATGTGCGCGGCGTCGCCGGCCAGGAACACCCGGCCGTACCGCATCGGCTCGGTGACCGAACTCCGCATGGGCAGAACGTTCTTGGAAGTGATCGGGCCGCGGCCCAGCTTCCAGCCGTCGAGCGCGAACCGCGCGTCCAGCTCGTCCCAGATCCGCTCGTCCGGCCAGTCCGCCGGGTCCGTTCCGTTGGGGACCTGCAGATACATCCGGCTGACCTCGGGCGAGCGCATGCTGTGCAGCGCGAAGCCGCGCGGGGAGTGGGCGTAGATCAACTCGTCGCAGGACGGCGCCACATCGGCCAGGATGCCGAGCCACGAGAAGGGGTACACCCGCTCGTAGGTGCGTCGGATCCCCTCGGGCACGGCTGTCCGGGTCACCCCGTGGAAGCCGTCGCAGCCGACCACGTAGTCGCACGTCAGGGTTTTGTCCTGGCCGTCGTGCGTGTAGCGGATCGTCGGGCGATCGGTGTCCGCGCCCTCGACGGAACGGACCTCGGTCCCGAAGCGGAGGGCCGCGCCGTCGGCGAGCTGCAGGGCGATGAGGTCCTTGACGACCTCGGTCTGGGCGTACACCCACACGCGTCGGCCGTCCGTCAGTGACGGGAAGTCGATCCGGTGCGCCCGGCCTTCCCAGCGCAGCTCCACGCCGTCGTGGACCAGCCCCTCCGCGTCCAGCCGCCCCGCCGCGTCCACCTCACGTAGGGCATCGACGGTGGACTGTTCGAGGATGCCCGCCCGCTGGCGCTCCTCGACGTAGGCGCGGTCCCGGCCCTCCAGGACGACGCAGCCGACGCCGGCCCGGTGGAGCATCCGTGACAGCAGCAGCCCGGCCGGGCCGCCCCCGATGATTCCTACGGTCGTGTGCACCGCTCGTTCTCCTTCGCTTCGGGGTCCGCATCCCTGGGCGGCCACCGTCGGACCGAGTGTTCGCATAGTGAAAGTTTCTTCACTGATTGGGAGTGTGCCGCCCGGATCACGGCCCTGTCAATGGTTCCTTCCGGGAGCCGGTGCACCCCGCCGTCGGCCGTCTCAAAGGGCTTCCGCATGCCGAGACGGTCAGGCATCCGGAGCGAGTCCGTCCCTATATTCGTACGCATGTCTGTATCGGCCCTGTCCCTGTGCCGCGCGCTGTTCGCGCAGTCGGCCTGGTGCGTCGACGACGGACTCTGTCGCGGCTGAGCCCCATGTCGACGGCCCTGCCGCGCCGCCGACACCGCCGCCATCCGTCGAGCATCATCCGGAGACCTCTCGTGACCACAGCGCCACCTGCCGGGCCGGCCGCGCCGCCGCGCGCACTGCCCGCCCTCCTCGTTCCTTCCCCCACCTCGGTTCCGCGACCGGAGGCGCCGCCCCTGCCCCCGGTGCGCCGGACACCACTCGCCGTGTCCGGGCTGCTCGCCGTGGCCCTGACCGCGTACGTATGGTCCGCACACGGCGCCCGACCCGCCGTACTGCTGTTGCTGGGACTCGGCCTGGGCGTCGCGCTCTTCCACTCCCGGTTCGGCTTCACCTCCGCCTGGAGGCAGCTCGTGGCCGTCGGCAACGGCACGGGGCTGCGGGCGCACGCGCTGCTGCTCGGCACCACCGCCACCCTGTTCGCTCTGATCATCGGCACGAGTACAGGGCTCTTCGGCTCGCAGCCCGCGCCGTCCGCCGGGTCGATCGGAGTCGGCCTGATCGTCGGCTCACTGCTCTTCGCGATCGGCATGCAGCTCGGCGGCGCCTGCGCCTCGGGGACCCTGTTCGCCGTCGGCTCGGGGCAGACCTCGGTGGTCCTCACCCTCGGCGGATTCATCGCCGGTGCCACGCTCGCCGCCTGGCAGTTCGACCTGTGGAAGGACCTGCCTGCCTGGGAACCGGTCGTACTCGCCGACCACATCGGCTGGTTCGGCTCATGGGCGGTGACGATCGCGGCACTGCTGCTCGTGGTCGTGGTCACGCGGCGCGTCCAGGCCCGTCGTAACCCGCCACCGCTCGGTGCCGTGCCCTCGGCGCGCACCGCGGCCGCACGTGCCTTCCGGGGCTCCTGGCCTCTGGCCGCCGGCGCCCTGGCGCTGGCCCTGCTCGGGGCGGGCGTACTACTGGTGTCCGGCGGCGCCTGGGGCGTCACGAGTGCGTTCAGCCTGTGGGGCTCGGAACTGGTGGGCGCGCTCGGCGGCCATCCGGAGAACTGGACCTGGTGGCAGCGGCCCGGCAACGCGGAGATGCTGGCGGGCCCGGTGCTGGCCGACAAGACCAGTCTCACCGACATCGGCATCATGATCGGTGCGGCGGTGGCAGCCGCACTCGGTGGCACCTGGGCCCTGCACCGCGGCATCCCGTGGCGTACGGCCGTCGCGGCGGTGCTCGGCGGTGTGCTGATGGGCATCGGTGCCCGGCTGGCCGGGGGCTGCAACATCGGCGCCTACCTGGCCGGCGTCTCCTCCGGCAGCCTGAGCGGCTGGCTGTGGGGCGCGGTCGCACTGGTCGGCACCTGGCTGGGGCTCAAGCTGCGCCCGCTGTTCGGTCTCGGCAACCCCAAGCCGGGCGACGGCGTCTGCTGACCACCCCCGCAAGGCCGATCGGTCCGATCCCACGGCGGAGAGCCGCAGTTCACCGGCCTCCTCTACGATCGTCCGCGTGTGCGCAAACGTCATAGTCGCTGAAGACGACGCGAAACAGGCCGAGCTGGTCCGGCGCTACCTCGAACGCGAAGGTCACGCGGTCACGGTGGTGCCGGACGGCCTCGCCGCCCTCGAACAGGCGCGGCAGGGGTCGCCGGACCTGCTGGTCCTCGACGTGATGATGCCCAGGGCCGACGGACTCGACGTCGTCCGCATACTGCGCGCCGAGGAGCGGGAGCTGGCGGTCCTCATGCTGACCGCCCGCGCCACCGAGGACGATCTGCTGCTGGGGCTGGACCTGGGCGCGGACGACTACATGACCAAGCCCTACAGCCCGCGGGAACTCATGGCACGTGTGCGTACGCTCCTGCGGCGCACCCGGCGGGACGCGAAACGCGAGGACGGCCATGTGCTGCGGGTGGGATCACTCGCAGTCGACCCCGTGCGGCACGAGGTGGCGGTCGACGGCGTGGAGGTCGAGTGCACACCGGGGGAGTTCCGGCTCCTCTCGGCGATGGCCGCCGAACCCGAACGGGTCTTCACCCGCGAGCAGCTGCTCGCCGAACTCCACGGATTCGACCGGTACATCAGCAGCCGTACGGTCGACGTGCACATCATGAACCTCCGCAAGAAGATCGAACGCGCGCCCCGGCGCCCGGTCCGGCTCCTCACCGTCTTCGGAGTGGGCTACAAGCTCATGGATCCGCTGAAGGGGACCCCGCGTGCTCCTGCGCGCTGAGCGTGGCGGGCAGCGCCTGCGGCTGCCGCTGCGCAAGAGTCTGCTCGGCCGGCTGCTGGCGGTGTCCGCGCTCGTCGCGGCCTGCTCGGTCGCGGCGACCGCATGGCTGGCCGTACAGACCACGTCCGGCGCGATCGAGCAGGAACAGGGCCGCAATCTCGCGGCCGACACCCGTGTCCTCGACGCGCTGCTCGCCTACGCGGCCGAACACCCCACCTGGGACGGAGTGGGGGCCACCGTGAAGGAACTTGCCGACGCGTCCGACCGGCGGATCACGCTGACGACGCAGAACCGGGACGTACTCGCGGACTCCGCGGGCTCCACCCCGCAGCCACCGGCGCTGCCACCCCAGGCGTCAGCGGTCGTGGACCCGCTGTCCGTGGCCGCCGTGTCCTCCTCCGGGGCGATGTCCGGGGCGGAGCCAGGTACAGGTTCCGGTTCCGGCTCCGTGACGGTCGCGGAACCCGGTACGGACGGGGCGCAGCGTTCCGGGAGCGACCGGGTGGACCCACGCGCCGTCGGGCCGTTCAGACTGCCGCAGACGGAGCGTACGTCGTTGCGTCGCACCGCGGACGAGGCGGTGCGGTGCCTCAGCCGGTCCGGGATCGCCTCGGACGTCGTCGAGGACCCGAGCGGCCGGCCCCGTATCCAGGTCGTGGGAAACGATCCGGACCGTCTGCGCGGCAGCCGGTGCGCGACCGACGCCCTGGACAGCCCCACCGAAACCGAGACGAAGGCGCTCGCCGCGCTCAACGAACTCGTCAACGCGTGCCTGGACCGGCAGGGGCGTGAGGCCGTGCGGCTCGATCTCGACCTCTCGTGGAACACGGATGCGGAGCCCGTGGCCGCGTCGGCCGCCCCCCAGCCGGCGCCCGTGCCCGTGCCCAGCACGAGCGTGCCGCAGGAGTCCCTGCCGACCGCGCTCGCCACCCCCGCGCCCCTCGACAGCGAGATCGACCGTGACATCGCCTCCTGTGTCGGCATCGCCCGCCAGGAGCAGCTCAGTTCGTACGTCGCCTCACCCGCGCTGCTGTTCATCGGTGACCCGGGGGGCGGCGCCGTTCCCGGCTTCGACCTTTCCCCCGGGAACACGGCGAAGATCATCGGGGTGGCTGCGCTCGTCCTCGCGCTCACCGTCGGAGCCTCGGTCCTCGCCGGAGTGCGGCTCGTGCGGCCACTGCACGCGCTCACGGGCGCCGCCCAGCGCATGCGGGACGGGGAGGGCCCCTCACCTGTGGTCGTCGCCGCGGACAACGAGATCGGCCGACTGGCCGCCGCGTTCAACGACATGTCGGCCCATCGCGCACGCCTGGAGGAGCAACGCAAGGTGATGGTCAGCGATGTGGCGCACGAACTGCGCACCCCGCTGAGCAACATCCGGGGGTGGCTGGAGGGAGCCCAGGACGGCATCGCCGACACGGACGCCCAGTTCGTCTCCTCGCTCCTGGAGGAGGCGCTGCAACTGCAGCACATCATCGACGACCTCCAGGACCTGTCGGCGGCCGACGCAGGCGCCCTGCGTCTGCACCCCGAACCCCTACGGATCGACGAGCTGCTCGCCCATGTCGTGGCGGCCCACCAGGCCCAGGCCGATGCCGCGGGGGTGGGCCTCACCGCAGACGTTTCCGACGGGCGGGCGCCGCTCCCCGAACTCACCGCCGACCCGGTACGACTACGGCAGGCGATCGGGAACCTGGTGTCCAACGCCGTACGCCACACTCCGGCGGGAGGGCGGGTGGCGCTGCGGGCGTACGCGACCGCGGGGACGTCCGGGGGAGCGGACGGCGAGGTGGTGGTGGAGGTCGCCGACACCGGCAGTGGGATGGCGCCCGAGGACCTGCCCTACGTCTTCGACCGGTTCTGGCGAGCGGAGAAGTCACGCAACCGCCGCACCGGGGGCAGCGGCCTGGGGCTGGCGATCGTCCGCAAGCTCGTCGAGGCGCACGGCGGGACGACGGCCGTGGTCAGCACCCTGGGCCAGGGGTCGGTGTTCACCCTGCGACTGCCATCGGCAGGACCTGATCCTATGAACACAGGGGTCTGACAGCTTCCTCACAACTCCACTCCAGCATGTGGGCAAGCCCGGCGCCCGACGCGCATCCGTGCGCGGGCACAGTCAACGCCGAGCTGGAATCGGAGTGCTTCAGATGTCCCTTCGCCCCACCCTGCGCATCGTGGCCCTCGCCACCGCCGCCGTCGGCGCGGTCCTGCTCCCGTCCGGAGTGGCCGCCGCCGACACCACCCCCACGCCGGAGCCCACCGCACTCACGGCCACCCCCGCCCCCGCACCCGAAGGAGCCGAGCCCTCCGAGGCGGCGGCGAAGCCGGTCCCGGCCGAGTCCGTGCCGGCGGGAACGATGCCGCGGGGCGGCGTCGACGCCGGGGAGCGGCCTGCCGGAGAAGCCGGCAGCACCGCGCTGTACGGTTCCGCCGCCGGCACGGTACTGCTCGCGGGTGCCGGCGCCTTCGTGCTGCGCCGCCGGTCCGCCGCCCAGCGAAACGGCTGATCCCGCACGGTGGCGCCGCTCCCCGGACGGGGAACGGCGCCACCCGCTGTTCTCCCCGCCGGCCTTCGCTCAGCTCACCGGAGTACTCATGTCCCTTGCACCCACCTCGGCATGGCGGACTGCCGTGTCCGTGGCGGCAGCAGTCCTGCTGCTCACCCCCGTCACCGGCTGTGCCTCCGCCGACGCACCCGTGCCTGCCGCCGAGGTCACCTCACCCGCACCCCCGTCCCCGGAAGCGCCCAAGGCGCCCGCACCGACGAGGCTGGCGGTCCCGTCGCTGGGGATAGACAGCACGCTGCTGAGGCTGGGACTCAACGAGGACGGCACGGTCGAGGTCCCGCCGGCCGAGAAGGGCATGACGGCCGGCTGGTACGCGGGCGGGGCCGTTCCCGGCGAACCCGGTGCCGCGGTGCTCATCGGCCACAACGACACACGGTTCGGCAAGGCTGTCTTTCATGACCTCCACACGATAGCCAAGGGCGCGGACATCGCGGTGTCCGACGGGGAAGGGGAGAAGACACACTTCACCGTCACCGGCACGGAGACCGTCAGGAAGAACGCCTTCCCCACGGAGAAGGTCTACGGAGCCACCGACGAGCGAGTGCTTCGTCTGATCACCTGTGACGGCGCGTTCGACGCCGCCGGCCATCCCGTGGACAACCTCATCGTGTACGCGACTCTGCGCTGAGGGGAGCCGCCCCGGGACGGACCTCCTGCTCGTGCAACGCCGGGCGCGCAGGCTTCGAAGCGCTTCGACACGGCTACGGTTCCGGTGGGAAGTCTTGACACTCCCATGCCTGGCTGTAAATCTTCGAAGCGCTTCAACGACTATGGCCCGGGAGCCCCGGCCCCGGCCTGAGCCCCGAGGACGGACCATGGCGTACTTCGACAATCCCGTGATACCCGGCTTCAGCCCGGATCCGAGCATCTGCCGTGTGGGCGAGGACTACTACCTGGCGACATCCAGCTTCGAGTACGTCCCCGGGGTGCCGCTGTGGCACAGCAGGGACCTCGTGCACTGGCGTCTCATCGGCCATGCTCTGGACCGCCCTTCCCAGCTGACGCTGCCTGACACGGCCCCGTCCTCGTGCGGGGTGTACGCCCCCACGCTGCGGCACCACGGCGGCCGTTTCTGGATGATCACGACCGTGGTCGCCGGTGCGGACAACATCCTGGTGACCGCCGAGGATCCTGCCGGCCCGTGGTCGGACCCGGTGCCGGTCGGCATCCCCGGTATCGACCCCGATCTGGCCTGGGACGACGAGGGGAACTGCTGGTGCGTCTTCTCCCACGACGGCATCCGCGCGGTGCGCATCGATCCGGAGACGGGTGAACTGCTCGGCGAGCCGGTCCAGATGTGGTCGGGAAGCGGGCTGCAGTACCCCGAGGGGCCGCACCTCTACCGGATCGGTGACTGGTGGTACCTGCTGCTGTCGGAGGGTGGGACGGAACGCGGGCACGCCATGTCGGTGGCCAGGGCCCGCAGTGTGCTGGGGCCCTTCGAACCGCATCCTGACAACCCCGTGCTGTCCCACCGCAGCACCGGCCACCCGGTGCAGAACACCGGTCACGGCGATCTGGTGCAGGCGCACGACGGGACGTGGTGGATGGTCCTGCTGGGCACCCGGCCCCGCGGCGACACCCCCGGGTTCCACGGCCTGGGCCGCGAGACGTATCTGGCTCCGGTGCGGTGGGAGGACGAGTGGCCTCTGCCCGGCCCGCTGGAACTGCGTGCCGAGGCACCGGCGCTGACCCCTCACCCCTGGCCCGACGAGCAGTACCGTGACGACTTCGACTCCGCCGCGCTCGCTCCCTGCTGGGTGTCGCTGAGACGCCTCGACCCCGCGGCCGCACGCCTGGACGAGCGGCCGGGCCACCTGGTGCTGCACGCCCGCGCGGACAGCCTGGACCAGCCCGGCGCGCTGTTCGTGGGCAGGCGCCAGCGCGATCCGGACTGCAGCGCACGGGTGCGGGCCGACGCCGGCGAAGGCGGCCGGGGCGGGCTCGCCGTCCGGCTCGACGAGGCGCACCACTACCAGGTGGAGACGGGGGGCGGCACGGTGCGTGCCGTCGCGCGCATCGGCCCGGTGCGTCGGACGATCGCCGAGCGGGCAGTGCCATCAGGCCCTGTGACGCTGCGGATCGACGTGACCACCAAGGACGTCCTGCCGCCCACCGTCACCGTGCGTCCTGAGCGACCCGACGCCGCGGCGCTCTCCGGACTCCGCGTCGGCGGCCCCGACACCTTGCGCCTGGGCTTCGAGACGGATGACGGGGACTTCGAGGTCCTCGCCGAACTCGACGGCCGCTACCTCACCACAGAGGTCGCGGGGGGTTTCACCGGCCGTGTCATCGGCATGTACGCGACCCAGGGCGCCCCGGCCTTCGACTGGTTCGAGCTCCGGCCGGCCTGACCGCGCCCCGGGCCGCAACAAGCGTCGGTCAGCGCGCCAGGGTGGTCTCCAGCCACTTCAGGACCTCCGGCGTGACCGGGTCGGTGATGTCGGCGAACTCCTCGTGCTTCTTGAGGAACTTCGCCACGTACGGGCAGACCGGGACGAGGCGCTTGCCCGAGGCCCGTACGTGGGTCAGGGCCTCCTGCACGAGGACGGAGGCCAGTCCCTGGCCCGCGAAGGCGTCATCGATCTCCGTGTGGAAGAAGACGCGCTGCCCGTCGCGGTCGCGGTAGGCGGTGAACCCGGCGCTCACCTCGCCGACCAGGATCTCGTAGCGGTGCCTGGCGTCCATGTTCCGGACGATCGGGGCGGGGGCCTGAGTCATCGTGTGCTGCCTTTCGGGTGTGCGGGGTTGCCGCGCGGTGCGATGGTGGCGTTGGGGAGCGCCGGAGCGGGGAGACGGTCGCCGGGGTAGCCCTCGACCTGGCCGAAGCGCTCGGAGGCGGCCTCCCAGTCCTCGCGTGCCTCGACGATGTCCTGGTGGCTGCGGCCCACGAAGTTCCACCACATGACGATCCGTTCCTCGAACGGCGTTCCGCCCACGAGCACCGCCCGGGCGGGGGCGTCCGTCTCGTTGGTCAGGGTCAGCTCGTCGTTCCCCGGGCCGAGATAGCCCAGCTCGGCCCGGCGCAGCGTCGTCCCGGCCATCCGGATGCTGCCCTGGTCGACGAGGAGACCGTGCTCGAAGGCAGGGTCGGCGTCGAGGGTCGTGGTCGCGTGCGGCTCCAGGACGATCTCGGCGCCGAGCAGAGGGGTGAAGGTGGGGACCGGTGAGGTGGCCCCGGCGAGGGAGCCGAGGAACACTCTGAGCGCGGCTCCGTCCCGGTGTACCGGGCTCGGCGTGTGGTGCCGGAAGTCGCGCCCCGTGTCCCGGTGCTCCTCGGGCAGCGCCACCCACAGCTGGACCCCGTGCAGGACGGAGGTGCCGGGGGTCGAGACCTCCGTGTGGCTGATGCCGTGGCCACCGGTCATCAGGTTCAGCTCTCCGGGGCGCACGAAGGCGTGGCTGCCCAGACTGTCGCGGTGTTCGATCTCCCCGCTGAACAGCCAGCTGACCGTCTGCAGACCGATGTGCGGATGCGGGGCGACGTCCATCCCACCGGTCTCGGCGACATCGTCGGGGCCGTAGTGGTCGATGAAGCACCAGGCTCCGATGAGAGTGCGGGCCCTCTGCGGCAGCGTGCGCCGCACCGTCATCGCCCGCGGTCCGCCCAGGGGCACATCTCGCGCCGTCAGTACGTCGACGCCGCCGTCGACGCCGCTCATCGAGGGCCCACCTGTGTGACAAAGGTGCTTTGATATTCAACGATCATGCTTGATGATAAGCCGTCGCCCATTCGGACGCACGGCACGACGGGGGGCGGCACGTCCCGGTGAGGAGACCAGGGTGAACGGCACGCAGGCGGACCAGGCGGACAAGCGGGTCTACGTCGACAAGCAGAGTCCGAAGGCCTATCACGCGCTCACCGCCACGGCCGAGGCGGTCCGTACGGTCGCCCAGGAGGCGGGACTCCCGCGCACCCTGGTCGAACTGGTCAACCTCCGGGTGTCGCAGATCAACGGCTGCGCGTACTGCCTGGACGTCCACACCAGGGCCGCGCTGCGTGCGGGCGAGACCACCCAGCGGCTGGGCGTGCTGGCCGCCTGGCGGGACACCGAGGTGTTCACCGCGCAGGAACGCGCCGCTCTCGCCCTGGCCGAGGCGACCACACGGCCCGCCGACGCCTCCTTGCAGGCGGACGCGTACGCCACGGCCCGCCGTGACCTCTCCGACGACGAGATCTCCGCCGTGGTCTGGGTCGCTGTCACCATCAACGCCTTCAACCGCATCTCGATCATGAGCAAGCACCCTGTGCGCGGGGTTCCCCGGCAGTGACGGGACGCCAGGCCCGCTCCTCCAGCCCGTGACACAGTCGTCGGAGTCCCGGGCCGGTTCCGCCTCTCCGTCCGCCGTCCGGGTGAACTCCGCTCCGATGGGAGCGTCCGCCGGGCAGGCATAGGGGCATCCGCGTTCCTCGCGGCGGAAGCACCGGTGGACGCGTAGGCGCGACCGGGCGAAAGGGGCTCTCCATGCTCGGTCCACGGGCCACGCGGGCAGAGGCCGGGGGAGGCACCGGATGCCGCCCCGGCACCGGCCGGGCCCCGCGCACAGCCGGTGAGGCGGCGGTGGCCGTCGACACCGTCCTCGCGGAGCACCTGCGCCTCAGGCTGCGGGAAGCCCGCCGGGTGGACGCCGTGTTCGCCGGAGAAGTGGCCTCCCGGGTGGCCGCATTCGTCCTGCACGGCGGTAAACGGCTGCGGACGGCCTTCGTCTGGTGCGGGTGGCAGGCCGCCGGAGGCACCGGTGACCCCGGGACCCCGCCACGCATCGGCGCAGCCCTGGAGCTGCTGCAGGCCTGCGCGCTGGTGCACGACGACGTCATGGACGAATCCCCGGTACGCCGGGGCGCGCCGGCCGTGCACGCGGACTTCGCCCGGGCGCACCGGGCGGGCCGCATGCGCGGGTCCGCCGAGTCCTACTCGGCCACCGCCGCGGTGCTGGCCGGAGATCTGGCGCTGGCCTGGGCCGACGACCTGTTCACCGAGACCGCGCTGGCCTCCCCGTACGGCGGGCAGCTGCACCAGGAGTGGCAGGCCATGCGCGGCGAGATGGTCGCCGGGCAGTACCTGGACATGCGGGCGCAGGCGACCGGTTCCTCCGACCCCGCCCAGGCCAGGAAGATCGCGACGCTGAAGAGCGCGCTCTACACCGTGGAGCGGCCGCTCGCCCTGGGGGCGACCCTGGCGGGCGCCGATGCCCGGACCATGCACGGGCTGCGGGCCGCCGGCCGGTGCGCGGGACTCGCCTTCCAGCTCCGTGACGACCTGCTGGGCGCGTTCGGCGACCCCGCTGTCACGGGTAAACCCGCCGACGACGACCTACGGGCACGCAAGCTCACCTCTCTCCTCGTGGTCGCCCTCCGGCTCGCCGCGGAGTCGGGCGACACCGAGGCCCTGGCCGTGCTCGGCCCCGGCGGCGCCGGCGGAGGATCGGTCGAACGGATGCGCGCCGCTCTGGAACGTACGGGTGCGCGATCGGTGGTGGAGGAGGAGATCGCCGGCCTCTCGGAGGCGAGTCTGCGTCACTTCGCGTCCGCCGGAGCGGACGAGCGGGCCAGGAACGAGTTCGCCGCGCTGGTGGCGAGGACCGTGGGCACCGGCCCGGCGCGGAACGGAGAGGCCGAGTGAGGACCGTCCACGGCCCCACGGATCATGTGGTGGTGGTCGGCGCCGGCCTGTCCGGTCTCGCAGCGGCCCTGCACCTGCTCGGCGCGGGCCGCAGGGTGACCGTCGTCGAACGGGACGCCGGGCCCGGAGGCCGCGCGGGGCGGCTGGCACTCGGCGGGTACCAGGTCGACACCGGGCCCACGGTGCTGACCATGCCGCACCTGGCGGACGAGGCCTTCGCCGCCGTCGGGGACAGCCTCCACCGCAGGGTGGAGCTGGTCCCCCTGCACCCGGCCTACCGGGCCCGGTTCGCGGACGGCAGTGTGCTGGACGTCCACACGGACGGTGACGCCATGGAGGCCGAGGTCCGGCGGTTCGCCGGGGCCGCGGAGGCCGCCGGGTACCGCAGGCTGCGGAGCTGGCTGGAGCGGCTGTACCGGACGCAGATGCGCCGCTTCATCGACACCAACTTCGACTCGCCCTTCCAGCTCCTGCACCCGGACCTGGCCCGGCTGGCGGTCCTGGGGGGGTTCGGCCGGCTCGATCCACAGATCGGCAGATTCCTCTCGGACCCACGGTTGCGCCGGGTGTTCTCCTTCCAGGCGCTGTACGCGGGCGTCGCCCCGGCCCGTGCGCTCGCCGCGTACGCCGTCATCGCCTACATGGACACGGTCGCCGGGGTCTGGTTCCCCAAGGGCGGCATGTACGCGCTCCCCAGGGCGATGGCGGACGCGGCAGCCGATGCCGGAGGCCGGTTCAGGTGGTCCGCCGAGGTGAGCGCACTGGAAGGGCCGACGGGTCGGGTACGAGCCGTCCGGCTGGCGTCGGGCGAGCGGATCGCCTGCGACGCGGTCGTCCTGACTCCGGACCTACCCGTCGCCCACCGGCTCCTGGGCCGGGCTCCGCGCCGCGCCGTTCCGCTGCGCCACGCGCCGTCGGCCGTGATCCTGCACGCCGGCACCGACCGCACCTGGCCGCAACTGGCACATCACACACTCTCCTTCGGCGCAGCCTGGAAGCACACCTTCGACGAACTCACCCGGACCGGCCGGCCGATGAGCGACCCGTCGCTGCTCATCACCCGCCCCACGACACACGACCCCTCCCTCGCGCCGCCGGACAGGCATCTCCACTACGTCCTGGCCCCCTGCCCCAACACCACGACCGGCCCGTCCGCCGGCACCTGGCGCGGCCTGGGGCCGCGCTACCGGGACAGTCTGCTGGCCGAGCTGGAACGTCGGGGGCTCGACGGCTTCGAAGCCTCCATGGACCGGGAGCTGCTGATCACCCCGGTGGACTGGACGGACCAGGGACTCGCGGCGGGCACCCCGTTCTCCGTAGCGCACACCTTCGCGCAGACCGGTCCCTTCCGGCCACGCAACCTCGTACGGGGCTACGACAACGTCGTCCTCGCAGGATGCGGAACCACCCCCGGGGTCGGCGTGCCGACCGTACTCGTCAGCGGCAAGCTCGCCGCGGCCCGCGTCACGGGCCTTCCCCGCACGACGGGCGCGCGCCGCCGTCCCCCCGTCCCCGAAGGGCAGAGCACATGAACCGCCGTGAACTGGACGCCGCCGGGATCACCGGACCCGCCCTGCGCGCCGCCTACGCACACTGCCGCCGGCTCAACGCCCGGCACGGCCGTACGTACTTCCTGGCCACCCGGCTGCTGCCGGTCGAACGCCGCTGCGCCGTACACGCGCTGTACGGCTTCGCCCGGTGGGCCGACGACATCGTCGACGACCTGGACCGCCGGCAGCCCCCCGGGGAGCGAGACCGACTGCTGCGTGTGCTCGAGGGCGACCTGGCCCGCGGGCTGCGCTCGGGAGACGGCGACGAGCCCGTGGTCAGGGCCGTGGCGGACACCGCCGAGCGCTACGCCATCGACCACGGTCTGTTCACCGACTTCCTGACGTCCATGCGCAGCGACCTGACGGTGACCGGCTATCCGACGTACGCCGATCTGCGCGCCTACATGCACGGTTCGGCAGCGGTGATCGGTCTCCAGATGCTGCCCGTCCTCGGGACGGTCGTGGCCCGTGAGGAGGCGGCCCCGCACGCGGCCGCCCTCGGCGTGGCCTTCCAGCTGACCAACTTCCTGCGGGACGTGGGGGAGGACCTGGACCGCGGACGCGTCTACCTGCCGGCGGACCTGCTCGCCACCCATGGCGTCAACCGGCCCCTGCTGGAATGGAGCCGCCGCACCGGACGGCACGACCCACGTCTGCGCGCCGCCTTCGCCGATGCCGAAGCGATGATCCGGACCGTGTACCAGGAGGCGGAACCGGGCATCGCGATGCTGGAGCCACGGGCACGGCCCTGCATCCGGACGGCGTTCGTCCTGTACCGGGGCATCCTGGACGCGATCGCCGCCGACGACCACCGGGTGCTGCACCGTCGTGCAGTGGTCCCGCGCCGGCGCCGGGCCGTCACCGCCGCGGGTGGATTCGTACGGATCCTCGGAGCGCGGATGCGGACCCGGCCGGCCTCCGCCGCGCCGGAAGCCGCCGAGGCGGAGGCACTGCGGTGACGCTCGTTCCACGGAGACGGACGACCTGGACCTCACCCCTGCGGGTGCGGCGAGCCCCCCGATGGGAGCGGCAGGCCCCCACCTGGCGCGAGGCGAAGCCCACCATGATCGCCGAAGCGCTGAAGCGGGCCACCGCCCGGCCCTCCGGTAACTGGTACGTCGTCGGCTCCTCCCGGGAGACCGGGGCAGGGGACCGCCCGTACGGCCGGACGATCGCCGGGACGGAAGTCGTCCTGTGGCGGTCCGAGGGCGGTGCCCTGCGCGCAGGCCCGGGGGAGTGCCCCCACCTGGGAGCCCCGCTGCGCGACAGCCGGGTGGTCTGCGGGACCCTCCTGTGCCACTGGCACGGACTGGCCCTGGACGGCGGGCCGTTCCCGGGGTGGTCGCCGTACCCGGTGCACGACGACGGGGTGCTGGTCTGGGTGAGACTGGACCGGGCCGGGGGCGAGACCCCGCTGGAGCGCCCGGCCGTCCCGGTGAGGCCGGCAGCGGCGGACGCGTTGGACGCGGTGTTCACGGCGGTGGGCCGGTGCGAACCCGAGGATGTGATCGCCAACCGGCTCGACCCCTGGCACGGATCATGGTTCCACCCGTACGCGTTCGTCGGTCTGGACGTGGCCGGTACCCCGGAGGACGGCGAGGACGACGCCTTTGCCGTCGATGTCTCGTTCAGGGTCGCGGGACGCCTCGTGGTGCCGGTACGGGCGGTGTTCACCGCGCCCGGACCCCGCACGGTGGTCATGCACATCACGGACGGCGAAGGGGCCGGGTCGGTGGTGGAGACCCATGCCACGCCGCTCACCGCCCCCGGTGACACGGACCCTCGGACGGCGGTGGTCGAGGCCGTCGTCGCGGCCTCGGACCGGCGGGGCTTCGTCCTGGCGCGCGCCGCCGCGCCCGCCCTCCGGCCGCTGATGCGCCGGACCTCTGGCCGCCTCTGGCGGGACGACCTGGCGTACGCCGAGCGCCGCTGGTCGCTGCGGAGCACCGGGCGCTTTCCCGGCTGAACGTCACTGCCTCGCGGCCAGACCCGCGAGGGCGCGCAGGGCCCGGGAGCGCCCGGCACGCGGGACCGTCCAGAGCACCTGCCCCCGGATGCCCCAGTCGGCGAGAAGCGCGTTGGCGGCCAGGAACCCCGAGGTCGCCGCGCGTTCCATGAGGGCGACGGGGAGGCCGGTGCGGACCAGGTCGCCCGCCAGCACGACGCGGGGATGGGGTGTGCGAACGGCCGGCCGGCGGTGGTAGCCGCCCACGGCGAAGACGGGGCAGTCGGCGCGCCATTCGTGGCGGGCGTCCACGACCCGGGCGTCCGTGGTCTCGGGGTAGACCTCGTGCAGCCGGTCGAGCATCCGGCGCTGGACCTCCTTCGGTTCGGCGCCCGCGTCGACGGCGTAGGCATGCAGTTCCACCACGGAGCCGCCCGTCCGAGCGGCCCACCGGGCCGATTCGCCTTCCCAGCGGTCCAGGACGCTGACGTTGTCGAGTCCGTCGTAACCACTGGTGCCGAGGAACCCCGCGCGGTCCCCGCGCACGGGGCGGTCGAGCCACAACCGGGACACCAGGAACGGTGGCGCCGTACGCAGGTCCGCGATGTCGGCACGCCAGGAGGCGTCACCCAACGCAGTCGACTTTCCCACGACATGGCGGAGGCCGCGGGTGTCCAGAGCGAGGACCACGGCCTGGTGGCGGTCGGCCGCCCCCTCGGTCTCCACGGTCAGCTCCCCGCCGTCCGACGGGCGGACACGGTGCGCCGGTGCGCCGGTGCGTACGTCGACGCCGAGCCGCCGGAGGTAGCCGCCCAGAGGTTCCCAGAGTGCCTGGGGGAAGGGCTCCCGCGGCACGTCGAAGAGAAGCCCTTCGGACGACCCCAGGAAGTAGATGTGGAACATCAGCAGCAGTTCGGCGGCGGACAGTTCGCGCGGGTCGGCGAAGAAGCTGCGGGAGAACACCTCGAAGGCGAGGTGGCGGGCGGCTTCGGGGAAGTTGATCCGGCGCAGGAAGTCCTCGGCGCTGACCCCGTCGAAGCGCTCGTACACCTCGGGGACCCGTACGTCGAGGAGGGGCAGGGCCTCGCGGGGGGCCATCGCGGCGAGATCGCGCCAGCCGAACGACGGGCTGAGCGCGACGAACCCGAGCGCGCTCCACGGCGGAGTCCTCGGCACGCGGGCGAAACCGTCCGTCGTGCCGTCGCGGTGCCGGAGCGGATAGTCCGGCAGCGGGACGAGCGCCGTGAGTCCCGGATCCGCGCGGCGCAGCAGTCCGCGCAGGTTGTAGTACTGACGGAAGAAGGCGTGGAAACCGCGGCTCATCGTCGTCCCTGACCCGTCGGCCAGGCGGACGGGCCACCCGGCGAGACGGCCGCCGAGTGTCTCCTCCCGTTCGTACAGCGTCACACGGACACCGCGTTCGGCGAGCGCGGTCGCCGCCGCGAGGCCGGCGACACCGCCGCCGACCACCGCCGCCGACGGCGCCTCGCCGGTGAAACGCTCGCATCCCGGTTCCGGCACGAGCACCTC
This sequence comes from Streptomyces sp. NPDC005791, assembly GCF_042871485.1. Lineage (NCBI taxonomy): Bacteria > Bacillati > Actinomycetota > Actinomycetes > Kitasatosporales > Streptomycetaceae > Streptomyces > Streptomyces sp. NPDC005791. The sequence goes on from NZ_JBIAIP010000003.1 coordinate 477,276, forward strand.
CGCCCGGCGGTCACGACCGTGCCGGGGGGCGTCGGGTCGGCGCCTTCGCGCACTCATGACGCCTCGTGCCCGTCGGGCCCCACACCGCTGCGGGCGAGGAACACATGGACGATGCCGCTCTGCCAGCCCCCGACGGGCACGGTCCGCACGAAGGGGAACCCCGCCCCGGCGATCCGTCGTGCGAAGACGGGCGCGGTGTCGAACGCCAGGACACTGCGCCACAGATGCTGGTACAGCGCACGGTCGCCGGTCAGCGTGCCCGCCGGGATGATCACACCCCGGCAGACCGTGTTCCACAGCGCCCGGTGCGCGGGTGAGCCGCTGAGGCTGTACTCGTGGATCAGCAGACGGCCGCCGGGACGCAGAAGGGAGCCCACGGCTTCGAGGACCTCGCCCGGCTCCGTGACGTTACGGAAGAGGTAGGCGGCGAAGACCGCGTCGTACGAGCCGCCGTCGTCCGTGGTGGGCAACTCCTCCGCGGACCGGTGCACGAAGCGGACGTTCGTGGGCCAGCGTTTCGCGCGTGCCCGCTCCAGCATGCCTGCAGACGCGTCGACGGCCGTGATCCGGGCGTAGGGGGCCGCCCGCAGCAGAGCCCGTGTGGAAGCGCCGGTCCCGCAGCCCAGATCCAGCACCCGCAGCCCCCTGCCGCCACGCGGCAGCCGCAGCCGGCGGGCCGAGCGGAGCAGGTCGGAGCGGTAGCCCGGGTTCAGCGCGGTGAGCCGGTCGTACCTTCGTGACGCGTCATCGAATGCGCGCGCCAGGTCGTGGTCCCGCAGAAGGGTCATCAAGGGCTCTCTTGGGACAGGCCGGTGGCCCGGCGGGCGAGGAAGGGGAGTTCCGCGGCGGTGCGGAGCATCGGCCCCATGGGCGTACGCAGACCGATGCCGAACTCCTCCCACGGCGTGCTCCCACCGTCGAGGAAGCGCAGCAGTCGCTCCGTGGGGACGCGACGGAAGAGCTCGGTGAAGAAACGCGGCCCGTCCACCCGCCCGGTGTCGAGGGCCCGGAGCAGCACGGCGTCCATGGCGAGCGCCCGGCGGCCGTGCGGAGGCGGCACCTGTGGAGCCCCGTGATGCAGGGCGGCGGCGATCGCCCGGCTCTGGCGCTGCACGGCGGCGAACGTGTAGCCGGTGGCCGGACGGGTGGCGCCTCCGGCGGCGCCGATACGGAAGACGGCACGGCCGGTCCGGCGGGGGAAGCGGGCGTCGGTCATGGGGATGACACCTTGCTCCGCCGACTCCACGGTGTAACCGCCGAGCCGCAGCACGCCCCCGGTGTACTGCCGCAGAGCCGCTTCGTACGCGGTTGTCGTCAGCGGGGCGCGGGAGAACTCCGTGTACTCCACCAGCGCACGGTCCGGCGCGAGGGGCAGGACGTAGCCGAACGCGAGGCCATGACGGGGCTGAGGGACCCGGAAGTCCATGAGGTCCGCCACCCCGGGCTCGAAGCAGGGATCGGCGGTCCGCACGAACCAGCCCCGGAAGTGCTGCAGGAGCAGCGTGCGGTGCGCGGGCGTCCCCCGCACGGGCCGCGAGTCGAAGGCGTATCTGCCCCGCAGGACGAGGGGCCGCCCACCGGCCGTCGTGCAGCGCACTTCGGCGCCGTACGGTGCGTCACGCACCTCATGGGCGGTGGCACGCAGGACGCGTGCCACCGGGGACGCGGCGAGGCGGGAGTGGACCAGCCCTTCGAAGGGGCCCGAGCGCACCATGCGGTAACGCAGGGGCGCGGGGTCCGACTCGATGACCTCGCCGTCCGGCCCTCGCACCCTCAGCCGTTTCCAGGAGGCGACGACGGCGTCCTCGAACTCGCCGGTGCCCGCTTCCCAGTAGCACCAGGTGCGCTCCGCGGGACGCAGCGGTCCGTCGGGGGCCTCGACGAGCGTCACCGCCTCACCGGTCATCGCGAGCAGGTGCGCCAGACAGAGTCCGGAGGCGCCGCCGCCCACGACGACGGCGTCGTCCACCCGGTCCCGGGCGGTGCCGGTCACGATTCCGGGGGCAGCGCGCCTCGGCCCGCGCCGCAGGGCCCGGGTGCGCGGGCCGGTCGGGCGCACATGACGACGGTGTCCGGTGGCGGCGGGTTCGGTCGGTTCGTCATCCGTGTCCCTCGGCTCGTTCCCCCGAACAACTGACGGGATGCCGACCCGATCATGTTCCGGGGCCAGAAGCCAGCAGCCGCCACGGGACGCGCCTCTCCGGGTGACCCGAGTGCCTGCTCCGAGTGCCGCTCGCGGTGGTTCGGAGCCGCCGCGCTTCTTCCGCAGGGCGTCGGGCCTGTGCACGGCGGAGCGGCCGGACGTGTCGTTCTCCACCTCGTACTGCGGATCCTCGTCCGAGGCGTCGACCGTCCGTCCCGATGCGCGGGTGCGGTCCGTGTGCTTCTTGGTGACCTTGCCCGTCACGTCCTGGCCGTGGCTCTACCGGGCCACCTTGTCGCCCTGGCCCAGATCGTCGTCCTTCTTCGTCACGGCAACCTCCTCGAACGGGCCGTCGAATCCGTCGCGCACCTCCGGGCGTCGGGCAGATCCGACGGCCGCGCATCCGGTGGCCGGACCGGCGCCGGTCCGGCCACCGGAAGCCGTCGGCTCAGGCCGTCAGGTGCCGCAGCACCGTGCGCATCGCGCGGTGCACGGCCTCGCGCGACTCGTCGGTCCGGTCGACGGCCTCGAAATCGTGGTGGCCGTTCGGTACGTCGATCACCTCGACATCGGCCCCGCACCTGTGCGCGGCGGCCAGGAACTCCTCCACCGTGGTCGCGACAGCGGCCGCCTCCAGGCCGGCCCGCACCAGCACGATCGGCAGAGAGTCCGCGTGAGCGATCGCGTCCGCCGGGTGGAAGCGGCTGCCGAGCCTTCCCCAGTTCGGCAGCGGCGCCATGACGGGGTAGTTGGCCGCCAGACAGCGCAGCCACGGCGGAGGCTTGCGCATCCAGTCCGCGGTGAGGGGACCGCTTCCGGAGAAGAACCACAGCGCGACCCGGTCCGCGTCCACCCTCGGATCGGCCCGCACCCGCTCCACGGCGTCCGCCAGATCGGCGGCGGCCGTGTCGTAGTCGGTCACGGCGTGCAGACGGTGATCGAGGGTCACGCCCACCACTCCGTGTCCGGCGGCGAGACGGGCGTATCCCGTCAGGCCCGGCCAGTCCCGCGGGGTCGGGCGGGCGTCGCGGGGCACCGGACCGCCGTGCACGAAGACCACCGCCGGGTGAGGGCCACGGGCGGCGGGCGGCAGGTACAGGTCGACGTTCTCCGTGCGCTCACGGGGGAGGTCGGGCACGTCCAGCAGGAACGGACGCGGTCGCCTGTCGCCCGCAGGAGTGAGCCGTTGGCCCTCGCCCGCCGCGGCCTTCAGCAGCGTCAGCGCCAGTTCCCTGGGATCGGACAGCATGGGCCAGTGCCCTGTGGGCAGCTCGAAGAAGGTCACCCGCGGATCGGTCAGCGCCTGCAAGGAGGGTTCTCCGAAGTCCACCTGGGCCTGGACCATCGCGATACTCGCCCCGTTACCGGCGCACAGCACTCCCGCCATCGGCACCGTGGCCGCCGCACCGGTCAGCCTCAGCGGCTGGAGCAGTGTGCCCAGAGGCTGCGGTGACGCGAGGGCGGTGAGCCGGTCGAGCGCCGCGTCGGGGACGTCCGCCGTGCTTCCCCAGAGCTGCCAGGCGTCGCGGGCCGGAGGCGGCAGGGCCGCGCCTCCTCCCTGCGTGCTTCCTCCGGCGGCCCGCACCACCTCCTCGCGCAGGCCGCCGTCGGCCACGGCGGCCAGGGCGGGGACCCCGTCCTGGGGCAGTCCCGAGTCCAGATAGACGACCCGGGCGACCGCCTCAGCCCGCCGGTCGGCGGCCCCCAGGACCGGATGGATGCCGTAGTCGTGGCCCACCAGCACGATCTCCCGGCCGGCCGTGGGCGCGACCGAGTCGATCACCGCGATGACATCCGAGATGTGCGTCTCCAGGTCGACGTCCGTGCCGACCGGAGGACGGGTCCCGCCCAGTCCGGTCAGGGCCACCGGCCGGACCTCGGCACCCGCCGCGGTCAGCCGCGCGGCTGTGTCGTCCCACACGTGCGGTCCGGTGAACACACCGGACACCAGGATGAACGTGGTCATGGTCTCTCCTCGATACGCCGTCGTCCTCGGACCGGCCCGAACTCCCGGTCCCACTCGCGGGTACCGTAGGAACTCCCCCTGAGGGAGGTTCAAGTGTGCGCGTCGTACGACGGGTTGTGCGGCATCGGTGAACTCGCCGAGCGTGCGGGAGTCAGCGTCAAGACAGTCCGCTTCTACTCCGACAGCGGCCTGCTCCCCGAGGCGTCCCGCAGCGCCGGCGGCCACCGAAGGTACGGCCCCGACTCACTCGAGCGGCTGCGGATGATCCGCTCCCTGCGGACCATGGACCTCCCGGTGTCGGCGGTGCGCCGCATCCTGGACGAGGAGGAGACGGCAGGGAGCCCCGGCAGCGCTCTGGAGGACGCCGTCGCCGGGCAGTTGCGCACACTCGGCTCCCAGTTGGCGGCGCTGCGCTGGAGGGAGGCGGCTCTCCGCGCGGTGCAGGAGTGCCCGGCGGCCGAACGCGCGGGCCGACTTCGGCTGATCGGTGCGGTGACCGCGCCGCCGACCACCGCACCACTGGCCCGGTTCTGGCGCGGCTGGCTGCCGCCGCGGATGCCCGCCCGTTCCGTCGCGGCGTTTCTGGAGGCCGCGGTCCCGCAGCCACCCGACAACCCCGATCCGGTTCACGTCCTGGCCTTCGCCCGCCTGTGCGCCTTGGTGTCCGGCCCTTGTGACGGGGAGGAACGGAGCCGGACCCAGCCCCATGCGCACAAGGAAGCGGATGCCCGCGCGTCGGCCGTGCTGTACGCGGGTCTGGCCGAGGCGTACGAACTGGCGGGCGCCGAGATGCGGCACGAAAGAGGACCGTACCCGGGGGAAGCGCTGGACGGGTTCGTAGCCGCGTACGCGAGCGCCCACGACACCGCGGACACTCCGGGTTTCCGCCGCGTCCTCGCCCGACAGCTCGCGGCCGATCCGCGCATCGACCGGTACTGGGAGCTGACGGCCGAGGTCGTCAGCCCACCGGCCGGGCGGCCCGAGCCGACACCCGGGTCCGCGCACGACTGGCTCCTCGCCGCGCTGCACACCCAGTCGGGGACCGCGTTGCCCGCGTGAACCATGACGGCGGGACAGGGCGTCGGTCATGGACGTGGGGTCCGGCACCGCGTGGGGCCGTCCACAGCTGATGAAGGGCCCCCGGGGAGCCGCCGACCGGCGGGGCGGTGCCGCCGGTCAGCTTGACGGAGCGCCCGTCCCGCAGACGACGCACGGCTCGCCGTACGAGTGCGACCCGGCCCAGGAGCTGGGCCCGCACGCCCTCACGTCGTCGAACAGCGCGTCCGGGGCGGAGGGACCATCCAGGTGCCGTCCGACGGGCAGGCGTACCGTCGGACGGCACGCCTGCCACCGTCACTGCGGCCGCCCCAGCGCCCAGCCCGACACGTCGGCCAGGCGTCCGCGCCACAGGGGCAGGCGCAGGGATCCCGGTCCCGTACCGCCGAAGACCAGCGTGGCGTCTCTGAGATGGATCCAGCGCGGCAGCCGCGCAGTGCCGTCACCGTCACCCAGTTCCCTGATTCCCTGGTCCACCGTCTCGGGGAACTCCGCGATCAGATTCGCGCCCTCGCCCTCGACCTGCCGGAGGCTGCGCGCCCAGTCCGCCTTCCACGCCTCGTGGCCGATCACATCTCCGTGGAGTACACCACTGGCCAGAGTGAGGGTGATCGGCAGACTGGAGCGCAGTTCTCTGTCCAGCAGCTGGATCAGCAACTGGAGCTGCAGATCGGGCACAGGCTCCGTGATCACCGCGGTCGTATCCGGCCGTGTCTCGACAGACTCACTCATGGACCACTCCCTTCACCTGCCGAGCGGCAGGTGACAGCCCGTATGCCCCCGACGGGAGCCACCACACTCCCCAGGACCGGCTGATTACGGCATCCGGAAAGGGGCACCCGTACGTCACTCCGAGCACCCAGCAGTATGAACCGACGGGAGAGAGTGATGTCGCACTACGACAGTTCGTCCATGGCCACTCCCAGGTCCGGGACCAACGGTCTCGCTGTCGCAAGCCTGGTCTGCGGAATCGTGGGCCTGGTCTTCTTCAGCGTGGTCCTCGGCCCGACAGCCATCGTTCTCGGTGCCTTCGGCCTGCGTCAGGTGTCCGCGAAGGGCGGTGCCGGGATGGCGAAGGCCGGACTCGTCCTCGGCATCATCGACGTGATCCTCTTCGTCGTCCTGATGGCCGTGGCAGCCTCGTCGGGCGGCTTCAGCTGGTACATCGGCGGCTGACCGACCGCGTGGGAAGCACGGGTGCGCCACCACTCCTCGTGGTGGCGCACCCGTCCGTACGCGTCACAGCCAGCGGCGGATCGGCAGGACCGCCGCCTCCCGCAGCCTCTGCACGGGCGACCGGCGCTTCCACCGGCGTGCGTCGATCAGCGTGCTGCGCTCCACGTCCTGCTCGAAGTGACCGTCCAGTGTGAGGGTGAACTCGCGGTCCAGGACCGCGAGCATCACCTCTTCGTCGTGCTCGAGCGAGCGGCGGTTGAAGTTCGTCGAACCGATCAGCGACGCGACACCGTCCACCGTCAGTGCCTTGGTGTGCAGCATGGTCGGCTGGTACTGGTGGATCTTCACACCGCAGGCGGTGAGTTCCTCGTAGTGGTGCTGGCCGGCCAGCTGGCAGACCCGCTTGTCCGTGTGCGGTCCCGGGAGCAGGATCTCGACGTGGACGCCTCGCCGCGCGGCGTCGCACAGCAGCCTGACGAAGTAGGTGTCGGGTGCGAAGTAGGCGGTGGTGATCCGGATCCGCTCCTCGGCGGACTCCAGGACGACGCGCAGGAGGGTCTGCATGTCCTGCCAGCCGAAGCCGGCCGATCCGCGCACCACCTGGACCACGGCGTCGCCGTGCTGCGTGGCCTCGACGAACCTGTCGCGTTCCGTGAACAGCTCGTCATGGCACTCGGCCCAGTTCTGTGCGAAGGCGGCGGCCAGGCCGTCCACCGCCGGGCCCTGCACCCGCACGTGGGTGTCCCGCCACTCGTGCTCGTCGCGGGCGTCACCGCACCACTCCTCGGCTATCCCGACCCCGCCGGTGAACGCTGTCTCCTCATCCGTGACGAGAACCTTGCGGTGGCAGCGGTGGTTCTGCTTGAGCGGCGAGAGATACAGCGGCTTGCGGAACCACGCCACCTCCACCCCGGCATCGTCCATCAACGCCAGCTGGTCCTTCTCGATCAGCCGGCACCCGAATCCGTCCAGCAGCAGCCGCACCCGCACGCCGGCGCGAGCCCGCTCGGAGAGCGCCTCGGCGAACTCCCGGGCGATGTCCCCCCGCCAGTACACGAAGGTCATCATGTCCACGGTGTGTTCGGCGCCACGTATGGAATCCAGCATCGCGGCGAAGATCTGGTCCCCGTTCCGGAGCGGGACGAGGCTATTACCTTCGGTAGCAGCGATGCCGATCAGGCGTTCGAGTCGCCGCCGAAGCCGCAGCGCGCGCTCCGCGTACAGGGCGTCGTCGGGTCTGGAGTGTGTGGACCGCTGATCTATGTGGCTGGACATCTCTCACCTGGTGGACCGGGGGTGCGGGGCAGAGGGTGACTGTACTCCGGGTGCGCCACGTACTTCCGCCGCCCGCGCAGGCTCAGCCATCCGTCAGCCGGCCGTCCGGCCGTTCTAGGATGCGCCCATGCCGGACGCCGAGCCCCGCCCCGAGCCGTTCATCCAGGAGACCTCCCCCGAGGCACTCGAAGACCTGCGCGCGCGGCTGCGAGCGACACGATGGCCGGATTCGCCGGAGGACGCCGGATGGTCACTCGGGACCGACCTGGGCTACCTCCGTGAGCTGGTCGCCTACTGGGCGGAGGACTTCGACTGGCCCACGCAGGAAGCGGCGCTCGCCGCGCTTCCGCGTTCGGCTGGGCGGCCTCGGGATCCACTTCGTGCACGCCCGGGCTGTCGCGCCTGCCGGGCCCGTGCTGGCCCTGGTCCTCAGCCATGGATGGCCGGACTCGTTCTGGCGCTACTCGAAGGTCATCCCGCTCCTCACCGACCCGGGCGGGCACGGAGCCGATCCGGCCGACGCGTTCGACGTGGTGGTGCCCGACATGCCGGGGTACGGATACTCCGACCGGCCCCTCGGCCCGCCTCTCGACTCCATCGCTGTGGCCGGTCTGTGGGCCGAGCTCATGACCGTCCTCGGTTACGACCGGTTCGGCGCGGCCGGGGGTGACATCGGCAGCCATGTGAGCCGGTATCTCGGCCTCGACCAGCCCGACCGGGTCGTGGCCGTGCACCGCACCGACGCCGGCGTGCCCGTCTTCGGAGGCGACCGGGCGGAGCTCACGCCGGAGGAGCGAGCCTATGTCGAGGGTGCCGCGGCCTGGGGCGCGGCCGAGGGCGCCTACGGGGCGATCCACCGCACGAAGCCGCAGACCGCGGCCGTCGGACTCAACGACTCACCGGCCGGGCTCGCGGCATGGATCGTGGAGAAGCTCCGGGCCTGGAGCGACTGCGGCGGAGATGTCGAGCGGAGTTTCACGAAGGACGAGATCCTGACCGGCATCACGCTCTACTGGCTGACGGGCACGATCGGATCGTCCATGCGCATGTACCGCGCGAACGCTGCCATCCCGCACGCACAGCTCGCCCGGCGCGTCGAGGTGCCGTCCGGCTTCTCGGTCTTCCCCGGCGATCTCGTCCGTCCGCCGCGAGCGTGGCTGGAGCGCACGACCAACATGGTGCGCATGACCGAGCCCGCGCGCGGCGGCCACTTCGCCGCGTTCGAGGAGCCCGAGCTCTACGCGGAGGAACTCCGCGCCTTCTTCCGCCCCTACCGCACGGTGGCCGCGGGCTGAACCGACAGGGGCGAGGCCGCCCGGAGAAGCCCAGGTCGTTGAGGCCCTGGAACAGGTCGGAGCTCACCTTGTGGGCGCCGTCCTCGTTTCCCGACCCGCTGCCGCAAGGCGGGCCAGGCGTCACCGTCGTCCATGTCGAGCCCCACTCCCGGCCGGATGTCATGGTCGGCCACCCGTACCACCTCGCCGCTCACTCCGAGGCTTTCGAACTCGGCCATCACCTGGTCGGCGATGAGATGGCTGCTGGAGGGGGCCGGTGAGGAGTTCAGCGTGCAGACGAAGGCCAGGGCTCGCATATCAGGGAGCTCCTTCGGGGGAGAGGTGTTCAGGGAAGGTTTCATGCACGGCGGCACTCAGAATGCGACGTTCGCAGCCGTGCGGATCGACGCGTTCATGTTCCGCTCCATCATCCGGAGGGACGCCTGTGCCAAGTCCTGGTGGATATGGGCCACGGCGTCATCGGGAACGGTCACCTCGAGATGGCGGATATGGGCGTCGAGGGCCGAATACAGGACGCATTGCTCGGTGACCTGACCGCAGAGGATCACGCGGCCCACATCCAGTTGCGAAAGCAGGTAGCTGAGCGGTGTCTCATAGAAGATGGAATGCCTGGCCTTCACGACGAACAGTGAATTGTCGTCCGGCAGCACGGGCTCGACCAGGACACTCTGCGGCCCCGACAAGGCAGTCTCGATGATCTCGCCGTGATGGGACCGCCATTCCCCGAAATTGTCATTCACGTAGATCACCGGTACGCCGCAGCTCCGGGCCCGTTCGATGAGATCCACGATGCGGGGGAGTGCCTCGCGTACGGAGGGGATGAGGAGGTCGGCATCCGGGTGGTCGTAGGTGTTGATCATGTCGATGACGATGAGGGCACTTCGGCTCATGATCCCACATTCTCATCATGTCGTGGAATGAGCGCGCAGAGGCGTCCTCGGCAGGTGGTTGCCCGCACGGACACGTCACTTGAGGCAGAGGCAGAACGGATGCCCCGCCGGGTCGGCATACACACGGAACTGACGCTCACCACCCCGGTCGTCGATATCCAGTGGTGTCGCACCGAGCGCGAGTACCGCCTCTTGTGCGCGCTCGATATCAGGCACATCGAGGTCCAGGTGCCCCTGCTGCGAATTGCGGTCCCCCCGGGGCCACTCCGGCGGCCGGTGGTCCGTCGCCCGCTGGAAAGCGATGCGCGAACCACCCGGGGCATGGAGGACGTACCAGTCCTCGTCGTACCTGTCGACCTCTCCGCCGAGGACGGCCTGGTAGAAGGCGGCCAGGCTTTCGGGATCGGGGCAGTCGAGAGCGACGAGGCCGTAGGTGGCGATGGGCATGTACGGTCCTTTCGGGGCGCGTTCTCGGGTTCTTCTCGGTCATTCCCCGGCGTCCGCGCCGTCCGCGCACACCCGGACCGTCCGCAAGGTCGGATCCGCCGGATCGGGGACGTTCATTCCCGCCTCGATTCCCGAGCGCAGATATCGCAGCAGCGGCTCGGTGAGGCGCTCACCCGGCAGGACGGTGGGAATGCCGGGGGGATAGGGGGTCATCATTTCGGCGGCGATGCGCCCCACGGCCTTCTCGACCGGTACGTCCTCGGTGGCGGCGAAGTAGGCGTCCCGGGGCAGGCGTGCCTGGTCCGGGCGCAGTTCGTCCGGTCCCGGGATTTCCACGGCGGGCGCCGGGCCCAGCGTGTGGGCCTGCTGTGACAGGTCACGCAGGGCGTCCAGCAGGCGGCCGGCGGTCGTCTCGTCGTCGGCGTGGGTGAACTGGGCACTGATACGGCGGTGGTCGACCAGGTGCATGTCGATCCGATGGTGCGTGCGGAGCCAGTCGGCGGCCCGGTATCCGTTGGTTCCGAGTTCACTGATGTCGATGATCACGGGGAGCGGGTCGAACTCCGCGGCCTTTCCCGGTCCGCAGAAGTCGTCGTGGTCGTTCACGTGCAGGCCGTCGATCTTCTCGATCCGTTCCCGGACGTCGCCTGCCAGTCCGAGGGCCCGGGACAGCAGGGCGTGTCCCTCCAGGACCATCTGCCGCCGCCAGCCGTCGATGCCCGCGTACAGCAGGACGGACGGGCTCGTGGTACCGAGCAGATCCGCGCGGGAGGCGAGCGTGTCGTGGTCGACGAGATCGCCCTGGAGGTGGAAGACCGAGCCCTGCTCCAGTCCGCTCCCCATCTTGTGGATGCTGGTGACACAGACGTCGGCGCCGGCGTCCATGGCCCAGGAGGGCAGGTCCGGGTGAAACGGAAGATGGGCTCCCCACGCCTCGTCGACGATGACGGGCTTGGACCGGCGGTGGCACACCTCGGCGATCGCACGCAGATCCGCCGCGGAGCCGTACGGGGTGGGACTGGTGACCAGGGCGCCGCAGGCGTCCGGATGCCGCTCGAACGCCTTCTCGAAGGTGGCCGCCGACGGGGCGTGGGCGAGGTGTCGCCCGGTGTCCCACTGCGGTTCCACCCATACGGGTTCGATGCCGGAGAGGATCAGGCCGGCGACGACGGACTTGTGGGCGTCGCGGCCGACCAGGAGCTTCCGGTGCGGAGCGGCCACGCTGAGCATGGCGGCCTTCACGGACAGGGAACTGCCGCAGGTCGAGAAGAACGTGTGCTCGGCGTGTACCGCGTCGGCCATCAACTGCTCGGCGCGCTGGAGGACATCGGAGGTCTGGCGACGGTCGTCCAGCCCGCCGGAGGCGAGCACGTCACCGAAGAACACGGCGTCTCCGAGTACGGCGCGCACGTCGGGGGAGGCGCCCCGGGCCTGTTTGTGGCCGGGAGGCGAGAAACCCAGTTGTGCCTTCTCCTTGTATGCCGCCAGTGCGTCGAGCACGGGTGCTTCATGATGGTCTGTGCGCATGGACGTCGCCTTCCCTGCGGTGTGCGGAGCAATCGCGTCAGGGCAGCGGCGTGCCACCGGTCGCGTTCATGATCTCGCCGGTGATGAACGACGCGTTCGAAGAGGCGAGGAAGACGTAGGCGGGCGCCATCTCGGCGGGCTGCGCGGGCCGGCCCAGAGGACTCTGCTTCCCGAACTCCGTGGTGTCGGGCAGCGTCGCGGGGATGAGGGGGGTCCAGACCGGCCCGGGTGCGACCGCGTTGACACGGATCCCGTCGGGGGCCAGCATCTGGGCGAGTCCCTGGGTGAAGGTGACGATGGCGCCCTTGGTCATGGCGTAGTCCAGCAGGTGGGGGCTGGGCTTGTAGGCCTGCACCGAGGTGGTGTTGATGATCGAGCCGCCCGAGGGGATGTGCGGCAGTGCGGTCTTGCACAGCCAGAACATCCCGTACAGGTTGGTCCGCACCACGCGGTCGAACTGGGATGTCGAGATGGCGGCGATGCCGTCGGGCTGAGACATCTGGTAGGCGGCGTTGTTCACCAGGATGTCGATCCGGCCGAACTCGGACACAGCCCTCTCGACGAGGGCCCGGCACTGCTTCTCGTCACGGATGTCGCAGTCCACGGCAACGGCCTTGCGGCCCGCCTGTTCGACCAGGCGGCACGTCTCCCGTGCTTCGTCCTGCTCCTGCGGCAGATGCGTCAGCAGCACGTCCGCCCCCTCCCGCGCGAAGGCCAGAGCCACGGCCCGGCCGATGCCGGAATCGCCGCCGGTGATGACCGCCTTGCGGTCGACGAGGAGACCGCTGCCCGTGTACGAGTCCTCTCCGTGATCCGGCGGCGGATCCATCGGCCCGGTCCAACCAGGATGCTCCTGGTCCTGCTGGGGGAAGTCCGGCTGCGGGTGGCGCTGTGTCGGGTCCTGCGGCTTCTCGTCGTCAGTCATCGACGTCTCCCTTGGTCCGTCCGGCTGCGGGCATGCTTCACACGTGCCGCCGCGTTCCCCGAGGGCGGTCGGTCAATCATCCCGGGCGGATGAACAGCGGGCATGTTGAGCGGGGCGGCCCCGGCGGGACCCTGGAGACGGTAAATTCGAACAATGAGTCCCACGACTGAGCCCGTGCCCCACCCGCCGAGTTCCGGCGGCCGGCTCCTCGCAGTCAGCGATCTCCACGTCGGGATCGCCGACAACCGTCCCGTCGCCGACCGCCTACGCCCGTTCTCCGACGACGACTGGCTCATCGTCGCCGGGGATGTCGCGGAGCAGGCGGAAGAGGTCGAGCGCGCGCTCGAGCTGCTCGCGGGGCGATTCGCCCATGTGGTGTGGACCCCTGGGAACCATGAGCTGTGGACCGTGGACAAGGACCCCGTCCGGCTTCGCGGCCAGGCACGGTACGAACACCTGGTCCAGGTGTGCCGTGAGCTCGGCGTGACCACGCCGGAAGACCCCTACCCCCGGTGGCAGAGTGCCGACGGCCCGGTGGCCGTGGCGCCCGTGTTCCTCCTGTACGACTACTCCTTCAGGGTTCCGGGTACGTCGACCAAGGAGGAATCCCTGGCCCGCGCCCACGAGGCGGGCGTCGTCTGCACCGACGAGTACCTGCTCCACCCCGACCCCTATCCGGCCCGGGACGACTGGTGCCGGGCCCGGGTGGCACTCACCGAGAAGCGGCTGGCCGCTCACGACCCGGAGGTTCCCCTGGTCATCGCCGGGCACTGGCCGCTGCTGCGTGAACCCACGTCCGTGATGTGGTATCCGGAGTTCGCCCAGTGGTGTGGGACGGAACTCACCGCCGACTGGCACCGCCGCTTCAACGTCGCCGCCGTCGTCTACGGCCACCTCCACATCCCCCGCACGACCTGGCACGACGGGGTGCGGTTCGAGGAGGTCTCGATCGGCTACCCCAGGGAGTGGCGCAAGCGGGGGCACCCCCGCGGACTTCTGCGGCAGATCCTTCCGTACGACGGGCAGCCGCCCGCTGCCGATAAGAGCGACGCCTCGTGATCGAACGGCTGCTCCCCGCGCACGTCGCGTGCGCGGACACCCACGAGACGGCTGCTCCGGCCGGCAGCCTGTATCCGGAGGAGGAGCGGCTGGTGGCCACGAGCGTGGATCGGCGCAGAAACGAGTTCGCGGCTGTGCGCGCCTGCGCGAGACGCGCCATGGCCGCCCTGGGGCTGCCCCCGGCACCGGTGCTGCGCGGCCATCGCGGAATGCCGTTGTGGCCGGAGGGGACCGTGGGCAGCATGACGCACTGCGACGGATACCGTGCGGCGGTCCTGGCCAGGGCTTCCGAGGTGCGCGCGGTCGGTATCGACGCCGAGCCGAACGAACCGCTCCCGTCCGGTGTGTGGGAGCTGATATCCGTGGCGTCGGAACGGGCGCGGGTTCCCGTCGGTGCCGACGGCCCGGCGATCCACTGGGACCGGCTGCTGTTCAGCGCCAAGGAGAGCATCTTCAAGGCATGGTTCCCGCTCACCCGAACCGAACTCGACTTCCACGAGGCGGACGTCACCTTCCACGCGGAACCCGGTCCGGCCACCGAGGGCACCTTCACCGCGGACCTCTCGCTGTCGGCTCCCGGCATGCCGAGGTCGTACGAGGGTAAGTGGCTGGTCGACGGCGGCTTCGCGGTGACCGCGCTCGTGCTGCCCGCGAGTCCTCACGTCTGATGCCCGGGTGGGCCGTGTCCGCGAAGTCCCCCCTGGCCGCGACCTCGGGCACGCCGCCGTCGTCACGCCGCACGAGCTCGCACCGCACAGGCGCGTGAGCGGACGAGGGGGCGGGCCGGGAGTTCTCCGGCCCGCCCCGTTCAGGGTGTGCGGGTCACCCCTGGCCCCGCCCCTCCCGCGCCGGCTCGGGGCCGAGGCCCTCGGTCATCGCCTGCGCCATCCGCAGATGCGTGGCCGCCTCGTCGGGCCGGCCCTGGCGTTCGAGAGTGCGCCCGAGCATCAGCCGCGCGTAGTCCTCGACCGGGTTGCGCTCCAGCACCTCACGCAGCTCCGCCTCCGCCTTGGAAAGCCGGGCCGAGTGGTAGTAGGCGCGCGCCAGCAACAGCCGCGGGGCCACCTGCTCCGGTACCTCCTGCACCAGCCCGCCGAGGATCCGCGCCGCGGTCAGGTACTCCTTCGCCTCGAAGAACATCTGCGCCCGGTCCCAGCGGTCCGCGGGCGTACCGAACTCGTAGTAGGTGTCGTCCACTTGTCCTCCTCGGCCTGAAGTCTCAGACACGTCAACACAACGGGTTAGTTAAACATTCCACTACATTCTCGGTGGCGTGGGGACCGGTGCTCCACGACCGAGGAGGAATAGGTTGTGCGCCATGAGCAATCTCGATCGCCAGGCCGCTCCCTCCGTCTGCGGCGGACGCGGCTTCGTCGTCGCGGAACCGGTACGTGAGCTCCTGGCGCCGCGCCGCGTCCAGCTCGGCGAGTCCACCGAGGTGCGCAGACTGCTGCCCAACCTGGGGCGCCGCATGGTCGGTGCCTGGGTGTTCGTCGACCACTACGGTCCCGACGACATCGCCGACGAACCGGGGATGCGTGTGCCTCCGCATCCGCACATGGGCCTGCAGACCGTCAGCTGGCTGCACGACGGTGAGGTCCTGCACCGTGACAGTGTGGGCAGCCTCCAGCAGATCCGGCCGCGCGAACTGGGTCTGATGACCTCCGGAAGGGCCATCAGCCACTCCGAGGAGAGCCCGAAGCCGCACGCCCGGCTTCTGCACGGCGCCCAGCTCTGGGTGGCCCTGCCCGACGCCCACCGGCACGTCGAGCCGCACTTCCGGCACCACACCGACCTGCCCGCCGTCACGGCCCCGGGCCTCACCGCCACCGTGATCCTGGGGGAGTTGGACGGAGTGGCATCGCCCGGCAGGGCCTACACCCCGATCGTCGGAGCCGACCTCGCCCTGGCCGCCGGGGCCGAGGCCCGCCTGCCGCTGGACCCGGACTTCGAGTACGCGGTGCTCTCGATGTCCGGCGAGGCGGAGGTCGACGGTGTTCCGGTCCTGCCCGGCTCGATGCTCTACCTGGGCTGCGGCCGCACCGAACTGCCGCTGCGCGCCGGCTCCGATGCCGGACTGATGCTCCTCGGCGGCGAGCCGTTCGACGAGGAGATCGTCATGTGGTGGAACTTCGTGGGGCGTTCGCACGAGGAGATCGAGGCGGCCCGGCTGGACTGGACGGAGGGCTCGCGCTTCGGTGAGGTGAAGGGGTACGACGGCGGCCGGCTCCCCGCTCCCGCACTGCCGCCCGTGGCGCTGAAACCACGGGGGAGGGTGCGCTGAGCCACGCGGATGCGGCAGCGGCCCTGCGGGTTCCCGGTGAGAGCCTCGCGGTAGCCGGCGGCGTCGCGTACGTCGCTGTCAGGGTCGGACCGCGGCCCCGTTCGACTCCAGGCGGGCGCCCAGGGTGGCGGCGAAGTCCTCGGCTCGGGCCAGCTGGATCCGTAGCTTCTCCACCTGCTCCACGGCGGCCCGCTCGTAGACGCGAACACGTGCCACCAAGGCCTCTCGCTCTCCGGCGCCGAGTACGGCTTCGGCGTCGAGGCGGTCGGTGGCGTCCAGCAGGTCCCGCATCTGCTCCAGGGTGAAGCCGAGCGGCTTCATGCGGCGGATGACCATGAGCCGGGCGACGTCCGCCTCGGTGTAGAGGCGGAAGCCCCCCTGGGAGCGGGCCGAGGGGGTGACCAGGCCCGTTTCCTCGTAGTGCCGGATGGTGCGCAGGGACAGATCGGTCCGTGCGGCGACTTCGCCGATCTGCATGTGCTTGTCGTCC
The DNA here is from genome assembly GCF_042871485.1 of Streptomyces sp. NPDC005791. NCBI lineage: Bacteria > Bacillati > Actinomycetota > Actinomycetes > Kitasatosporales > Streptomycetaceae > Streptomyces > Streptomyces sp. NPDC005791. The sequence continues at coordinate 493,809 of NZ_JBIAIP010000003.1, forward strand.
ACGCCCGTGGTCCTGACCCTTCTCGTAGTGGCGGGCCGCGGCGCGGACCCAGCGAACTCCACTCTAACGTTAGGGTAGAGTTGCGAGTGGCGAGGGCGGCCCGGCTGCCACGCCACTGCCGTTCCGGGGCCGCTGGCGCCTCCGACGAAGATCCGAGCTGTGCGGGAGAGAGCGTGCGCGAGCCCATGTCGCCGATCGCCGTCGCCTGCCCGCCGTAACTCCTCGCGACGGGGCCTGAGCCGCTGGGCTGTGCTGACGCCAGGCTTCTCCCCGCTCCGTTCGTCCCGCTCGACCTCCGGCCCGCGCTGCGGGTCGTCCGCGGGGTGCCGACCCGGTCCCTGCGCGCTCTTCCGCACGCCCTGGCCCGCCGGTGGGCTGTGCCCGAGTACGACAGGTGCCGTTTCCTTGTCCTCTTCCGTAGTGACTCCCGCTGCGCGGCTGCGCGGCCTGCGCCCCGACTGGCTGAACAACCCGAAGGTCTGGCGCACCGAGGTCCTGGCCGGCCTGGTCGTCGCCCTCGCTCTCATCCCCGAGGCGATCTCGTTCTCGATCATCGCCGGGGTCGACCCCGCGGTCGGCCTGTTCGCCTCCTTCACGATGGCCGTCGTCATCTCCGTCGTCGGTGGCCGACGAGCGATGATCTCCGCCGCCACCGGCGCCGTCGCTCTCGTCATAGCGCCCCTGAACCGCGAGCACGGACTGGGGCACCTGATCGCCGCCGTCATCCTGGCCGGGGTCATCCAGATCGCACTCGGCGCGCTCGGGGTGGCGAAACTGATGCGCTTCGTCCCGCGCTCGGTGATGGTCGGCTTCGTCAACGCACTGGCGATCCTGATCTTCATGGCCCAGGTGCCCGAAATGCACGACGTGCCATGGCCCGTGTACCCGCTGATCACCGGCGGCCTCGCGCTCATGGTGTTCTTCCCGAAGGTCACCAGGGCGATCCCGGCCCCGCTGGTCTCCATCGTCATCCTCACCGTCATCACGGTCGCGGCAGGAATCGCCGTGCCGACCGTGGGTGACAAGGGCGAGCTGCCCTCCTCCCTCCCGGTGCCCGGCCTGCCGGACGTGCCGTTCACGATGGACACGCTGACCACCGTCGCCCCCTACGCGCTCGCGATGGCGCTGGTCGGTCTGATGGAGTCGCTCATGACCGCGAAGCTGGTCGACGACATCACCGACACCCACTCCTCCAAGACCCGCGAGTCCATCGGCCAGGGCATCGCCAACATCGTCACCGGCTTCTTCGGCGGCATGGGCGGTTGTGCCATGATCGGCCAGACGATGATCAACGTGAAGGTGTCCGGCGCCCGCACCCGGCTCTCCACCTTCCTCGCCGGATCCTTCCTGATGGTGCTCTGCATCGTCTTCGGCCCGGTCGTCTCCGACATCCCGATGGCCGCCCTGGTGGCCGTCATGGTGATGGTGTCGTTCGCGACGTTCGACTGGCACTCCATCGCACCGAAGACCCTCAGGCGGATGCCCACGGGGGAGATCGCCGTCATGGTGATCACCGTGATCTGTGTGGTCGCCACCGACAACCTCGCCATCGGCGTCGTCGTCGGCTCCGTCACCGCGATGGTCATCTTCGCCAAGCGGGTCGCCCACCTCGCCCGCGTCACCGCCGTCACCGACCCGGACGGCACCGGCGTGGTGTACGCCGTGACCGGCGAGCTGTTCTTCGCCTCCTCCAACGACCTCGTCGGGCAGTTCGACTACGCCGGAGACCCGGACAAGGTCGTCATCGACCTGTCCGCCGCCCACATCTGGGACGCGTCTTCCGTGGCCGCTCTCGACGCCGTCGAGACCAAGTACGCCCAGCGCGGCAAGACCGTCGAGATCACCGGCCTGAACGATACGAGTGCCGACCTGCACAGCAAGCTCAGCGGCGAACTCACCAGTCACTGACCCGCCCCCGCGGAACCGAGGGACCCCGGTCGACCGGCCGAGGTCTCTCGCCGTGCGGCCCCGGTGCACACGGACCTGCCGGGTGGGCCGTCAGCCGCTGTATCGGTGCCCCATAGGGTGACTCCATGTCTGTCACGCTGAGTTCCACCAAAACCCGCGCCGCCCTGCGCGCGTCGGCGCGCATATCGGGCGAGTTGCTCCTGGTTCTTGTCATGACCGCGGTAGCTGTATGGGTACTGGGCCGCATGTGGTCGGTCGTCTGGCCGCTCGTGGTGAGCTTGTTGCTGACCACGCTCACCTGGCCCGTGACGCGCTTTCTGCGCCGACGCGGGTGGCCGCCGGCGCTCGCGGCCTCGGTGGTGACGGTCCTGTTCCTCCTGGCGGCGGGAGGAATAGTGGCACTGATCGCGGTGCCGGTGGCCTCCCAGTCCGGGGAGCTTACCGACGGTGTGGTCGAAGGCATCCAGCGCGTGCGTGAGTGGGCGTCCGGGCCCCCGTTCAACATCGGTGACGACCAGATCAGCAGTGCGTTCGACTCCGCGACCGCCCGCATCCAGGACAGCATCGGCAGCATGGTGACGACAGTCGTCACCGGGGTGGGCACGGTGGTCAACGGCGTGGTCACCGCCGTCCTGGCGGTCTTCCTGATGTTCTTCATGCTCAAGGACGGCCCCAGGTTCCTGCCGTGGCTCGCCCGCCAGCTGCCCGGCCGGTTCGCCACCGACGTCCCGGCGGTGGCGTCGCGCGGCTGGGAGACCCTGGGTGGGTTCGTGCGTTCCCAGGCGTACGTCGGCCTCCTCGACGCCGTGTTCATCGGTATCGGCCTGTGGATCGTGGGCGTGCCGCTGGTCCTCCCTCTCTCGGTGCTGACCTTCGTGTCCGCGTTCGTGCCGGTCGTGGGAGCCCTGTTCGCCGGTTTCGTGGCGGTGCTCATCGCCCTGGTGTCGAACGGGCCGACCGACGCCCTGATCGTGCTGGCGATCATCGTCGCGGTGCAGCAGCTCGAGGGCAACGTGTTCCAGCCCATGATCCAGAGCCGCGGGCTCGGACTGCATGCAGCGGTGATCCTGCTGGCGGTGACGTTGGGCGGCAGCCTGGCGGGCATCGTGGGCAGTCTCCTCGCCGTACCTGTCGCCGCGCTGATCGCGGTGGTCTGGAACTATCTGCGGGAGCAGCTGAGCGAGCCGCAGGAGGAGCCGGACATGCACAGCTCGCCGAGTGGCGCCGGCTCCGCTTCGTAACACCTGCCTGTTCGGTCCGGTGGCCGAAGGGGCCGGCGGCGGCCGACGTTCCCGGTGGAGTCCGGGAGCCTCGGCGGCCGACGCCGGCCAAGGAGTCAGAGGCGGCCGCCGGGGGCCACCGTGAACGTGGCGGGGCCGGCCGGCAGGTCCACCGTGTACTGGCGCAGGTACGTGTCCAGGTACGGCGAGCGGGCGCCACCCGTGGCGACGTCGTCGGACGGGTCGTCGAGAGCCAGCCGGAGCCGGGCCTTCGTGATCGCGACGGTCTCGCCGGAAGGCGTGTCGCGCCACGACCCCGTCCGGATCGTCCCGATCTCCACCGCCAGGACGTGCCCGGCCGCCAAGGTCCAGTCGGTCGCCTTGAGATCGACGGTCAGCCTGCCCGTGGTCAGCAGGGAGACCTGTTCGTCGAACATGACGGCGGTGCCGTCCGGGGCGACGTCGTACAGCTTGAGCATGATGTTGCCCTCTCCCTCGGCGGTCAGGGAGATCTGCGGAGTCCCGGTGACCCGCACGGTCTTCTCGAGCGCCTCGGACCAGACGAAGAAGCTCGATGTGACAGCCCCGGCCTTCTGCAGCAGGGCTTGTCCCTCGGCCAGGGCCTTGGGGGCGGCAGGGTCGGTCGCAGGGGCGTTCTCCATGTCCCGGTCACCGGAGGGCTGCACGCGTTCGCGCGGTGCCGGCCGGCCGGACGCGTGCAGAGCGGCGAGGGTGGAGAGGCCGCCGTCGTCCACGTACGCGCCGGCGCCGAGGGGGAGTACGACGGGCCGCTCCACGACCGGCCACGTCTTGTGGGCCCGCCACGCTCCGGTGGAGTCCTCGACGGAGTAGGCCGGGTAGCGGACCGCGGGCCTGACGCCCTTGAGGTACTGGTCGTAGAAGGCCAGGGTTTCGTCGTACCAGCCCTCACGCCCCATGGACAGACGTCCGTCGCTGGTGCGGTCCCCGCCGCGGACGTGTTCCCACTGGCCGACCCAGCCGCGCTCCGGTCCCCTGTGGTTGTCCAGGTACTCCTGCATCTCCTCGGGCTTGGTGTTGTTCTCGATGAACCCCTGGGTCACGAACAGAGGGGTGTCGGTGTCCTTCGCCGCCTTCGCCAGGTCCCGGGAGGTCCAGAACGCGTCGTCCTGGTCGGCGATCCGGTACCCGGCCGCGTTCTGCGTCAGGCACTCCGGATGGGCCTGCTCGTAACGGGAGTTGGCCAGGTAGTGCGGGTCGTCGTCCGGCATCTGCTCCAGCGTGGCGATGGAGTTGTAGGCGTTCGCGGTGCCGGTGACGTTCGGACGGGGGACGCCGTTCGAGTAGATGTACTGGTACATGTCCCAGAGGGGTTCCTGGGCGACGACGGCCTTGAGCGCACGCTGGTCCAGGTTGTTGCCGACGAGGCCCGTCAGGGCGTCGTAGGACTTGCCGTAGAGGCCCACCGAGCCCGTGGACCAAGGCTGTTTCGAGACCCAGTCGATCGCAGCCTTCACATCGGCCTGCTCGCCGGGGCCGGCCCAGTCGAGGCAGCCGGTGGAGCCGCCGAAGCCGCGCAGGTCCACCATGACGAAGGCATAGCCCCGTTCGAACAGGGAGGTGCCCTCGATGAAGTCCTGGAAGCGGTCTGACGGGCCGGCGTGTGTCCAGCCTTCCGGGCCTGACTGTCCGGAGTGCCCGAAGTACGGGCCGACCGACAGGATGACGGGCACCTTCGCCTTCTTCGGGAGCCCCTCGGGCAGCAGCACGTCGGCGTGCAGTTCGGTGCCGGAGCGGTCCGAGGAGGGGAAGTAGTGCTGCGTCCAGAGCGAGCCCTCCGGCACGCGGTCGTTCTCCTCGTGGGTGACTGGGACGGTCGAGGTGGCGACCGACGCGGTACGTTCCTGCGCCGCAGAGGGCCCGGAGGCGGCTGCGGGGCCGGCGAGGACGCCGGTCGCGGCAAGGGTGGTGACGAGTGCTGAGGCGGCCCATCTGGCCGTGCGACGTGCTCTCACATGCTTCTCCCGGCTGGGTGGATACGGGTTTCGCAGTGGTGCAGGCCGAGCAGCGGCCCCGGCCCGCCGTGAGGGGCGCGACGGTGGTCGCGCCCGTCAGCGGAGCTGGGTCACAGTCGCGGACGTGAACCGGAGCCGACGGCGCAGGAGTCTATGAGCGCTTCCCGCCTGCTACAACACGCCGGTGAGTCCCGCGTGTTACTGCTCCGAGGGCGAACCGGGCCTGCCGGGCGCGCGACTGCGACGACGGCGGGCGGGACAGGGCCCGGCACCCGCCCCGCCACCGCCTCAGCGTCGCGTGTGGACCAGCAGGTACACGAAGTACGGCGCACCGATGACGGCCGTCATCAGACCGGCGCCGAGCTGGGCCGGGGCGATCACCGTGCGACCCGCCAGATCCGCGAGGCAGACAAGGACGGCCCCGAGGAGGAGCGCGACCGGGACCACCCGTACGTGACGTCGGCCGACGAGGGCACGTGCGGCGTGGGGGGCGACCAGTCCGACGAAGGCGATCGTGCCCGCAGCGGCCACCGCGGTGGCGCTGAGCAGGACGGCCACCACGAGGAAGCCGAGACGTGCCCGGGGGAGACCGAGGCCAAGGAGCCTCGGGGTGTCCTCGTCGAGCGCGACCAGGTCGAGCTCCCGTCGGCGGACCACCGCCACCACGATGCCGACGCCGAGCGCGAGGGCCACCGGCAGAGAATCGGGCATGGTGCGCCCGTACGTCGATCCGGACAGCCAGGTGAGGGCCTTCGTCGTGTCGAAGGGGTCGCTGAGCACGATGACCAGGCTGATCAGTGCCGCGGCGGCGGAGGACACACCCATCCCGAGCAGGACCAGCCGGTTCTGCCGGAAACCGCCCCGGGCGGCCAGCCCGAACACGATCGCCGCGGTGACGGCCGCCCCTGCGAACGCCGCTCCCGCGACCTCCCACGAACCGGCGGACTGCGCGGTGGTGACCAGCAGGACGGCTCCGAGACCGGCGCCGCCGGAGACTCCGAGGACGCCCGGTTCCGCGAGCGGGTTGCGGGTCACGGCCTGCACCAGGGTGCCGGACAGAGCGAGCGCGGCACCCGCGAGGAGTGCTGCGGAGACCCGGGGCACCCGGGTGTCGAGGACGAACGTGACGACCCGGCCGGCCCTGCCCTGCGCCCAGTTCACTACATCGCCGAGCAGCAGTTTCGCATCGCCGACGAGTACCGCCGCGAACAGCAGCCCCACGGTGACGACGGCGAGTACGACCACGGTGACGACGAACGCCGTCCGCCCGGGAATCCTCAGCCGGTCCGGCGCCTGGGCCGAGGCCGTGTCACGGGTGCGGAGCGCCATCACGACGAGGAAGACTCCGCCGACGACGGTGGTGACGACGCCGGTCGGCACCTCCACGGCGGTGTCGGCGGGCACGACCGCACGAAGCAGCACATCCGAGCCGAGTACGAGCGCGGCTCCCACGAGTCCTGCCACGGGCAGGCTCACCCTCGAGCGGACGAGCCCCCGGAACCGGCCGGCCAGAGGCCGGACGAGCGCGGGCGCGCAGAGGCCGACGAACCCGATCGGGCCCGCGACCGTGACCGCCGCCGCGGAGAGCAGGGTGGCGAGCACGACCGCGGTGATCCGGGTCCCACGAACGGGTACGCCCAGCCCCCGGGCGGCGTCGTCACCCAGGGCCAGAGCATCGACGCGCCGGGCGACGAGCAGCAGTCCGACGAGGCCGACGGCGATGACCGGAGCCATCTGGCGGACACCGTCGAACCCGTTCTGCCCGACGCTTCCCTGGTTCCACCGGTAGAGGCCCTCGGTCTGCTCGGGGAACAGCAGCAGCAGCGCCTCGGTCACCGCGTTGAGGCCCAGCATGAGGGCGCTGCCGGCGAGGACCAGCCGGACACTGCCCTTGCCGAGCCCGGACACCCCGAGTACGAGCGCGGCGGCGGCCAGTCCGCCGACGAAGGCGGCGCCGGACGAGGCCAGCAGCGGCAGGGTGGTGCCGGTGACGGCGAGCACTCCGAGCGCCAGGTAGGAGCCGGCGTTGACGGCGAGGGTGTCCGGTGAGGCCAACACGTTCCGGCTGACCGCCTGGAGGGCGGCGCCGGCCATGCCGAGGGCCAGCCCGACGAGTACGGCGGCGGCCATCCTCGGCAGCCGCGACGCGATGACGACGGAGGCGTCACCCGCCGCGGCGTTTCCGGTGAGCGCGTTCCAGACCTCCGCACCGCCGACGTCGGCGGTGCCCTGGGTGATGTCGACGGCGGCGAGGACCGTGACCAGCAGCACGAGCGCGGCCGTCACGGCGACCGCGCCCGTCGTGGCCGCGGCGGTGCGGTCACGGCCGACCGCGGTCTTGTCGATGACGGCCACGGCGCGCTACTTCGTCAGCGCGTCGACGAGGGAGTCGGCGTACGCCTCCATCGAGCGGGGGCCGCCGAACATCCAGACACCGTCGGGCAGCCGGTGCACATTGCCGTCCTCGACGAAGGGCAGCGACTTCCACACGGCGTTCTTGGCGAGGGAGCCGGTGAACGCGTCACCGTCGACGTCGTTCGCGATGTAGGAGAACTGGACGTCGCCGAGACCGGTGAGCCCTTCGACGTCGGTGGTGGCGAGGCCGTAGCTCTTGTCACCCTCCACGGTCCAGGCGTTCTTCAGGCCGAGCTGCTCGTTGACGGCGCCGAGGAGGGATCCGCCGGTGAAGGCGCGGATGGAGACCTGGTTCGACGCGACGTAGCCGTCGGCGGAGGCGATCTCGGCGCCGCCGAGACCGGCGTCCGCGAGCGCCTTCTTTCCCTCGGCGAGGCTCGCTCGGAACTCCTTCTCGACGTTGTCCGCCTGGGTCTCCTTGCCGGTGGCCTTCGCGATGAGGTCCAGGCCTTCCGTCATCGTGCCGATCTGGTCGGCGGCGTCGGCGGAGCTGATCTCCAGAACGGGTGCCACCTCGCGGAGCTGCTTCACCACCGCGGGCGAGAGATCGCTGGTGGCGACCACGAGGTCGGGCGCGAGGGCCGCGACGGTGTCGATGCTCGGCTCGCCCCTGGTGCCGATGTCCTTGGGGGTGCCGGTGAGGGGGGCCGCGGTGTTCCACGCGGCGTAACCCTTCACGTCCGCGACGCCCACGGGGTCGACTCCGAGGGCGACGAGGTCCTCGACCACGTTCCACTCGGTGGCGACGACCTTCGTGGCGGGGCCGTCGAGGGTCACCTTCGTCCCCTTGGAGTCGGTGAGGGTGATCTTCCCGGCGGACTTGCCCGAGGCCGCGGCGTCGTCGGAGGCGGGCTCCGTGGTTCCGCATGCGGCTAGTGAGAGGGCGGCGACGGCGACGGTGGCCGAGGCGAGAAGGTTGCGTCTCATGGGGAGGTGCTGAGCCTTTCGGATCTGGAGTGATGGCGGCCCATGGCGCGGGTGCGCAGTCGGCCGGTCGAAGGATCGGCGTCCACGTCGATACGGATGCCGTAGACGTCCGACAGGAGTTCCGGGACGAACACGACCTCGGGCGTACCGTCGGCGACGATGCGTCCCGCGTGCAGCAGAGCGACGCGGTCGGCGACGGCTGCGGCCTGGTCGAGATCGTGGAGGACGACGCCCACGGCGATGCCGTGAGCGTCGGCGAGGTCGCGTATCAGGTCGAGGAGCTCGACCTGATAGCGGAGATCGAGATAGGTGGTGGGTTCGTCAAGCAGCAGGATGCCGGTCTCCTGCGCGAGACAGCTCGCGAGCCACACGCGCTGGAGCTGCCCGCCGGACAGTTGTTCGACGCCCCGCCCGGCGAGGTCCGCGACACCGGTGAGTCCGAGCGCCCGGTCCACCGCGGCGGTGCCGCGAGGGTCGGGACGGCCCCAGCGGCCCCGGTGGGGGTAGCGGCCGAAATCGACCACGTCCCGGACGGTGAGCCCGCCCGGCGTCGACCGGGACTGTGTCAGGAGCGCCACGCGACGCGCGAAGTCGCGGGCGTCGAGGGCGAAGCCGTCAGTGGCGTCGTCCGTTCCCGCGTCGACCGTGAGCGAGCCGGCGCGTGCGGTCTGAAGCCGGGCGAGCGTACGCAACAACGTCGACTTCCCGCTGCCGTTGGGGCCCACGAGGGCGGTCACCTCGGCGGGCCGCAGGCTGATGGCCGCATCGTGCACGACGTCGACCCGGCCGTACGCCACGGTCACCCCGGTGGCGGACAGTCCGTGGCCACGCGAACGCGGCGCAGCGGTAGCCACAGGGGTATCCACATCGGGGGACGTGCTCTCACCAGCTCTCATGGGCGTTAGGTTAGCCTGCCCTTACAGGTCATGTGGAAGGGGGGCCTCCGCTACGGGGGCTCACCTACGGCGGAGCGGGGCGGCTCGGGACGTCGGTGCGGTGAGGCGTCCGTGCCCGGCGGCTGTCACACGAAGCGGCTGTGGCGTCGAGCAACCGGGTGCACACGGGCGTGAGCCGCTCGAGGAAACAGGAGCGCGGGGGTGAAGCGGGTCGCGGACCGGGATGATGTCCCGTTGCTCGATGACGGCGCATGTGGGGCGGCGGCAGGCCGGCCCACAGCCGGTCGGGCATGCTGTGCGAGGTCGACATGAGTACGCGAGCTGGACGGTGGCGCGAACGGCGCTGTCGGAGAGCGGCACCCCTCGGGCGGACCGCACCACGTCCTCCCGGGAGTCGCGGGACGTGCCTCGCCGTCCAACAGGGCTCTGGCAGAGCCCGGTTGGCTGATGCCTATGTCCGGCCGTCCTTGCCGTTCCCTATCGACAGTTCCGGTAGATGAGCTTAGGCTCCCCTAAGCAGCGGTGAGTCCGAGTTCTGGTCGCCCGACCAGGTTCATCAGGGCCGACGGTACCGCCGCTGTCGCGGGCACGACGCTCCGGGACGCAGCGCCCCGACTTCCCGTCAAACACCTGCAGATCAAGGGATATCGAACGTCGACATGAGCGCGACCGCAGTGGAGCGTCCCGCATCCAGGGGCATGGACGAAGCCCGCCGCGGGCGGGGTGTGGGCTTGGGCGTGCTGGTGGCGGCCCTCGTGATCGGGGCTGCCGTGTCGCTGGCCGTCGGTGCGCGGGCGTTGAGCCCCGCAGAGGTGTGGCACGGGTTGTCCGGCGCGCCGGACAGCGACCAGCGCCTCACCGAGATCCGGCTCATCGTGCGGACGGTGCGGGTGCCCCGGACGGTGCTCGCCATCGTCGCGGGCGTCGCCCTGGGGATCGGCGGGGCACTGATCCAGGGGTACACGCGCAACCCGATCGCGGACACGGGGCTGCTGGGGGTGAACTCCGGTGCCTCGTTCGCCGTGGTGACGGTGATCGCGCTGTTCGGCTTCGCCGACCCGCTCCAGTACGTCTGGTTCGCCTTTCTGGGGGCGGCCGTCGCCGGTGTCGTCGTGTTCGGCCTGTCGAGTGTCGGACGGGGGGCCGGCAACCCGCTGACCCTCGCCCTGGCGGGCCAGGGCGTCACGGTGTTCCTCGCGGCGATGACCACGGCGGTCGCGCTGTCGGACCTGAAGTCGCTGAACGCGCTGCGGTTCTGGAACGCCGGGTCGGTCGCCGGTGTCGGGTTCGACGTCATCTGGCCGGTGACCGCGTTCATCGTGGCGGGCTCGGTGCTGGCATTGACCACGCTGCCCTCCCTCAACCTGCTCAACCTGGGGGACGACGTGGCGCGGGGGCTGGGCGTGAACATCGCGCTCAGCCGGACCGCCGGCATCGTCGCCATCACCCTGCTCGCGGGGGCGGCGACGGCGGCCTGCGGCCCCATCGCCTTCCTCGGGCTGATGGTGGCTCACGTGGCCCGCTACCTGACCGGTCCGGACTACCGCTGGCTCGTGCCGTACGCGGGACTCCTCGGTGCCGGCGTCCTTCTGGTCTGCGACATCGTGGGGCGCGTGGTGGTGCGGCCGGGCGAGCTGGACGCGGGTGTCGTCGTCGCCCTTCTCGGCGCGCCGTTCTTCGCGGTTCTCGTATGGCGAGGAAAGTTCAGGAGCGCGTGAACAGGACAGCGGAAGTGAAGAGGCCGGTGGCGCCCGGCGTGCGCTTCGGTCAGGTGTCGTTCGTCTGGCGACCGTGGATCGTGTCGGTGACGTTGCTGTTGGCGACAGCCGTCTTCCTGGTGTTCTGTCTCTCCATCGGGGTCGGGGACTTCCCCATCGGTCTGTCCCGGGTGATCGTCACGCTCCTGGGGCGGGGCGAGCAGGTCGACGAGTTCGTGATCGTGGACCTACGGATGCCGCGTGCGCTTGCCGGGCTCCTGGTGGGGACCGCTCTGGGGGTGTCCGGGGCGATCACCCAGTCGATCGCCCGCAATCCGCTGGCCAGCCCGGACATCCTTGGGATCACCGCAGGGGCCGGCGCCGTAGCGGTGTTCCTGGTAACGGCGTCGGGCGGGACCGCCGCCGCTGTCGTCAGCACCGTGGGGCTCTCCGCCGCCGCGCTCGCAGGCGGCCTGGGGACGGGGCTGCTGGTGTACTTCCTCGCATGGCGGCGCGGGATCGACGGCTTCCGGCTCATCCTCATCGGCATCTCGGTGACCGCCGTGATGGAGGCCGTCACCACCTGGCTCCTGACCTCGGCCGACATCAGGGACGTCGCCCGGTCGCAGGCGTGGCTGGTGGGATCGCTGGACAACAGGTCGTGGGACGAGGTCCGGGTGGTGTTCTGGTGCACGCTCGTGCTCATGGTGGTCGTGGCGGGTGCCGCGTTCCAGTTCAAGCCCATGCACCTCGGCGACGAGGTCGCCGCGGGGCTCGGGGTCCGTTTCTCGAAGGTGCGGGCGGTGCTGCTGCTGTGCGCGGTACTGCTGGCTGCCGCGGCGGTGAGCGCGGCGGGCCCGGTCCCGTTCGTGGCACTGGTGGCTCCACAGGTGGCGATGCGCCTGGCCCGATGTCCGACGCCGCCCCTGGTGGCCTCCGGTCTGGTGGGTGCTCTGCTGCTGATCGGCGCTGACCTGACCGCTCGCTCGGCACTCCCGATCACTCTTCCGGTCGGCGTGGTCACCGCCGCGATCGGTGGCCCCTTCCTGGTGTACATGCTGGTGCGGGCGAACCTCAGATGAGCGACGAACAAGACTGCACGGACGGGACATCAGGGGGATCTGTGGGCGCTCAGCACATCACGAAGACCGATCGGGCGGCCGAGGGCGGCGTGCGGCTGGCAGCCAGGGGCATCACGGTCGGCTACGGTGGCCGGACCGTCATGGACGGTCTCGACGTGGCGGTCCCGCCGGGACTGATCACCACGATCATCGGCCCCAACGGCTGCGGCAAATCGACCCTGTTGCGTACCCTGTCACGGCTGCTGAAACCGTCTGCGGGGGCGGTCGTGCTGGACGGCGAGGACATCGCCGAGCTCAGGACCAGGGACGTGGCGAAGAAGCTCGGTCTGCTGCCGCAGGCCCCGGTCGCTCCGGAAGGGCTGACGGTGGCCGACCTGGTGGCCAGGGGGCGCCATCCGCACCAGAGTTGGCTTCGCCAGTGGTCGTCGGACGACGCCTCCGTGGTCGAGCGCGCGCTGGCCATGACCGGGGTGTCCGAGCTGGCCGGCCGGCCGGTGGACTCGCTGTCCGGCGGGCAGCGCCAGCGCGTCTGGATATCGATGACGCTGGCTCAGGGGACCGACCTGTTGCTGCTGGACGAGCCCACTACGTACCTGGACCTGGCCCACGCGATCGACGTACTCGATCTGGTGGACGACCTGCACGAGTCGGGCCGCACCGTGGTCATGGTGCTGCACGACCTCAATCTGGCCATCCGCTACAGCGACCATCTCGTCGTCATGCGTGCGGGGGCCGTCCTGGCGCAGGGGCATCCGAGCGACGTGATCACGGCTGAGCTGCTGCACGAGGCGTTCGGGCTGCGGGCCGAGGTGATCGACGATCCGGTGGGGGACCGACCGCTGGTCGTACCCATCGGGCGTACGCATGTGCGGCCCAACTGATGTTCCAGTAAGGCAAACAGCCTAAGTTAGGCTAGGCTAACCTCACTGGATGTGGATAGGGTTTGGCTGCCCTCGGACGGGGCTCAGCGGACAGCGCGAAAGCAGGGGATTGCGGATGCTCTTCGACAGATCGACGTGTGTGAAGCCATGGCGGCGGCTGGCGGCGGCGCTTTCCGCCGTCACCCTCGGCGTCGGCCTCCTCGCGGGGTGCGGTTCCGACGGGGCGGACGGCACGGGCGACAAGGCCCCGGCCACCGCCGGCGGCGCCTTCCCGGTGACGGTGGAGCACGCGTTCGGCTCCACGAAGGTGACCAAGTCTCCCGAGCGGGTCGTCTCCGTCGGCTACACCGACGACCAGGCCATCCTCGCGCTCGGCATCAAGCCGGTCGGCATGGTCGACCAGTACCCGAACCCGGCCGGCGCGTCCCCCGACATCAACACCCAGTGGCCCTGGGTGAAGGACAAGTGGGGTGACACCCGGCCCGAGGTCGTGATGAGCAACGGCGACGCGGGCCCCAACTACGAGAAGATCGCCTCCCTGCGTCCGGACCTGATCATCGCGGTCTACTCCGAGATCGACCAGGCCGCCTACGACAAGCTCTCGAAGATCGCTCCTACCGTGGGCCGTACCAAGGGCGAGAAGGAACTGTTCAGCGCGCCGTGGCAGGACAACGCCGTCCACATCGCCAAGGCGCTCGGCAAGGAGGACGAGGGCACCGCACTGGTGAAGGGCATCCAGGACAAGCTGGACGCGGCCGCCGAGGCGCACCCGGAGTTCGCGGACCGGACGGCCGTCGCGCTGTCCTGGTACGAGAACTCGGTCGCACCGTTCACCACCACCGACGTACGCGGGCGACTGATCACGGGCATCGGCTTCAAGGGTGCGACGAAGATCGACGAGATCGCGGACGGCCAGTTCTACACGAAGCTTTCCCCCGAGCGCATCGACCTGGTCGACGTCGACCGCATCTTCGTCATCAACGACAAGGCGGACCAGGAAGCGCTGAAGAAGTTCGAGCTCTTCGCCAACCTGTCCGCGGCCAAGGAGGGGAAGGTCTCCTACCTGCTGGACAGCGAGGGCCCGGCGGTCGGCGCGGCCATGTCCCAGGGCACCCTGCTCTCCCTCCCGTACGCGATCGACGAACTCGTCAAGTCGGTCGACCAGTGAGGCGCGCCGAGCGAGTACGACGCCGCCGGCCGGACGTGGTCCCTGCGTGAGCGGTACCGACACGCGCGTCGCCCCGGCCGCCCTGCGCACGGCGGCCGGAGGCGAGTCCACCCGGTGGGTCGCCGCGCGCTGCCGCGAGGTGCCGTGGCTCACGACCGCCACCCTGCTCACCACGGTGGCCGGGGCAGCGCTCCAGGTGCTGCCGGTGCTCCTGCTCGGCCGGGTGGTCGACGGAGTCGTCGGGGGCGACGGGCGCTCGGTCCTGCTCACGATCGGTGTCCTGATGGGAGCCGCCGCGCTGCTCGGCGCGGCGACCACCGCGGTATCGACGTACCTGATCGGGCGGCTGGGGGCGGATCTCCTCGCCCGGCTGCGGGAAGCCGCGGTCCGGGCGGTGCTGGGCATGCCGAGCGCGCGGATCGAACAGGTCGGCCGGGGCGATGTGCTGTCCCGGGTCGGCGACGACGTGGCCGTACTCTCCAGAGGCATCCGTACGGCCATCCCCACGGTGTTCTCGGCGGGCGTGCTGGTCGCCATCGCCACGGTCGGCATGTTCGGGCTGGACTGGCGGCTCGGTCTGGCGGGCGCGGGCGCACTGCCCGCCTACGGGCTCGCCCTGCGCTGGTACCTGCCCCGGTCCGCACCCCTCTACCAGCAGCAACGAGCGGCCCAGGCCGAGCGCGCGCAGGCCCTGATCAGCGGTCTCGACGGGATAGACACCGTCCGGGCCTACCGCCTCGAGGACGCCTTCCGGGAGAAGGTCACCGCCAGGTCGTGGCGTGTGCGCGAGCTCGGCATCGACGTCTTCCGCGTCTTCGGCCGGTTCGTCGGCAGGGAGAACCGCGCCGAGTTCGTCGGGCTGGTCCTGATCCTCGTGGCGGGGTACGCCCTGCTGGAGGCCGACGCCGCCAGCCTCGGCGAGGTGGCGGCGGCCCCGCTCATGTTCCACCGGCTGTTCACCCCGCTGGGCGCCATCATGTTCACCTTCGACGAGGCGCAGAAGTCGGGTGCGAGCCTCACCCGGCTCGTCGGGGTGCTGGGGGAGGAGACGGAGGACCGGCTGGTGGGCGATCCGTCCGTGGCCCCAGCGGACGTCCTGCCGTACCCGGTGGCGGTGGAAGGGCTGACGTTCAGCTACCCCGGGGCAGGGGAGCCGGTCCTGCGGGACGTCAGCCTGACGATCCCGGCCGGCGGTTCGCTCGCCCTGGTGGGGGCGACGGGTGCGGGCAAGTCCACGCTGGCGGCGCTGATCGCCGGCATCGGTACCCCCCAGGCCGGGAAGGTACGCATCGGGCCGAACGATCTCGCCGGCCTGGACGAGGCGGGCGCGCGGGCCCTGGTGAGCATCCTGACGCAGGAGACGCATGTGTACTCAGGACCGCTCGCCGACGACCTGCGGCTGGCCTCACCGCAGGCCACCGATGCCGCGTTGACGGACGCCCTGCGCACCGTGGGCGCCGAGCACTGGGTCGAAGCACTCCCCGACGGGCTGAACACCATGGTCGGCGAGGGCGGCGAACGCCTGGACGTCACGAAGGTCGCCCAGATCGCACTGGCCCGGCTCGTACTGAACCGTTCGCCGGTGGTGGTGCTCGACGAGTCGACCGCCGAGGCCGGCAGCGAGGGCGCCGCCGAGCTGGAGAGGTCCGTGCGGGCCGCCTGTGCGGGCCGCACCACCCTGTTCGTCGCGCACCGGCTGACCCAGGCCATGGCGGCGGACCGGATCGCCGTGCTGGACGCAGGACGCGTGGTGGAGCAGGGCACCCACGAGGAACTGGTGGCCCTGGGCGGGCGGTACGCCCGACTGTGGCGGGCATGGCGCGAGGGCAGTGAGACATCCCCCTGAGTTGAGTTCTGTCCAACTCCCGTACCGTGGAAGGACGATGAGTCTTCGATGGTGTATCAGACTGCTCGCTCCGTGCTGCTTTCTCCCACGAGCCTGAGCGATCTGCGCAGGCGAACCGGTGACTACACCGACCGGACCATCGCCGAGGCGTGTGCCATCGGACTGTGCTACTGGGCGACAGGCCGTAGCCCCGACGGTATCGACCTCACCTCGGGCACCCTCTTCACCGACGTCCTCCGGTGGGTCGACAGCGGGGGATCCGCGCCCGCCGACTGGGCGGTCGGCGCCGACAGCCGGAGCATCAGCACCCCCGAAGGAATCGCTCCGGCCGACGCGCAGCTGGCGCTGGACGATCTGGCCGACTTCCCGGACCGGCCCATGGGCACCATCGGCCCGGTCGGCGCGGCGGCGAGGCTCGAGGCCCTGGCCCGGTGGAACGACACCGAAGCCGAACGAAGCCGCCCGACCGTCGTGGAGATGTTCCGTGAGCAGGCGCGGAACAGGCCGGAGGCCGTAGCGATCACCGACGAGCGGTGTGCGCTGACTTACCGTGAGGCCGCCGCTCGCGCAAGCCAGTTGGCGCATCACCTGATCGAACGCGGGCTCACCGCCGAACAGGTGGTCGGCATATCGCTGGGCCGCTCCGCCGACATGGTGATCGGACTGCTCGGCGTGCTGCAGGCCGGGTGCGCGTTCGTGCCGCTCGACCCGCAGTGGCCGGCCGAGCGCAGAGCCGTCGTCATCGAGGATGCCGGCATCGTGCTCCAGCTCAACGACTCGGGCGAGCACCAGGAGGGCGAGCCGCCCGCGGTGGCCGTCGCGCTCGACGCCTGGCGATTCGGCTCGCTCCCCACCGAGGAACCCCGGATCACCGTGCCCGGCACCGCCCTGGCCTATGTGATCTTCACGTCCGGGTCGACCGGCCGGCCCAAGGGCGCCATGATCCGGCACGAGGCGATCAGTGAGCGCCTGCTGTGGCAGTCCGAGGAGATCCTGGGCTTCGGCCACGAAGACGTGTCCCTGTTCAAGGCGCCGTTGTCGTTCGACATCTCCGTCAACGAGATATTCCTGCCGCTGGTGCGCGGCGGCAGGCTGGTGGTCCTGCGGCCCGGCGGGGAACGAGACCCCCACCACCTGCTGAGCGTGCTGTCCGGCCGACGCGTCACCTTCACCTACCTCGTCTCGTCCATGCTGGACGTGCTGCTGGAGATGGCGGGCGACTCCGGGCAGCTCGACAGCCTCCGGCACGTGTGGTGCGGTGGCGAAGTACTGACCCCCGAACTGTACGAGCGTTTCCGCACCCGGCTCGACATCCCCATGTACCACGGATACGGCCCGGCAGAGACGACGATCGGCGTCTCGCACGTCATCTACCACGGAGCGGCGGAGCGACTGTCGACGTCCATAGGCAAGGCCAATCCCAACACCCAGCTGTACGTGCTCGACGACGAGCTGCGCCCGGTCCCCGTCGGCGTCGGCGGCGAACTGTACGTCGGCGGCTTCCTGCTGGGCCGCGGATACGTCAACGCGCCCGGCCTGACGGCGTCCCGGTTCGTCGCGAACCCGTTCGCGGCGGACGGGTCCCGGCTGTACCGGACCGGTGACCTCGCGCGGTTCGCCCCCGACGGGTCGCTGGACTTCCTGGGCCGGGCCGACAACCAGATCAAGATCCGCGGCATGCGGCTGGAGATCGAGGACGTCGAGGCCGGCCTCGTGGAACACCCCTCCGTACGGCACACCTGCGTCGTCGCGAAGAAGAACACGGCGGGCGGCACCTACCTCGTGGGGTACGTCATCCCGGCCGCCGGCAGCGAGCAACTGCAGGGCGACGAGGTCAGGGCGTGGGCCACGGAGCACATGGTGGAGTACATGGTGCCCGCCCACATCGTCGTGCTGCGCGAGTTCCCGCTCACCGCGAACGGCAAGGTCGACAGGGGCGCACTCCCGGAACCCCGTACCGCCGCCGACACGTTCGTCCCGGCGGCCACTGACACCGAGCGCGCCGTGTGCGCGGCGGTGGCGACCGTGCTGCGCCTGGACGAGGTCGGTGTCGACCAGGATTTCTTCCGGCTCGGAGGGGACAGCATCCTGGCCATCTCGCTGCTGAGCGCGCTGCGCGGCGCGGGCCTCCACGTCACGGCACAGCAGATCTTCAGCCACAGCGTCGTGGGTGCGCTGGCGGCGGTCGTGAGCCGGGAGGGCGTCCACACCGCCGATGACGACGATGTGGCGACCGGCCCGGTCGTAGGACCGCCCGTCGTGCAGTGGCTCGGCGAGACGACGGACGCGATCGACGGCTTCGTGCAGTCGGTCGTGCTGAACACCCCGGCGGACCTGACCGCCGACGCACTCGACGCGATCCTCACCGCTCTCGTCGAGCGGCACGCCATGCTGCGCGCCCGCCTGGTGCGCGGCGACCGCTGGAGCTTCGACATTCCGGAGACGGACCACACCGCCCCCGGGTGGCAGGAGAGCGGCATGCCGCTCGACGCCTGCGTCGCACTCGCCACAGACGCGCTCGACCCGGACCACGGCGTGATGCTGCGCGCCGTGTGGCGCCGTGAGGCACGGCAGCTGGTCGTGGTCGTCCATCACGTGGTCGTGGACGGTGTGTCCTGGCGGATCCTCATGGAGGACCTGGCCACCGCGTGGGAACAGTTCACATCCGGCGTACCGGTCGACCTGCCGCCGGTGGGTACCTCGTTCCGACGCTGGACGCACATGCTGGAGAGCTCGGCGTTCGCGTCGGACCGCGCGGCATTCGAGCGTCCCCTGCCGGCAGCGGACGCACCGGTGGGCAGGCGCGCACTGTCCGAGGCCGACACCGTCGCCCGGGAACGGACCCGGACCGTCGCGGTGGGACCCGGGGTCACGGCCGCGCTGCTGGGGGAGATACCCGCGAGGTTCCACGCGGGCGTCAACGACGTTCTGCTGACCGCGCTCGCCGTCGCCCTCGCCCGTTGGCGCCGCGACCTCGGCCAGGACCAGACGTTCGCGCACATCGAACTCGAAGGGCACGGCCGCGAAGGGCGGTTCGTGGCGGAGACCGCCGGCTTCGAGCCGGACCTCTCACGGACCGTGGGCTGGTTCACCACCCTCTTCCCGGTCGTCGTGGACCCGGGCGCGACGGCCGACCCCACCGCCCCCGCGTACCTGGCCGCCGCGCTCAAAGCGGTCAAGGACGACCTCGCACGAGTGCCGGGCAACGGCCTCTCCTACGGTGTCCTGAGATACCTCACCGACACCCGACTGGACGCGCCCGCCCCGCAGGTGCTGTTCAACTACCTGGGCCGCTTCGACTCGGACACGTCCGGCGACTGGCGGTTCGCGGGCGCCACAGGGCAACTGGGCGAGAAGCGTGATCCCAGGATGAGGCTGCCGCGCGCCCTGGAGTTCAACGCGATCGCCGAGCCCGCGGCGAACGGCGCGCACGAGCTGGTCACCACCATCTCCTGGCCCGAAGGAATGTTCACCGACGAGGACACCGCAACCATCGGCGCGTACCTGACGGACGCCCTGACCGGGCTGGCGGCGCTCGAGCACGGCGGTCATTCCCCGAGCGACTTCGGCCTGGTGCCACTCACGCAGACCGATGTCGACGCCCTGGACGGACCGGCTCTGCGTGACATCCTGCCCCTGACCCCGTTGCAGGAAGGCCTGTACTTCCACTCCGTCTTCGACGACGACTCGGTCGGCAGTTACGTCGAGCAGCAACTGCTCACGCTGGAGGGCGAGGTGGACGCCGGCCGACTGGCGGCGGCGACGACCCGGCTGCTCACGCTGTACCCGAACCTGGCCGCGCGGTTCGTCGCTCTCGCCGACGGCAGGGTCGTCTCCGTGCTGGAGAGCGGGCTGGAGGCGCCCTTCACCACGCTGGACCGCCCCGGCATCACCGGCACCGAGATCCGGGAGCACGCCGAGCGGGACCGCCGCGCCGGGTTCGACCTCGCCACAGGGCCGCTCATGCGGTACACGCTCATCCGCGCGGGCTCCGGCAGGAACGTGCTCGTGCAGACCGTGCACCACATCATCGCCGACGGCTGGTCGGTACCACCGATGCTCCGCGCCCTGCTGGCCGAGTACCACGCCCCGGGATCCCTGTATCCCCTCGGCGGGTTCCCCGACTACGTACGCCGGCTCGCCGGGCTCGACGACGACGAGAGCGACCGGGTCTGGAGCGACCAGCTCGCCGGTCTGCCCGGCCCCTCCCTGGTCGCCGACGGGCACGCCCCCTCCGACCGCTTCGCCGATGTCGCCGAGGAGCCGGAGGACGACATCGACACGACGGTCCGCTCGGCCGGCGTACCGCTGAGCGTGGCGGTGCACAGCGCCTGGGCGGTGACCTTGGGCGGCATGCTGCGGGGCACGGACGTGGTGTTCGGCTGCACGGTGTCCGGCCGCGACGCGGAGGTGCCCGGCATCGCGGACATGGTGGGTCTGTTCATCAACACGATCCCGCTGAGGGCCCGTTGGACCGGTGACACGACGGCCCGCGACCTCCTCGCCTCGGTACGGGAACACCAGAGCGCGGTGCTGGCCCACCAGCACGTATCGCTGGCGAGGATCGGCCGCCAGGCCGGCGGAGGCGCACTGTTCGACACCCTGGTGGTCTTCGACGTGGCGACCGATGCGGGGGCCCTGCGGCGCCCCGGCGACGAACTGGTGGTCACCGGCATCGTGAACGAGGGCGCTCCCCACTACCCGCTGACCCTCGTCGCGGAACGCACACCCGCCGGCCGCCCACGCTTCAACCTCATCTACGACGCCGAACTGCTCAGGGCGACGACGGCCCGTGCGATCCTCGGCACGTTCACCCGGGTCCTCACCGGACTGCTCGACCGCCCGGACTCCCCCGTCGGCGAACTGCTGCCCGACGACGCCCGGCTTCCCGAGCACATCGCCCCGACACCCCTGGGCGCACTGTTCGACGCCGCCGCACGGCGCGGTCCCGATGCCACCGCGGTCACCCACTGTGCCCTCGACGGGACGACGAGCTCGATGACGTACGCCGAACTGGCGGACGCGAAGGAAGAACTGGCGGCCACACTGCGTGCGGCCGGTGTCGGGCCGGGCCGACGCGTCGCCGTCGCCGTACCGCGCTCCCTGGAACAGGTGGTGGCCCTGCTGGCCGTGGTCAGCGCGGGTGGCGCCTATGTACCGCTGGATCTCGCCTACCCGGACGAACGCCTGGAGTACATCCTCGCCGACGCCGCTCCCCAGATCGTCCTCGTGGCCCCCGGGCAGCGGGACCGGTTCACACAGGCGCGTGCCCGCGTACTCGTCATGGGGGAGGAGCCCGCGACGCAGGACGAACCGGCGCCGGCGACGGCGGAGTCCGCGCCCGGATGGCATGATCCCGCCTACGTGATCTACACGTCCGGCTCGACCGGCAGACCCAAGGGTGTCGTCGTCCCGCACTCGAGCGTGGTGACCCTGCTCGCGAACACGCGGTCCGACATGGCATTCGGCCCGCACGACGTGTGGGTCCAGTTCCACTCGTACTCCTTCGACTTCGCGGTCTGGGAGCTGTGGGGAGCACTCACCCACGGCGGGGAACTGCTGGTGCCGGACTACGGGTTGACCCGCTCCCCGGTGGACTTCCACCGGCTGGTCCGCGAGCGCGGGGTGACCGTCCTCAACCAGACCCCTTCCGCCTTCTACCGATTCATCGAGGCCGACCGGCATTCCGGCGCACCCGTCACCGCGCTGCGCCTGATCATCTTCGGAGGCGAAGCGCTGGACCCCGCGCGGCTGCGCGGCTGGGCCGAGCGGCACGGCACCCGTTCGCCGGAGCTGGTCAACATGTACGGCATCACCGAGACCACCGTCCACGTCACCCGCCGGGCGCTGACCGACGAGGACCTCGGCCGTGACGTCAGCCCGATCGGCGGGCCGATCCCCGGCCTGGTCGCCCATCTGCTCGACGACCGGCTCCGTCCGGTGCCGCCCGGCCGGGTGGGCGCCATCTACGTCGCCGGTGACCAGGTGGCGCTCGGCTACCTCGGCAGGCCGGGACTCACCGCCGGCCGGTTCGTGGCCAACCCGTTCGCGAACGACGGCTCCCGCATGTACCACACGGGCGATCTCGCCCGGCGCACGCTCGACGGCGAGCTGGAGTTCACCGGCCGAGCCGACGACCAGGTCCAGCTCAAAGGCTTCCGCATCGAGCTCGGCGAGGTGGAGTCCGCGATCCGGGAGCTCGACGGCGTGGCCGACGTCGCCGTCACGGTCGCGGCCGACGGCGACCACCTCGTCGCCCACCTCGTGGGCGGGGCGCCCGGCGACCTGGCAGCCCGCCTGTCCGCGACACTGCCCGCGCACATGGTCCCCGGCCGGGTGCTCACGCTCGACGCCCTGCCGCTGACCGTCAACGGCAAGCTGGACCGCAAGGCCCTGGCCGAGCGCGCCGCACAGGACGACACCCAGGTACCCGCAGCGGGTGATTCCGCGCTCGACGCACTGGTCGGCATCTTCACCGACGCACTGCCGGGCTCCGCCGCCGTGGACGGCGACACCGACTTCTTCAGGGCCGGCGGCGACAGCATCGTCGCCATCACGGTGATCAACCGGGCCAGAGCGCTCGGACTCCCGATCGCGCCCCGGGACGTGTTCCTCCTCAAGACACCGCGCGCACTCGCCGGGCATCTGCGCGCACGCGCCCCACAGACCCGGTCAGCCGCACCCGCCCCCCGCGAGGACGGCCCGCTGACACCGACGCCGATCATCCTGCGCCAGCGGGAACTGGGCGGCTCGCTCGCCCGCTTCGCCCAGGCCAGGACGCTGGTGGCGGCGGAGGGCACCGGGTTCGCCGACGCCCGGCGCGCCGCGAACGCCGTCGTGGCCGCGCATCCGGCGCTGCGGCTGCGGCTGCACGTCGAGCACGGGGTGTGGTCGCTGCGTACCGAGCCGGCCCGCGAGGTCGCCGTCGTCCGCACGGACACGACCGACACGACCACCGCTGCGGACGACGCCGCCGGGCGCCTGGATCCGGAGGCCGGGGAGGTCATCGCCTTCTTGTGGCTGGAGCCGAGCCGGACCCTGGTCGTCGCCGTGCACCACCTCGCCGTCGACTCGGTCTCGTGGCTGATCCTGCTGGACGACCTGGCCACGGCGATGCGCGGGTCCGACCTGCCCGCGCCGACCACGCCCTACGCCGCGTACGCGGAGGCACTGGCCTCCGGAGCCGCCCAGGTGACCGGCGGACTCGGGCACTGGATCACCACGCTCCAGGCGCCCCCGCTCCTGCCCACGACCGGGCCGCTGCGCGCGACATCGGTCGTGCTCGCACCCGAGGTGAGCGACCGGCTGACCCGTACCGCGCCCGCCGCACTCGGCATCGGGCTGACGGAGCTCCTGTGCGGCGCGCTGCGCACGGCGCTCACCGCGATCCAGCCCTCGCCCACCGATCTCGCGATCGATCTGGAACGGCACGGCCGGGTACCGGTCCTGGAACACCACGACTACACCCGCACCGTCGGCTGGTTCACCTCCGTCGCACCCGTCCGCCTCACCGCCCACACCGACCCCGTCGCGGCGGCACGCGAGATCACCGAACGCCAGCCCGACGAGCGCGGTCACCTGGCCTACGGGCAGCTCAGGTACCTCGACCCGCAGACGGCGCCCCTGCTGAAGAACCGTCCGCAGGTGCTGTTCAACTATCTCGGCCGGGGGAGCGAGTCACAGGTCCCGCGCCTCACCGGCGGTGACCAGGGCAGCCCGTACGCCGTCGAGGTCAACGCGTGGACCGACGCGAGCACCGGCAGCCTCCACGCGGACTTCACCCTCGCCGACGGCATTCCCGGTGAACTGACCGCGCACTGGCACCGTGCCCTGGAACACCTCGCCGACGCCGCCACGACAGCCGAGCGCACGGCACCGGTGACCCCGCTCCAGCGGGGTCTCTTCTTCCAGGCCCAGATGGCCGGTCCGGCCGGCCACTACGTCGCCCAGAGCTACTTCACCTTCGACCGCCGCCTGGACACCGCTGCGCTGTCGGAGGCGATGGCGTACGTCATCGCGCGGCACCCCGTGGTGGGCGCGGGTTTCACCACCGACGAGGACGGAAATCCCGTCCAGATGCTCAAGGCCGGCCGACGGGTCGACGTCCGGACGGTCGGATCGCAGACGGACGCGGATGTCGACGTCCTGCGCGCCACGGACCGCGACACCGGATTCGACCCGGGCGAGCCGCCACTGATCCGGCTGACCGTCGTACGTCTGCCCGGCGGACGCGACGGCCTGCTGCTGAGCTACCACCTGCTGCTCTGGGACGGCTGGTCCCGTGAGATCCTGCTGCGGGACCTGTTCGACGCCTATCAGGCCGTCCTCGCGGGCGAGGAGCTGGACGCCGTCCCGGCGACACCGGGCTTCGAGGAGTACGCCAGGACGCTCGCCGCCAGGGACGCCGCCGTGTCCGAGCGCTTCTGGTCGGAGCACCTGGCCGGCCTCACCGGCCCGACACTGCTGGCCGGACCGCAGCCGTCCTTCCCGGACGGCCTGCCCCGCGCGCTCGTGCACACGCTGTCCGCCGCACAGTCGGACCGGCTGCGAGACGCGGCCAGGACGCACGGCGTCACCCTCAACTCGGTGCTGACCGGTGCGTTCGGCCTGCTGCTGGGCGCCCACACGGGCCGTAGCGACGCCGTCTTCGGGGTGACCGTCTCCGGCCGGGAGGGCGAAGGCCTGTCGGACATCGTCGGAGTGCTGCTCAACACCGTGCCGATGTGGACGCGGGCACGGCCCGAGGACACCGTCCGGGCGTATCTGACCGCCGTCCAGGCGGCCCGGGTCGAGGCGATGGAACACGAGCACCTGGGGCTCGGCGAGATCCAGCGGGCCGGCGGCCACGACAGCCTTTTCGACAACCTGTTCGTCCTGCAGAACTTCCTGGACATGGACGCCTTCGCCGAGATGAACGCCAGGCACGGCATCACCGAGGTGAGGACCGACGACTCCACGCACTACCCGTTCACCTGGGTCGTGACCCCCGGCGACCGGCTCACGGTCAAACTGGAGTACCGCGACGGTGACGCGGGGAAGGCCCGCCGGCTCGTCGACGACTACCTGCGGGTGCTGGGGGACCTCGCCCGTTCGGACGGGCCGGTCGGCGCGCTGCGTGGCCTCGGACCGGTCCCCGAGCCCACCGGGCGCACGGGCATCGGCACGGACACGGTCGTCGACCGCTTCGACCGGGCGGCGGACCGCGATCCGCAGCGGGTGGCCCTCGTCGCCCACGGCTCCGCGCTGACGTTCGCACAACTCCGCGACCGCAGCCGTTCGGTGGCAGGTGTACTCGCCCGGCGCGGCATCGGCCCGGAGAAGTCCGTGGGCCTCGCGATCCCGCGCTCCCTCGACTCGATCGTGGCCCTGTTCGCCGTGCTGCGGACCGGCGCCGCTTACGTTCCGCTGGAGCTGGACCACCCGGACGAGCGGATCGCCGCGATCATCGACGCGGCACGGCCGGACGTGCTCCTCACGGTGAGCGCGGTCTCGCCACGGCTGACCGGCGATCTGATCGAACTCGACCTGCCCCTGCCCGAGGGCGAGCCGTACGTGACGTTCGCACCGGACGCCCCGCACCGCCTGCGGCATCCCGCGTACACGATCTACACCTCCGGATCGACCGGGAAGCCGAAGGGTGTGGTGACCGAGTACGCCGGGCTCACCAACATGCTGGTCAACCATCAGCGCCGCATCTTCGAGCCGGTCCTGGCAGAACACGGGCACCGGGTGTTCAAGATCGCGCACACCGTGTCCTTCGCGTTCGACATGTCCTGGGAGGAGCTGCTGTGGCTCGCCGACGGCCACGAGGTGCACATCTGTGACGAGGAACTGCGCCGCGACGCGCCCCGGTTGGTCGAGTACTGCGCGACGCACGGGATCGACGTCATCAACGTGACCCCCACGTACGCCCAGCAGCTGGTCGCGGAAGGCCTCCTCGACGACCCCGCACGCCGCCCGGCCCTGGTGCTGCTGGGCGGCGAGGCCGTCACCCCCGGACTGTGGAAGCGGCTCGCGGAGACCGAGGGTACGGCCGGCTACAACCTGTACGGGCCCACCGAGTACACGATCAACACCCTCGGCGTCGGCACCTTCGAATGCCAGGACCCTGTGGTGGGCGTGGCGATCGACAACACCGATGTGTACGTGCTCGATCCGTGGCTCCGACCCCTGCCGGACGGCGTTCCCGGTGAGCTGTACGTCGCGGGCATCGGGATCGCGCGCGGCTATCTCGGGCAGCCCGACAGGACCGCGCACCGCTTCGTCGCATGCCCCTTCGGCGAACCCGGCGAGCGCATGTACCGCACCGGCGACCTCGTGGTCCGCCGGCCGGACGGGAATCTGCTGTATCTCGGTCGCACCGACCACCAGGTCAAGATCCGTGGCCATCGGGTCGAGCCTGGCGAGGTCGAGGCCGCGTTCACCGCTCACCCGGCGGTGCGGTTCGCCGCCGCGGTCGCCCAGCCCGACCCACGGGTCGACGGAGCGTACAGACTGGCCGCCTACCTCGTGCTGGGCGGCGGCGACCTGGGAGCGGTGGCCGCCGAGGTGGGTGCCGGGCTGCCGGACTTCCTGCGGCCGACGCATTACGCCCAGGTCGACAGCATCCCGCTGACCGTGAACGGGAAGGCCGACACCAAGGCGCTGCCGGAGGCCAGACCACTCGGCGTGCTGACCACGGGAGGGGAGCGTGCCCCGGAGACCGAGACGGAGTTCACGGTCTGCGAGTTCTTCGCCGAGGCACTCGACCTGGACGACGACGAGGTGAACGCGGTCAGCGACTTCGTGTCCCTCGGCGGTCATTCCATGCTGGCGGTGCGGCTGATCGGGCTGCTCCGCCGGGAGTACGGTCCTGTGATCACGATCCGTGATCTGCTCACCCTTCGAACCCCGGAAGCGATTGCCCGCCACCTTGATGACAACACCTGACGTGCACCGCCCCCGCCCGGGCGCCGGCATCCTCCGGACCGCCCTGCGCCGGAACGCCGGCGCGGTGGCCTGGGGCACCGTCCTCATGGGCCTCTACCAGGCGGGTGAGACCGCCTTTCCCATCGCGCTCGGCCTGATCGTCGAGCACACGCTGCGGGACCGAAGCCTCGGCTCGCTCGGCCTGTCGATCGCGGCGCTGGCCGTCATCATCACGACCGTGTCACTGTCGTGGCGGTTCGGGATGCGCGTCCTGCAGAAGGCCAACACGACCGAGGCACACCGCTGGCGGGTCCGGGTCGCCGCCTGCGGACTCCAACCGGTGGCCAGGGACGTCGACCTGAAGTCCGGCGAGGTGCTGACCATCGCCACCGAGGACGCGGACCAGACCGCCGACATCGTCGAGGTGGTGCCGCTGCTGGTCAGCTCACTGGTCGCGGTGGTGGTCGCGTCGGTGGCGCTGGGCCTGGCCGATGTCCGGCTCGGCCTGCTGGTGATCGTGGGCACCGTCGCGATCCTGTCGATCCTGAGCGTGATGTCCAGGCGGATCGGGTCCAGTACCCAGGAGCAGCAGGCCCGGGTGGCTCGGGCGGGGGCGAAGGTCGCCGACCTGATCACCGGTCTGCGTCCGCTGCACGGCTTCGGCGGCAACCACGCGGCCTTC
Source organism: Streptomyces sp. NPDC005791 (assembly GCF_042871485.1). Lineage (NCBI taxonomy): Bacteria > Bacillati > Actinomycetota > Actinomycetes > Kitasatosporales > Streptomycetaceae > Streptomyces > Streptomyces sp. NPDC005791. The sequence goes on from NZ_JBIAIP010000003.1 coordinate 521,433, forward strand.
CTCTCCTACCGGAAGGTCAGCACGGAGGCGAAACACCAGGCCGTCACCGTCGCCAGGGTCAACGGCGTCTACGCGGGCACCGCACTGGCCCTGAACGCGGTGCTCGCCGCCGCGGTGACCCTGACGGCGGGCTGGCTGGCGTACGAAGGACGGATCACCATCGGGGAGCTCGTCATGGCCGTGGGCCTCGCGCAGTTCATCATGGAACCGCTCAAGCTGTTCTCGGAGATGCCGAAGTACGTGATGATGGCGCGCGCCTCGGCCGAGCGGATGGCACTGGTCCTCTCCGCGCCACCACTGACGGCCCCGGGCCTGGGCCGCCCGGCCGCAAACGGGGATCTGGAGTTCGACGGTGTCCGGTACGGGGAACTGCGCGAGCTCACGTTCCGGGTGCGCGCCGGTGAGTTCGTGGCGATCGCCCCCTACCAGCCCCGCGCGGCGGCCGATCTCGCCTCGATCCTCGGCGTGCACGTCGCACCCGGGACGTACGAGGGTGTGGTGCGGGTCAGCGGACGCGCGATCAGCGACCTGTCGGTCGAGGCCCTTCGCCGGCACATGCTGGTGAACCCGTACGACGGGGAGATCTTCGCCGGCAGTCTCCGTACGAACATCGATCCGTCGGGCACCGGCCGGATGATTCCCGAGGCCGTGGAGGCCTCGCTCCTGACCGACGTCGTCGCACTCCACCCCGAGGGACTCGACCACGGCGTCCGTGACCGCGGCGCGAACCTCTCCGGGGGGCAGCGGCAACGGCTGTCCCTGGCCCGGGCTCTTGCCGCCGACTCCGACGTCCTGGTCCTGCACGACCCGACGACAGCGGTCGACGCGGTCACCGAACAGCTCATCGCGCGTAACATCGCGAAACTGCGCGCGGGCCGCACCACCGTCGTGATCACCAGCAGCCCCGCTCTGCTGGACGTCGCCGACCGCGTGCTCGTCCTGGACGAGGGTGTCGTCACGGCGGACGACACGCATCGCCACCTCCTGGCGTCCGACGACAACTACTGCAGGGCCGTGGCCCGGTGACCGCTACCGGTCGAGGGTCCAGGCCACATCCCTGAGCAGGGCGTGCCGCCAGCCCGCCCGGTCGTGTCCCGAAGCCGACCGCGAGACCCGCACGGTCGCGCCGGCCTGTTCCGTCAGGGCCTCGGCCAGCTCGCAGTGGGGCAGCATGCGCGTTTCGTGTTCCCCCACGTCGAACGCGATCCGCAGACCGGACAGGTCGGGGCGCTCCCGCAGACGGGCGGCGACGGCACCACCGACCGGACCGCCCAAGGGGTCCGGCCGGTTCAAGGCGTCAGGCGTCCACCAGAACGACGGGGACTGGCAGGCGACGCGTGGGACCAGGTCCGGGAATTCCATCGCCGCGTACATCGCGCTCAGTCCGCCGAGGCTCTGCCCGGCGACCACCAACCGGTCCGTGTCGGCGTGCACACCGGATGCAGTGACCAGCGGCAGCAGTTCGTCCCGGATCGCCTCCCACAGCTCGGGTCTGCACCCGAACTCGGCAGCCCTGTCCTTGGAGGGAAGGAAGACGAGGGTGACGGGGGGCATCTCACCGGCGGCGACGGCGGAGTCGAAGGCGGTCGTGGCTGGGTGGAGGTACAGCCAGTCGTCCCCGTCGAGCAGCAGGACCACCGGGCCGCCGCCGCCCGCCGGGTGGACCCGCACCGTGCGCCGCCCACCGAGCCGCTTGCCGGCCCAGCGGATCCGGGTGGGCGGGACGGGCAGGACGTCGTCGGCGCCGACGAGGGGCCAGTGCGGTTGGTGCGGGGCGTCCGGCGTGGCGACGACGGACCGGTCACCGCCCGCGCCGACGGGGTTGAACGGGTCGGCGTACGGGCCGTCGTCGGTGAGGAACTGATAGGTCACCCGCAGCCGTGGGGGCATGCGGACCTCGGCGTACCAGCAGTCGGTGTCCTCCCACCGGGACATGGGCACGGGCTTCGACCAGCTCTCGAAACCGACGCTCACCGGGGACCCCCGCCAGAGGAACAGGGTCACCCAGCCGCCGCCGTCGGCCGGCACCGATGTGGGTGTCCGCGCCGTCGCCCAGAACGCGTCGGTACCGGGCGGGCCCGGCAGTCCGAACGCGGCGAACGCGTTCTCCGCACCTGCCGCAATGGCCTCGTGATCCGTCATCCGGTGCACGGACGTCTCCTTGGCAGGGGGAGGGCGGAGAGCTGATGGCACGTCAACGGGATGACCCCGATCCGATCGTGGCTGTCATATTCATGGCACTGTGATCCCTTGCCGAAGGGAAGGCCGCGGTACGTATGTGCCGGGACTCCCGCACATGATCGGCGGCCGGGTCCCCGCTGTCGTCGGGAACCACCGTGGTCCCAGGACCGGTCCCGTCGAGGACGCGGCGCAGGACGGCGTGAGGCACGCGGCCGTCGATGACGTGTGCCCGGCGTACGCCGCCGCGGACGGCCCGCAGACAGCCTTCCATCTTGGGCAGCATGCCGGTTGCCAGGTCCGGCAGCAGCGCGTGCAGCGCACCTGCCGTCACCCGCTCGATCACCTCGGTGCTGTGCGGCCAGTCCGAGTAGAGCCCTTCCACATCGGTGAGCATCACCAGACGCTCGGCATCGAGGCCCACGGCCAGGGCCGACGCGGCGAGATCGGCGTTGACGTTGTAGACCTGCCCGTCCTCGCCGCGCGCCACAGGGGAGACCACCGGGATGTGCCCCTGCTCCAGAAGCGCGTGCAGCATGCCGGGCCGCACCTCCACGACGTCGCCGACGAGACCGATGTCCACGGGCCGTCCGTCGACCCAGGCCGGCCGCCGTACTGCTGTCATGGTGTGCGCGTCCTCGCCCGAGAGGCCCACGGCGAAGGGCCCATGGGCGTTGATGTGGCCGACCAGGTCTCGCTGGACGTGCCCGGTCAGCACCATGCGCACCACCTTCATGGCCTCCGGTGTCGTCACCCGCAGGCCTGCCTCGAAGTGGGTCTCGAGGCCGAGGCGATCGAGCATGGTGCTGATCTGCGGGCCGCCCCCGTGCACGACGACAGGGCGCAGGCCCGAACGTCGCAGCTCCACGACGTCCTGTGCGAACGTCCGCTGCAGGCTCGCGTCCACCATGGCACTGCCGCCGAATTTGACGACGACCACGTCGCCCGGCGGTTCCTCCGGCCGGCCGAGCGACCCGGTGGGAGGAGCCACGTTCCCGCGCTGTGTGCCGGCCGGTCGTCTCATCTGTCCCCACCCTGTTCCGAGAGCTGCGCGCGGGCTGGAGCCCGGCCGGCCAGGGGGCCGTACCCGCAAGTCTCACGCTTCACATTAGCTTAGGCTAACCTAAATGCCTTTTGTTTCCAGGGGAACCGGTGTCTCTGTCGAAGAAGCGGGTCGCCGAGCCTGAGGCGCTCGGCGGAACCCCGGCGGATCCTTTGCCGGGGCGATGATCCGACTCCCGGAATCTTTGGGACGAACCCCGGCCATGGCAAGCCCGTTGATCCGGAGCGCCGGGTTTTCATGTGACGTCAGTGGTTAGGCGAGCCCGTGCGGGTCCGATCCCTACGAAAGGCCATGCACCATGTCGATCAAGGTGTCCGACTTCATCCTGCAACGGCTCCGCGAATGGGACGTCGACCATGTCTTCGGATACGCCGGCGACGGCATCAACGGCCTCCTGGCCGCATGGGGCCGGGCCGAGGACCGCCCCCGGTTCGTCCAGGCCAGGCATGAGGAGATGGCCGCCTTCGAAGCCGTGGGGTACGCCAAGTTCTCCGGAAAGGTCGGAGTGTGCGCGGCCACATCCGGGCCGGGGGCGATCCACCTGCTCAACGGCCTCTACGACGCCAAGCTGGACCACGTCCCGGTGGTGGCGATCGTCGGGCAGACCAATCGCAGCGCCATGGGCGGCTCCTACCAGCAAGAGGTCGACCTGCTGAGCCTCTACAAGGACGTCGCCTCCGACTACTGCGAGATGGTGACCGTCCCCGAGCAACTGCCCAACGCCCTCGACCGCGCCGTGCGGACCGCGTACGCCAAGCGCACGGTCACCGCCCTCGTGATCCCCGCCGACGTGCAGGAACTGGATTACTCCCCGCCGACCCACGCGTTCAAGATGGTCCCCTCCAGCCTGGGAATGGCCGACTACACGCCGGTCCCCGCGGCGCACGACATCGCCCGGGCCGCCGAGGTCCTCAACGCCGGTGAGAAGGTGGCGGTCCTCATCGGGCAGGGAGCCCGGGGCGCGCGGGCCGAGGTCGAACACGTCGCCGAGCTAATGGGCGCGGGCGTGGCCAAGGCCCTGCTCGGCAAGGACGCGCTGCCCGACGACCTGCCGTACGTCACCGGTTCCATCGGTCTGCTCGGCACCCGGCCGTCCTACGAGCTGATGCGGGACTGCGACACGCTCCTGGTCGTGGGGTCCAGTTTCCCGTACACCCAGTTCCTGCCCGACCTGGATCAGGCCCGCGCCGTACAGATCGACATCGACCCCTTCATGGTCGGCCTGCGCTACCCCTTCGAGGTGAATCTCGTCGGCGACGCCAAGGAGACGCTGAGGGAACTCCTGCCGCGGCTGAAGCGCAGGAAGCACGGTGCGTGGCGCAAGAAGATCGAGAAGGACACCGCTCGCTGGTGGGACGTCATGGAACGCCGGGCCGCCGTCGAAGCTGATCCGGTCAACCCCGAATACGTCGTGCACGCACTCGACGCACTGCTGCCGGACGACGTCATCCTTGCCGCCGACTCCGGTTCCGCGGCGAACTGGTACGCCCGGCACCTGCGGATGCGCGGGTCGATGCGCGGGTCCCTCTCGGGCACGCTCGCCACCATGGGGCCGGGCGTCCCCTATCTCATCGGAGCCAAGTTCGCCCATCCCGGCCGCCCGGGGATCGCCCTCGTAGGGGACGGTGCGATGCAGATGAACGGAATGGCCGAGCTGATCACCGCCGCGAAGTACTGGCCCGAGTGGGGTGATCCGCGGCTGATCGTGGCGGTGCTGAACAACCAGGACCTGAATCAGGTCACCTGGGAGATGCGAGCCATGTCCGGCGCCCCGCAGTTCCTGCCGTCCCAGTCCATCCCGGACGTTCCGTACGCCGACTTCGCCCGTTCCATCGGGCTCGACGGTGTGCGGGTGGAGAAGCCGGGAGAGGTCGAAGCCGCGTGGCGGCAGGCACTGTCTGCCGACCGCCCCTTCGTCATCGATTTCCGCACCGACCCCGCTGTGCCCCCGATCCCGCCCCACGCGAGTTTCGAGCAGATCGAGGCCGCGGCCACAGCGATCGTCAAGGGGGACAGTGACCGGGCCGGCATGATCCGCCAGGGGTTCAAGTCGAAGGTGCAGGAGATGCTGCCCGGCCGCCGCCAGCGCGATGACGGATGACCGTATGCCCAGGGCGGCCGGGGTACCGGCGGGCCGGGCCCCTCTTGAGGGGCAGGCCGTGAACGCCGTGAACTTCGCAGCCGGTTCGGCCTGGTAGCCGATCCGCTGCCCCTCGGACCGCTCGCGGCTCGTCACGGCACCGAACCGGACCCGGACGGTGGTCACTCGGCCGTCCGGGCGCCCGGAATGATGGGTGCCGGGCGCCGCACCTCGAACACGGCCCCGTGACCTGACCGAGAGGACCCCGTGGCCGACCCCAGGAGCTACATCATCGAGTCGCTGGACACCGGGCTGCGCCTGATGCGTCTCTTCCTCACCCACGACACCCTCTCGGTCACCGAGGCCGCCAGGGAACTGGAAGTGGCCCGCTCCACCGCACACCGTGTGCTCAGCACCCTCGAATCGCGCGGCTTCGCCACCCGCGACACCTCTGGCCGGGGCTACTCCGCGGGCCCGGAACTGGTCACACTGGGCCGTCCGGCCGGTTACGGCCCCGAGATCAGGGCCCGCCTGCAGGTGGTGCTGGACGCGGCGGCCGCCGCCACCGGCGAGACGATCAGCACCGCTGCCCTGATCGGCGACCAAGTGATCATCACGGACGGCCGGGAGTCGCGTCACCCCGTGCGAGCTGTCCTGGAGACGGGCCGCGCCCACCCCGCCCACGCCACCGCGGCGGGCAAGGTACTGCTCGCCCGGCTGACCGCCGAACAGGTCTGCGCCCTCTATCCGCAGGAGCGACTGCCCGGTGTCACCAGCCGCACCGTCGTATCCCGTACCGCCCTGCTCGCCGAGCTGGCCGGGATCCGGGCCCTCGGCCGTGCCGACAGTGCCGGCGAGTCGGTGCCGGGGATGAACGCCGTCGCCGTGCCGCTGGCCGGCAACAGCTGGCGTGACCGGCTCGCTCTGATGGCGGCCATGCCGGCGGACCGGGGCGGCGAAACCGATCTGGCCCGGCACGCCGTGGAACTACGGAGGGCCGCGGACCTCCTGCCACCACCGTCCTCCTGACCACTTCCCCGTGTACCGAGGGCAGTTGCCCGCTGCACGGACTTGCGCAAAGTCCTGTAAGGACTTGCGGAAATGCTTGACGGCTGCACACGAAGGGCGGCAGGCTGCCAGGCGTTCCCGCCTGTGGCGGCCTGGCGCGTGGCTGCCTTCGAGGGCGCCACTGTGCCCTGTTGCCGAAGGAGCCGTACGTGCAGCACCGTTTCCGCCTGGTCGGCGCAATCCCGTTCGGAGTGTGGGCCGTCGCGTGTCTCACCGTGCTCGCACCCCGGCAGTCGTCGCAGGCGGCACCACTCGGCGAGAAGACCGTCACCGGCACGGTCGGCGACGACGGCACCGTCCGAGCCACACCGACGGCCCGTGCGGCGCCGGCGCCGCACACCGGATCCGGGACGAACTGACCCGCCCGTGCGTCAACACGGCACGACGACGCGCAGGGCGGAGCAGGATCCGCCCTGCGCGTCGCGATCGGTCCGGGTCCCCCGGCCGACAACCGAACCGTGACTCACGGATCTCCTTTCCCCGCACCGAGAGGTACGACCACGCACATGCGCAAGCAGACCGACGTCCTCGTACTGGGTGGCGCGGGCGTGGACACCATCGTCCACGTCCCCGAGCTGCCGCTTCCCTTCGCCGACAGCTACATGATCCGTCCGGGCATCGAGACCCGCGCGGGACAGAGCGGCGACTTCGTCGCGCTCGGGGTGCACGCCCTCGGCCTGCGCACCCACCACCTCGACGTGATCGGTGACGACCACGAGGGGGACCTGGTCCGCACCCTCCACCGTGAGCGGGGCATCGCGCTCACCGAGGCGTTCTCCTCGGGCGGCACGAAGCGCGCGGTCAACCTCGTCGGACCCGACGGGCGGCGGCTGTCCCTGTACGACACGACCCGCTCGCACGACACCGACCGGTTCGACGAACCGACGGTCCGTGAACTCGCCGGGGTCACCCGCCACGCCCACGTCGTCATCACGCATCCGTGTGCCCTCACGCTGCCGCTGCTCCATGAGGCCGGTGTGACCGTCTCCACCGATCTGCACAACTGGGACGGCGTCGACACCTATCACGAGGCGTTCGCCCTCCAGGCGGACGTGGTGTTCCTGTCGACCACCGCTCTGGCCGATCCCGAGCGCACCATGCGGGACATCACCGCACGAGGAAGGGCGCAGGCCGTCGTCGCGACCGCGGGTGCCGACGGGGCGTACCTGTTGCACGACGGCGAACTGACGCACACGCCCGCCGTCACTCCGCCCGCTCCGGTGGTGGATTCCAACGGCGCGGGCGACGCGTTCGCCGCAGGGTTCCTCCTCGGTCTCCTGCACGGCGAACCCCCGCGGCGTTGCGCCCTGTACGGGACGGTGGCCGGTGCCTACGCCTGCACGGTGCCGTCGACGCGGACCGACGCCATCGGCCGGGAGGAGCTTCTCACCCGAGTCGCCGAAGTGGAGGGGTGAAGTCACCGGCACGACGCAATCCGGCGCGGAGGGGGAGGTGCGGAAAGCGATGCCTACCGCGACATCGGCCTGGCTCGCACGAACGCACGGCCGTGTGAACTGCGCACACGACGTCCGGCTTGCGGCAGCGTCTGCGCTGCCGCACCCGGCGGACGACGCGTGCAGCCGTGCCCCCGGGGAGCCGGTCGCGGAAGCGGTGACGGAGGATACATAGGGTCCTCTTCCCGCTCTCTGGCACCTGGAGTACGTGTGGCCCGCCGCGCCCTTTCCCTGTTCTTCCGCCGCAGGCGTGCGGTGGCCGGCGTGGCGACGGTTCTGGCCGCCGCCCTCGGGGCCGGCGTACTGGCGGGCTGTGCCGCCGCGGGCGGGGCGGCCGCCGATGCCGGCCCAGAGCGGCCGTCGGCGGCCGCCGAGGTGCTCCTGCCGACGGCCGGCATGAACTTCGACTACCAGATCGGCGGTGGCTACACGCCGCCCGACGGGGTGCGGGCGGTGTCCCGCGACCGCGAGGACGATCCGGTCCCCGGCCTGTACAACGTCTGTTACGTCAACGCCTTCCAGACACAACCCCGCGCTCTGAAGTGGTGGCAGGACACCCACCCCGGCCTCCTGCTGCGTGACGGCGACGGGGAGCTGATCATCGACGAGGGCTGGGACGAGGTCCTTCTGGACACCTCGACGGCCGCGAAGCGCACCCAGCTCGCCGAGATCGTCGGGGAGTGGATCGACGGCTGCGCGGAGAGCGGTTTCCAGGCGGTGGAGCCGGACAACCTCGACTCGTTCGAACGCTCGAAGGGCAAGCTGACGAAGGAGCACAACGCCGCCTTCGCCGAGGTGCTGGCCGCACGGGCGCACAGCGACGGCCTCGCGATCGGCCAGAAGAACACCACCGACCTGCTCGACCGGCACGACGCGATCGGCTTCGACTTCGCGGTGACGGAGGAATGCGCCCAGTTCGACGAATGCGACGCGTACGCCGACGCTTACGACGACCGCGTCTTCGCCATCGAGTACGAGGGCGAGGGTGAAGTGGGCTTCGACGAGAGCTGCTCGGCCTGGGGCGACAGGATCTCCCTCGTCCTGCGCGACCTCGACGTGCTCCCCGTAGGTGAGAAGGGGTACGTGTCCCGGACCTGCTGACGCACGCGGAGGCACGAACGGTGGCGCACGACGTGCGCCACCGTTCGTGCCGGCATGGCTCCGATGGGGCCCGGGCCGGGAAACCGGCCGGTTCAGAAGTCCACCGGATCGCGGCCGAGGGGGCAGGTCATGCAGTGGCCGCCGCCCCGGCCGCGGCCCAGTTCCCCGCCGACGATGGTGATGAGCTCGACCCCCGCCGCGCGCAGCAGATCGGTGGTCTGGGTGTTGCGGTGCGTTCACTCATGGCCATGAGGACGACACCGTTACCGACCGGCATGATGTCACCGCCCTCGAAGGTGGCCTGGCCCCAGTCGCGTTCGGGGTCGCCCCACCAGACAGTGGCGCCGGAGAAGTCGGGCGGTGCGGCCGGGCAGTTCCTGCCCTCCATGACGGCCTGTCAGCCGGTTTCGGCAGCCGGCCGGACGGCCGGCGGCATCGCGGCCCTGCCCTGGGCGGCCGCCCTATTCCAGGCGGATTCGCGCAGCAGGCGGAGACCGTTGAGGCCCACGATGACGGTGGAACCTTCGTGCCCCAGGACCCCCAGCGGAAGAGGCAGATGACCGACGAGGTCCCAGACGACGAGGGCGGTGATGAAGACGCCGGCGACGACCAGGTTCTGCACGACCAGTCGGCGGGTCGCCCGGGACAGGGCCACCACGGTGGGTACAGCGGCCAGTTCGTCACGGATGATGACGGCGTCCGCGGTCTCCAGCGCGAGGTCGGAGCCCGCACGCCCCATGGCGATACCGATGTGCGCGGCGGCCAGCGCGGGCGCGTCGTTCACGCCGTCACCCACGACCAGCACCTTGCGACCGGCCTGCTCCTGTTCGCGCACGGCGGCGGCCTTGTCCTGGGGGAGGAGGCCCGCCCGGACATCGGTGATTCCGGCCTCGGCGGCCAGCCGCGCGGCGGCGCGCGGGTTGTCGCCGGTCAGCAGCATCGGGATGCCGCCGGTCAGGCGGGCCAGTGAGGCGACGGTCGCCGCCGCGTCGCGCCGGATGCGGTCGGCGATCCCCAGGACTCCGACCGGCAGGCCGTCACGCAGGACGAGCACCGCGGTGCGTCCGGTCTCCTCCAGTCCGGCCGCCACGGCGGCGGCCTGGTCCGCCGCCGGTGTGGCGGTGCCGCGCAGCAGCCGGGCGGGTGAGCCGGCCGAGATCCGGTGGCCGTCGACGGTGGCCGTGACACCGGTGCCGGGCGCCGACATGAACTCCGAGGCCGGCGACAGCGACAGCCCCCGCTCCTGCGCGGCGTGCACGACGGCGCGGGCCAGTGGGTGCTCGCTGGAGTGTTCGGCGGCGGCGGCCAGGGCCAGCAGCGTGTCCTCGGTCAGTCCGGCCCCGGGCAGGGGGTGGACTCCGGTGACGTGGGGGGTTCCCTCGGTGAGGGTTCCGGTCTTGTCCAGTGCCACCGTGTCGGTCTGGCCGAGGCGTTCCATGACGACGGCGGATTTGACGAGGACGCCGTGGCGTCCCGCATTGGCCATGGCGGAGAGCAGGGGCGGCATGGTCGCCAGGACCACGGCGCAGGGGGAGGCCACGATCATGAACGTCATGGCGCGCAGCAGACTGCCGGTGACGTCGCCGCCGAAGGCGAGGGGTACGAGGAAGACGGCAAGGGTGGCGGCCACCATCCCGAGCGAGTAGCGCTGCTCGACCTTCTCGATGAACAGCTGGGTGGGGGCCTTGGTCCGGGAGGCTTCCTCGGTCATCGCCACGATCCGGGCGATCACCGATTCCGAGGCGTCCCGCTCGACGGCCACCTTCAGTGTGCCGGTGCCGTTCAGCGTTCCGGCGAACACCTCGTCCCCGGGCTCCTTCGCCATGGGCAGCGGCTCGCCGGTGATGGTGGCCTGGTCGACCTCGCTCGCACCGTCGAGAACCCGGCCGTCGGCGCCGACGCGTTCACCGGGGCGGATCCGGATGACATCACCGACCGCGAGGTCCCCGGTGGCGACGCTTTCCTCGTCGCCGCCGGCGGTGATGCGGGAGGCGGTGGCGGGGGCCAGGTCGAGGAGTCCGCGGACCGCGTCCTGGGTACGCGCGGTGGCCAGCGCCTCCAGCGCACCGGAGGTCGCGAAGATCACGATCAGCAACGCCCCGTCCATCACCTGTCCGATCGAGGCCGCGCCGAGCGCCGCCACGATCATCAACAGGTCCACGTCCAGGACCTTCTCCCGCAGTTCCCGCAGGCCCGACAGTGCCGGCTCCCAGCCTCCGGCGGCGTACACGAGGGCGTACATCGGGCCCCAGGTCCAGCCGGGGGCGCCGGTGAGCTCCAGAGGGAGCGCGGCCAGGAAGAGCACGAGGGCCGCTCCCGCCCAGCGGGCTTCGGTCAGTGCGAGCACGCGCGTGCGACGCCGGGGGATGCCTCCGGCGCCGGGGGCAGCGGTACGCGAGGGACGTGGCAGGACATCAGCGGGCATGGCGGAGCAGCCCCCTTCGCGGGCGGCGGGAACGACGACAGCTTCACCGTACAGGAATATATGAACAGGTCTTCATGTGTCATACGTAGAATGGCGTCATGGGCCACGGACGCGACGAGCAGAGCACCGCCACCACCCGCGAGCGGCTGGACGCCGTCGGGGCGGAGGGTGTCGCCTCGACGCTCCAGGCGCTGGCAACACCCTCCCGGCTGCGGATCCTGGCCCGTCTCCAGGAGGGTCCCTGCGCGGTCGGTGATCTGGCCGAAGCGGTGGAGATGGAGCCGTCCGCCTGCTCCCACCAGCTACGCCTGCTGCGGAATCTCGGGCTGGTCGCGGGCGAGCGCCAGGGGCGCTCCATCGTGTACGCCCTGTACGACCATCACGTCGCCGAACTCCTCGACCAGGCCCTCTACCACGTCGAGCACCTGCGCCTCGGCCTCCGCGACACACCCGCCGAGATCACCGCCACGGCAGCACGGCACCGACCGGGTGGCGGCACGGGGAATCACGGCGCGCCCGCCGCGTTGAACCAGGCGTGAGTTCATCCATCGCATCGACCCGGTTCTCCTTCCTCGACCGTTCCCGCACCCGCGAGGGGCACGACCACCCGCAGGCGCTGCGGGACACCGTCACGTTGGCAGGCACGGCCGAGGCGCTCGGCTACCACCGCTTCTGGGTGTCCGAGCACCACGGCGTCCCTGGGGTGGCCGGCTCGGCGCCCACGGTCCTGGCAGCCGCCGTCGCGGCCGCGACCTCCACCATCCGGGTCGGAACCGGCGGAGTCATGCTGCCGAACCATCAGCCCTTCGTGGTGGCTGAGCAGTTCGGGGTGCTCGCCTCCCTCTTCCCCGGCCGGATCGACATGGGGCTGGGGCGTTCGGTCGGCTTCACCGACGGGATCCGCCGCGCCCTCGGCCGGGACAAGGAGGACGCCGACGCCTTCGCCGGGCAGGTCGCCGAGCTCCTCGGATGGCTGGACGGCACGCAGCAGGCCCATCCCCAGGTCCATGCGCGACCCGCGGAGGGCCTGCGCATCCCCCCGTTCGTCCTGGCGACCGGTCAGGGCGCGGCCATCGCCGCGGCTGCCGGACTGCCGGTCGTCGTGGGCGATCTCCGTGGCCGCGAGAAGCTGAAACGAGTGGTCGACGGGTACCGCAGGGCGTTCCGCCCTTCCGTGTGGGCCCAGGAGCCCTATGTGATCGTGGCCGGCACCGTCGCGGTCGCCGGTACCGTGGAGGAAGCGCGACGCCTGCTGGTCCCGGAAGCGTGGTCCATGGCGTACTCGCGGACCCACGGCTCGTTCCCGCCGCTGGCGCCGGCCGAACGGATCGAAGCACTGCCCATGACCGAGAAGGAGCGGGGCCTGTTCGAAGACGGCCTGCGCGGACACCTGGCGGGAACCGAGGACGCGGTGGCGGCCGGACTCGAGTCGGTGATCGAGGAGACCGGCGCGGACGAGGTGCTGGTCACCACGAGCTCGTACGACCGTGAAGCGCTTGCGGACTCGATGCGGCGGCTCGCGCGGATCGCCGGCCTGGGCTGATCGTCAGCCGCTGACAGGGTGACCGAACAAAAGGTCGTACCCCGGAGGCAGTTGCAGCAGCAGGCGTCGGAGCAGTTCCTCGCCCGAGGCGTCGGCCACCACGCTGAGGACGGCACCGGTGTCCCAGGCCGCCGTCTGTTCGTTCGCTCCTTCGATCCACGCGGACACCGCCCGCACGAACCGCTCGGCGCTGAGCGGTTCGGCGGCCTGCAGAGGGTTCAGGAGAACGAGCGCGAACGTCTCCGGCAACCGGGCGGCCAACTCGTTCCGCTCCTCGCCGACCAGATGCGCCCCGAGCAGCGCCAGCACCACGCGCGCCGCGCGCTCCGCCTCCACGGTCTAGGCGTAGGCGCCGCGCTCCTGGACGGCTTCCAGGAACGCCTGCCATCTCATGTACGTCACCGGGACCCCTTCGTCGAGCGTGGTCAGGAGGCGGACGGGCAAGGGAGAGGAAGCCCGGTGGCCGCGTACCTGCGCCACCGCATGTCGCCTCAACACCGGTATTAACACGCCACCCCGGTGAGGGCAAGCGCGGCTCCGCCCCGCAGCCCCCGGAGCCGCGCCCCCGGCCTACTCCATGGCGTAGATGTCTCCGCTCGCCATACCACTGACCTGCACGCTCTCCGATTCGAGCCGATGGGCTTCAGCCTGGAGGCGACGGCGCTCCGCAGGGTCGGTGGTCTGCTCGGCGGCCTTCTCGAGATCCTCGGCCCGGGCACGCATCTGCCGCAGACGGCCCCGGACGTCTTCTGACTCGCTCATGATCACTCCCTGGCTCTCGGGCGGAGCGGACCCCTCCACCGAACCAGTCACCCGGGGGTCCGCGCATCTCAGCAGCAGCGCCGGAAGCGCGGAGTGACCGTGCGGGCGGCGTGCTACTCGAACCGGGTCAGGTCGCCGGCTCCACGGCGTACGACTTCCAGGTCTCCGCCGGAGAAGTCGATGACGGTGGTCGGCTCGGTGCCGCAGTCACCGGAGTCGAGCACCACGTCCACGACGTGGTCGAGGCGCTCCTTGATCTCCCAGCCCTGCGTCAGCGGCTCCTCCTCGTCCGGCAGGAGCAGCGTGCTGGACAGCAGCGGCTCGCCGAGCTCGGCCAGGAGTGCCTGCGTGACGGTGTGATCCGGGATCCGCACACCGACGGTCTTCTTCTTGGGGTGCAGCAACTGCCGCGGCACCTCTTTGGTGGCGGGAAGGATGAACGTGTAACTCCCGGGCGTCGCCGCCTTGATCGTGCGGAACACATCGTTGTCGACCTGGACGAACTGGCCGAGCTGCGAGAAGTTCTGACACACCAAAGTGAAGTGATGGCGGTCGTCGAGGTTCCGGATCGACCGGATGCGGTCGATCCCGTCGCGGCTGCCCAGCTGGCATCCGAGGGCGTAACAGGAGTCGGTCGGATACGCGACGAGGGCCCCGGAGCGGATGCTCTCGGCCACGCTGGTGATGGTGCGTCGCTGGGGATTCTCGGGGTGCACATCGAAGTACTTGGCCATTCGGCGAGTCTACGGCCTCGGGGTGAACCCGTTCCGCCCACGACGAGCACACCTGCCACGGCACTGGTCCGGCTGACGCGCCCTCGGACAGCACCGCGCCCCCGGAACCCTCTTCGGTGAGGGGCCGCGGGGGCGCGGGGTCTCGCGCCGGCTGTCAGGCTCCGGACGCGTCCAGCATGGCCGTACGCTCCACGACCTTGACGCGCTCACGGCCCTGCTCGGCGCCGAGCGCCTGCTCGTGGGCGTCCAGGCGGTGCCAGCCCTCCTTGGTGGTGTACCGGACGCCGCGCTGCTCCAGGAAGTCGACGACGGCGTCGGGGCCCGGCTGCGTGGGGGCGGGCAGCCGGCCGGCGGCGTGGTCCTCCAGCAGGCAGGCCACGGTCTCGTTGGCGTCGCCCTTGGTGTGCCCGATCAGGCCGATCGGACCGCGCTTGATCCACCCGGTGACGTACACCGATGGCATGGGCTCGTCACCCGTCAGTACGCGTCCGGCCGCGTGCGGGACGGTGCCGGAGACGACGTCGAAAGGCAGCTTCGCAAGCTCCTCCGAGTAGTAGCCGACCGCGCGGTAGACGCTCTGCACGTCCCAGTCCGTGTGCTTGCCCGTGCCCTTGACGTTGCCCGTGCCGTCCAGCTCCGTCCGCTCCGTGCGCAGGGCGACGACACGGCCGTCCTCGCCGACGACCTCCACCGGGGACTCGAAGAAGTGCAGGAACAGCTTGTGCGGGCGGTCGCCCACGTCACGGATCGCCCAGTTCTCCAGCGTGGAGGCGACCATGTTCGCCTGCTTGTTCTCCCGCCGCGTGGCGATCGAGCCCTCGTCGTAGTCGATGTCCTCGGGGTTGACGATGACCTCGATGTTCGGCGAGTGGTCCAGCTCGCGCAGCTCCATCGGGCTGAACTTCGCCTGCGCCGGCCCGCGCCGTCCGAAGACGTGCACCTCGAGCGCCTTGTTCGCCTTGAGCCCGTCGTACACGTTCGCGGGGATCTCGGTCGGGAGCAGCTCGTCCGCCGTCTTGGCCAGGATGCGTGCCACGTCCAGGGCCACGTTGCCGACGCCGAGCACGGCGACCTTCTCGGCCTCCAGGGGCCACGTGCGCGGTACGTCGGGGTGTCCGTCGTACCAGGCGACGAAGTCGGCCGCACCGTAGGAGCCGGCGAGCTCGATGCCCGGTATGTCGAGGGCGCGGTCGGCATCGGCGCCGGTGGAGAAGATCACGGCGTCGTAGAAGGACCGCAGGTCGTCCAGGCCGATGTCGTTGGGGTAGTCGACATTGCCGAACAGCCGCAGCTGCGGCTTGTCCAGTACCTGGTGCAGCGCCTTGACGATGCCCTTGATCCGCGGGTGGTCCGGAGCCACTCCGTACCGGATCAGGCCGAAGGGTGCGGGCATGCGCTCGAACAGGTCGATCGATACGCCCGGCTCCTGGGCGGCCTCGGACTTGAGAAGCGCGTCCGCTGCGTAGATTCCGGCGGGACCGGCTCCGACGATGGCGACGCGGACGGGGCGTGTCATGGAGTGTTGTTCCTTAGACCGATAGGGCGGACGAGCACGGGCAGAGAGTGCAGCGGGGTAAGGCTTGGCTTACTGCGCTGCCCCCACGGTACGGCCTGTGCTCGGGCGCCCCTGGATCGGGGCAAGAGGATATTCCGGAAATAAAGGGACGTATGGTGCTGAAGGGGCTCGGTTTCTGTGGGCGGATCTACGCCGTGGTCGTCTCACGGCTGTCCAGATAATGAGACGAGGCGGGGCGGGCGCGCTGTACGCCGGTGTCCCCGCGTGTTCCTTCTCCCGGAGCGAGACATGATGGGCACACGACCTCAGCACTGCGACGAGAGGAATGTGTCATGCCGATCGAGGGCGACTACGAGCCGAGCCCGACGACGTGGGTCCGTGAGCAGGTCGAGCTCATCGAGAGCTCCGGCGGAACGCAGGGAACCACTCTGCGCGGCATGCCCGTCATCCTCCTGACGACGCGCGGCGCCAGGAGCGGCAAGCTCCGCAAGACCCCGCTCATGCGGGTCGAGCACGGCGGGGAGTACGCCGTGGTGGCCTCCCTCGGCGGCGCCCCGAAGCACCCGGTCTGGTATTACAACGTGCAGGCCGACCCCGAGGTGGAGCTCCGGGACGGGACCGCGGTGCGGGACATGGTCGCCCGCGAGGTCACGGGGGAGGAGAAGGCCCTGTGGTGGGGCCGCGCCGTCGAGGCGTTCCCCGACTACGCCGACTACCAGACCAAGACCGACCGGGAGATCCCGGTCTTCGTCCTCTCCCCGGCCGAGAAGAGCTGAGGCGGCGCTACCAGGAGAGCGCACCGACCTCGGAGGCGATCCGTTCGCGGTCCCAGGACCCGTCGGCCACCACCACCCGGTAGCGGCGGGCCAGGGCCGCCCCTGGAGCCAGTACCAGCTCCTTGTGGAAGGCGAACGACGGAGCGACGGCCGCGAAGGGGGAGCTGCGCACGAACCAGTGCGCCGGATGCGAGCCGCCCGCGCCGGTGTGGTCGTTCTCGGGGGAGTGGACGAAGACGAGCGTGGCGAACCCGTCGGACTCGTCGTGCTCACCGCTGTAGGCGAGCCACGGGGACTGCTGCCCCATCGTGTCCGGACCCTCGCCGTCCTCGGTGAGGATCCGCCCGTCGCGGTAGGCGCGTGGCCCCCGCCAGAACAGCCCGGTGTACCCCGCGTCCGGGCGCCCGTGAGTCGTCGGGCTGCCGAACCGCAACGGTTCCTCGCGCCGGTTGGTGACCGTGGACGACCAGGTCAGTGCCCAGCTGCCGCCCTCGGCGTCGATGTCGTGCACCTCGATACGGCGCGCTTCCTCGGCCCACAGCTCCCCTCCACGGGGATGCCAGGTCAGCCGTTCCGTGAAACAGACCCCGCCGTCGTGCACCGACACCTCGTCGAAGCCGGTGTGCGCCATGGAACCGACGCGCTCGGGCAGGGCGAGGTACCCCTCGCCGTGCACATAACTGTTGCCGCCCCACAGATTCGCGCCCGACAGATGCGAGGCGGTCATCTGCAGCCCCTTGTGCCAGCGGTGGTCGTTGGGCCGGTATCCGGTCACCACCTGCCCGGAGAGGGTGCGCAGGGGATGGATGTACGGCTTGGGGGCCTCCCACGCGTCCTCGGCGCGGTAGACGTAGCGCAGCAGCTCCACCCCGCTGCCCGTCGCCACGACGGAGAGGTGGTCGCCGTGCCGGTGGACGAGCTCCACCGCCCGGGTCATGCCGGGACCTCCGCGGGCCGCACCAGGTGTTCCGGCGCCCAGCCGGGGGCGTTGCCGTGCAACGCTCCGTAGTACGGATCGCCGGGGCCTATCTCGCCCGCCCGTACGGTGCCCCCCGTGAAGGCGGCCTTGTAGAGCGCGGCGACCAGTTCGAGGCTCTTGCGGCCGTCCGTGCCGCTGCTCCGAGGCCTGCGTCCGGCCCGCAGATCCTCCAGCAGGCCCTCGAGCTGCGCCTCGTGCGAGCTGGGTACGTCGGGGCCGAAGTCCCGCCAGACGTCCGCCTCTTCCGACGTGACTCCAGGGGCCGGTGTGATCCGCCAGTCCGCGTTGCGATGTCCGTACAGATGGGTGAGTTCGACCGTCGCCCGCTCGCAGTCGATCCGGATCCGGCTGACCTCGTCCGGGCTGAGGACGCTGTTGACCACGGTGGCCATCGCGCCGTTCTCGAAGCGGATCAGCGCCGTGGAGACGTCCTCCGTCTCCACGTCGTGCACCAGGCGCCCCGCCATCGCGCGGATCTCCGTCCACGGCCCCAGCAGATCGAGCAGCAGGTCCATCTGGTGGATGCCGTGCCCCATCGCGGGCCCGCCGCCCTCGCTGCTCCAACTGCCGCGCCAGGGGACGGAGTAGTAGGCCTCGTCCCGGTACCAGGTGGTCTGGCAGTGAGCCACGAGGGGCCGGCCCATGGCATGTGCGGCGAGCAGCTCCCGGACGTGCCTGGAGCCCGAGCCGAAGCGGTGCTGGAACACGATCGCGGCGTACGGGCCGTCGCCACCGGAGCCCTCGGCCGCTTCGATCGCGTCGAAGTCCCGCAGCGACGGGCACGGAGGCTTCTCGCACCACACCCACGCCCCGGCGCGCAGCGCGGCCACGGTCTGGTCGCGGTGGAACCGGGGCGGAGTCGCGAGGGTGACCAGGTCCGGGCGCTGCTCGGCGAGCATCCGGTCGAGGTCGGTGTACGGGTGCGCGAGCCCGGCATCGGTGCAGAACGCCTCGACCGAGGCCGCGTCGACATCGACCGCGGCGACGATCTCCAACGGCTGCCCGGCGGCGAGCGCGGTCAGCGCGGGCAGATGGCTGCCACGCGCGATCGCGCCCGTGCCGACGATCGCGACCCGCACAGGCCCCTGATGCGAAGGACTACTGGTCGTGACAAACACCCCTTCAGGCGGAGATGAGGGGCGCTCACCCGTACAGCAAGCGCTTTCTCCCGGAGAACCTAGGCTCCGTCCGCAAGGCAGGTCAAGAGGTCAGGGTCACGCGCGACCGTCAGGCCTTCAGCAGCCCCGGCAGCCACGTGAGCTGCTTCGCGTGCTGGAACGCTCCGCCGCCCTCGTGGTCGTTGAAGTCGTACACCTCGATCTCCTTGTCGGCGTGCGCGTACGCGTTGTACGCGGCGAACACCGTGGACGGCGGGCAGGTCAGGTCCTCCAAGGCGACGGAGAACAGTGCGGGTGCCCGCCCCCGCGTGGCGAAGTGGACGCCGTCGAAGTAGGTGAGCGTCCTGTCGATCTGCTCGGCCCTGCCCCGGTGCGTCTTGAGGTAGTCGCCGATCTCGCGATACGGCTTGCGGTCGGTCATCCGGGTGGCCCGGGGGAAGTCGCAGAGGAACGGCACATCCGGCATGACGGCCGCCAGGTCGGGCACCAGCCCGGCGGCCGCGAGGGCGAGGCCGCCTCCCTGGCTCGCGCCGATCACAGCGGTACGCGACGCGTCGGCCAGCGGGTGCGAACGGGCCGCCTCGACCGCGCGCACGGCGTCCGTGATCACTCTGCGGTAGTAGTAGGTGGCAGGATCCTCGATGCCCTGGGTCATGAATCCGGCCAGTGAAGGGCCCGAGCCGACGGGGTCGGCGGTGTCGCCCGGGGCCCAGCCGCTGCCCTGGCCCCGGGTGTCCATCACGAAGTGGGCCAGGCCGGCCGACGCCCAGAGCAGGTGGGTGTGGGGCAGGTTCCGCCCGCCGCCGTACCCGATGAACTCCACGGCGACCGGAAGGGGTTCGGTGGTCCCCGCCGGTATGATGAACCAGCCCTTGACGGGGTGACCGCCGAAGCCCGCGAACGTCACGTCGTAGACGTCGACCGTGACGAGACCGAGGCCGGCGCGCCGCTCGAAGCGGGCGTCCAGGTCGTGGGTTCCGGCCTCGGCGAGCGTGGCCGACCAGAAGGCGTCGAAGTCCTCCGGCTCCACGGACCGGCTGCGGTAGACGTGCAGTTCATCGAGGGGAAGATCGAACAGGGCCATGCGGGACCGCCTCATGTCGTGAGGGTGAATGAATGGTCACACCGTACGACGGTCGGCCCGAACGTCAAGAAGCTTTCGTTGCCCGGGGGAAACGCGTAGTCTGTCCGGCCCACACCTGTGGGGCTTCCGCGATGTCCGACAGGACCCCCGCGGTTGGCAGGTGGCCGCACTCTTCCCGGGCGGACGCCTGACAGCGGTCCCCCGGAAGCCGCCCCACCGCGAGCAGTCGCTGACGTACCTCGCGAACACGCTCTTCGGGTCAGGTCGCGTCTGCACGGAGCCGGAGGTCGACGACGCGTTGCGCACGTGGACGAGGCTCGCCCTGCGTCGCCACCCCTCGCACCGTGTACGAGGACTGGCTCGGCCCTGCGTCGCCACCCCGTGGCCGCAGGCCTGCTGGAGCGGCCCGGGGGTGGCAGCGGCTGCCGGCGCGGACGGTGGCCGGCGAGACACGTCCCCGCCGGTCCGGCATGCGGCCGGGCAGGCGCTGAGCGCCCGCCCGGATCCGACAGGCCGCGGCCGGCCGAAGTCACCTCGTCACGGGTCAGTTGAGCGTGTCGGGGTCCGGGCCCGTGCGCATGCCGCGGTCCAGACCCGCGATCGCGTCCATGTCGGCAGCCGAGAGCTCGAAGTCGAACACGTCGATGTTCTGCCGGATGCGGGCGGGCGTGACCGACTTCGGGATCACGACGTTGCCGAGCTGGAGGTGCCAGCGCAGGACCACCTGGGCCGCCGTCCTGCCATGGCGTTCGGCGAGGGAGGTGAGCACCTCGTCGTCCAGCAGCGCGCCCTGCGCCAGCGGGCTCCAGGCCTCGGTGGCGATGCCGTACTCCGCGTGTACGGCGCGCAGCTCGCTCTGCTGGAGCCCGGGGTGCAGTTCGATCTGGTTGACCGCGGGGACGAGGGAGCTCTCCTCTCGCAGGCGGCGAAGGTGCGCGGGCTGGAAGTTGGAGACCCCGGCCGCCCGGATCCGGCCGTCGGCCAGCAGCTTTTCCAGGGCGCGCCAGGTGTCGACGTAGAGGTCGCGGGCCGGGGTGGGCCAGTGGATGAGGTAGAGGTCCACATGGTCGAGGCCGAGCTTGGCCAGGCTCGCGTCGAAGGCGGCGAGAGTGGCGTCGTATCCCTGGTCCGCGTTCCAGAGTTTCGTCGTGACGAACAGTTCCTCCCGGGCGAGCCCGGACTCGGCCAGCGCGCGGCCCACGCCTGCTTCGTTGCCGTACACGGCGGCGGTGTCGATCGAGCGGTAGCCGGCCTCCAGTGCGTCGGCGACCGCGGTGGTGGTCTCGTCGTCGGGCACCTGGAACACACCGAATCCGAGCTGCGGGATCGTGACGCCGTTGTTGAGCGTGACGGTGGGGGCCGTGGGCATGGTGGAACCTTTCGTGGGGTCGGACCGGGCGGTGCCGGGGCTGGTGGGGCCGGTCGAAGTCGATCCGCGTGCGATGGTTACTGGCGTAGACAATAGTTGCATACGCGGATTAATGGCAAACGCTGGTAATAGGGTGCGGCTCGGCCCCGCGGTCACGACTGCACGGTAGGAGCCGCAGTGGTGGGGCGCACACGGGCCGCGACCGACCGGGTCACGGTGGTGTGCTGAACTGTCGGGGAAACACCGGACACAGGAGTTCCCTTGCACAGTTATCGCCAGCCGGGCATCGTCCTCACCGACCGACGGTTCACCGTCCCGCTCGACCATGACGATCCGGGCGGCGAGACGATCGAGATCTTCGGCCGTGAAGCCCTGGCGACCGGGACAGCTGTGGAGGACCTGCCGTGGCTTGTCTATCTGGAGGGCGGCCCCGGTTTCGGCGCCCGCCGCTTCGTCGGCACGGAAGCCTGGCTGGGACGGGCGGTGCGGGAGTTCCGAGTGCTGCTCCTGGACCAGCGCGGCACCGGCCTGTCCACCCCCGCCAACCGGCAGACACTGCCGCTGCGCGGCGGCGCGCGTGAGCAGGCCGACTACCTCGCGCACTTCCGGTCCGACAGCATCGTCCGCGACTGCGAACTGATCCGCCCCCGGCTCACCGGCGGCGCGCCCTGGACCGTCCTGGGGCAGTCCTTCGGCGGCTTCTGCGCCGTCCGCTACCTGTCGGCCGCCCCGGAAGGGCTCGCAGCCGTCCTGATCACCGGTGGTCTGCCCTCTCTGGACGCGCACGCCGACGATGTCTACCGGGCCGGTTACCCACGGATCGAGCGTAAGGTCGCCGCGCACTACGCCCGCTACCCGCAGGACGTCGCGCGTGCCCGCGCGATCGCCCGGTACCTCGCCGAGCACCGCCCGGACAGCGCCGGCCACATCCTGACACCCGAGGGATTCCAGTCCCTCGGCATCATGCTGGGCGGCGGAAACGGCAGCCACCAGCTGCACTACCTCCTCGAGAACGCGTTCGTCGACGGACCGCACGGGGTCGAGTTGTCCGATGCCTTCCAGGAGGCCATGCGCACCGCCACCTCATTCGCGGGCCACCCGCTGTACGCCCTCCTGCACGAGGCGATCTACGGTCAGGGCGCGCGGCCCACCGACTGGTCGGCCGAACGCGTCCGTGCCGAGTTCCCGCAGTTCGACGCCACTGTCGCGCTGGCGGGCGACGGTCCCGTGCTCTTCACCGGCGAGAGCATCCATCCCTGGCACTTCGACGTCGACCCCGCACTGCGCCCCCTGCGGGAGACGGCGGATCTGCTCGCCGCCCGCACCGACTGGCCCGTCCTGTACGACGCCGAGCGGCTCGCGGCCAACGAGGTTCCGGTGGCCGCCGCCGTCTATCACGACGACATGTACGTGGACACCGGCCACGCGCTGCGCACCGCCGCCTCGATCCGTGGCCTGCGCACATGGGTGACCAGCGAATACGAGCACGACGGTGTGCGGGCGGGCGGATCCCACGTGCTTGACCGGCTGCTCGCTCTCGTCCGGGGCGAGAGCGACCGCTAGGGCGTGTTTCGAAAGTCCCGCCTGCCTGGCGACGCCTGGCACGCACGCTCGCCGCGTTGTCGGGATCACCCCGATACATCCAGTATCG
>NZ_JBIAIP010000004.1:0-451187 GCF_042871485.1 Streptomyces sp. NPDC005791
TCCGACTCTATCAGACTCTTTCGTGTCCGATTCCCGGCCGAAGCGGGTTCCTGCTGTTTCGCTTTCCAGTTCTTCGCTTTCGCGTTTCCCTTTCCGGCGAGTCCGACTCTATCAGATCCT
Organism: Streptomyces sp. NPDC005791; assembly: GCF_042871485.1. Taxonomy (NCBI): domain Bacteria; kingdom Bacillati; phylum Actinomycetota; class Actinomycetes; order Kitasatosporales; family Streptomycetaceae; genus Streptomyces; species Streptomyces sp. NPDC005791. The sequence continues at coordinate 121 of NZ_JBIAIP010000004.1, forward strand.
TTCGGGCCTGATTCCCAGTCAGCGGGGTTCGTCTTCCGGGCTGTTGGGCCCTTCCGACGCTCAAACTCTAGCGGATTCTCCCGGCGACTCATAATCGAGTCTGTGAATTGAATTCCGGGCATGCCGAAATTCTCCCCGGTGGGAGATCGTGCTGAGTTTGTTTGCCGCAGGTGCGGCGGATCGGCTGCCTGTCGGACCGTACCGGCTCCGTGACAACTCGAAGAACCTTACGGATGCGCAGGAGGCGTGTCAACCCCTCCCCGCGCCCCGCCTCCGGCCCTCAGTCCAGGTCGGTGAGCCGGCCGCCGGCGTCCGGCTGTTCGTGCTCCACCCGGCGCAGGAGACGGATCAGGCTCTCGCCCAGCGCCCCGCGCTCCTCACCCGAGAGGTCCTGGAGAAGGTCCTCCTCGAAGGTGGTGGCCATACGCATCGCCTCGAGCCACTTCGTCCGCCCCTCGTCGGTCAGCTCGACGATGACGCGCACCCGGTTGTTCTCGTCCCGGTCCCGGGTGACCAGGCCCTCGCCCGCCATGCGGTCGATGCGGTGGGTCATCGCCGCAGGAGTGAGCCCGAGCCGCTTGGCGAGCTCGCCCGGCCCCAGTCGGTACGGGCTGCCCGACAGGACGAGGGTCTTGAGTACCTCCCACTCGGCGTTGCTGATGCCGAGGGCGGCGACCTGTCTGCCGTAGGCGACGTTCATCCGGCGGTTCAGCCGGCCCAGTGCGGAGACGATCTGCTCGACCTGCGGATCGAGGTCCCGGAACTCGCGCTGATAGGCCGCGATCTGCTCGTCGAGGCTCGGCTCCTGGAGCTCGGGCCCGGTGGTGTCAGACATGGCGGGCAGTATGGCACGCCCTCCATCGCCTTCGAAGTCCTTCATGATGAAGACTTCAGCATCGAACTTTAGTGTTAAAGTCTACGGGTTCGTGTTCTTGAAGTTCGGCTCTTGAGGTAGGTGAGTGTGACCAGGGAGATGGGTGCAGCGCTGCGGCGGATCCAGCTGGGGAGTGCGCTGAGTGCGTTCGGCCTCGGATTCACCGTCCCGTATCTGTACGTCTACGTGGCACAGGTACGGGATCTGGGCGCGGGTACGGCAGGGGTCGTACTGGCGGTCTTCGCGATGGCGGCGCTGGCCGTACTGCCGTTCACGGGCCGTGTCATCGACCGGCGCGGCCCCCTGCCCGTGCTGATCGTCGCCGCCGGCGTGGCGGCCGTGGGCGCCAGCGCCCTGGGCTTCTCCAACGGCGTCACGTCCGCCGTTCTCTCCGCCGCGGTCCTCGGCGCGGGCACCGCGGTCATGCAACCGGCGCTCGCGACGATGCTGGTGTGGTGCTCGAGCGCGGCCACCCGTACCCGCGCCTTCGCCATGCAGTTCTTCCTGCAGAACCTCGGGCTCGGGATCGGTGGTCTGGCCGGCGGGCAGCTGGTGGACGTCGGCCGGCCGTCGAGCTTCACCGTGCTGTTCCTCATCGAGGCGGCGATGTTCGTGGTGCTCGGCGTGGTCGCTGCCACGGTGCGCATGCCGCACGGCCCCTCCGTCACGGGGGCGTTGCCCACCGACGGCACGGCGGCCAAGCCCGGACTGCGCGTGCTGCTCTCGCACAAGGCCATGGTGCAGCTGTGTGTGCTGGGCTTCGTGATCTTCTTCGCCTGCTACGGACAGTTCGAGTCCGGTCTCGCCGCCTACGGCACCGAGGCCGCCGGAATCGATCCGTCCACCTTGGGCATCGCGCTGGCGGCCAACACGGCGGTCATCGTCCTCGCGCAGTTCGTCGTACTCCGTCTCGTCGAGCGGCGGCGGCGCAGCCGGGTCATCGCGTGGGTCGGTCTGATCTGGGCCTTCGCCTGGATCGTGGCGGGGTACGCGGGTCTCGGACACGGCAGCCAGACCATGGCGACGGCGGCGATGATCTCGACGTACGCCCTCTTCGGGCTGGGTGAGGCGATGCTGTCGCCGACGGTGGCGCCGCTCGTCGCCGATCTGGCGCCGGAGGCCATGGTCGGTCAGTACAACTCGGCGTTCGCCCTGGTGAAGCAGCTGGCCCTGGCCGTCGGGCCTGCCGTGGGAGGGCCCATGGGGGCGTCGCTGCACGGGCCGTACATCGTGACCTTCGTGCTGTTCTCGCTGGGCATCACCGTGCTGGCGCTCAGGCTGGGCCGTCAGCTCACGCCCGTACAGGACCAGCCGTCGCTCGAGGTGGCGCCGTCCAGGGTGGTCGCCGTGTCGCTGCCGGAGAGCGAGCCGGCCGGCGCGCCCACCGGCGTGCGCTGAGGAGAGATCAGCTGGGGAGTGCGAATTCGCACCAGACCGCCTTGCCACCGCCGGGGGTGCGGCGGCTGCCCCAGGACGAGGCGACGGACGCGACGATGGAGATGCCGCGTCCCGCCTCGTCGGCGGGTTCGGCCCGGCGGCGGCGGGGCAGGTGGTCGTCCCCGTCCGTCACCTCGATGATCAGGCGTCGGTCGGTCCGGCGCAGGCCGAGGCGCATGGGCGGGGTCCCGTGCTGGAGGGAATTGGCCACGAGTTCGCTCGCCGCGAGGACACCCACGTCGCAGAGCTCCACGGGAAAGCGCCAGGACGCCAGGACACCGGTGGCGAACGCGCGGGCCCGTGGAGCGGCCTCGATGCCGCCGAGCAGTTCGAGTGAGGCGTTGTGGAAGAGCTCGGCGGTCGTACCCGTACGGGCGGGGTGCTGGACCACGAGGACCGCCACGTCGTCGTCGTGTTCCGCGGTGACGCCCAGGGAACGGATGAGCCGGTCGCAGACCACCTGGGGTGATCCCTTGGCGCCGGACAGGGCGCGCTCCAGGGCGGCCACGCCCTCGTCGATGTCCTCGCTTCGGCGTTCGACCAGGCCGTCGGTGTAGAGGACGGCCGTGGAGCCGGGCGGCAGGGCGATCGTCCCCGAGGTGTGGACCCAGCCACCCGTGCCACCCGTGCCGAGCGGCGGTCCGGTCGGGCCCTCGGCGCGGTGGACCGTGCCGTCCTCGTCGCGCACGAGGATGGGGAGGTGCCCGGCGGACGCGTAGACGAGGTGCCCCTCGTTGGGGTCGTGGACGGCGTAGGCGCAGGTGGCGATCTGGCTGGCGTCGATCTCCGCGGCGAGTACGTCGAGGAGCTGGAGCACCTCGTGCGGCGGCAGGTCGAGGCGGGCGTAGGCGCGGACGGCCGTGCGCAGCTGGCCCATGACGGCGGCGGCGCGCACACCGCGCCCCATCACGTCGCCGATGACGAGCGCGGTCCGGCCGGCCCCCAGGGTGATCACGTCGTACCAGTCGCCGCCGACCGCCGCGTCCGTGCCGCCCGGCTGGTAGGTCGCGGCGATGCGAAGGTCGTCGGGCTGTTCGAGGTCCTGCGGGAGCAGGGAGCGCTGGAGGGTCACGGCGGTCTCGCGGTGACGCCGTTCGCTGGCGCGGAGCCGCTCCGCCGCCTCGGCGTGGTCGGTGACATCGGTGGCGTAGACGAGGACGCCTGCTCCCCCGTCGGGCCCGTCCGGGTCTCCGGTGGCCACGGGGGTGCAGGTCACCGTGTACGAGCTGCCGGCCAGGACCTTGCGGGACTTGACCGTACGGGGGGTGCCGCTGCGCAGTACCTGGTCCATGAGGGGCAGCAGGCTGAGCTCGGCGAGCTCGGGCATGGCCTCCGATGCGGGTTCGCCGCAGGGGCGGGGACCGAAGGCCGACGTGTAGGCGGCGTTGACGTAGGTGATGCGGTGCTCGGGGCCGTGGAGCAGCGCGACAGGTGCGGGAAGCCGTCCGAGGAGCTCGCGGGCCGGCAGGGCCTCCAGCGCGGGCCCTGGGCCGGAGGGCTCCGGGGTCTCGTCCGGTGACGTGGCCGGGGTGTCCGGCCCTACGGCCTCGACGCGGGCGGCGGGTACGGAACTGTGGTCGTCCTGCGCGGCGGCTCGACGCTGCGTTCCAGGAAGGCGGGCGCTCCAGCGCGTGAAGTTCACGGAATTTCTGGCCTCGTGTGTCGGTCTGGTCCGCTCGGGCGAGCTGTTTCTTCTGCTGATCCTGTGGCCGGTGCCCGTCCGTCCTCCTGTGGGGGACGGGGAGCCGGGGCCGGGCTTCCGGGAACGCGCAGCCGGGCCTCGTGGTGCTGTCGGTCGCCGTCGGCCGTCACTGCAGGTGACTGCCCGCCGGGTAACTCTGCGCAGGTGTGAGCCCACCAATGGTCACACGACCAGTGTGACCGACCGTACTGACAGGTGCCGTACGGCAGTCGGTCCGACGGCTGAACTCCAGCCGTTGCGGGGCCCGCCGGAGCGCGGTGACCCGCGGGTCAGCCGGACGTGTCCGGTGGCCGGCCGTCCTTCGGCGGAGTTCCTCCCGGAGGACCCGGAGGTACGTGTCCACGGGCAGCGAGGGCGAATTCGGCACGCGGGTGTTCGAGTGACCCGAGGGAGACGATCTCCCGTTTGAAGAGCCCGGCCAGGGTCCACTCGGCAAGGACACGCGCCTTCCGGTTGAACGTGGGTACGCGACTGAGGTGGTAGACGCGGTGCATCAGCCAGGCCGGGTACCCCTTGAGCTTGCGACCGTAGACGTGCGCGACACCTTTGTGCAGGCCGAGCGAGGCGACGGAACCGGCGTAGGAGTGCCGGTAGTCCTCGGCCGGCCTGCCGAGGAGCGTGGCCGCGATGTTGTCCGCGAGCACCTTGGCCTGGCGCACCGCGTGCTGGGCGTTCGGCGCGGTCTCCGTGCCCGGCTCGGACGCGGTGAGGTCCGGGACGGCCGCCGCGTCCCCGGCGGCCCAGGCGTGGTCGGTGCCGTCGACGGCGAGCGTGGTGGTGCAGCGGAGCCGGCCGCGCTCCGTGAGGGGGAGGTCGGTGGCGGCGAGGATCGGCGCGGGTTTGACCCCGGCTGTCCACACCAGGGTGCGGGTCGGGAAGCGCGAGCCGTCGCTGAGCACGGCCACCCGTCCTTCACAGCTGTCCAGCCGGGTGTCGAGCCGTACGTCGATGTTGCGGCCCCGCAGTTCCCGGACGGCGTACTTGCCCATGGCGTCGCCGACCTCCGGCAGGATGCGCCCGGTCGCCTCGACCAGGATCCACCTCAGGTCCGCTGGTTTGATGTTGTGGTAGTACCGCGAGGTGTAGCGGGCCATGTCCTCGAGCTCCGCGAGCGCCTCCACCCCCGCGTACCCGCCGCCGACGAAGACGAAGGTGAGGGCCGCGTCGCGGATGGCGGGGTCCCGGGTGGCGGACGCGATGTCCATCTGCTCGATGACGTGGTTGCGGAGGCCGATGGCTTCCTCGACGGTCTTGAAACCGATACCGAAGTCGGCGAGGCCCGGCACCGGCAGGGTGCGCGAGACGGATCCGGGCGCCAGCACGATCTCGTCGTACGGGATCTCCAGGGCGCCGGTGCCGTCCTCGCCGGTGGCGAGCGTCGTGACCGTCACGGTGCGCTTGGCGTGGTCGACCCGTTCCGCCTCGCCGATGACGATCGTGCAGTTCTTCAGGACCCGGCGCAGGGGGACGACGACGTGACGCGGCGAGATCGAACCGGCGGCGGCCTCGGGAAGGAACGGCTGATACGTCATGTAGGGCTCGGGCGTGACCACAACGATCTCGGCCTCACCACTTCTCAGTCTCGGTCGCAGTTTCCGCTGGAGACGCAGCGCGGTGTACATCCCGACGTAGCCGCCGCCGACGACGAGAACGCGCACGCTGGGCCGGGTGCCGGGGGGCGCGCCCCGGGAATCTGGTGCCTTCACCATCCCATGACGCAACGGAGTCCGGTGTTTGTCCACAGGCCCGGCAATTTGTGTGACCGGAGCTCTTCGGCTGCACGGCGGGCTGTGGCACCCTCCCGCCCCCGCAGCTCTGCAGGTCAGACACACCGGGAGGGCGGACCTGCGGGGCTCGGAGCAGGGTCCGACCGGCCCTTGCTCCGATCGGGGGGCGCCCGGTGCGGAACTACCCCCTTCTGAATTGACGCATGCTCAACTATGTTCGTATCCCGTCGGGGTGTCGGATTCGGACCAAGGTCCGCACGACCGGCTGACAGGGCGGGGAAGTCTCCGGGGGGAGACGTCATAACCGGGGGAAGTTATGCACATTCAGGATTTTCATGGACCGAGCGCTGTCACCTCTTCTGTGGAGGACCATGGGCGGCTCAGCCCTGTGGGAGCGGTCGGGGCCGTAGCGGTAGCAGGAGTGACGGGCGGAACAGCCCGCTCCGCGCCGCTCCGCGTGGACGCACAGCGCAACCTCGAACACGTCCTGCGCGCCGCACGTGAGGTGTTCGGAGAGCTGGGGTACGGCGCACCGATGGAGGACGTGGCACGCCGCGCGCGGGTCGGCGTCGGTACGGTCTACCGGCGTTTCCCGAGCAAGGACGTACTGGTGCGCCGAATAGCCGAGGAGGAGACCGCGCGGCTGACCGATCAGGCGCGCTCGGCCCTCGGCCAGGAGGACGAGCCGTGGTCGGCGCTCTCCCGCTTCCTGCGGACGTCGGTGGCCTCGGGTGCGGGACGGCTGCTGCCGCCGCAGGTGCTGCGCGTCGGTGCGGAGCAGGACGAGCGGGCCCTGGCAGCGGGCTCCGACGCCGCCGACGGCGAGACGCGCGTTCCGCACCAGCGGCAGGGAGCGGAGCCGTCCGGGCTTCGGGTGGTCGGCCGGCAGGCCGGCGACGACAGGCTCGACGACGGCCCGGGATCGGCCGAGCTGCTCGAGGTCGTGGGCAGGCTGGTGGACCGGGCCCGTGAGTCGGGTGAGCTCCGGGGTGATGTGACGGTGGCCGATGTGCTGCTGGTCATCGCCACCGCGGCGCCGGCTCTGCCGGATCCCGCGCATCAGGCCGCCGCTTCGGCCCGACTGCTGGACATCCTGCTGGAGGGTCTCCGCTCCCGCGCGGCCTAGGTGTATTGATCACGAGCGTTGTTGACACTCGGTAGGTCTTGAACATGACGAAGACCTCCGGTGTGGTGGGAGCTGTCTAGGAACTCACCGCACGGAGGTCTTCGTTTCCCACCGTAATGCCCGGCTGACCGTCTTCGGTAGGCGCCTGTTGGTCGAACGGGTCTGCTCGGGTCGCCCGGTCGCCCACGTCGCAGCCGAGATGGGCATATCGCGGGCGACGGCTCACAAGCGGGATCGGCGCTCCGCTGAAGGCGGGGATCGCCGCCGCGGTGGCCTTGGCGGCCGCCGGCGGACTCGCCGCGCGGTTCTCCGTGTACGGAGGCGACGGGGCGCGGCTGTGGCAGTCCCCCGTGCTGCGGGGCGGTGCGCCCGCGGTGCCGGTGAGCGTCGGCATCGAGGGCCAGGAAGCGATCAGGCTCGTCGTGGAGCCGGCGGAGAAGGCCGGCGGGGTCGCGCCGGCCGACTGGGCCGCGTCACATCAGCTGCCGCTGAACTCCTCGGCGGCATCGGTCAGGAGGCCGAGGACGTCGTCCGGGCTCAGGGCGAGCCCCCCGTTCGCTCTCCCCCGGGCGCCGGCCCGTACGCGTGTGCGGGAGCCGGTGTCTACGACTGCAGGGTTCGGCGGGCCGGGACGACGCCGCCGGCCACGGCTCGCTGCCGCGGGGCCGCCGTGCCGGTCCAGCAGGTGCCCCGGCGCGTGACCAGACGGCGGAGCCAGAGCTCCGTGGACGCCAGCTCGGCCAGGCCGTCCAGCGGGAGCGGTTCCCCCTCGGAGGCGGCGCGCAGTGCCTTGCGCACGACGCGTGCCTCGATCAGGCCCGCGTCGGCGAGCAGCGGGGCGTCGAAGAGGGCGATCAGGTCCGGAAGGGCGGTCCGCAGACCGATGCGTCCGGCCGCGCTGGAGGTGGCCTGTGACGGGGCGCCCCAGCCGGGCGGCAGGTCGTGGATGCCGGCGCCCGCGAGGACCCGGCGCAGGATGGCGGCCCGGGCGCCCGGCTGGACGCGGAGTGACTCCGGGAGGGCGCGGGCCGCCCGTACGACCTGGTTGTCGAGGTAGGGGGCGTGCAGCCGCTGGCTGCGGATCTCCGAGGCCTGTTCCAGGATCCGCTGGTCGGCCGCGTGCCGGGCCAGTGCCGCGCGGGCCCTGGCCTCACCGGGCCGCTGGACCGAGGCGGGCCGGATCGCCGCCTCCTGGAGGCGAACCGATACTTCCGCGAGCGCCTCCCCGGTGAGCCAGCGTGCGGCCGGGCCCGGCCGTGACCAGGTGAGGGAGGCGAGCGAGGCGTCGGCCGGGGTGTCGAGGCCGGGGGCGTCCCGATGGGCGTCGGGCAGCAGGGACGCCGCCGTCTCGAGCCCGGTGCGGTACGACGTACGGGCCAGTCGGCGGGCGGCCCGGTAGACGGCCAGCGGGACGAACAGGGAATGCGCCGAAGGGCCTTCGGCCCTGGCGAGTGCGGCCACGGGCCGCAGGAGGTGGCGTCTGCGCCGGTCCAGCAGGAGGTCGGCCAGCCGCGCGGGGTGCGCGTCGAGGACCTGACGGGCGCCGTGCCCCACGAAGTGGTCCGCGCTGCCCGCGGCCAGCCGGCGGCGGTGGCGTTCGGCGACGACGAGGGAGGGTGCGGGTTCGTCGGTGAGCGGGCCGCTCTCCAGCGACGCGTACGGCAGGGCCTCCTCGCCCGCCGCCACGACCACATGGTGCAGGCGGGGGTTGGCGGCGATGACCCGGGCGCGCTCCAGCTCGTCCTCGCGGCCCTGGGTGGAGAGGTCGTTGAACGTGACGGCGAGAAGCCGTTCTCCCGCCCCCGTGCCATGGCCCAGCACGGTGCCCGGCAGCCCGGGCAGCCCCGAGGCCAGCAGGGCGAGCGTGGCGGACGCGCTGCCGCCGGAGAGGTCCGCCCCGATGCCGGGCACGGGCGCCCCACGGGCCGCGCGGCGGTCGGCGGGCCCCATACCGGGGACGGGGCCGGGGTCCGGCGGCTGGGTCTCCGGGGCGTGGCGCGGCGCCGTGAGCCGTGCGCGTACGGCTTCGACGAGCGCGTCCCGTACGCCGTCCACGGCGCTCACCGGATCGGTCTGGGCGGCCGCCACGGCGAGCGAGGCCACCGCCTCGTACCCGGTGATCTCGCGTGAGCCCTCCCGAAGGATCAACGCGTGCCCGGGCGGGATCCGCTTCACCCCGGCGTACGGAGTGCCGTCGCCCAGAGCCTCGGGGGTCTCGGGGCAGGCCAGCAGCGCGGCGAGGTGGCCGATGTCCAGCTGCGCCTCGATGAGGTCGGCGAGCGGGAGGGCGGCGGTGGCGTACGCGGTGCCGTTGGCCCAGGGCGTGTGGAAGACGGGGCGGGCCCCGGCGAGGTCCCCGACGACGGTGATGCGGCGGCCGATCTGCACGACGGCGGTGTAACTGCCGGACCAGGCGGTGAGGTGGCGCAGCGCCCCGCCGCGGGCGGCCAGCAGCCCTACGCGGAGCTGCTCGTCGGTGGCCCCGCAGCAGCCGAGGACGGCGAGGCGGGTGGTGGGGGCTCCCTCGGGGGTCGCGACCGTGATGATGCGGATCTCGTCGGGACGCCAGTCGCCCACGGCCCACAGCGGATCAGGGTCTCCCCACAGGAGTTGGGAGCCCACCGGATGCACGGTGCGCCCCTCCCCGTGGTGGCCGACCGCGCCCACGGTGCCGAAGCTCGCGGCGATACTGCTCCACCCCACCAACCAACGCACCGCCGCCTCCACAGGCTGTGGACGAACCGGCGCTCCAGGACACGGGGACGCCGTTGCGGGACATGCTGCCACGACAACGGCGCCCGGGAGGGTGTACGGGCGGCGCACACCTGATACGCATGCGCCCCTGGCAAAAGCCTGGCCACGGCCCTGCGGTTGCTCCGCAACGGAAGTGGAGCTTCCGGGAGTTGCGGGCATCGGCCCCGGAATCGGTCCCCCGCCTCGGCCGAGCCGCGGAACCGACGTAATCCGGCCATAGCCGGACGGCTTCGCGACGCCCGCTCCGACCGTCACTATTCAGCCAATCTCCGATCGTGGCGAAACCGCGCGTTTCGCCCTCGGAAGCTCGAAGGTGACGCTCTCACGCGCCCCTGCCCGCGGCCAGGGCGCGCCTCCCGCAGGTCCTCGACGGCACCCGGGAAGGCCCCGCCGAAGTGCGGCGACATGCGGGTCGGCGCATCCCCCCGGCGCGCCGGCCCGCACGTCGCCTTCTCCGAACCCCGCCCATGCGGCGCACAGTCCGGGAGGTGTTCGTCACCTCCCGGACCGGTTCGCCGCCCGCGGGGATTGGGGCGGCGGTCTCCCCCAGCCCGCTGTGTCCAGTTCAGCGGGCCGACCCACGCAGGACCCATCGAAGCGCTTGCTCACCGGCCGGACCAGAGCGCACGGCCGGGCGCACGGCCACACATCAGGAGCACGACGCCCACGCCCCCGCGCCGCACGGACAACATTCCCGCCATACGGAGGTCTGCCCCTTAACGGTGGGGATGCGGCGAACTACGCTGGGTGTACCGATGTTCTCAGCAGGGCGGCATATTCCACGGGGCTCAGCCAAATGCGTGTGCGGCCGGAGTGCCAGGGACCACACCTGGGGAGAACACGGTACGAATGCCGCGCGCCTGACGGTGACGCGGCGGCCGTCTGTGTGTCGAGGGGTGACGCATGTCCAGGGAGCAACGCGGGCCGAACGAGAAGCTCGGCACGGTTCTCGCCCTCGCGGGAATCAGTAACGCCGGGCTCGCCCGGCGGGTCAACGACCTCGGAGCGCAGCGCGGTCTGACACTTCGTTACGACAAGACCTCGGTGGCCCGGTGGGTCGCCAAGGGCATGGTGCCGCAGGGCGCGGCGCCCCATCTCATCGCGGCGGCGATAGGGGCCAAACTCGGCCGACCTGTCCCGCTGCACGAGATCGGGCTCGCCGACGCCGATCCGGCGCCCGAGGTCGGTCTGGCCTTCCCCCGCGACGTGGGCGAAGCGGTCCGGTCGGCGACGGACCTCTACCGGCTGGATCTGGCGGGCCGCCGGGGCGGCGGCGGCATCTGGCAGTCGCTGGCCGGTTCCTTCGCCGTGAGCGCCTATGCGACCCCCGCGTCCCGCTGGCTCATAACCCCGGCCGATCCGTCGGTCGCGCGGGACCCGACGGACGCCCGGGCCGCGATCCTCGGCACGGAGGGCGCACCGGGGGCACAGGGCGGGGTGCCCGTCCAGCCCGGCCCGGACACCGCGGGCGGTGTCGGTGGCGGTGTCGGTGTCGACGGACCGCTGCTGCGCGTCGGGCACAACGACGTGGCCAAGCTGCGCGAGGCCGCCCAGGACGCACGCCGATGGGACTCCAAGTACGGCGGCGGGGACTGGCGTTCCTCCATGGTCCCAGAGTGCTTACGTGTCGACGCCGCTCCGCTCCTGCTGGGCTCCTACAGCGACGAGGTGGGCCGGGCGCTCTTCGGCGCCTCCGCCGAGCTGACCAGGCTCGCCGGGTGGATGGCCTTCGACACCGGCCAGCAGGAAGCCGCCCAGCGCTACTACATCCAGGCGCTGCGCCTGGCCCGCGCCGCCGCCGACGTACCGCTCGGCGGTTACGTCCTGGCATCGATGTCGCTGCAGGCGACCTACCGCGGCTTCGCCGACGAGGGTGTGGACCTGGCGCAGGCCGCGGTCGAACGGAATCGGGGGCTCGCCACCGCGCGGACCATGAGCTTCTTCCGGCTCGTGGAGGCGCGCGCCCATGCCAAGGCCGGCGACGCACCGGCCGCGGGGGCCGCGCTCAGGGCCGCCGAGAGCTGGCTGGAGCGCTCCCGGACCGGTGACTCCGACCCGGCGTGGCTCGGCTTCTACTCGTACGACAGGTTCGCCGCCGACGCCGCCGAGTGCTACCGCGACCTCAAGGCGCCCCGTCAGGTGCGGCGCTTCACCGAGCAGGCGCTGTCGAAACCCACCGACGAGTTCGTCCGTTCCCACGGGCTGCGGCTCGTGGTGTCCGCGGTCGCCGAGCTGGAGTCGGGCAACCTCGACGCGGCCTGCGCGGCGGGGACGCGTGCGGTGGAGGTGGCGGGCCGTATCTCCTCGGCGCGCACCACCGAGTACGTACGCGACCTCCTGCACCGCCTCGAGCCGTACGGGGACGAGCCCCGCGTGGCCGAGCTGAGGGAACGCGCGCGTCCGCTCCTCGTCGCCCCGGTCTGACCCGAGCGGCGGAACAGCGGGGCCGACGAACCGCAGCCCGGGGGGAAGGGTGCCGGTACGCCCCGATTCCTCCGGATCCGGGGGCCGGACGCCCCGCCACGCACACGCCCGCCCTGGTTTGAGCCCGTTGTCAGTGGGTCAGTGCACTATCGGGGTGGGAGGTGGCGTGATGATGACGCACGCGGCGTACGACTGCGATGTGCTGGTGATCGGTGGCGGAATCGTCGGTCTGTCGACCGCGTACGCGATCACGCGCACCGCGCCCGGCACCCGGGTCACGGTGCTGGAGAAGGAATGGGGTCCGGCCCGGCATCAGACGGGCCGCAACAGCGGGGTGATCCACAGCGGAATCTACTACCCGCCGGGCTCGCTCAAGGCGCGCTTCGCCGTGCGGGGCGCCGCCGAGCTGGTGGACTTCTGCGCGGAACACGGCATCGCCCACGCGGTGACGGGCAAGCTGATCGTCGCGACCGACAGCCGCGAGTTGCCCCGGCTGCACGCCCTGGTGCAGCGCGGCCGGGCGCACGGCCTGCCGGTCCGGGAGCTCGGCCCCGCCCAGATCGCGGAGTACGAACCGCGGGTGCGCGGCCTCGCGGCGATCCGGGTCGGGACGACGGGGGTGGTCGACTTCACCGCGGTGGCCGTCAGGTTCGCCACCGAGGTGGGCGCCTCGGGCGGGGAGATCCGTTACGGCGCGGAGGTCGTCGCCGTCGACCGGCGCCCCTGGGGTGTCGCGGTGCGCACGGCCGACGGCCAGGTGGTCAGGGCCCGGGTGCTGGTCAACTGCGCGGGGCTGCACAGCGACCGGGTGGCGCGGCTCGCGGGCGACGACCCGGGAGCGCGCATCGTGCCGTTCCGCGGGGAGTACTACGAGCTGGCCAGGCCGGAGATGGTGCGCGGGCTGGTCTATCCGGTGCCGGACCCGGCGTTCCCCTTCCTCGGGGTGCATCTGACCCGGGGTGTCGACGGCACAGTCCACGTCGGTCCGAACGCCGTGCCGGCGCTGGCCCGCGAGGGGTACGACCGGACGGTCGTCCACCCGCGCGAGCTGGCCGCCACCCTGTCCTGGCCCGGCTCCTGGCAGATCGCCCGGCGGCACTGGCGGTACGGGGCGGGCGAGGTGCACAGGTCGCTGTCGAAGCGCGCGTTCACCCGGGCCGTCCAGCGGCTGCTGCCGGAGGTGACGGAGGCGGATCTGCGTCCCTCCCCCGCCGGGGTCAGGGCCCAGGCGGTCCTGCGGGACGGCACACTGGTCGACGACTTCCTGATCCGCGACGCCCCGCACACCGTGCACGTGCTCAACGCCCCGTCCCCCGCGGCCACCGCTTCCCTGCCCATCGGGAGGGAGGTGGCGCGACGGGCCCTGCTGCGGGCCGGCGCGACCGGCTGGACGCCTCCCGCCGTAGAATCGGGTCATTGTGTCTGAGCCCCTGAACCCCACCCCAGAGACTCCCGGCCCCGCCCCGGAACTGCCCGGCGCCGCGGACGCGGACGACGCGGCAGCAAGGCGCGCCGCCTCCTTCGAGCGCCAGCGCAGGCTGCGCCAGGAGCCCCGCTTCCCCGGAGGCCCGGCCGCCGATCCGGCGGGCTCGCACCACGAGCGCCGGATCCGCAGCTTCCAGCCGCGCCGCAGCCGGGTGACCACCGGCCAGGAGGACGCCCTCCAGCGACTGTGGCCCACCTGGGGCCTGGACATCGACGGCCGTGGCGTCCTGGATCTCCGCACGCTCTTCGACGGCCTCCCCGTGGTCCTGGAGATCGGCTTCGGCATGGGCGAGGCGACGGCGCAGATGGCGGCCGACGACCCGACCACCGGGATCCTGGCCGTCGATGTGCACACCCCCGGCCAGGGCAATCTGCTGGGGCTCGCGGAACGGGCCGGGGTGTCCAACGTCCGTGTCGCCAACGGTGACGCCATCATCCTGATCCGCGAGATGCTGGAGCCGGCCGCCCTGGACGGGCTCCGGGTGTACTTCCCCGACCCCTGGCCCAAGAAGCGCCACCACAAGCGGCGGCTGATCCAGCCGGAGTTCCTCGACCTGGTGGCGCCGCGGCTGAAGCCGGGCGCCGTCGTCCACTGCGCGACGGACTGGGAGCCGTACGCGGAGCAGATGCTGGACGTCCTCACCGCACACCCCCTGTTCGAGAACACCCAGGCCGACGGCGGCTACGCTCCCCGGCCCGCGTTCCGGCCGCTGACCCGCTTCGAGGGCCAAGGTCTGGACAAGGGACACGTCGTGCACGACGTGCTGTTCACCCGTCGCTGATCAGCCATCGCCCGGCCGGCCGGCCTCCCACGGCGTGGCCAGGTGTCAGTGGCTCTCGTTAGGGTCGTCCGGTGTCCGAGGGGTCCGTGCAACACCAGCAGCCGGTCGTCCCGGTTCTCGAGGAGCAGCGGCTCGACGAGTTCCTGGGCGGCGTCCCGGAGCGAGGCCAGTGGCGGTACCGGCCCCGCATCGTCGGCATGGTCTGGCGCAGCAAGGCGTTCAGAGCCGGCGCGGTGGTCACGGTGCTCGCGCTCTGCGGTCTGGTGATCCTGGCCCTGGTGCGCCGGCAGACGGGCACCGAGGGCTTTCTGGTGGGGCTGGGCCTGGCCGTGCTGCCCGTGCCGCTGCTGATGGCGGCGTTCCGCTGGCTCGACCGGGTCGAACCGGGGCCCTGGCGGAATCTGTTGTTCGCCTTCTCCTGGGGCGCGTGCGCCGCAGCGCTCGTGGCGATCATCGCCAACTCCTTCGCGACCCGGTGGATAGCGACGGCCACCGCGGACCCGGTGAGCGCCGACACCCTCGGGGCCACGGTCGTCGCCCCGGTCGTCGAGGAGACCGCGAAGGCCGTCGCTGTCCTGCTGATCTTCCTCTTCCGCAGACGGCAGTTCGGCGGGATCGTCGACGGCATCGTGGTCGCCGGCTTCACCGCGACCGGCTTCGCCTTCACCGAGAACATCCTCTACCTGGGCAACGCCTTCGGCGAGGACCAGCAGATGGGGACCACGGGCTTCGCCTCCGTGACGGCGGGGACGTTCTTCGTCCGTGCGGTGATGTCGCCTTTCGCACACCCCTTGTTCACGGTGCTCTCCGGCATCGGCTTCGGCATGGCGGCGCTCGGCGGCGCACGCCACCGGGTCCGCCGGATCGTCCTGCCTCTGCTCGGGCTCGTCCTCGCCATGGGCATGCACGCCCTGTGGAACGGCTCGTCGTCCTTCGGGCCGTACGGCTTCTACGCGGTGTACGGCGCGTTCATGGTGCCGTCCTTCGCCCTGGTGACCTGGCTGGCGATCTGGTCACGCCGGCGGGAGCTGCGCACGCTCTCCACCGAGCTACCGGTGTACGCGGCTGCCGGCTGGCTGACCTCCGCCGAGCCTCTCGCGCTGGCCTCGATGCGGGCGCGGGGCGTGGCCCGCGACATGGCCAGGCACTGGAACAGCCACCCGGACCGCGCCCGGGGCCGGGCCGCGGCCCGCGCCGTGGCGGAGTACGAGTCGTTCGCGACCTCGCTGGCCATGCTGCGCCGGAGGGCCCGTCATGACGGCGTGGGGCCGGACTTCGCCGCCCGCGAGCAGGAGTTGTTGCATCACCTCTGGCAGCGCCGGGACATCGCGGGCCCGGCCCTGACGTACGCGGCCCACGCGACGGGCCGGCTGCGCGTCCACCGGCCACCCGCGCCGCCGGGGTTCCCACGGCAGCTCCCTCACGGCGGGCCGCCTCCCCAGCACCTGCCCGCGCCGCACCGGCACTACGGCGGCTACAACCCGTATCTGGAGAACGGCAGGCACCGCGCCCCGCCGGATTAGAAAGCGTCCGGGTCAGGAGCCGTCCAGGCCAGGAGCCCGCCCGGGTCAGGCCGGAGGAGTCCGGGCCCCCGGACGGACCGGCGGCCCTGACGTCGGGGGGTGTCGTCAGGGCCGCCGGGGTTCTGAGGGGATCAGATCGTGAGGCCCTTGCCGCGCAGCCAGCTCATCGGGTCGATGCCCGAGCCGTCCGCGGTGTGGATCTCCAGGTGCAGGTGCGCGCCGGTCACATTGCCCGTCGCGCCGACGCGGCCGATCGTCTCGCCGGTGGTGACCCGCTGTCCGGCGGTCACATCCATCGAGGACTGGTGGCAGTACCAGACCTCGGTGCCGTCGTCGAGCTCCAGGACCGTGCGGTAGCCGTACGAGCCGGAGTAGCCGGCCGACTTCACCGTGCCGCTGTGGACCGCCTTGACCGGGGTGCCGGTCGGAGCCGCGAAGTCCAGCCCGGTGTGGTGCCCGGAGGACCACATCGAACCGGCCTGACCGTAGGTGGAGCTGATGTAGTACGAGGAGGTCGGGACGGCGTAGCTCGCGGCGAGCTTGGCGAGGCGCTCGGCCTCCGCCTTCTTCTTCGCAGCTTCCTCCGCCGCCTTCTTCTTCGCGGCTGCCTCGGCCTCGGCATCGCTCTGCTGCTTCGCCGCCTGGACCGTGGCCGCCTCGATCGCCGCCTGCTCCTCAGCGGCCTTGGCCTGGGCGTCGGCGCCGGCCTGCTGCTGCTCGGCCTGCTGGAGGATGCGGGCCCGCAGCGCTTCGCCGGCGTCGGTGGTGCCCTGCTGGGCCTCGGCGGCGGTGATGCCCGCGGTGGTGAGCGGGGAGGACGCGGCGACCGTCTCGTGCTCCGAGTCGGAGCCGTCGGACATGAACGCGCCCACGCCGGGCAGGGACTTGGCGTCGGGGAGATTGTCCGCGATGGAATCGGGAAGAGAGATGGAGACCGGCGGCTTGCTCTGAGCGGTGGCCATGCCACCCGCTCCCACGGCCGCGATGACGCCGACGCCGAGGACGGTGGAGCTACGGGCGAGACCGCGCTGCTTGGCTACGCGATGCCGGCCGCGCACGGGGCGGATGGACTCCTCGGTGGGGTTCCATTCCTCCCACGTCCTGTCCTCGTCACCGAGGCTGCCGGTCCTGAAGGATGACGGTGCCTCGGGGGCAGGCTGATTGGACGCCACGTGGGCGCTCTCCTTTCCTTCCTTCTCGCCTACCGGGTTAGCTGACGGGTTCGGAGCAGGAAGGTCTCCTACGGGCCCCTTCGTCTCTCACGAGACACAGGTGTCCGATTCACCCCATGTAGGTGGTTCCCCGGTTCCCTTGCGGAATTCGGCGCTGCGCACGGTGCCGCCTCTTGCGACGGCAGGTACAACCGCGCTGCGTTATCGAACGTTAATAGACACCCGGGTCCGAATCCAAGCTGTTCCTACAGATCGTTCGTCACTCCGGCCAGGACTTTCAGGGGCCAACCGGGCGCAAACGGGCGACTTCAGTGACCTTTGACCGACCAGCACTTTCTGACGGTGCGTCAAATGTTATGCGGAGCGGGGTCCTTCGACTACCGACGGTCGCGACGGTCATTCACCGTCCCGTCGCACGATCTTCACGGTCGTCCGCCGCTCCTGCTGGCCGCGCGCGGGACGTCCCACCGCCAGGAGCGCCAGGTCGTCCGTCGACCGGCCGCCGGTGTGCAGCCGTACGTCGTCGGTGAGCGCGGACAGCAGTTCCTCGGGCCCCGGGAACAGCCGGCCGCGCAGCCGGGCCGCCGGATCGTAGAAGACACCGTTCGCGTCCCGCGCCTCGGAAAGCCCGTCGGTGAACGCCAGGAACATCGCACCGGCCGGCAGCGTCCACTCGTCCGACCGGTCCGGCCACACGTCCAGCCCCATGCCGAGCGGCATCGCGGGCGCGGTCGGCGACAGTACGTCCAGCGCCCCGTCCGCGTGCAGCACGAGCGGCTCGGGGTGACCGCGGTTGACGACCCGCATCGTGTCCGAACCGGCCGGGATCTCCGCGAGGACGGCGGTGACGAACCCTTCCATGGAGTCGAGCCCGCCCCGCCGGGAGCCCTCACGGGCCAGCGCCCGCTCCAGCCGCTGGACCACCCCCTCCAGCGACAACTCCTGTTCCGCGGCCTCCCGGAACGCCCCGATCACGACGGCCACCGCCGCCACGGCGTCCAGCCCCTTGCCCCGTACGTCCCCGAGGACCAGGCGCACCCCGTACGGGGTGTTCGCGACGGCGTACAGGTCACCGCCGACGAACTCGTCCGCCTGCGCAGGCTCGTACCTCGCCGCGACCAGCAGCCCCCCGATCCGGTCCTCGGGCGTCGGGAGCACCGCGCGCATCGCCGTCTCCGCGATGACCCTGGCCGAGGCCAGCTGCTCGTTCCCGCGGCGCACGACGCGGTTGATGACGAGGGAGAGCGCGGCGACGGTGAACAGGGTCAGCAGATCGGTGGCCGGCACGACCTCGGCGAGCGTGCCGTCCGAGACCCGGATGGCGAGCACGACGAGGATCGAGACCACTCCCACCCGCACCGTCCCGGCCGGCGAGAAGAACGGCGCGGCGATCAGCGGGGCGGCCGCGAAGAACGGGACGGCCGTGACCGCGGGCGGCGTCACGAGGTCGAAGACCAACCCGGCGCAGATCATCAGGGCGGGCAGCGCGCGCACGAACCGCCGGGAACGAGCGTTCCCCACAGCGCCCCCTCGCCGTCCGTCCCGCTTCCCCACCTGTGCACTCCTGCCCGGTCCACCCACGGCTGCGGACGGTACCGCGCCCCGTCCAGGCTGATCGGAGCCGCGCCGAGCGGCGACTCGTCATCGGCCAAAGGGAGGAGTGCGCCGGAGCGCCACCCACCGGGGGTCAGCCGGAGAGCCGGTGCTGCGCGTGGATCGTCTGTGCATCCCGTACGAAGACGGCTGTTCCGTCTCCGTACCGATGGTAGTTCCTTCCCGGCATATGACAGTGGCCCGGATCCTCGAAAGGATCCGGGCCACTGTCTTCAGTAGCGGGGACAGGATTTGAACCTGCGACCTCTGGGTTATGAGCCCAGCGAGCTACCGAGCTGCTCCACCCCGCGCCGTTGTGATTGCAACTCTACGGCATCCAGGAGGGTGCTCCGACCACTTACGGCGCCCGCCCCTCTCCGCCCCCTCCCGGCCGGGGAACCTCCCGGCCCGACTCGATGCGACAACAAGGGGCGTGTGCCAGGGAGTTGCCCGGCACAGTGACGCGCCCAGGGGTGTTCGCGCACCCTCCGATCCTGCTCGTGGTGCGTCTGCGCAGGGGCACGACGGAGCCCGCCGCCGCGCCTCCGGGCGGACGTCCCGGCCGCACCGCTGGGATGACCCCACCGGGCCGGGCGCCCGCGATTGCGCGGCATCCGGAGCGGCGGGAGGCTGGGATCACAAGCCTTTCGGTGTTCGGTCCCGTCTGCGCGGCATCTCCGGGTGCCCGTGCCGCTCCAGCAGCCTCACCCGATGCGACGGTGGCAGGGGAGGCCGGGCGCATGCGCGTCAGGAGACGGTCATGGACGGCGCCCTGCTCGAAACGATGCGAACCACTCTGCGCGGCCCGGTCATCGGCCCGGATGATCAGGAGTACGCCCAGGCACGTACGGTCTACAACGCCATGATCGACAAGAGGCCGGCGGCCGTGGTCGAGTGCCGCGACACGGCGGACGTCATGGCGGCCGTCGATTTCGTCCGCGAACACGGCCTGGTCGTGGCCGTCCGGGGCGGCGGGCACAGCGGTCCCGGCCTCGGCCTCTGTGACGACGCCGTCACGATCGACCTGTCCCCCATGCGTGGCGTGCGGGTCGACCCCGCCACCCAGACCGCCCAGGCCGACGGCGGGGCGACGCTGGGTGACTTCGACCACGCGACCCACGCGTTCGGTCTCGCCACCCCGGCAGGAATCATGTCCACGACAGGCATCGGCGGTCTCACCCTCGGCGGCGGGCACGGCTACCTCACACGCAAGTACGGCCTCTCGTCGGACAACCTGGTCTCCGCGGACGTGGTCCTGGCCGACGGCAGCTTCGTCGCCGCGAACCCGAGCGAGCACCCCGACCTGTTCTGGGCGCTGCGCGGGGGCGGCGGGAACTTCGGCATCGTCACCTCGTTCGACTTCGAGCTGCACCCCGTGGACACGGTGGGGGTCGCCATCACCGTATGGCCCCTGGAACTCTTCCACGACGTCATGCGCTGGTACCGCGACTTCCTGCCGCAGGCACCGGACGATCTGTACGGCTTCTTCGCCTCGCTGACCGTCCCGCCCGGTCCGCCCTTCCCCGAGGAGATCCACGGGCGGAAGATGTGCGGGGTCATCTGGTCCTCGACGGCGGACCCCGAAGCCCTGGGCGAGACCCTCTCCGTGGTGAACGAACCGGGTCCGCCCGCCTTCCACTTCACCGCGCCGATGCCCTACCCGGCCCAGCAGTCCATGTTCGACGCCCTCATGCCGGCCGGTCTCCAGTGGTACTGGCGCGGAGACTTCTTCGACCGGATCTCGGACGACGCCGTCGACGTACACGCCTCCTTCGCGGAGAAGCTCCCCACCGGCCTGTCGACCATGCACCTGTACCCGGTCGACGGGGCCGCGGGCCGGGTCGGCCCCGACGACACCGCCTGGGCCTACCGCGACGCGCTGTGGTCCGGCGTCATCGCCGGCATCGACCCCGACCCCGCCAACGCGGCGGCACTGCGCGAGTGGGCCGTCGGATACTGGGAAGCGCTGCACCCGCACTCCATGGGCGGCGGCTACGTCAACTTCCTGGGCGCCGGCGAGTCCCAGGACCGGGTCCGGGCCACCTACCGCGGCCATTACGACCGGCTCGCGGAGGCCAAGCGGGCCTACGATCCGCACAACCTCTTCCACGCAAACCAGAACATCGAGCCCGCACCGCCGCACTGACCGTCACCCCGGGTGCGCAATACCGGGGGAAAGCCGTGCTGGGAGGGTTACAGTCTGCATGCACCGCATGATGATTCCGGACGCCCCCGGAGCGGCGCGGCACCGGCAGCGGCACCTCGTCGCCCTACCGGTCGGGACCAGTCCGGTATCTACCGCAGCGGCTCGGTCGCGGGGCACACCACTCACCTACGTACAGGACACCAGAGATGACCGACATGCCTGCCCGCACGATCCAGCGGCACTCCGACAGCGCGTCCGCGACGGCGGCCCCCGACGAGGGCTCCACGGCCCCGCGGCCCACGCCGCAGTACGCGAACCTGTTCATCGAGCCCGACCTTCCGCCGGTCCCCGACGAACACGAATGACCGGGCGGGAGGGGCCGCGCACCGGCCCGAGCGACCGGGCTCCGGTGAACGGCTTCCAGTGACCGGTCCGGCCGCACGGTCGTTGGGTGACCATGCGCATCCGTATCGGCGTGGTCGTCCTCGCAGTGGTCCTGCTGATCGCCGCGTTCCTTGCGAACATCCCGTCCCGTGCCGAGACCGAGGCGGCCTGCCGGAAGGCCCTCGACAACATGTCGACGTGGACCAACCGGCCGGACATCTGTCTGGACGTGTCCGCGGAGACCTACCGGACGTTCCTCCTGATGTACGCGTTGCGGGAAGAGGGCCTGGACTGACAGCGCCCACCGGACGCGAGCCGGGCCGGCGCAGGTGACCGGGCGGTGGCGCCTCAGCCCTGCTGCTCCTTCCATTCCGCCTGGGCTTCGTCGAGGTCCTCGGCGAGCGTGTTCAGGAAGTCCTCGGCGCTCGTCCTGCCGAGCAACACCTTCTGGAAGCCCGATTCGCTGTCGGCCTTGGACAGGGTGTTCCAGTCCGGCAGGTAGTAGGGCAGCTGGACGATCTTGGTGTCCCCGGAGAACAGCGCCTCGGCACCGAGTTGGGTGGTCTCGGCCTCGGCGAGCCAGGGATCCTCGGCGGCTTCCTTGTTGGCCGGGATCAGGCCTGCGGACTCACTGAATTTGGAGTTCGAGGCGTGGGACGCGGCGAACTCGATGAACTTCCAGGCCGCGGCCTTGTTCTCGGACGACTTGAGAAGGCCGAGGCCGGAGACCGGGTTGGAGACCATCACCCGGGTGCCGTCGGCACGTACGGGCTGGGGGATACCGCGGAACTTGTCGACGCCGAGTGCGCTCACATGGTCCTGGTAGGAGCCCAGGTTGTGGTTGAGCATCGCGATGCTGCCGGAGTCGAACTGGGCGACCATCTTCGTGAAGTCGTTGTTGAGATCGGCTTCCGGGGTGGCCTTCTTGTACAGGCCGACGTACTTCTCCAGCGCCGCGACGTTCTTCGGGTCGTTGACCGTGGTCCTCGTACCGGATTCGTCCCAGAAGGATTCGATGCCCGACTGCCCGTACATCGCGTCCAGCGCCTGGGCGATGGAGCCCGGGCCGCCGCGGATCGTGTAGCCGAACTGGTTCTTCCGCTTGTCCGTCAGCTTCGCCGCGGCCTCGTAGAACTCGTCCCAGGTGTCCGGCTCGCCCAGCCCGGCCTTCTCGAACAGGTCGGTGCGGTAGTAGAGGACGCCGTTGGTGGCGGAGATCGGCACCGTGTACATCTCGTCCCGGCCTGCCGCGCTCCGTACGTTCTCGATCATCGCCTCGTTGAGCTTGCCCTTGAGGGAACTCCCCTCGATCCGGTCGTCCAGCGGCTCCAGCGCGTCCTGCGCGGTGATTCCGGCGACCATCGCGGCCCCCACGCCACCGACGTCCGGCAGCCCGCCGCCCTGGATGGCGGTGTCGTACTTGGACTGGGCCTCCGTGGAGGCTATGCCCACGTACTGCACGTCGATGTCCGGGTTCGCCTTCTCGAAGTCGGTGATGATCTCCTTCCAGATCGCCGTGCGGACGCCGCCGTTCTCGTCCCAGAACACGATCTTCCCGGTGCCCGGGCCCTCGGCGCCCTCAGCCCCCGTCATCCCGCTTCCGTCGTCACCGCAGGCGGTGGCGGTGAGGGCCAGGGCGGAGACCAGGGATATCGCCGCGGCGAGACGTGCGGGTCGTGGCTTGATCATGGTCGGCTCTCTTCTCTGAGTGCTCACCTGCGCGGCGTTGGCCAGCGGGCCGCCGCAGCGTGAAGCCGTGGGGGGGGGAGGGGGACGGCTCTCATATCGCGTCTCATATATGACATACGAAGGCGACGCGAGAAACGTAAGTCGGGCCACACCCACGGTCAATGCCCGTGCAACGGAAAGTTCTCCACGCCGCCCACCCTCTACCGGCGGAGGCCTCTTGCCTCACGCACACTCATTGCATTAACCACATGACGTGGTCCATGCACTTCGGAGTGAACATACGATGACGTCAGGACGCTCAACGGCACGACGACACACCGGCCTCGCCCGGCAGGAAGCAGGAGGTGCCCGCGCATGAAAAGGGCAACGCAAGAGGTCGAGTACGAGCAGATGCTGCTCAGCCGGCACGGCCTGCTGAACCAGAGGAAGGGACGCCGCAAGGACGGTCTCCTGGAGCGCAGCGCGTACGTCCTGCTCAGCCGCATCCGCGTCCAGGGGCCGATGTCCGTCGGAGAGCTCAGCGAAGCCTTCGATCTGGACGTCTCCACGCTCAACCGGCAGACCGCCGCGGTCATGCGCGCCGGCTTCGTGGAGCGCATCCCCGACCCGGACGGGGGCATGGCCCGCAAGTTCCGCATCACCGAGGAGGGCGCGAAGACCCTCGACGCGGAACGCGAGGGCATGGTCAGCTCCCTGGAGCGCGTCATGGCCGACTGGTCCGAGGAGGACGTCTCCGCGTTCGCCGGCTACCTGCGGCGCTTCAACTCCGACATCGAACGCATCGGCGGCCGCCACTGGCCGCGCCCCTGAGCCACGCCGCGCGGAAGGGGCGCACGCTCAAGGTCCGCGACGGTGGCGGGCAGCCGCGCACGGCTCGTCGGGAGGCAGTGCGCGGGCGGCCGCTCAGTCGAGACAGAACTCGTTGCCCTCGATGTCCTGCATCACGAGGCACGACTCGTTCTCGTCATCGGCAACCAGCAGCCGCACGCGTACCGCGCCGAGCGGGATCAGTCGGGCGCACTCCGCCTCGAGTACGGCCAGGCGCTCCTCGCCCACGAGCCCGGTGCCGACCCGCACGTCGAGGTGCAGTCGGTTCTTGACGACCTTGCCCTCGGGCACGCGCTGGAAGAACAGTCGCGGGCCCGCCCCCGAGGGATCAACGCATGCGAACGCCGAACCCTGACGCTCCGGCGGTAGCGCGCGGTCGTAATCGCCCCACGTGGCGAACCCCTCCGGTGGCGGCGGTACGACGTACCCCAGCACCTCGCACCAGAACCGGGCTACACGCTCAGGGTTCGCGCAGTCGAAGGTGATCTGGACCTGCTTGATCGATGCCATCGGCCCACCGTAGAGGCGCGGAGCCCTCGCCGTCGCCCCCATTTACGTCCCTGAGCGGGTCGCGGGGCACGCGGTCGGCGTCACGCACGAAAGCCCCGGCCGTGCGGCCGGGGCTTCTGTGCGCGCTTCGGTGGAACATCTGCCTGCCCGCCAGGAACACGGACGAGAGGGGATCCCGGGCCAGAGGCAGGCTCTGACCTGGGGTCCAGTGGTAGGCCGTGTGGGACTCGAACCCACAACCAACGGATTAAAAGTCCGCTGCTCTGACCAATTGAGCTAACGGCCCGGGATGGATCACCCCCGAGCATAGCTTCCCCGGGCCCGGCAGCCGATCGGGTATCGGGGTGCCGGGCCCTGTCGTGCCCGTGCGGGCCGGTTCAGTCCGTGGTTTCGTCCGTGATCGTGCCCTTGTGATCCGGTGCGGGCGGCTTGAGGAACCAGTGGCGCGCGGACACCAGCCACCAGACGGCGGCGAAGCCCAGCACCACCAGGACGGCCAGCGGGGCGTAGTTGAAGCTCTCCCAGGTGACCGGGGACACCTGGGGCAGCATGAAGAGCACGGTGATCACCGCGACCCAGGACACCGCGACGACGCCGATGGGGCGGGACCACCGGCCGAGGTGCCAGGGGCCCCGGGCGAAGTCGTCGCCCCGCAGCAGTCTGAGCAGTGTGGGGATGACGTAGGCGATGTAGAGCCCGATCACCGCGATGGACGTCACGGCTGCGTACGCGGTGACGTTGATGAGGTACGGGAGGCCGAGGGCCAGGGCGCCGAGAGCGGCCAGCCAGACCGCCGCGACGGGCGTCCGGGTGCGAGGGCTGACCGTGTGCCAGACGCGGGAGAAGGGCAGCGCCCCGTCGCGTGAGAAGGCGTAGATCATGCGGCTGTTGGCGGTGACCGAGGCCATCCCGCAGAACAGCTGTGCGCCGATCACGACGAGCAGCAGGAGCTTGCCCGCGGTGGCCCCCAGAGCGTCCAGGAGGATCTGGGCGGGCGGTGCGCCCGTCGGGGAGTTCAGGGCGCCGTCGTACGACTGGATGGCGAAGGTGAAGCCCAACAGGAGCACGAAGCCGGCGATCCAGGACGTCCAGATGGACTGCACGATGCCGCGCGGCCCCGCCACGGCCGCGTCGCGGGTCTCCTCCGTCATGTGGGCCGAGGCGTCGTAGCCGGTGAAGGTGTACTGGGCCATCAGCAACCCGATCATCACGACGTAGAAGCCGCTGCCCCAGCCGGTGTTGTTGACGAACTCGGTGAAGACGTACGACGCCGACCGGTGCGAGTCCGGTACGAAGGTGAGCGCGCCGACGATGACGGCGACACCGACGACGTGCCACCAGACGCTGACGTTGTTGAGGACGGCGACGATACCGACGCCGAAGGTGTTCAGCAGCCCGTGCAGGATCAGGATCGCCGCGAAGAGCAGGATCGTACGGCCGGGTGTGACCTCGAAGCCGAACTGGAGGTTCAGGTACGCCCCGAGGAAGGACGCCGCCCCGAAGTCGATGCCGGCGGTGACGGCGACCTGGCCGAGCACGTTGAACCAGCCCGCGAACCAGGCCCACGCGGCGGCCGACCGCGGCGGGGCGAGGCGGTGGGCCCAGAAGTACAGGCCCGCGGACGTGGGGTACGCCGAACAGATCTCGGCCATCGCGAGGCCGACGAACAGCGTCATCAGCCCGACGCCGACCCACCCCCAGGTGATGACGGCGGGCCCGCCGGTGTTCATGCCGAACAGGTACAGCGTCAGGCAGCCGGAGAGCACCGAGATGATCGTGAACGAGACGGCGTAGTTGGAGAAGGCGGACATCCGGCGGGCGAGCACCTGGGTGTAGCCGAGTTCGGCGAGCCGTTCCTCGTCGGACAGGGCGGCCGGAGGGCTTCGCAGCGCGTCCGGTGGCGGCTCGGCGGCCACCGCTTCGTCGTTTGTCATGCCCCCAGCGATGCCCTGGAGAGCCCCCCGGAAACGCCCCGGGGCCCGTACGGCACCGAAGTGCTGTACGGGCCCCGGGGGCCGATCAGTGAGTCAGCCGGACTCAGCCGTTGCGCTTCCAGCGCGGCTTGTCGTCACGACGGCCGAAGGTGCCGGTGCCGGTACCCGTGCCGGTGCCACCGCGGTGGTCGTCGCGGCGGCCGGTCGGACGGTCGCCGCCACCGGAGCGGAAGCCGCCCGAGGGGCGGTCGTCACGACGGTCACGGTTGAACGGACGGTCGCTGCCACCGGCGCGGAAGCCACCGGACGGACGCTCGTCACGACGGTCACGGTTGAACGCGGGGCGGTCGTTGTCACGACGCTCGAAGGGGCGGCCACCACGGTCGTCACGGCGGTCGTCCCGGCGGTCGTTGCCACCGGAGCGGAAGCCACCGGACGGACGCTCGTCACGACGGTCACGGTTGAACGCGGGGCGGTCGTTGTCACGGCGCTCGAAGGGGCGGCCACCACGGTCGTCCCGACGGTCACCGCCACCGGAGCGGAAGCCACCGGACGGACGGTCGTTGCTGCCACGGAACGACGGGCGGTCGTTGCTGCCGCGGTAGCCGCTCCCACCGGAGGGACGGCCACTGCGCTCGCCGACACGGTCGTTGCCACCGCGGTATCCACCACGGTCGTCACGGCGGTCGCCGCCACGGTCGTCACGGCGGCCGTAGCTGCCCCGGTCGTCACGGCGGTCGTCACGCGCGGCCGGCTGCTCCGGCACGGACGCGGCGGCCACCAGCGCGGCCTCGGCCTCGGCGGCGGCCTCGGCCACCGCCGTCTCCGGGTCGTCGCCCCGCTCGCGGGCGGCACGGGCGACCAGACGGTCGGCCTCCTCGCGCAGCTCGACGGCACGGCGCTGGACGCGCTCCAGCTGCTTGGTGAGGTCGGCGGCCTCGCGCTCGGCCTGCTTGGCCGCGTTGGTCGCGGAGTCGGCCTGGACCTCGGTCAGGGAACGGGCGCCGGTGATCTCGGCGACCTCGGGCTCGAAGACGCCCGCGCCCTGCACGATGTGACGCGAGGCGTCGACGCCCGCGTCCTCCATGAGGCGGAAGATCTGACGACGCTGGTGCGGAAGCGCCAGCGAGACGACGACACCGGACTTGCCGGCACGGGCGGTACGGCCCGAGCGGTGCAGGTAGTCCTTGTGGTCGCCGGCCGGGTCCACGTTGAGGACGAGGTCGATGCCGTCGACGTGGATGCCGCGGGCGGCGACGTCGGTGGCGACCAGGGCGTTGACGTAGCCCTTCTTGAAGTCCTCGAGCACGCGGGTGCGGGCGCCCTGCGTCATGCCCCCGTGCAGCGCGTCGGCCTTCACGCCGGACTCGATGAGCTGCTCGGCGATGCGGTCGGCGCCCAGCTGGGTGCGGACGAAGATGATCGTGCGGCCCTTGCGGGCGGCGATCGCGGCCGTGACCGGCGCCTTGTCCTTCGGCTTCACGACGAGGACGTGGTGCGACATGGTCGAGACGT
Organism: Streptomyces sp. NPDC005791; assembly: GCF_042871485.1. NCBI lineage: Bacteria > Bacillati > Actinomycetota > Actinomycetes > Kitasatosporales > Streptomycetaceae > Streptomyces > Streptomyces sp. NPDC005791. The sequence goes on from NZ_JBIAIP010000004.1 coordinate 27,726, forward strand.
TGCCCTGGGCGCTGTCGACCTCGTGCGTGACCGGGTTGCTCAGGTAACGCTTGACGAGCGTGCCGATCTCGTTCTCCATCGTGGCGGAGAAGAGCATGCGCTGGCCGCCACCGGGGATCTGGTCGAGCAGCTCGGTGACCTCGGGCAGGAAGCCCAGGTCCGACATCTGGTCGGCCTCGTCGAGGACCGCGACCTGGACGTTCTCCAGGGAGCAGGCACCACGGTTGATGATGTCGCGCAGTCGGCCGGGGGTGGCGACGAGGACGTCGACACCGCGCTCCAGCGCGTAGATCTGGTTGCCCATCGACGTACCGCCGCAGACGACCTTCATCTTCAGGCCGAGCACGTCGCCGTAGGGCTGCAGCGCGTCCGCGACCTGCATCGCGAGCTCACGGGTCGGCGTGAGGATGATCGCGCGGGGCTTCTTCTTCTCGGTGTGACCGCCGGCCAGCGTGGCCAGGGTCGGCAGACCGAAGGAGAGCGTCTTGCCGGAGCCGGTGCGGCCACGGCCCAGGATGTCCTTGCCGGCCAGGGCGTCCGGGATGGTCGCGGCCTGGATCGGGAAGGGAGCCGTCACGCCGTTCTGCGCGAGCTTGCGGACGATGCCCTCGGGCAGTCCGAGCGAGGCGAACGTGATGCCCGGCTCGGCGTCCTCGGCGGGGGTCTCCGCGACGGGGGCGTCCTCGGCCGGGATCTCGGCAGCGGGGGTCTCGGCGACGGGGGTCTCCGCGACGGGGGCCTCCGAAGCCGGTGCCTGGGCCACTACGGCCTCGGCTGCCTCGACGACCTCGATGCTCTCGACGACGTTCTCGGACATGACGGTGTTGTCAGAACTGGAAATTGACATGCGAAATGCGAAACCTTCCGGAGTCTCGGCACGCGCCCGTAACTCCGTGTTTTCGCAATGTCGACCGCCTCAATGCGGTCCAGCCACGGCAAGGGAGAGTACGCGCCACACGGCGCTCTTCTGTGTCGGCGCCGGGCATAGGATCAAACGATCTACTACCATACGCACCCTCCCCCCATTCGTGCAAACCGGCCCCGGTCACGACCCGGCTCACACCGGCGCGACCTGCGGTGATGCCCGTGGAATGGGCGATGCCTCGACCCACTCCGGCGGCCCCAGCGCGTCCGTTCGGAACTGCGCGGCCGGTGAGGCCGAGGGCTGCTCCTCCGGGGGTGGCGGCGGGGACTCCGGCTCCGGTGAGGGCGGTGGCTCCTCAGGAGTGACCGGCGGTGGCGGCGGATCGGCCGGAACCGGCACGCTGGGCTCCGGGACCGGCAGCGGGCCGCCCAGAGTCGGTCCCGGGGTGCCGGGGACGTCGGGAGCCGGACGGGCCTTCGCGGGGCCGGCCGACGGGGCGCGGCCCGAAACCTTGGCGTCCGGCTTGCGTGAGGCGCCGCGGTCGGACTGCGCCTCGGCACGGCCACCCCCGGAACCGATCCGTCCGGTACCGGACACGGTGCCGCCGTCCGGCCGGGCCGACTCCCCCTTCGGATCGGCGGAACGTGAAGGGGCCGGCTTCCCGGCGTCGTCGTCACCGACGCTCACACAACCTGTGGACGCGGCGATCGTCAGCGCGGTGACGGCGGCCCAGCGGACACGGACGGACAACTGGCGCACGGGGTGGCACCTCCGTGGAGGAGAGGAACAGCGGGACGGGGAGCGATGTGTCCAACTCCCCCGCCCCCACCGGGGACACGCCCGGACACAACTCCCGCACACGCGCCGGACGCCCACGTCACCCCCCGGAGTCCGCGAAGCCTCCCGCCAGCTCCACCCCGAGGAACACCGCCCCGAGCCCCACGAACAGGGACGCCACCACATTGGCCCCGGCCAGGAAGCCGCGGCCCGTCTCGGCCAGCCGCAGGGTCTCGTACGAGAACGTCGAGTACGTCGTCAGCGCCCCGCACAGGCCCGTGCCCAGCAGGGCGTACACAGGTGTGGACACCGTGGCCCCCGTGAGCACCCCGAGCAGCAGGCTGCCCGCCGCGTTGGCGGTGAAGGTCCCCCACGGGAACACGTACGGCAGCCCGGCGCCGTGCCGCGCCTGCACCGCACGGTCCGTCAGATAACGCAGCGGCGCCCCGACGGCGCCCCCGAGGACGACCAGCAGCCAGTTCACGTCCGGCGCCCCCGTCCGTCCACCAGCGCGCGGGTGAGCACGGCCGCCCCCCACACCGCGCCGAGCGCGGCCACGGCCGTCGCCACCGCGTACGCCATGGCCGTCACCGCCTGTTGACGGGCCAGCAGCTTCGACACATCCGCGGCGTACGTCGAGAAGGTGGTGAACCCGCCGAGCACCCCGACCCCCAGGAACGGCCGCACCAGCGGGTGCGTGACCGTGCCCCGCTCCGCCACCAGCACCATCAGTACGCCGATCAGGGCGCAGCCCGTCACGTTCACGGCGAAGACCGTCCAGGGGAACGCCCCCTCGGCGGCGGGCCACGCCGGCGAGGCCGCGTAGCGGGCCGAGGCCCCCAGGGCGCCGCCCGCCGCGATCACCGCCAGGACCCGCCACCGGCCGGCCCCGGCGGTCTCGGCGCGCTGCGCCGGTACGGACAGATCGACGTCGGGGTCGATGGCGGGACGGCCGGGCGGCGGATCCTGGGTGCTCACCCGTACCCCAGCTCGTGCAGACGCTCGTCGTCGATGCCGAAGTGGTGGGCGATCTCGTGGACCACGGTGATCTCGGTCTCGGCGACCACGTCCTCGCGGGTCTCGCACATCCGTAGCGTCGGCCCCCGGTAGATGGTGATCCGGTCCGGCAGGACGCCCGCGTACCACTCACCGCGCTCGGTGAGCGGGGTGCCCTCGTAGAGTCCGAGCAGTTCCCGGTCCTCCGGGTCCTCCGGTTCCTCCTCGACGAACACCGCGACGTTGTCCATCAGCCGCATCAGCTCCGGCGGGACCCGGTCAAGAGCCAGGCTCACCAGCTCTTCGAACTCCTCGCGCGTCATCTCCAGCACCCCGCCATTGTCACGTACGCCGGGCCGGAACGGGCGGGCCGGGCCCGCCCGGGCGGGCACCCGCCCGGCCCACAGCGCGTCACCCGCCCGCATGTCCGCCGCCCGATCGGGGCATACGCGCCCAATGGCACGCCCGTTCCACGCCGCAGCCGCCCACGTCCGCCGCCTCCGCCGCTCGCGCGTCACCGCCCCCGCCGGGGGGCTCGCACCCGCCCCTCACCCCTGGATGCGCGCGTCCGGTCTGCTGGCCGTGGTCGTGCTGGGCGCCTGGCTCGGGCTGCTGGTCGTCGGCAGTGTGCGCACGCCGGTGGGGCCCGTGGACACCACGATGACCCTGCGGCCGTCGGTGAGCGGCGGCACCAAGATCGACGTGTCGCCGCTCGGCGCCCTGCACCTGGACTCCCACCGCGCCCCGGTCCGCCTGGACGTGGACGTCGACCAGCTGGACCCGGAGCGCTCGCAGGCACTGGTCAAGCACCCCGAACGCCTCGCCGGTCTCCAGGACGAGGTCGCCGGCGACGTCGCCTCCGGCACCCGGGAGCTGGCCGTCCGCTCCTGTGTGGCCGTGGTCTCCGGTGCCACCGCCCTCGGCCTGGTCGTCTACCGCCGTCCTCGCCGCGCGCTGGCCGCCGGGGGCCTCGCCCTGGTGCTGCTGGCCGCCTCGGGGGTCGGCGCGTACGCCACCTGGAACCCGAAGTCCGTCCTGGAGCCGAGATTCTCCGGGCTGCTCTCCAGCGCCCCCTCGGTCGTCGGCGACGCCCGTTCGATCGTCACGGAGTTCGACGTCTACCAGCAGGAGCTGGCCCGGCTCGTCACCAACGTCACCAAGCTGTACGACGCCACGTCCACCCTCCCCGTGTACCAGCCGGACCCGGCGACCATCCGGGTGCTGCACGTGTCCGACATCCACCTCAACCCCGCCGCCTGGCACATCATCGGCTCGCTCGTCGAGCAGTACGAGATCGACGTGATCATCGACTCCGGCGACACGATGGACCACGGCACGGCCGCGGAGAACGGCTTCCTGGACCCCGTCCGCGACCTCGGCGCGCCGTACGTCTGGGTGCGGGGCAACCACGACTCCGAGGCGACCCAGGCCCATCTGAGGAAGACCAGGAACGCGCACGTCCTGGACCAGGGCAGCGCGGTGGACGTGGCAGGGCTGCGGATCGCCGGCACCGGTGATCCGCAGTTCACCCCGGACCGCACGCGCCCCACCGGCGGCAAGGCGTCCGAGCAGCTCGCGGGCATGCGACTCGCCTCGGCCCTGCGCGACCAGAAGCGGGCGGGCACCCCGGTCGACATCGCGGTGGCCCACGACCCGAACGCCGCCCGGGAGACGGACGGCACGGTTCCGCTGGTCCTGGCCGGCCATGTGCACCACCGGGTGAACGAACTGCTGCCCCTGGGTACGCGGCTGAAGGTCGAGGGCTCCACGGGCGGCGGCGGACTGCGCGCCGTGCAGAACGAGAAGCCGGAGAAGGTGCGCGCCTCGGTGCTCTACCTCGACCGGCCGACCCGGCATCTGCAGGCCTGGGACGAGATCACCCTCGGTGGTCTCGGGCTGACGACGGCCGAGGTCAGCCGCCACCTTCCGGAGGAGAACCTGAAGAGTCCGTCCCCCTCTCCACCCCCTTCGACGACCTCCCCGTAAAGCGTTTTGGCGATACCTCCTGCCATCACATATGCTTCTCACGTCCCCGACGCGCTGGAAAGCGCGCAGGTGGGCCCTTAGCCCTCATCGTCTAGTGGCCCAGGACGCCGCCCTTTCAAGGCGGTAGCACGGGTTCGAATCCCGTTGGGGGCACGCTTTACGGTGTGCGAGACTTGTCTCGCACATTAGCTAGGTCCTGTGGAGCAGTTTGGAGTGCTCGCCACCCTGTCAAGGTGGAGGCCGCGGGTTCAAATCCCGTCAGGACCGCTGCAGCCCGTACGAGCTGCGTGGCTGGGTAGCTCAGTTGGTACGAGCGATCGCCTGAAAAGCGATAGGTCGCCGGTTCGATCCCGGCCCCAGCCACCACCCGAAGGCCCCGTCCCATGGACGGGGCCTTCGTCGTCGTCCGGACACCCTTGTCCGGACGACGTCACGGTCAGGCCGCTTCCTCTTCCTTCCGTCCGGAGCGTCGCCGCCACACCTGCGCCCCGAGGATCAGCAGCCCCACGGCCGCCACGGCCCCCAGGGCCAGGACGTCCGGCACCCGCTCACCGAGGCGCTGAGCCCACTGCTCCACGGCGAACGAGTCGTCCACGTCCAGGAGTCCGGGCAGTGCGGTCGTCCCGTCGTACGCGAAGAAGAGCACCCCGAGGCCGACGAAGAAGAGGCCGGAGAGCAGCGAGGTGCTGTGCAGTTCGAAGCGGCCGGCACGCAGCGGCCTGCCGCGCAGCCAGGCCCGGCGGCCGAGGTCGAGGCGTTCCCAGAGCAGGGCGAGCACGAACAGCGGAACGGCCATGCCCAGCGCGTAGACCGCCAGCAGCAGTCCGCCGTAGACGGGGCTGCCGCTGACGGCCGCCACCGTGAGGACACTGCCGAGGATCGGGCCCGCGCAGAAGCCCGCCAGCCCGTAGACCCCACCCAGGGCGTAGACGGAGAGGGCGGTCGTGGGTCTGATCCGGCCGCTGAGAGCGACGATCCGCCGGGAGGCGAAGCCCAGCCCGACGATCTGGGCGAGGCCGAGGCCGATGATCAGCCAGCCCGCACCGAGGACGAGGGCGTCACGGTGCCCGTGGAAGAGGCGTGCGGCGTACGAGCCGACGGCGCCGAGCGGGACGAGGGTGGTGGCGAGACCGGCGTAGAAGATGCCCGTACGCGCCAGCAGCCGTGAGGCGGAGTCGACGGAGTACGCGAAGAACGCGGGCAGCAGCAGGGCGCTGCACGGGCTGACGAGTGCCAGCAGCCCGCCGAGAAGGGCGGCGAAGTAACCGAGGTCCGGCGTCACTTCGCGGGGTCCCCGGCGCTTGTGACGTTCGCTTCCTCCTCCGCCGCGGCCTCGATGGCCTCGGTGAAGACGGCCATGGGCTGGGCTCCGGCCAGGGGGCGGCCGTTGATCAGGAAGGACGGGGTGGACGTGGCACCGATCCCGTAGGCCTGCTCCTGGTCCTCGGCGACCGCTTCCGCAGCCGCCGGACTGTCCGTGTCGTGTGCGAAGCGGTCGAGGTCCTTCACTCCGGCCTGCTGGGCGAGGGCCCTGAGACGGTCCTTGCCGAAACCCTTCTCCTTGGCGCCCTCGGCATAGGCGGCCCGGTGGAAGGCCCAGAAGCGGTCCTGCCGCCCGGCCGCCCAGGAGGCGCGGGCGGCGGCCTCGGATTCCTTCCCGAAGATCGGGAAGTTGCGCCACTCGATGCGCAGGGTGCCGTCGTCGACGTACTTCTTGACCAGTTCGGGTTCGGTGTCCCGGGCGAACTTCCCGCAGTAGCCGCACGTGAAGTCGGCGTACTCGATGAGGACGACGGGGGCGTCGGTACGGCCCCGGGCCAGCTTGTCGCCGGCGTCGCGCCGGGCGAGTCCCGCCAGTTCCCGGTGGACGTCGGAGTCCGGCCCGGCGGTCGTGGCGGCGACCGGGGCGTCGGTGGCGGAGCTGTCCGGTGCGGTCGCCCGGTAGGAGACGAAGCCGAGCAGCCCGGCGGCGAGTACGACGGCGAGGCCGAAAAGCATCGGCTTCTTCCCGGAGGGCGAGAGGCGGGGTGGCGTGGGCATACGGCGCTCCGTGCGGGGGTGCGAGCGGGCAGTGCGGTGTGCAGGGCGGGGCCGCCCCGGGCGGGGAACGGGTGATCAGCTGACCGGAATGGTACGGGCTGTGATCCCGTCCTCCCGTTCTGTCACCGACACCGCGGCACGCCCTGGCGCTGCCCGGGACGATGTGACACGGCTCGGACGAAATACGTTCGCCACTCCTCGCGCCCGGGTGAGATCCTGGGGTCCGTATGTCTACTTCCTTCGCCGATCTCCAGTCCCAGCTCGGGCAGCTCTCGCTCCGCGACGCGCACCGGCTCGGCCGCCGTCTCGAGGGTGCCCGCCGCATCCGTAAGCCCGAGGCCCGTCAGTCCGTGGTGGACGAGATCGCGGCCGAAGCCGGGAAGGCAGCCGGGCGGCTCGCGGGACGCGCCGCGCGGATGCCCGCTCTGTCGTACCCGGAACAGCTTCCCGTCAGCCAGAAGAAGGACGAGATCCTGGAGGCGATCCGCGACCACCAGGTCGTGATCGTCGCTGGTGAGACCGGATCGGGAAAGACCACGCAGATCCCCAAGATCTGCATGGAGCTGGGGCGCGGCGTCCGGGGCATGATCGGGCACACCCAGCCCCGTCGGATCGCGGCCCGGACGGTCGCCGAACGTGTCGCGGACGAGCTGAACACCCCGCTCGGCGAGGCCGTCGGCTGGAAGGTGCGCTTCACCGACCAGGTGAATCCGGACGCCACCTTCGTGAAGCTGATGACGGACGGCATCCTGCTGGCCGAGATCCAGACGGACCGCGAACTGCTCGCCTACGACACGATCATCATCGACGAGGCCCACGAGCGGTCGCTGAACATCGACTTCCTGCTGGGTTATCTGGCGAGGCTGCTGCCCAAGCGCCCCGACCTGAAGGTCGTCATCACCTCGGCGACCATCGACCCGGAACGCTTCGCCAAGCACTTCGGCGAGGCGCCGATCGTCGAGGTCAGCGGACGTACGTATCCGGTCGAGGTGCGCTACCGGCCCCTCCTGGAAGACGATTCGGACGACTCCGACCGCGACCAGATCACCGCGATCTGCGACGCCGTCGACGAGCTGGACCATGAGGCCCCGGGCGATGTCCTGGTCTTCCTCTCCGGCGAGCGGGAGATCCGCGACACCGCGGACGCGCTGAACAGACGCAGCCTCAGACACACCGAGGTGCTCCCCCTCTACGCCCGTCTCTCGCACGCCGAGCAGCACCGCGTCTTCCAGCGCCACACGGGACGCAGGATCGTCCTGGCGACGAACGTCGCCGAGACCTCGCTGACCGTCCCCGGCATCAAGTACGTGATCGACCCGGGCAACGCCCGCATCTCCCGCTACAGCCACCGCACCAAGGTCCAGCGGCTGCCGATCGAGCGGATCTCCCAGGCCAGCGCCAACCAGCGCAAGGGCCGCTGCGGCCGTACGTCGGACGGCATCTGCATCCGGCTGTACTCCGAGGACGACTTCGTGACCCGGCCGGAGTTCACCGACCCGGAGATCCTGCGGACCAACCTCGCCTCCGTCATCCTCCAGATGACCGCCGCCGGCCTCGGCGACATCGAGAAGTTCCCCTTCATCGACCCGCCTGACCACCGCAACATCCGCGACGGCGTCCAGCTGCTCCAGGAGCTGGGAGCGCTCGATCCGGCGGAGAAGGATCCGACGAAGCGCCTGACCCCCCTGGGCCGCAAGCTCTCCCAGCTTCCCGTCGACCCGCGCCTGGCCCGCATGGTCATCGAGGCCGAGAAGAACGGCTGCGCCCGCGAGGTCATGGTCATCGCGGCGGCGCTCTCCATCCAGGACCCGCGCGAGCGGCCCTCGGAGAAGCAGACCCAGGCCGATCAGCACCACGCCCGCTTCAAGGACGAGACGTCGGACTTCCTGGCGTTCCTCAACCTGTGGCGCTACATCCGGGAGCAGCAGAAGGAGCGCGGCTCCTCCAGCTTCCGCCGGATGTGCAAGCAGGAGTACCTGAACTTCCTGCGGATCCGTGAGTGGCAGGACATCTACGCACAGCTGCGTACGGTCGCGAAGCAGATGGGCATCGAGGTCAAGGAGTCCTCGACGGGCGCGGACGCGCCGGAACAGTCGGTGCACACCTCGCTGCTGGCCGGCCTGCTGTCGCACATCGGGCTGAAGGACACCGAGAAGAACGAGTACCTGGGCGCCCGCAGCGCCAAGTTCGCGATCTTCCCCGGGTCCGCGTTGTTCAAGAAACAGCCGCGCTTCGTGATGTCGGCCGAGCTGGTCGAGACGTCCCGGCTGTGGGCCCGGGTCAACGCGAAGGTCGAGCCGGAGTGGATCGAGCCACTCGCCCAGCACCTGCTGAAGCGCACCTACAGCGAGCCGCACTGGGAGAAGGACCAGGCCGCGGTGATGGCGTACGAAAAGGTCACGCTCTACGGGGTGCCGATCGTCGCCCAGCGCAAGATCAATTTCGGCCGTATCGACCAGGAGGCGTCGCGTGATCTGTTCATCCGCAACGCCCTGGTCGAGGGCGACTGGCGCACGCACCACCAGTTCTTCCATGACAATCGCAAACTGCTGGGCGAGGTCGAGGAGTTGGAGCACCGCGCCCGGCGCCGCGACATCCTCGTGGACGACGAGACACTCTTCGATTTCTACGATCGGCGGATCCCGGAACACATCGTCTCCGGGGCGCACTTCGACTCCTGGTGGAAGCACAAGCGCCGTGACGAGCCGGACGCGCTCGACTTCGAACGCTCGATGCTCATCAACGAGAAGGCCGGGGCCGTCACCAAGGACGACTACCCGGACTCCTGGCGGCAGGGAAAACTGAAGTTCCGGGTGACCTACCAGTTCGAGCCGGGCGCGGACGCCGACGGTGTGACCGTCCACATCCCGCTCCAGGTCCTCAACCAGGTCACCTCCGAGGGCTTCGACTGGCAGATCCCGGGCCTGCGCGAAGGGGTGGTCACCGAGCTGATCCGCTCGCTGCCCAAGCCGATCCGCCGGCACTACGTCCCCGCCCCGGACTACGCGGCGAAGTTCCTGGACCGCGCCGTCCCCCTGCAGGAGCCGCTGCCGCTCACGCTGGCCCGTGAACTCCAGCGCATGGTCGGCGTCCCCGTCACCGCGGACGACTTCGACCTGTCCCGGATTCCGGACCACCTGAAGATCACTTTCCGGATCACCGACGAGCGGCGCCGCAAGGTCGCCGAGGACAAGGACCTGGAGGCGCTGAAGATCCAGCTGCGCCCGAAGGCCCGCCAGGCCCTCTCCAAGGCCGCCGCGGCCACCGCGGGGCCCTCGGGCGAGTCCATCGAGCGGTCGGGCCTCACCGACTGGACGATCGGCACGCTGAACCGCGTCTTCGAGACGCGGCGGGCCGGCCAGCCGGTGAAGGCCTACCCGGCCCTGGTCGACCAGGGCGAGAGCGTGGCCGTGCGGCTCTTCGACACGGAGGCCGAGCAACAACAGGCGATGTGGCGCGGCACCCGGAAGCTGATCCTGCTGAACATCCCCGTGAATCCGGCGAAGTTCGCCTCGGACAAGCTCAGCAACCAACAGAAGCTGGCGCTGTCCCGTAATCCGCACGGCTCCGTCCAGGCGCTGTTCGACGACTGCGCCACCGCGGCGGCCGACCGGCTGATCGCCGCGCACGGCGGACCGGCCTGGGACGAGGCGTCGTTCCGGAAGCTGTACGACAAGGTGCGCGCCGACCTGGTGGACCTCACCGTCCGCACGGTCGGCCAGGTGCAGCAGATCCTGGCCGCCTGGCAGGCCTGCGAGCGCCGGCTGAAGGCGACGAACAGCCTGGTCCTGATCAACAACGTCACGGACGTACGGGACCACCTGGCCCGGCTGATGCCACCGGGTTTCGTCACCGCGACCGGGCTGCGCAGGCTGCCCGACCTGATGCGCTACCTGGTCGCCGAGGACCGCAGGCTGCAGCAGATGCCGACGAACGTCCAGCGCGACACCACGCGCATGGAGAAGGTCCACGAGATGCAGGACGAGTACGCCTGGCTGCTCGAACAGCTGCCCAAGGGGCGGCCCGTGCCCCAGGACGTCCTGGACATCCGCTGGATGATCGAGGAGCTTCGTGTGAGCTACTTCGCGCACGCCTTGGGTACCGCACAGCCCGTCTCGGACAAGCGGATCGTGAAGGCGATCGACGCGGCGGCGCCGTGATCCGGCCCGCCCCGGGCACGTAACGGGCTCACCACTGTGGGTGAGTTCGACCTGGCCCGCGGACCTCCTGTACAGTCTGTCTTCGCAGCCGGACGAAAGAACGGCAGCGAAAACCTGGTCCTGTGGAGCAGTTTGGAGTGCTCGCCACCCTGTCAAGGTGGAGGCCGCGGGTTCAAATCCCGTCAGGACCGCAGTAGACGAAAGCCCGGATCCTCTGGATCCGGGCTTTCGTGCGTCTTGACTCCGGCGCCCGTCGCGAGTAACTCCGTAGGACGGAGTCCGCCCCTGTTTCCCTCGGCGCGGGGCGGCCGGGTCCACCGGGAGGCCGCACGCATGCCTGCGCCCACGGAAAGGCACGAGACCCGCGCGCTGCTGCACGCCCACCTGGCGGCCGCCTCCGGCTACCGCCACCTCACCCGGCACTGCCCGATCTGCCACCGCCTGCTACGGCTCGCCATGGAGCCCCTGACGGCCCCACAGGCCCCGTACGCGTCCGGGGAGTCCGACAACGCGACCGGGGGGCGGCCGGCCCCGGAGGTCGCCACTGACGGTCCCGGAAGAGGTGCGGGCGACGAGGCCGGCGCGGACCACCTCACGGACCGCCTCGCGGACCATCCCCAGGACTGCCCCCGGGGGCATCCATGGGACGGCCCCCGGGGCGAAAGTCCTCCCGCGACATGACCAAGTGCCGCAGCCACGGCCGCCGGACAGTGACAGGCTCGTAGCCGGCAGGACCGCATCGATGTGACGGGAGTCACCCAATCGGTTATGGGCAGGGGGGACTTTACCCACTTCCTACAACTGGCGAATTTAATATGTGCAATTGCACTGCCTGGGAAGTACATCCCGGACCGTTCCGCCCGAGCCGCCCCACGACGCCCGGGAACCGGGCGAACAGGCCCGAACAGGCCCGACCGAAGCCGCACGCGACCTCCCACAAACCGACCCGTCGGCAGGTTCGGGCAGGCACCCAGGCCGTTGCGGCACCCTCCGTGCACCTTCGGACCACATCCTCCGCACACAAAAAGATCGCGCTGGACCCGGCGGAGTCCAGCGCGATCTGACGACGTGCCCGTATGTCACAGGCATGGCACCCGTTGGGGCGGGCACCCGTCATGTGGAGCTATGAGTGAGGACACCAGGGGTTGGGGGACCCGTCAGTGCCCTGTTGTGGCTGCGGCGACAGGGGTGTGTCAGGCCTCGCTGCGCTGCTGCGGAATACCCGCAAGCAGTGCGCGGACCTCTGCCTCGCGGTACCGGCGATGCCCACCGAGCGTGCGGATGGACGTGAGCTTGCCAGCCTTGGCCCAACGGGTGACCGTCTTCGGGTCCACGCGGAACATCGTGGCGACCTCAGCCGGGGTCAGCAGCGGCTCGGCATCAGGGGTGCGAGCGGTCATGAGCGGCCTCCTCGGGAGAACCGAACCTTCTCGGTTCTTTCCTCTAAATTCTGCACCTTGACCCACGTTGCCCGAAATGGCGGACGCAGGCCGAGTCGGTTATAGGACGAACGGCTTGTCTTCGGCACTACAACTACACCATCCGTCCAGCCACGTCGGCCAAACCGATGGAATTGCCCTCCCAGGTGCCCATCAGCGACGGAAGCCGATGGACCATGCCATAGCGGACAGTCACGCCCCAGTAACGATCAGTCACAGGACAACCAGGAGTCGTCAGAAGTCGTCAGACCCCCCATAGCGTGCAATGCAAAGCATTCCGCCCATAGTTGGGCGAACAGAGTCCTCCCCGGACTCCTTGTCCTATTTTGGCATGAGGAGTAGGGAAGGGCGCAAGGACCCCGTTAGTGCTATCCGTCACGCTTGAGGCAAAGGCCCGGTTCGGGACGTAGGTCCCTGCCACGCGAGTGACTCCCCGCCCCACCTGCCACACGCACCCCGCGCGCCGGGGGTTCACGGACCGTCAGTTTCCGTCAGGCCATCTCCGTTCACCTCCGCCGACTCCCTCGGCGCCCGCAGATGTCGGACACCTCACAGGATGTCTCTTCCCTACGGATAGCGCCTCTATGCGGCAGTGCGCTCCATTTCACACCGCTTCGGGCTAGTTGGAGGATTGTAGGTCACGCACCGCCCGCCAGCGGTCGGCCAGACGCCCGTACGCGACACCCGCCGCATCGCTGTCCCCGGCGCGCAGCGCCGCGATGCCCTCGGCCACGTCCGCGGCCGACCGGTCCGCGGCGAGCTGCTCGGCGCTCAGGGCGTGGACCAGGCCGCCGTAGTCAAGCTCGACCATGGCGCGCGGGTGGAACTCCTCCAGCCAGCGCCCCACCTCCACGAGCCCCTCGGTCAGCGGGCCTTCGTCGACGGTCTCCCGCAACGTCCGCAGCGCCCTCGCCAGCCTGCGCCGCGCCTGCACCATCGGGGTCCGGTAACGCAGCAGCCGAGCACCGTCGGCCCGGCCGGCACCGCCCGCCCCGGCGGTCACGTACTCGCGCTCGTCGTCGTCGAACAGGACGAACCAGCGCACCGGCACATGCCACACCGTGGTCCGGATCCAGGGGCGGGCGTCCGGATTCCGCTCGGCCCACCGCTCGTGGTCCGCCGCCGCCTGCCCCCGCACCACCGGGGGCAGCGCCGCGTCCAGCACACTGGCCGGAAACAGACCCCCCAGTTCACTCAGGGCCAGCCAGCCCCGCATCCGCGTCCGCCACGGACAGACGCAGACCACCCCGTCGACCACCGCGACGAAGGCGTCCCCGCTCTCGTGCACCGGCACCGCCACCGGCGGGGTGGAGACCAGACCCGCCAGCGAACGCCGCAGTTCGTCCTGCGCCGTGGGCAGGACGGAACGCCGCGCGTAACGCGTCCAGTGCCCCCGCTCGGGTTCACGGAAGGCGGCGAGCGGCTCGTACACCCGCAGGTAGGACGCGTAAGGGACGAGCACCGAAGACACCACCGACATGCGGTAAATCGTGTCACGCCGGTACTCCACAGGGGGGTGATCCCGGTCAGGGGAACAGATCTACGTGTCACGAGGACTTACGCTCTTGCCCAGTCGGACCGGCCGGTACCGGCCGGTCCGGGACCCTCCCCACCTTCAGGAGGGGCCCCGCCGCTTCGTACTTGGGAGTCACCACAGTGACCGATGTGACCAGCGCGCCTGCCGATGTACTGCACACCCTGTTCCACTCGGATCAGGGGGGCCACGAGCAAGTCGTGCTCTGCCAGGACCGTGCCAGCGGCCTCAAGGCCGTGATCGCCCTGCACTCCACCGCCCTGGGCCCGGCCCTCGGCGGAACGCGTTTCTATCCGTACGCCTCCGAGGAGGAGGCTGTCGCGGACGCGCTGAACCTCTCGCGCGGCATGTCGTACAAGAACGCCATGGCCGGCCTCGACCACGGCGGCGGCAAGGCCGTCATCATGGGCGACCCCGACCGGATCAAGTCGGAGGAACTGCTCCTGGCCTACGGCCGGTTCGTGGCCTCGCTCGGCGGACGCTATGTGACCGCCTGTGATGTCGGCACGTACGTCGCCGACATGGACGTCGTCGCGCGGGAGTGCCGCTGGACCACCGGCCGCTCCCCCGAGAACGGCGGCGCGGGCGACTCCTCCGTACTCACCGCCTTCGGCGTCTTCCAGGGCATGCGGGCCTCCGCGCAGCACCTGTGGGGGGACCCCACCCTGCGGGGCCGCAAGGTCGGGGTCGCGGGTGTCGGCAAGGTGGGCCGCCACCTGGTCGAGCACCTGCTGAGCGACGGAGCCGAAGTCGTCGTGACGGATGTGCGTGAGGAGTCCGTACGCCGGATCACCGAGCTGCACCCCGAGGTCTCCGTGGCCGTGGACACGGACGCGTTGATCCGCACGGAGGGGCTGGACATCTACGCCCCGTGCGCGCTGGGCGGTGCGCTGAACGACGAGAGCGTGCCCGTCCTCACCGCCAAGGTGGTCTGCGGGGCGGCCAACAACCAGCTCGCCCACACCGGCGTCGAGAAGGACCTTGCCGACCGATCGGTTCTGTACGCGCCCGACTATGTGGTGAACGCCGGTGGCGTGATCCAGGTCGCCGACGAGCTCCACGGTTTCGACTTCGACCGGTGCAAGGCGAAAGCCACGAAGATCTTCGATACCACGCTGGCCATATTCGCACGTGCGAAGGCGGATGGAATCCCGCCGGCAGCGGCGGCGGACCGGATCGCCGAACAGCGGATGGCGGACGCCCGCCGTCACTGACGCGTCACCGCAGCGTCAGCCCTCCGTCACCGGGTGTGCGGACAGCTCCGGTGGCGGAGGGAACGCAAGGGCGGGCGAGGGCCCGCGGAGCATGGGGAGACAAGACTCACTCCGGTCGGCGGGTCGGCCGTCCACAAGAGGTTAAAATCGGGGTTGACCAGCAAGGACGGGCTCCTCTGCGGTCCTGCGCCGAGGCGCGTGACGCGGGCGGCGTACCGTATGGCCGAGGAAGCAGGTACGGTTAAAGCCACGGGCGCGGTCTCTCTGCTGAGAGTCCGTCCCGAAACATGAACGCGTGTCAAGACTCTGGGGCCGTCGAGCCCCGTCACCGAGGGGGTCGAGCCATGGGGCGCGGCCGGGCAAAGGCCAAGCAGACCAAGGTCGCCCGCCAGCTGAAGTACAGCAGCGGCGGGACTGACCTGTCGCGTCTGGCCAATGAGCTGGGCGCATCGCCTTCGAGTCAACCACCGAACGCAGAGCCGTTCGAGGATGACGACGAGGAAGATGACCCGTACGCACAGTACGCGGATCTGTACAACGAGGACGAGGACACGGACGCGGACGACCAGTCCGGTCCGTCGTCACAGCGCCGCGGCGCTTGACCTCGCGCTGACACATCAACCCGGTCCGGGCCTGCCCGGACCGGGTTCTGTGCTGTCCTGGTACGGGGCGGCGCAGTCACCGCGGCCGACGGGTGCCACCCGCCGGTCCGGTGGTGTCGGGCCGGCGGGTGAAGGGTCCTAGGGCGTGTTTCGAAAGTAGCGCCGTCCGCCCGAAGGGCGGGCCTGGCGGCGTCTGGTGCGTACGATCGCAAGGCGGAGGGTCGCCCCGATACTGGATGTACCGGGGTGATCCCGACAATGCGGCGAGCGTGCGTGCCAGGCGTCGCCAGGCAGGCGGGACTTTCGAAACACGCCCTAGCGAGCGTATCCGCCGGTCAGCTCGGCGCCCGTGGTGTGGTCGCCACGCTCGGTGATCTCGCCGGCGACCCAGGAGTCGACACCCCGGTCGGCCAGCGTCGTCAGAGCCACGTCCACCGAATCCGCCGGGACGATCGCGATCATGCCGACACCCATGTTGAGCGTCTTCTCCAGCTCCAGCTGCTCGACCTTGCCGGCCGTGCCGACCAGGTCGAAGACGGCTCCCGGAGTCCAGGTGGAGCGGTCGACCGTGGCGTGCAGCCCGTCCGGGATCACCCGGGCCAGGTTGCTGGCCAGGCCACCACCGGTGACGTGGCTGAAGCCGTGCACCTCCGTCGTGCGGGTCAGCGCCAGGCAGTCCAGGGAGTAGATCCTGGTGGGCTCCAGGAGCTCCTCGCCGAGCGTCCTGCCGAACTCCTCGACCTGCCGGTCCAGGGTCCAGCCGGCCCGGTCGAAGACCACGTGGCGGACGAGCGAGTACCCGTTCGAGTGAAGACCGGACGACGCCATCGCGATCACGGCGTCACCCTTACGGATACGATCCGGGCCGAGCAGGCGGTCGGCCTCGACCACGCCTGTGCCGGCACCCGCGACGTCGAAGTCGTCCGGACCCAGAAGGCCAGGGTGCTCGGCCGTCTCTCCGCCGACCAGGGCGCAGCCCGCCAGGACGCAGCCTTCGGCGATGCCCTTCACGATGGCCGCGACACGCTCGGGGTGCACCTTGCCGACACAGATGTAGTCGGTCATGAAGAGCGGTTCCGCGCCGCAGACGACCAGGTCGTCCACGACCATGCCGACGAGGTCGTGGCCGATGGTGTCGTACACACCCATCTGCCGGGCCAGATCGACCTTCGTGCCGACGCCGTCGGTGGCGGAGGCGAGCAGCGGGCGCTCGTAACGCTTGAGCGCCGAGGCGTCGAAGAGGCCGGCGAATCCGCCGAGGCCGCCGAGGCCCGCGACCTCGGGGCGCTGCGTCTTCTTCACCCACTCCTTCATCAGCTCGACGGCGCGGTCACCGGCTTCGATGTCGACGCCCGCCGCAGCGTAGGAAGCACCTGTTGTCTCAGACATTGCCCGGGATCTTTCGTGTGGGAATACGGGGCTGGTGGGGAAGCAGCCGGTCGGTCCGGGTCACGGACGACGCAGCGCGTCGGCCGCCGCGGTCGCTGCGGGGCCGGCCGCCAGCTCGGTCTCCAGCAGCTGCTTGCCGAGCAGCTCCGGGTCCGGGAGCTCCATCGGGTATTCCCCGTCGAAGCAGGCGCGGCAGAGGTTCGGCTTGGCGATCGTCGTCGCCTCGACCATCGCGTCGAGCGAGATGTACGCGAGGGAGTCGGCACCCATGGAGGTGGCGATCTCGTCGACGGACATGCCGTTGGCGATCAGCTCGGCGCGCGTCGCGAAGTCGATGCCGAAGAAGCAGGGCCACTTCACGGGCGGGGAGGAGATCCGGATGTGGATCTCGGCGGCGCCCGCCTCACGGAGCATCCTGACCAGCGCCCGCTGGGTGTTGCCGCGGACGATCGAGTCGTCGACGACCACCAGGCGCTTGCCCTTGATGACTTCCTTGAGCGGATTGAGCTTGAGACGGATACCCAGCTGACGGATGGTCTGTGAGGGCTGGATGAAGGTCCGGCCGACATAGGCGTTCTTGACCAGTCCGGCACCGAACGGAATGCCGCTCGCCTCGGCGTAGCCGATGGCCGCAGGGGTGCCCGATTCCGGCGTCGCTATGACCAGATCGGCCTCGACGGGGGCCTCGACCGCCAGCTTCCGGCCCATCTCGACCCGGGAGAGGTAGACGTTCCGCCCGGCGATGTCGGTGTCGGGGCGTGCCAGATAGACGTACTCGAAGACGCAGCCCTTGGGCTTCGCTTCTGCGAAGCGGGAGGTACGGAGGCCGTTCTCGTCGATGGCGACGAGCTCGCCCGGCTCGATCTCACGGACGAAGCTGGCACCGCAGATGTCGAGAGCGGCGGACTCCGAGGCCACCACCCAGCCACGCTCCAGCCGGCCGAGGACCAGGGGGCGGATGCCCTGCGGGTCACGGGCGGCGTAGAGGGTGTGCTCGTCCATGAAGACGAGCGAGAAGGCGCCCTTGACCTCGGGGAGCACCTTTGCGGCGGCCTCCTCGATGGTGAGCGGCTTGTCGTCGTCATCTCTCTGGCCCGCGAGCAGCGCGGTCACCAGATCGGTGTCGTTGGTCGCCGCGACCTGGGTGGCACGGCCGTCCTTGCGAGGAAGGTCGGCGACCATCTCCGCGAGCTGGGCCGTGTTGACCAGGTTGCCGTTGTGACCCAGGGCGATCGAGCCGTGCGCCGTGGCACGGAACGTCGGCTGCGCGTTCTCCCACACCGAGGCACCGGTGGTGGAGTAACGGGCATGACCGACCGCGATGTGGCCCTGGAGCGATCCCAGAGATGTTTCGTCGAAGACCTGCGAGACCAGTCCCATGTCCTTGAAGACCAGGATCTGGGACCCGTTGCTCACTGCGATGCCCGCGGACTCCTGTCCACGGTGCTGCAGGGCATACAGTCCGAAATAGGTGAGCTTGGCGACCTCTTCGCCGGGAGCCCAGACACCGAAGACGCCGCAAGCGTCCTGGGGGCCTTTCTCTCCGGGGAGCAGGTCGTGGTTGAGTCGTCCATCACCACGAGGCACACCACCGAGTGTAGGCGAGATCGACCACCGGTCCGAATTGGGTGGGCCCTTGACAGTGGCTGACGACGGGGTTGCGGTGCGCTGCCCGCCGGGGCCCGGACAGGGGTCACGCGCTCACCCGGTGTGATCGGGGTGGCCCCTCCTCTCCGCCCCGGTAGGGCCTCGCAGGGCCCGACGGCCGGGACAGGCGGCGGTTACCGGCCGGTCGGGCAACTCGGCGGCAGCGAGCCGCGATCACTCCGCTCGTGGCACTGGGTGAGCTGGAGCAGTCGGCCGAGCGGGCGGTGGCCGAACGCTCGTTTCGTGGCGAGCCTCACATCGCGCGACCGCGTCCGGAGGGCCACGCGGGCCTGCCCGGAGGTCCTCACGGCCGGATCTCGCCGCTCCGACCGGAGTGGCCGGAGTGGCCGGAGTGGCCGGAGTGGCCGGAAAAGCCCGAGTGGCCCGCGTGGGAGGCGCCGGGCGGGTCGGCGTATTCAGGACAGTCTGCTGTCCGAGACCACCATGCCCCGTTGGCTGGGAGGAGACGGACGCCGGCCTGCTCCCCAATCCGACGGGATCCTAGAAGTCCGCCGCGTCCCGAGCGGGACAGCCCCGGCCGGTCAGCCCTTGTCCTCGGCCGCCGGGGCGGACGCGACGAGCCCCTTGCCGCTGTCCGCCTCGATCGACAGCGAGCGGTGATCGATCCTGTACGTCGTCCTCCCCTCCAGCACACCGAGCAACGCGGTCTCCAGTTCCATCTCGGCGCCCGGGCACATCTTCCGGGTGGAGGCGAGCGGACCGAAGGTGAGGGTGGAGCCGGAGACCGCCGCCTTGCCGTGGAAGGAGTTGCACCCGAGGTTCCCCTCCACCGCGCCGTCCTCGCCGAAGGTGAGGTGCGCCTTGTTCTCCGTACCGGCGGGCAGGGAGGCGGCGACGCTGCCGGACAGGAGTCCGGTCACCTTCCAGGTGGTACCGGTCAGCGGGGCCGGGGGCTCGGAGCTGAGGGCGATGGAGTCGCCCTCAGCGGTGGTCAGGGTCAGGGTCCTGGCGTCGCTCCTGCCCGCCACGGCGGCCTTGAGCTCGCCCTTGAAGGCCCGGCCCATCGCTTTCTCGAACTGCTGGACATTCTTCTCGCACCCCATTTCGGTGGTCGTCCCCGGTCCGACGGTGACCTTGTCGCCCTCGACACGGACATCCGCGGTGAAACGGTTGCAGCCCAGGTTGCCCGTGGCCTTCCCCGCGGAGTCGATCTCGACGTGGGCCCCGGCGGGGGCGGTGGTCTTCTCGCCGGCGACGGTCAGGGAGGACACGTTCCAGTGGACACCGGTCACGGACGGCTCCGTCCGTACGGTGCCGCTGCCGTCCCCGGACTCGCCGGAGCCCGCTCCGGAGGAGCCCGACTCCGTACCGCAGGCGGCAAGGGTGAGGGTGGCCAGGACGGCGACGGCGCTGACGGCCATACGTTGTTTGCGCATGGCCCTGGGACGGATCGAGTAGCCGATCCGGTTCCTTCCTCAGCCCGTCAGCGGGAGCAGCGGTGCCAGGTCGGCCCGCTCCCCACTCGCGCTGACCTGTGCCGCGTCCAACGCCTCCGCCCATCGCGTACGCCCGGTGGCCAGCCGGATCCAGGTGAGCGGGTCCGTCTCCACGACGTTGGGCGGCGTGCCCCGGGTGTGCTTGGGGCCACCGATGCACTGGACGACGGCGAAGGGCGGGACGCGCACCTCGACGGAACCGCCGGGCGCCCTGTCCGCGAGGGCGTCGGCGAGCAGCCGGGTGCAGGCGGCGAGTGCCTGGCGGTCGTAGCCGACGGAGAGACCGGCCGCGCGGTTCAGATCGTCGGTGTGCACGACGAGTTCGACGGTGCGGGTGACGAGGAAGTCGCCCAGGCGCATCGTGCCCACGTGGGTCGTCAGCAGCCGGTCTTCCGTGCCGGCGGGCACCAGCTCCGCGAACCGGGCCGCCGTCTCCTCGAACAGCGCGTCGAGGTCGGGCCTGGCCTCAGCGAGATCCCGGGCGCGGCCGGCTGTCCCCGCGGTGTTCACGGCGGTGGCGAAGGGCCATTGCAGAAGGGCGGTCTCCGGCTTGGGCCCGCCGGCCGGCACCGGCAGTTCCATGGCACTGCTGACCCGCTCCAGCGCCATCGCCATGCGCGCCACGAGTTCCCGGACGGTCCACTCCCCGACTCCGGACGGGCCGGCCAGCTGGTCCTCCGTCAGCGCGACCGCCGCCTCCCGGACACGGTCGAACTGGGCCAGGACCGCGCTGCGGGTCCGGCTGAGGTCGTAAGCGCGCGGGCGCTTCTTGGCCGGGGGCATACGGGGGAGACTAACCGGCGCCGCCGACAACGCGCTCCTACCGCGAAGGCGCTCGGTCCCCCGCGAAGTCCGAGGCCTCGGGGAAGTGAGGCCGGTGCAGCCGCGGCGCCCGGTGGCATCGATCAGTCGCTTCCGGCCTTCCCGCCGGTCACCTGGGAACCACCGGTGCCCGGCACACCGGCCCCCGCCCGGTGCCCGTCAGGCTTCTCAGGGCCGGGCGGCCGTGAGCATGACCAACAGCGGAACGACTCGTGCGCCGGGCACCTCGTAGCGCCCGCGGCCCTTCGTCTGCAGCCACCCCGCGGCCGTCAGCAGGCGCAGATGGTGGTAGATCTGGCCGGTCGTGCCCGTCTCGTGCAGCCCGGCCAGCTCGGCAGCGGTACGCCGGCCCGCGAGGATCTCTCGGAGCAGCCGCAGCCGTACCGGATGGCCGAGCGCGGCCAGGGGTTCGGCGGCCTCCGCCCAGTCGGGTCGGTCCTCGTCCGTACCCAGGAGAACCGCGGTGAGCGCACCGTACTGCCACTCGTGCCGCTCACCGGCGGGCAGCTTCACCGCTCCGGTGAACAGCACCCCACCGTCGGCCGCGGCCTCCCCGACCTGTTCGAGCTGGTCCTTCAGCCCGTCCAGAGCCCAGAAGTCACCATCGCCCAGGCTCGGCTGCCCGCCGCCCGCCGCCTGCTCCAGCGCCGCCATCCGGCGCTCAAGCTCGGCGACGCGTTCCTCAAGCTCCACAGAAACACATCCCTACGTAATTACGTAACATCCATCAACATGTCCGGTGAGAACGCCGAAAGCCCCCGTCCGGTCGACCCGGGCGGGGGCTTCGGTACGGGCTGAACTTAAGCGAACAGACCCTCCAGGGTCCCCTCGTGCGCCGTGCGCAGCTCGCTCAGCGGGATGCTGAACTCGCCCTGGATCTCGATCGCCTCGCCGTCCACGACACCGATCCGGGCCACGGGCAGTCCCCGTGCCCCGCACATGTCGTTGAAACGGAGTTCCTCACTGCGCGGGATCGAGACGACCGCGCGGCCGGCCGACTCCGAGAACAGGAAGGTGAAGGCGTCCACACCCTCCGGCACGACCAGCCGGGCACCCTTGCCGCCTCGCAGGCAGGACTCGGTGACCGCCTGGATCAGACCGCCGTCGGAGAGGTCGTGCGCCGCGTCGATCATGCCGTCGCGGGAGGCCGAGATCAGGATCTCGCCGAGCAGCTTCTCGCGTCCCAGGTCCACCTTGGGCGGCATGCCGCCGAGGTGCTGGTGGATGACCTCGGACCAGGCCGAGCCGCCGAACTCCTCGCGGGTCTCGCCCAGGAGGTAGAGCAACTGCCCCTCTTCGGCGAAGGCGACCGGCGTGCGCCGGGTGACGTCGTCGATCACACCGAGGACCGCGACGACGGGCGTCGGGTGGATCGCCGTCTCACCGGTCTGGTTGTACAGCGAGACGTTGCCGCCGGTGACGGGGGTGCCGAGCTCCAGGCAGCCGTCCGCGAGACCCCGGGTGGCCTCGGCGAACTGCCACATGACGTCCGGGTCCTCGGGCGAACCGAAGTTCAGGCAGTCCGAGATCGCGAGCGGCTTGGCGCCGGAGGCGGCGACGTTGCGGTAGGACTCGGCCAGCGCGAGCTGCGCGCCCGTGTACGGGTCGAGCTTGGCGTAACGGCCGTTGCCGTCGGTCGCCATGGCCACGCCCAGGTTCGACTTCTCGTCGATCCGGACCATGCCCGCGTCCTCGGGCATCGCCAGCACGGTGTTGCCCTGCACGAAGCGGTCGTACTGGTCGGTGATCCAGGACTTGGAGGCCTGGTTCGGGGAGCCGACCAGCCTCAGGACCTGCTCGCGCAGCTCCGCGCCGTCTCCCGGACGGGCCAGCTTGCCCGCGTCGTCGGCCTGCAGCGCGTCCTGCCAGGAGGGCCGCGCGAACGGCCGGTGGTAGGTCGGGCCCTCGTGGGCCACGGACCGCGGCGGCACGTCCACGATCTGCTCGCCGTGCCAGAAGATCTCCAGCTGCGAGCCCTCGGTCACCTCACCGATGACGGTGGCGATGACGTCCCACTTCTCGCAGATCTCCATGAAGCGGTCCACGTGCTGCGGCTCCACGATCGCGCACATGCGCTCCTGCGACTCGCTCATGAGGATCTCCTCGGGCGAGAGGGAGGAGTCGCGCAGCGGCACGGTGTCCAGCTCGACGCGCATACCACCGGAGCCCGCGGAGGCCAGCTCGCTCGTGGCGCAGGACAGCCCGGCGCCGCCGAGGTCCTGGATGCCCGCGACGAGCTTCTCCTTGAAGATCTCCAGGGTGCACTCGATGAGGAGCTTCTCCTGGAACGGGTCGCCGACCTGGACGGCGGGGCGCTTGGTGGGCTTGGTGTCGTCGAAGGTCTCCGAGGCCAGCACGGAGACGCCGCCGATGCCGTCGCCGCCGGTGCGGGCGCCGTAGAGGATCACCTTGTTGCCGGGGCCGGAGGCCTGGGCGAGGTGGATGTCCTCGTGCTTCATCACGCCGATGCAGCCGGCGTTGACGAGCGGGTTGCCCTGGTAGCAGGCGTCGAAGACGACCTCGCCGCCGATGTTCGGCAGGCCGAGGCAGTTTCCGTAGCCGCCGATGCCCGCGACGATGCCCGGCAGCACCCGCCGGGTGTCGGGGTGGTCGGCCGCACCGAAGCGCAGCGGGTCGACGACCGCGATCGGACGGGCACCCATGGCCAGGATGTCGCGGACGATGCCGCCGACGCCGGTGGCCGCGCCCTGATAGGGCTCGATGTACGAGGGGTGGTTGTGCGACTCGACCTTGAAGGTGACCGCGTAACCCTGGCCGACGTCGACCACACCGGCGTTCTCCCCGATGCCGACGAGCATCGCGTCGTTGGCGGGGACCTTCTCGCCGAACTGCTTGAGGTGGACCTTGCTGCTCTTGTACGAGCAGTGCTCGGACCACATCACGGAGTACATGGCGAGCTCGGCGCCGGTGGGACGGCGGCCCAGGATCTCGCGGATCCGGGCGTACTCGTCCTCCTTGAGGCCGAGCTCCTTCCAGGGCTGTCCGGCGTCCGGGGTTTCGGCCGCGTGCTTGACCGTGTCCAGGCTCATGCGTTGACCAGCTTCTTGATGATCGAGGTGAAGAAACCCAGGCCGTCGGTGCGACCGGTGCCGATCAGCGGCTCGACGGCGTGCTCCGGGTGCGGCATCAGACCGACGACGTTGCCCGCGGCGTTGGTGATGCCGGCGATGTCGCGCAGCGAGCCGTTCGGGTTGACGTCGGCGTAACGGAAGGCGACGCGGCCCTCGGCCTCCAGCTCGTCGAGCGTGTGCTCGTCGGCGGTGTACCGGCCGTCCACGTTCTTCAGCGGTACGGAGATCTCCTGGCCCGTGGAGTAGTCCGAGGTCCAGGCGGTCTCCGCGTTCTCCACCCGCAGCTTCTGGTCGCGGCAGATGAAGTGGAGGTGGTTGTTGCGCAACATCGCACCGGGCAGCAGGTGTGCCTCGGTCAGGATCTGGAAGCCGTTGCAGATGCCGAGGACCGGCATGCCGGCCTTCGCCTGCTCGATGACGGTCTCCATGACCGGCGAGAAACGCGAGATGGCGCCGGCGCGCAGATAGTCGCCGTAGCTGAATCCGCCCGCCAGGATGACCGCGTCGACCTGGTGGAGGTCCTTGTCGCGGTGCCAGAGGGAGACGGGTTCTCCGCCCGCGATCCGCACGGCCCGCAGGCTGTCCTGGTCGTCGAGCGTGCCGGGAAAAGTGACGACTCCGATACGGGTGGTCACTTCTCCTCCTCCACCTTGACGGTGAAGTCCTCGATGACGGTGTTGGCGAGGAACGTCTCGGCCATCTCGTTAATACGGGCAAGGGCGGCATCGTCGACCGGCCCCTCGACCTCGAGCTCGAAACGCTTTCCCTGACGAACGTCCGCGATTCCGTCGAAGCCGAGACGGGGCAGTGCGCGCTGCACAGCCTGTCCCTGCGGGTCGAGAATCTCCGGCTTGAGCATGACGTCGACTACGACGCGTGCCACTGGCACTCCCGGTGGTGTGGTGCGGCTGTGTCTCCGAGGGGTTCCCCAGATCCCCGCGGGTCCTCTCAGCGTACCTGGCCGGAAATTCTACGCGGGTAGATGCCATCGGGCCGGATCACGGACAGATATCGGGGGCGACAACACCCAGGGAAAATCCTGGGAAAAAAATCTTCACCCGGATTGCAGGCGGACACGTGGAGGCAACACACGGGTGCAACACGCGGATGCAATTGGCCGGGCTTCACAATGCGGCTCCCGCCGCTGTACAAATGAATAGCCGGGAAAGCACGATTGCCCCGGAACAGTCGACAGCCGTCGATCCGTATCCGCCCAGCCGCCGGAAGGCCGGCACCAGCGCATGTCAGCGTGATGGTGCCGTAGGAAAGGACCGATATCCGTGGCTCAGCGCGTAGTAGTTACGCTCTCCGACGACATCGACGGGGGAGAAGCGGCGGAAACGGTCACCTTCGCCCTGGACGGGAAGTCGTACGAGATCGACCTCAATCCCGCCAACGCAAAGAAACTGCGTAAGACGCTGGCTCCGTACGTCGCAGCCGGCCGAAAGCAGACAAATACCGGCAAGCGCGGCACGGCACCCGTGTCGTACCACCACACGTCGCTCGCTCCGGACCCCGCGGCCGTGCGCGCCTGGGCCCGCTCGCACCGCATGGAGGTGCCGGCCCGCGGTCGGATCCCCAAGAAGGTCTACGAGGCGTTCAGCGCGGCCAGTTGAGGGCGGCGCCCGGAATGCCCCTTTCCGTTTCGGCGTCCTCCGACCCCCGGAGCCACCCCTCGGGGAGCCGACTTGCACAACACCCCTGCAGGTCGGCTAGAGTCTGGAGCACGCCGAAGGGCAAGGCCGAAAAGCCGGGTCCGACGCAGCGTGCGGGTGTAGTTCAGTAGTAGAACATCCCCCTTCCAGGGGGAAGGCGCAGTGTGCAATTCCTGTCACCCGCTCTGCACTGCCTTACCGGACCACTGAGTGGATCAGGTAGAGTGGTGAGCGCTCCACCGGTGAAAGCCGAGTGGCGGCAATGCGGACGTAGCTCAGTTGGTAGAGCGCAACCTTGCCAAGGTTGAGGTCGCCAGTTCGAACCTGGTCGTCCGCTCTTGTTTCAAAGGCCCCGGTCGTTCTCGACCGGGGCCTTTGGCGTTCTCGGATATCGACGGCACATGACGTTCGTCATGCGCAGTGATGACAACGCGCACTGCTCACGGCCGTGATCCGGCGGAAGCCTTGAACAAGAAGTCCACGGGGGACGAGGGGGAGCGGGAACCGTGTGGGTACGAGCACAGGTGCGCAGGTGGCAGAAGCGCGAAGGGTTCGACAAGGTCGTCCTCTACACACGCGGGACCATGCACTCCACGGTTTGGGCGATGGTTCTGTGCGTGGTGCTCCTGTCGGTGACACGCCCGGTGCGGCACTCCGACGCGCCCGCCTTCCTGATCGCCGGGACGGTCCTGGCCGCGATCGCGCAGGGTGTCTGCTCGGTTCCGCTGGTCGCCCGGGCTCTCGACAGCTACCTCGGCCGCGAGCCCGTCGCACGACGGCTGATCGCTCTCGCGGCCGGCCTGTCCGTCGCTAACGCGGCAGGCCTGCTGACACTCGGCGGATACACCGGAACCGAAACGTTTCCCGAGCTGACGCTGGCCCTGGGGGCGGTGGTGTGGCCTTTCCTGACGCCCTTCGTCCTCGCCGTACCCGTGTGGGCATCCGGTGCGGCCATCGCTGCGGTCGCCTTCGGCATGAGTGGCGGCACCCTGGTGGCCGGAGCCACCGGATCCTTCGCCTCGACCACGTTGGCGGGGGTGGGCTTCGGCAGTGCGCTGATCTTCGCAACCGTACGTCTCTCCGCCTGGACGCTCGGGATCATGCAGAAGCTCCGCGACGCGCGGGACGTGGAGACCCGGCTGGCGGTCGCCGAGGAGCGTCTGCGGTTCGGGCGGGACATGCACGACGTCCTGGGCCGGAATCTGGCGGTGATCGCGCTGAAGAGCGAACTGGCGGTCGAGCTCGGGCAGCGCGGTAAGCCCGCGGCGATGGAGCAGATGGTCGAGGTGCAGCGCATCGCACGCGCCTCCCAGCAGGAGGTCCGCGATGTCGTACGGGGATACCGGGAGGCCGACCTGAGCACGGAACTGCTGGGCGCCCAGGGCGTCTTGAGGGCGGCCGGAATCGCATGCACCGTCCATGGCGACGGCGGTCAGCTGCCCGCTCCGGTGCAGTCGGTGCTCGGCTGGGCCGTACGGGAGGCGGCCACCAATGTCCTGCGGCACGGCGATCCCCAACGGTGTGCCATCCGGCTGGAGGCCGCAGGGGACGGTGTCAGGTTGGTGGTGGAGAACGACGGCGTGGCGCCCGGACGGACCGTCGTCCCCGGTGGTGGCTCAGGGCTGCACGGGCTCCGGGAACGGCTGGCCGCGGTCGGTGGTTCGCTGGACGCGGGCCCGACGGGTGACGGCCTCTTCCACCTGGCCGCGACAGTCCCGCTGCCCGCGCCGCGGAATGCCGCTTCTTCCCCGCTGAAGAACAGATGACCGGGGCGCCGGGCGCAGTCGCCATGGCGCATCGCACCGGTGTGGCCGTCCTGGACCTCGAGATGCCGGTCGCGGACGGTGTGAAGGTCGCCACATCGTTCTACGGATCCGGCTGGCCGGCTGCCTGGCCGCCGGACGGTGATCGCGACCAGTCACGGCAGACCGGGGACTCTGGAACAGGCGTCGCGTCCGGGCGACCGGGCGTCCACCCCGTGGACGGTCAGCGCCCGGCCGGGGTCATCCGTGCCGTTCACGCGGAACACCGTTACGCGCAAACGGAGTCGGCGGCCGACGCGATCGCCGTCGGGGACTGCCCGCCGACCGCGCGGGAGGCCGAGGTGCCGGAGCCGGCGGCGGACAGGGCACCGGCCGCGGAGATCGCGGAGCGTGCCTCGCTGTCACAGGGGGTGGTGCGCACCTACCTGTCGGCCGCCGCTCCGAGCTCGGAGCGGAGAACCGTCAGGCGGTCGTACGTCTCACACACAAAGGTTGGGTATAGTAGGCATCGCGCTTCGGCGCACGCGGACGTAGCTCAGTTGGTAGAGCGCAACCTTGCCAAGGTTGAGGTCGCCAGTTCGAACCTGGTCGTCCGCTCCGTATGAGAAGGCCCCGGTCCTCGTGACCGGGGCCTTCTTGCGTCACATCTTCTGGGCGGACCAGCTCATGCCCGTCAGGAGCTCGTACGCGTCCAGGTACTTGGCCCGGGTCGCGTCGACGATGTCCTGCGGCAGCGGCGGGGGCGGCTGTTCGCTGTGGCGGTCCCAGCCGGAGGCCGACGAGGTCAGCCAGTCGCGCACGAACTGCTTGTCGTACGAAGGCTGCGCCTTGCCCGGCTCCCAGGTCTCGGCCGGCCAGAAGCGGGAGGAGTCGGGCGTCAGCACCTCGTCCGCGAGGATCAGTTCCTCGCCGCCGTCCGCGGTGGGCGCGAAGCCGAACTCGAACTTCGTGTCGGCGAGGACGATCCCCCGCTCGCGGGCGATGTCCCGGGCGCGGCCGTAGACGTCGAGCGTGGTCCGGCGCAGCACGGCCGCCGTCTCGGGGCCGACCTCGCGGGCGACCTCCTCGTACGAGACGTTCTCGTCGTGATCTCCTACCGCGGCCTTCGTGGCCGGGGTGAAGATGGGCCCCGGGAGCTCGGAGCCGTCGACCAGGCCCTCGGGCAGACCGAGACCGCAGACCGTACGGGTCGCGTTGTACTCGGTCAGGCCGGAGCCCGTCAGATAACCACGCGCCACGCACTCGACCTGGACCATCCGCAGCGAACGGCAGATCAGGGTGCGGCCGGCCCAGTCGGCGGGCGCCCCTGCGGGGAGCTCCGTCGACAGCACGTGGTTGGGGACGAGATCGGCGAGCTGGTCGAACCACCACAGCGACAGCTGGGTGAGGACACGCCCCTTGTCCGGGATCTCGGTGGGCAGGACCCAGTCGTACGCGGAGATGCGGTCGCTGGCGACCATCACGAGGTCACCCGCCTCGTTCCGGTACAGGTCGCGCACCTTGCCGGTGTGCAGATGGGTGAGCCCGGGCACCTGCACGGGCTCGGGCTTTTCTACGAAACCGGACACGCTGCCTCCGCGTAGGTTGATCCAGGAGTCGGTCCGATTGTCCCGCATGCGAAGGAGCCGCGCCGCCAGGGGTCGCCCCCTGGACACGGAGCGGCTTCCCCGGCTGCTCGGCTCGTCAGTCCCGCTTGCAGATCCGGTCGAGCAGATTGGCCGTGGCCCGCTGGATACGGGAGTCGATGTGGCCCGGTCGGTCCAGGGCCGGGGACCAGGCGAAGGTGCCCGAGGCGAAGACGAGCGCGCCGGACGGGGCGCGGTACAGCGAGGTCTCCTGATGCCGGGTGGACCCCTCGCTGTCCGCGTAGGGGGAATGCGCGAGCAGCATGCGGCTCTCATGCTCCGGAAGCGCTGTGCGCGGGAAGTAACGGTCGGCCTCGCCGGCGACCAGCCCGTCGATCTCGTCGCCCTCGGCCGCACCGGTGGCTTCCCAGAGCCAGTGTCCGGCGTTCCGCACGACCAGTGGGTGCGGGTCCGGGACCCGGCCCGCGTACTGGATGCCGAGCAGCTGCTGCTCGGGGCGGTCGATCTCGCGCCACAGCGCGGACTTCCCCGGGCCCCGGCGCTTGCGGCAGGTGAGCAGGCGGTCAGGGACACCCGAAGGTGACGGGCCCAGGCCGACCTGCCAGTACATGGTGTTGGCCGAGAGGAAGACGAGTGAGGTGCCGGTGTCCCGGGCGAGCTCGGTGGTGCGGCGCATCGGCACCGACCAGTACTCGTCGTGGCCGGGGAAGACCAGGCCCCGGTAACGGCTGGGGTCGACGCGGCCGGCGTGGAGGTCACGGGCGTCGGCGTACGCGAGGTCGTAGCCGTAACGCTCGGCCCAGCGGATGAAGTCGTAGGCGTGGCCGACGTGGAGGGGCAGGCCCGCACCGGCGTAGGGGCGGTCGAACGAGATGGTGACGGCGGCGTCCTCCTCTCCCAGCAGCCGGCCCTGCTCGTCCCAGGCGTGGTAGAGACTCGCTCCGGTACGGCCGTCCTCCGGATAGAGGTTGTACGCCTGCCAGGTGACGTCGGGGAGCAGGAGCAGCAGGTCCGCCGGGTGGTCGTCGCGGACCGTGAAGGGGACGTGCGAGCGGTGGCCGTCGGCGGTGGTGAGCACGGCGACGTAGGCACCCACCGACCAGTAGCTGGGGATCTGGAGCCGCCAGGAGAGCCACCAGTGATGGCAGGAGACCGTCCGGTCGGCGGTCATGGGCGGCGGCTGGACGATGCCGGAGAGACGGGGACTCGTGGTGATCTTCGCGGCCCCGTCGCCCGCGTAGTGCCCGATGCGGTAGACGTCGACGGAGAACTGCTGCGGCGGGTCCACGGTGATGTGGAAGTCGATCGCCTCGCCGGGCGCCGCCGCTCCGGGGGACACGAACCCCTTGATCTGCCGGCGCACGTCGTCGGCCGTACGCGTGCCGCCACCGGATCCACCGCGACCGAGGTCGGGGTCGACGTACCAGGGGACGACCTGTCCGGTGTCGTCGAAGTAGGTCTCGCTGCCGCGCAGCCAGGGCAGCGGACCCTGCCCGAAGGGGTCGCTCACGGCATGCGCGAGGGCACCCGATTCCCACCGCCGGATATGCTCCGCCCCCATCCCGCTCCCCTCCCTCGTCCCCCGAAACATCCGATGCGCCGGATGTCGGCGCCGGGTTCAGCACATCACATTACGCAGGCGCTCCGTCACCGTTCGTCGCGAATTGATGGCAACAAAGCCCGATCTTCCGCGTATTGGGAGGACATTTAGGTTATTTAGCCACCTTGGTGGACGGACGGTCGTCCAACTCGGGCTTCCCCCGGCGCAGACGCACCTCTCATCCCAGGCGCACGGGCTTGTCGGTGCGCACCCCGACCGCGGTGAGCCAGGAGAGCAGTGGCTCCGCGTCCCCGTCCTCGACGAGGCTCAGCACCGGGGCACCGAGGTCCGACCGGCGTCCGCCGTCGACCAGCAGCGCGGGACCGTCGAGCCAGTCGAGCCCGGGGGAGGCTCCTGCCGTGTCCACGGCGGCGCAGCAGACCATCGCCACGACGTGGTCGGCGAGCAGTTCCGTGCCCGTACGCGGCGGCTGGAGGGGGAAGAGCGGGACCGGGACAGCCCCCCAGAGGTCGACGGGGCCGGTGCCCGCCCCTGCCCCGGTGCCGGCCGCCGAGGTGCCGCTCGCGCCGGTCGGGAGCCGGGGGGACGCCTTCTCCTCGTCGCGGGCGACGGCGGCACCGATCCCGGCCGCGAGCGCTTCGCTGTCGGCGCCTGGTGTGGCGAGGTGGTCGATCACACGCGCCAGTGTGGGTACGGCGGCGCCATCCCCCGGCGCCGTGCCCGACGCCGGCCCCTGCACTGTGTCCGGCACCCGCACCGAGACGCCGGGGGCCACGCCCATGGCGTCGAGCACCCGGTGCAGCCGGGCGGCCTCCGTACGCCATTTCCGGTCCACGACCTCTTCCGGATACTGCTGCCAGTCGACCGGGGACCAGCCGGGTCCGGTTTCCGCCGGTCCACCGTGGAACAAGCGGGCGGCCAGCAGCGAGGCCGCCTCGTCGGCCGCGCCCGGCTCCTCGATCAGATCGCAGGCGGGACGCTCCCCCAGCCGGGAGGCGTAGCCCTCGGCGAGGCGGTCGCGCCGGGAGAGCTCCGTGAGCGCGGAGACGACACCGGCGTCGAGCCGGGAGGGCCAGCGCCCCATCCGCCAGGCGGGCAGCGCGACCCGGGTCAGCAGCCGGTCCCAGCCCGCGTACGCCAGGCCGACCTGTTCCTGGGCGACGATCCGCAGCCCGTGGTCCACCTCCTGGGCGCGCCCCGACGCGGCAGCGGCGACGCCCCGCTCCATCTCGGCCGCGTGCCCGCGACAGCCGCGCAGCAGCACCCTGGCGATCCATCCCACGAAGGCGGCCGGAATCCTGCGTACGAGCCCTTGCCCGGGCACCTCGGCGTCTCCGACCGCGGCGTCCAGGCCGCGGACGAAACGGCGGGCGGCGGCTATGTCGGGGTGCGCGGACGGCCCGGTACCCGCGACGACCGGGGCCAGCACCGCCCGCAACTCGGCGACCCGCATCCACCACAGGAAGGGGGAACCGATGACCAGCACCGGCGCCGCCGGCAGATGGCGCCTCCGGGCCCTCGTGAAGCCCTTGAGATCCGTGCTCCCAGGCTGTGCGGCGGGGTGCGTACGGTCTTCCAACCAGCTGTCGCAGTCCGGGGTCAGCGCTATGGCCGACGGCGCCGGGACGTCGAGCCGGTCGGCGAGGTCGCGGACCAGCCGGTAGAGATCGGGGGCCGCCGCCTCGGTGAGAGGCACGGTGGGAGTGACAGCAGGCCTCGCGCGTGCCACCACCACGGCGACCGCGGCCGCGAGCAGCAGGACCACGGCGGCGCAGGCCGTCACCGCCCAGCTGACGGTGGACCACACACCTGAGCCGATGCGCCCCTGGGCGCCCGCGACGAGCAGCACGACGGCCACGCCCGCCGGCAGGATGGCCAGGGCCGGGGGGGGGGCGGGGGGGGGGCGGCCCCCCCCCCCCACGGCTCCGGTGCGCGCTGCGTGCGCACCCAGCTCCTCAACCGAACCGGTACCGGACACGGCTGCACGTCACCCCCTCTGCCCCCGCGACGGTGTTGGTCACTCCCCCACTGTGGCACCCGTCACTGACATCGCAATGCCGGTGGGCCAAGTGCCGGAACGCCTGCGCCGCACCATAGTTGGGCCCTCGGCGGGCGTCATCCGGATGGCCGAGTCGTCACCCGATGGAATGGCTTTGGGCAAAGCTGCTGACGGGTCGGCGTGCAGACGTTCGGTGATACCGAGGCCTCGGTCCCGGGTCGGCCGACAGGCGCGGCCCGTGCCCCGGCCGCGAGGCGCGGGACGCGCCTGTGCCCGGCGCCTCCGTGGAGGGCCGGGCACAGGCGCGAGCGGATCGCGGACCGCCTCGGACCGTTCTCAAGCTGCCGCAGCCGTCTCGGGAACGTAGCCTCAGGCGCCTCGGGAACGTCTCCTCAGGCCGTCTCGAGACGTCTCCTCAGGCCTCTTCGGCGGCCTTCCGCGCGATGTCCGTACGGTGCTGGGAGCCGTCGAGCCGGATCCGGCCCAGCGCGGCATAGGCCCGCTCCCGGGCCTGGGTGAGGTCCTTGCCGGTCGCCGTCACGGAGAGCACCCGCCCTCCTGCGCTGACGACCGCGTCGCCGTCCTGCCGGGTGCCGGCGTGCAGCACGAACGCGTGCGGTGCATCCTGCGCCACCACGTCCGCCAGCCCCTCGATCGGGTCTCCCGTGCGGGGCGTACCCGGGTAGTTGTGTGAGGCGATGACCACGGTGACGGCCGCGTCGTCGCGCCAGTTCAGCGCAGGTACGAGGTCCAGGGTGCCGTTGGCGGCACCGAGCAGGACACCGGCCAGCGGCGTCTTCAGCCGGGCCAAGACGACCTGGGTCTCGGGGTCGCCGAAGCGGGCGTTGAACTCGATGACCCGCACACCGCGCGAGGTGATCGCGAGGCCGGCGTACAGCAGCCCGGAGAACGGGGTGCCGCGGCGGCGGAGCTCGTCGACGGTCGGCTGCAGGACGGTCTGCATGACCTCGTCGACCAGCTTGGGGTCGGCCCAGGGGAGCGGGGAGTACGCGCCCATGCCGCCCGTGTTCGGGCCCTCGTCCCCGTCCAGGGCGCGCTTGAAGTCCTGGGCGGGCTGGAGGGGCAGCACCGTGGTGCCGTCGGTGATCGCGAAGAGGCTCACCTCGGGGCCGTCGAGGAACTCCTCGATGACCACGCGGTCGCAGGCCAGGGCGTGGGACCGCGCGGCTTCGAGGTCGTCCGTGACGACGACGCCCTTGCCGGCCGCGAGGCCGTCGTCCTTCACGACGTACGGAGCGCCGAAGGCGTCCAGTGCCTCGTCGATCTCGGCGGGCGTCGTGCAGACGTAGCTGCGGGCGGTCGGGACGTTGGCACCGGCCATGACGTCCTTGGCGAACGCCTTGGACCCCTCCAGCTGGGCAGCCTCGCCCGAGGGGCCGAAGCAGGGGATGCCGGCCGCGCGTACGGCGTCGGCGACACCGGCGACAAGCGGCGCCTCCGGGCCGACGACCACCAGCTCGGCGCCCAGCTCGGTGGCGAGGCACGCGACGGCGTCGCCGTCGAGTGCGTCGACCGGGTGCAGTTCGGCCACCTCTGCGATGCCGGCGTTGCCGGGGGCGCAGTACAGAGCGGTGACAGCGGGGTCGAGGGAGAGAGAGCGGCACAGGGCGTGTTCGCGGGCGCCGCCGCCGATGACGAGGACCTTCACGGGGTGCAGCCTAGCCGCCGGGGGCAGGGGGCCTCGACGGGCACCGCTCCGTGGACACCCGGGCCGGCCAGGGTGGGCCGGGAGCCCCTACTCGTTGGTGAACTCCTCGACGACCGTGGCGCCCAGCTCGCGGACGATCAGGTCGTGCCCGGAGAGCGCCGAGTCGACCAGGTCGGGATCGTCCGCCTCGGCGGTGTCGTCCTCGGGCGCCACCGCCCGCGGCGGTTCGGGGGCAGCACGGTCGTACGCGGACTGCTCGGGTCGCCCGGACTGCTGCGTCGGGGCCGGCTGAGCGGGCGGCGGGGTCTGCTGGGCGGGGGCGGCCGGCCGGGGCTCGTACGACGGGGCCGGCGGTGCGGGCGGGGGCTGGTACGGGGCGGCCGGAGGCCTGCCGCCGCCTCCCCCTCCACCGCCGGTCTGCGGGGGCTGACCGCCGCCGCCCGACGGATCGACGACCGCGTCGACCCGCCACTTGGCGTTGAACTGCTCGGCCAGGGCCTGCTTGAGCACCTCTTCGCTGCCGCTGCTGGAGAAGGTGTCGCGTGCACCGGCGTTGAGAAAGCCGAGCTGCAGGGTGCTGCCGTCGAATCCGGTGACCTGTGCGTTCTGGCTGAGCAGGATCCAGGTGAACCGGCGGCGGTTCTTCACGGCCTCGAGGATGTTTGGCCACATGTTCCGCACCTGGGCAGCGCCCTGGGCCATGTCCTGACCGCCGGGCGCGGGAGCCTGCGCCGCGGGGGCCGGAGCGGACGGGGCAGGGGCCGGAGCGGGCGTCTGAGCCTGCGGTACGCCTCCTCCGGGCGCGGAGGCGGTCGGCCAGCCGCCGGGCCTGCGCGCCGCTTCCGCACCACCCGCGCCGGGGCCGGCTCCGGCCGCCGCGGGCCAGGCACCGGGGCGCTGACCGGCGGGCGCCGGGGCCGCCGGCTGCTGGGGCGCGGGCTGCCGGGCGGGCGGCGCCTGCTCCTGCGGTACCGCGGGCCGGGGCTGCTGAACGGCCGGTGGTGCCGCGGCCTCAGCGGCCAGAGGTGCGGCTCGCGGTACGTCGGCGGGGAGACCGCCCGGGGCCTCGCCCCGGACCGCCGCACGAGCCGCCGCGGGACCGCCTCCGGCGGGCATCCCCACGCCCGCGCTGTGGGCTTCCGGCCCCGGTACGTATCCCAGGGCGGGGCCGGGCCCGGCCGCGGCGAAGGACGCGCCGCGCTCCAGCCGGTCCAGCCGGGCCTGGAGCGAACGCTCGTCGTCGAAGGCGGCGGGCAGCAGCACCCGGGCGCAGATCAGCTCCACCTGGAGCCGGGGCGAAGTCGCCCCGCGCATCTCGGTGAGCCCCTCGTTCACCAGGTCGGCGGCGCGGCTCAGCTCAGCGGCGCCGAAGACGGCCGCCTGGGCCTGCATCCGCTCCACCACGTCGGCGGGCGCGTCGATGAGCCCCTTGTCCCCGGCGTCCGGCACGGCGGCCAGAATCACCAGGTCGCGCAGCCGCTCCAGCAGGTCCGCGACGAAGCGCCGGGGGTCGTTGCCGCCCTCGATCACCTGGTCCACGACCTCGAAGGCAGCGGCCCCGTCCCCGGCCGCGAAGGCGTCCACGACGGAGTCCAGCAGGGACCCGTCCGTGTAGCCGAGGAGCGAGGTCGCCATGGCGTATGTCACACCGTCGTCGGCGGCGGAGGCCAGCAGCTGGTCCATGACGGACATCGAGTCACGCACGGATCCCGCACCGGCCCGCACCACGAGCGGCAGCACGCCGTCCTCGACGAAGCTGTTCTCCTTGCCGCACACCTCCGCGAGATAACCGCGCAGCGTCCCGGGCGGCACCAGCCGGAAGGGGTAGTGGTGCGTACGCGACCGGATCGTGCCGATGACCTTCTCTGGCTCGGTGGTCGCGAAGATGAACTTGAGATGCTCCGGCGGCTCCTCGACCACCTTCAGCAGGGCGTTGAACCCTGCCGGGGTGACCATGTGCGCCTCGTCGATGATGTAGATCTTGTACCGGCTCGAGGCGGGCCCGAAGAAGGCCTTCTCCCGCAGGTCACGGGCATCGTCCACACCACCGTGCGACGCGGCGTCGATCTCGATGACGTCGATCGACCCCGGCCCGTTGCGCGCGAGGTCCCGGCAGGACTGGCACTCCCCGCACGGAGTGGGCGTGGGCCCCTGCTCGCAGTTCAGACAGCGTGCGAGGATGCGCGCACTGGTCGTCTTCCCGCAGCCACGCGGCCCGCTGAACAGGTACGCGTGATTGACCCGGTTGTTCCGCAGGGCCTGCTGCAGGGGGTCAGTGACATGCTCCTGACCGATGACCTCGGCGAAGGACTCGGGGCGATAGCGGCGGTACAGCGCAAGGGACGACACACGTACGAGGTTATCGGGGCGGACCGACAACCGGCCCCCGCCCGGGACCGCGCACCCGGCGGAACATCACACCCCGGGTACGCAAGGGCCCCCCACGCACCCGCCAGAGCCAACCTACCCTTGCTGCCTTCCGGCCCTGGGGGAGTTCAGTCAGATAGCGCCACGTGAGGGGCTGACGCCCACCTTAGCCGATCCCCGCCCCCTGCCGTCCACCCGCTCCCGCCTCCACCCCTCCCGAAGGAGGGCCCGGAACGATCTTCGGGGAACGTGTTCGCGAGCACCCTCCAACGTCTTGTATTGTTTGCGGCGGAGGATTCGCCTAGTGGCCTAGGGCGCACGCTTGGAAAGCGTGTTGGGGGCAACCCCTCACGAGTTCGAATCTCGTATCCTCCGCCATTGCTCTCACCGGGCAATACGTCGAAGGGCCCCACCGCTTGCGGTGGGGCCCTTCGACGTTCCTCAGCCCTCGTTGTTCTGGTCTTTGTCCACAGGGGCGCTCGGTGCGGGGCCCCAGATGGCGTCCGCGAGCTTCTGTGCCACCTCCTTCAGCATGGCGTCGGGCACGTGCAGGTACCGTGCGCGCATCCGTGAGGACGTGCCTGCCTCCCAGCCCATGATCTGGTCGATCACGCGGTCCGGGATGCCGAGCAGCATGAGGACGGTGGCAGCGGTGTGACGGGCGTCGTGCAGCCGCGCGTCACGCACCCCGGCGTCCTCCAGCAACTTCTTCCAGTCGTGGTAGTCCGTGTTGGGGCTGAGCGGTCCACCGAGCGGCTTCGTGAACACGTAGTCCGACTCGTTCCACAGGCTGCCGGCGGTCTTGCGCTCCCGGGCCTGGACCTCCCTGTGCTTTCGCAGCATCACGACCAGGGGGCCCGGCAAGGGGACCGCTCGGCGGCCGGCGCGGGACTTGGTGTTCTTCGTCTCGCGCCGTACCTGCTTGCGGTCTGGGCAGTAACCGGCCTTACGGCCGCAGGGGGCTGCCTCCTTGCACCCGTGGTCGTACTTGGGGCGCAGCCGGTTCCGGCGCAGCTTCAGGTACTCGTGGCCCAGGTCCACGTCGACCCATCGCAGGCCCAGCGTCTCCCCCTGTCGCAGGCCGAGGGCCAACGCCAGCATCCAACGGGCGCTGTTACGGCGGTTGTTCACCTCGATCAGCAGTCTCTGCACCTCCTCAACTGAGTAGGGCTCGATCTCCTCTTCCGGCTCTTCCACCCGTGGTGGCTTGGCCAGGGCGGCGGCGTTCTTCGCGGCGTGGCCACGGCGGACCGCCTCACCGAGGGCGGTCCGGGCCGTGCGGTGGGC
The DNA here is from genome assembly GCF_042871485.1 of Streptomyces sp. NPDC005791. Lineage (NCBI taxonomy): Bacteria > Bacillati > Actinomycetota > Actinomycetes > Kitasatosporales > Streptomycetaceae > Streptomyces > Streptomyces sp. NPDC005791. The sequence continues at coordinate 65,633 of NZ_JBIAIP010000004.1, forward strand.
CTGGTGGGCGGTGGCTGCCTTGCTGCCGTTCTTCTGCATCCGGCGGTACAGGCTCTCCAGGTGTTCTGGCTCCAGGCGGTCGATACGGTGCTTGCCGATGCCGGGTACGAGGTGCACGCGAACTGCTACTTCGTACCCGTCGTAGGTGTTCTCGCTGACGACGTCCTTGGCGATGTTCTCGACCCAGTGCCACAGCCACTTCTCAACCGTCCACAGCTTGCCGGGCTGCTGTGCAGTTCCCTGGTCGCGCTGCTTCTCCAGTCGCTTGACCTCTGCGGACAGGGCGATCTCGGTCGGTCGGGTGATGTGCCTGCGGTAGGGCTCGCCGTTGTCCTTGTAGCCCATCGGCACCCGGGCGTGCCAACGGCCGTCCTTGCCGAAGTAGACGGCTGTTTCGCCGTTTGCCCGGCGAGTGCGCTTGTTGTCCGCCACGGGCGGTCTCCTTCGAGTGCAGGTGTGAGCACGGGACGCCGCCCGGCGGGGCGGCGTCCCGTGTGTGAGGTGGTTCAGGCGGCGTGTTGCTCGGCTCGGCGGCGTGCGAGGTACGCGGCCGGGGCGTCGGCGGGGATGCGGCGGAGGGTGCCGATCGTCAGCGATTCCAGAGCGCCCGAGCGGATCAGGGCGAAGCAGGTGGTCCGACCGACGCGGAGGCGGCGGGCGGCCTCCTCCACGGTGAGCAGGATCAGCGTCGAGTCGTCCGCCGCCTGGGATGCGGCTGCATGGACCTGGTGCACGGGTTCGCTCCTTGGTGGTGAGGTAGCGCGTGATGTGTCCGAGGCTGTGATTTCTGCGTCATCGCGTCATCCGCGTCACTCGTGACGCCTGACCTGCGGTTATGTGATGACGCAGCGGTTCGTGGGTGCGTCATCGGTGACGCAGGCGTGCGTCATGGGGTGACGCAGGTGACGCGGGGTGACGCAGCCGAAGCCGTCCTGCGTCACCTCGATCGCAGCAGTTCAGGGGCTGTTTCGGGCCTTGTGGTGACGCGGGTGACGCAGCCTTCCCTTTCTTAAGAAAAAAGAGAGGGGGTGTCTGTTGTGGTGTGGTGCTGCTCAGGGCGTGAAGTGGGGAGCCGCTTCGCGGCGCGACCACCGGGCGGCGTTCCGCCGAACAGCAAGAGGAGCACCCGCTGCCATGGCGCGTCGTGCTCCTCTTGCTTGTCCGTAGCCCCGGTCTCTGGCGCGGGTCAGAGCGACTGTTGCTCGTGGGGCGGCAGGGCCGGGCGTCGGGTCATTTCGATGTACCGGCCTGCTTTGGTGCGGCCCCAGTCGACGAGGACGCCCCGGGCGGCGAGGGTCGGCTGTAGACGCTTGAGGCGGTCGGAGAGGACTTTCCCGGTTGTGGGCCACCCTTTGGGCAGCGGACGGCAGTCGTCGCCGCTGTAGAGGCCGCTGAGGAGGTGCAGCCACTCCGAGGACGTCATCCGCGTCTCGGTTCCCGGGTCGAGGCCAGCGGCGTGCTTCAGGACGGTCTGCGCGAGAAGATCCCCTTCGATGACGTCGTCGTTCAGCTCGTCCAGGCTGCCGCGGTAAGCGGGGAGCGCCCGCAGGCTGGTGGCCGTGTCGAACTGCGCGCACAGGTGCGCGAAGTCCGCCATCCGCAGATCACTCGGAATGTCCGCCTCAGCAGCCCGGACCTTGACCGCCAGGTCGAGGACAGAGCCGAGAATCACGGGCAGTGCCGCTTCGAACTCCCGCCACAGCTCCGCTTCGGTCCGACGCACCCTCGGGCGTTGCAGACGCAGCGGCAGAAGGCGTTCGGCAAGGTCGGGGCGGATGACGCCGACGTCGATCCCGGTCAGCAGGAGCGGGCGGCGGTAGCGGGAACGGACGACATCTCCGTCACTGAACAGGGCCCGCTTGATGCTCTCGGCACCGGTGACGATGCAGCACATGAGGTCGGACAGGTCCGGGGCCAGGTGCGAGAGGTTGTCCAGCGCGGTGACCCATCCTGCGGCGACGGCCGTGATCAGGTTCTCTTCATCCTTCGGCGCCCGGCGCAGGTCGCCGGTCATACCCTCGATGATCCGCACGAGCATCCGGCCGGCCGTGGACTTCCCCGCGCCCTGCGGGCCGGTGAGGAACGGGGCCGGGACGGGGACAGAGGGGCCGAGGCAGCCGATGAGCCAGGCCAGGGCCAGGCTCTCGGTGTCGGCGGTGGCGAAGTTCGTCAGCCGCAACAGCTGGTCGATGCCCTTGCCCTCGGTGTCCCGTGCGGGCATCGGGAGTTCTCCGGTGAGCTGGGTGCGCCGCCAGCACACTTCACGCGGGTCCGGAACCTTGATCTCCCAACCGTTGGGGTGGATGCGGACGGACAGCCCGTCGTCGCGCCCCAGGTCCAGCCATGTCGCCCCGTCGAACCCAGGGGCCACCCGGATATGTGTGGGCTGCACGTCCTGACTCAGCGCGAGTGCTTCGATCAAGTCCAACGCCTCCTTGAGGGACGTCCCGTTGAAGACGCCGACCCCGTCGTTGAAGAGGTCGACCATGAGTTCCTGCCGGTGGCTGCCCGTGGTGCCCTGGGAGCGGATCGGGCGGGCCACGGGGTGGCCGAGCCGCTGGGCGTAGACGGTGCCCTCCGTGGTGCGGAAATACCGAAAGTGCGACTGCGCGTACTCGGTGATGACCTCACGCGCCGGAGTCTTCTCGTCCTCGGCCATGTCACATCCCCAATGCAGCAGAGGCGTTGGACCACGCATCCGAGCAGTGCCGGGCGCTCTCGCCCCTGGCCTGGGCGGCGGCGAACAGCCGCGCCGCGTGGGCCTCGGTGAGGCACCCGCACCGGCCGTGGGCGGACAGCACAGCGAGGAACGTGCAGTACACGGTCGCGTGCACCCCGCCGGCCGCCTCGGCGATCCGCTCCTCAGCCATCGCGATGCCCCGCTCCAGATAGACGGGTGTGCGGTGACGGCACCCCCCGCCCCCGGCGGGCATGGGGGCGGTGACGGGCCGGACCGGTGACGGCTTCTTGACGACCAAGGCCCGCACGACGTCGGGTAGGGCGGTCATGGTGCCGGTGCCGGGCCCGAGCCATCGGGCGTAGGACATCGTGGATTTGATGTCGACGCCAGGCCAGACGGCGTTCGCGGACTGCATCGCTCCCTGGTAGATCCAGTGTTCGCCGCGCGTTGTGAGCACGGTGCGGGTTACGGGGAGCGTCTGGCGGGCCCAGGTGATGGCATCGGCGTGGTCGAGGTCGACGACGGTGAGGCCAGTGCCGCCGGGGTGGTAGGCCACCGCAGCGGTCTGCCTCCAGGCCGACGCCCAAGCGGGCCCGGTGAGGGTGGCGGGGTCGGTGGTGGCTGCGGCCCAGGCGTGGCAGGGGCGGGGGCACTGGCAGGGCCCAGCCGTCTTCATGGTCGGCCGGCCGCCACAGGCGTTGTCCCGGCAGGCAGGGCAGTTCCCGAACGGGAGCTTCCCAACTCGCAGCGGCAGGACCGGGACGTTTCGTGTGGCCAGGGTGAGGGCGGTGGTCAGGAGGGGGTTCATGCTGCGGCCTCCTTCTCGTAGGTGAGGAACTGCTGGCCGATCCATTGGGTGTACGCGGGGGGCACGGCCTGGCGGGCTTCGGTCTTGTTCATCCAGGTGCAGCCCATGGCGTCGGCGTAGGCGCGCTCGCCTTTGTGCTCGAAGGCCAGCAGGCCCCTGTGGTGCCAGCAGGGCGGGAGCAGGTCCCCGCCGCCGCCCCAGGACGTTTCGAAGGCGCGGTGGCGGCGGACGTTGAGGCCGAACTGCGACCCGCACAACAGGTAGTCGGGGCGCAGGGCGCCGCACCAGGACGCTTCGGGGACGTTCTCGATGACCCAGGGGCGGCCGGTGGACTGCATGGCCTGGCGGCCGGCCGGGATGAGGTTTTCGTGGTCCTGCCGGTTGCCGCGCCAGGCGGTGACGCGGGCGAAGTACTGGCAGGGCCAAGACCCGTGGATGAGGTCGAACCTGGAGCCGTGTTCGGCGACGTAGTCGACGGCGTCGGCTTGGACGAACTCGAAGGGGTAGTTCGGCATCGGGTTGGTGTCGACGCCGACGATGTCGTATCCGGCGAGGTAGTAGCCCATGGACAGGCCACCGGCTCCGCAGCAGGCGTCCAGGAGCCGTAATCCGTTGGGCTTGCGCAGGGGCAGGACGCGGGCATTCACGCAGCCACCCCCGACGGTCGGGCGGCGGTGAGCAGGGCACGGCCGATGTGTTCCGAGAACGCCGGGGGGATGGCTTCGGTGAGTTCTTCGCGGACGTCGGTCCACGTGATGCCCATCGAGGTCTGCATCTCCGGCACGGTGGCTTTGCCGCCGCCGGCGCCGTACGGGGCGACGTAAGGGCCGTCGCGGTAGACGCCGTGGCGGTAGCCGCGCACGTAGCCGCGGTGCTTGGGGTGTTCGGGCTGTGGCATGCTCCAGCCGCCGAGCTCGAAGTTTCGGTGGCGCAGGACACCGAGGTGGAACATCTCTCCGCACAGCCACACGTCGCGCCGTGCGGGGGCTTTTCCGTTGGGCTGCTCGATGACGTAGGGCAGGCCGGACGCGTCGAGCAGGGTGCGGAGTTCGGGGATGAGCTGGACGTGCTTACGGCCCCAGCCGCGTGAGGCGTTGGTGCCCACGGTCAGGGCGCATCCGGCCTGGCAGGGCGGGGAGGTGTGCACGGCCGCGTACTGCTCGATCTCGCCGGACGCGATGAGGGCGGCGAGGTATTCGAGCGCATCGGCCCGGTGGAAGGTGAAGGGGTAGTTCGGGCGGTCGGCGATGTCCACGCCGGTCACCTCGAACCCGGCACGGTGATAGCCCATGGCCGCGCCGCCGGCGCAGCAGAAGAGGTCCAGTAAGCGGGGTTGGTGGCCGGGTGCTCGCCGGATCGGGACAGGTTGAGTCATGCTGGATGTCTCCAGTTCTCTGATGAGGATTGCTGGACGAGAGCGGCCCCGGATCATTGGCGTGAGACAGGGGCCGCTCTCGGCGTAGCTAGCTGTGGAAGTGGTTGCGCTTGATGACGGCCTTGCGGATGTTCACCGTCGTGGGCCCGTGCTCGCGGCCGGCGGTGAGGACCTGGAGGGCGATGAAGCCGCCGAAGATGACGGCGGCCAGGATGATGAGCTGCTGGACCAGGGCGGCGAGTGCGGCGATGAACGTGGTGAGCAGGACCAGGCCGCCGCAGACGGCGGCGAACCCGATCCCACCGAGCGCGATGTTCACCGCCGCGCGGGAGACGACCGGCTTGGCCGTGACCGGCTCGGGCCGGGTGTGGTCGATGGCGTAGCCGGTGATGACCCGCCCGTCCGGCAGCACGATCGAAGTCACCGACGGCACGCCACCGTGCTGCACCGGGACGACCGGAGCGGCCGGGTAGGGCGCGATCGGGGTGGGCTGGTGGACGGTCACGGCCTGCGCGGCGGGCCGGTGGCTGGTGTTCTCGGGAAACATGCGGAATCCCTTCCTCTGCTACATCAGGGAGGCGGAAACACCCCCCTCGGGAGGCGCTATGAGGGGGTGCGGGGGTGTTGAGCTGGGGTGACTCCCCGACTCCCTGAACATCACTTTGTGCAGGTCAGGTCCAGGGAGGCGGGTCAGGGAGGCGCTCAGGGAGTTCTCCCTCCCTCCCTGACCCGCCCCGGGGTGGCTCCCTGTGATCAGGAAGCGGAAGCGGAACCGTTGGTGTCCCGGTTCGCGAGCGCGCGGGCGATGCGCTCACGGCCGACGACCATCCGGCCGGCCGACTTGTACGGCTCGGCCGCCGTGCCATCGAGGACCCGCTTCAGGTCGGCGTGCGTCCAGCTCCCGTAGGCGTCCTCGGAGAGCACCGCGAGGCGCTGCAGCACGTCCTGGGTCAGGACCCGGTTCGTGTCACCGATGACGGCCGCGATGTCCGTGAGCGGGTCGCGCACCTCGCCCTGCTCCATGACGTGGAGGGTGGTGACTCCGTCGCGCAGGGCGCGGGCCCGGTTGGCGATCTCCAGGGCCTGGTCGTCGTCGATGTAGTGGGTGCGGACGGTGATGGATGCCTGGCCGGCCGGGATCGCGATGCCGTCGGACGCGACGACGAGGGTTCCCTTGTCCAGGCCCTGCCGCAGCAGGTGCGGCGCCGCACCGCCGTCGATGGCCTTGTCTCCCAGCGCCATCCTGGCCTGCGACTCCGTACCGAGCACGAGAGATGCGCGGGTGTGGGCGCCCTCACGGACCAGCTTGGGCAGGTTCTGGTCCGTCGGGTCCTGCGTGCCTTCCCAGAGGATCACGTCGGCCGCACGGCCCTGGTTGTGGACCTTGCGCACCGCCATGAAGTACCGGGAGGTGGCCTTGGACCCGCCGTAGGGGCGCTTCTCGCTGTCGACGACCGGGCACATGAACGCGAGCTGCGCCTCGTCCACGATCCCGATGAGCGGCGTGAACTTCGTTCCGGGCGGAGCCTGGAGACGGCGCTCCATCTCCGCGACCAGGCCCTCCACCATCTCGGTGGCCTGGACGACGTGGTCATCGGTCGGCCCCTGGATGAGCACGGTGGCCAGGCCATCGAACATGCCCCAGTCCCCGATGCCCTTGAGGTCCGCGATCCGGAACTCCACCGTGCGGTCCAGGGCCAGCCACAGGGCCAGGGACCGGAGTGCTGCGGTCTTGCCCTGGTTGGACAGGCCGGTGATGAGAAGGTGGCGCTGATAGAGGCCCAGGGTGGCGGCGTCGCCGCGCAGGTCCTGGCCCCACGGCGCCTTGCCGCTCTTGTAGTCGGCCTTACTGTCCGGGTCGGTGACCAGCGGAGACGGGCCGATCGGCTCGTCCAGCGCGCCACTGTCCGCGACCCAGAGCCGGACCGTTCGGGCCGCTTCCGCAATCGTGATGAACACTTCGTGCTCGTGCCTGCTGAGGTTCTCGGCGAGCTTGCGCCGCCGCTTCTGCACCTCGTCCGTGGAGACACCGGACGGCAGGGTCACGTCCACTTCGACCCCGCATCCAGCGATGCGGATCGGGCCCAGCATCGAGGCGCCGGCGTCGCCCATCTCCTTGATGGCGTTCCGCAGCGGAGCAACCCCGAGGTTCCGCAGGGCGAGCACGACGATGGACGGGGTGATCGGCTCACCCTGACCCGAGCGCGCATTCGCCGGGAGTGCCCACTGGGGTGCTGCCTGCTGGTTCTTGCCCACGGCCCACAGGCCAAGCAGGACAGCCCACGGGCCGATCGTGACCAGGGGGCCCCAGGTCACGGTGATGATGAAGACGATCCAGCGGACCAGCTCGATGAGCGCCATGGTGGGTGCGCCGATGTCGGTCCAGTCCTTGTTGGCGACGGCGAGCATGATGCCGAGGAGCAAGAGACCACCGGCCCCGATGCCGAGTCCGGCGGCGATGCCTTTGGCCGCGTCCATGGGTGCGGTGAGCAGGTCCATGCGGCGGCGGTGGCGTTCCTGGCGGAAGCGCTGGCCGCGCTCCTCCCACTCGGTGGCGGCCTCCATGTTCCCCGCGGCTTCCGCCGCACGCAGCATGCGCTCATAGCGGGAGGCGGTGCGGCCCTCCCACGTGCGGCGGGCGACGATCCTGGTTCCGCCGAGGACGTAGAGGCCGTGGCGGGCAGTGGCCCGGCATGCGGTCTTGGTGTGCTCGTGGGTGGTCACCGTGCGGATACCGCGTGCCGATCGCACCCACAGGGGCACAGGGGCCGCAGTTGCTACAGCAGCAGTCTCGGCCGGAGCAGCCTCCATGGGGGCGGGGGTGGTCTTTTCGAAGAGGGGAACGACGTTGTCGCTCATGACGGAACGACTCCTGACTGCCCCAACCTTGGGGCAAGGAAGTGGGTGGGGATTGGTGGCGGGTCAGGCTGCGGCGGCGGGGACGAGGCGACCGGCGAGGTACTCGGAGCCGTAAGCCTCTTTCTCGTCGGCTTCCAGCTGCCGGTCGATCTCACGGCTCTGCCGGCCTGACAGGCGCTCGACACCGAGGTCGTGCCGCAGACCGGCGATGAGGCGGTCACGGACGCCCTTGCGGCTGGTCTGCATGGCGTGGACCAGTTCGTGCACGAGGGTGATGGCGAACGTGGCTTCGTTGGGGTGCTGGTCGACGTTGATGACGACCAAGACCCCGCCGTCGGCGAGCGGGATGGACCGCCCGGCGATTTCCCGGGCGTACCGCTTCGCGTCCCGCAGCGCACGGGACTGGACCCGCTTGTCGGTGCATCCGGCGGTCTCCCACTCGGCTGCCGTGGTCACCTCGGCCAGGTTTCGCTCTCCGGTGAGAACGACCTTCACGTCCGGCATACGGCCAGCAACCGCCCTGTCCACGAGCCGTACGGCTTCTTCGGTCAGGCGCTTGGCGGTGCGCAGGGTGGATCCGTAGCCGAAGAGCTTGTGTGTGCTGACGGTCAGCTTCACTGCAACTCCGTCTCTTGCCGCAGGTCAGGCGGCGGATTCAAGGTCTGAGCAGGGCACGCACATGCCGAGGGAGCGCGGGATGCAGTACCCGGCATCACGTCGGCAGTTGGGGCAGGTCCGCCGGGCCCGCATAGCGGCTTCGAGAGCGGCCATGCGGGCGGGCGTCATGGGCCGTACGGGCTTGGCCCGGTCGACGCGGTAGAGGTAGGCGACCAGCGGGCCGCGCCGTTGGCGGGGCCGTTCGAGCTGGGCGGCCACGTCCTGGCCGCCGGGCCGAAGCCCGAGGGTGCGGAGCTGGCGGCGGGTGGCGTAGCCGTCCGGGGCCAGGCGCCACCGGTAGACGGGGAGCGTGGCCATCACGCGGCCACGCGCTTCCACGCGGCCCGCAGCCGAACTTCGGATGCGGAGTGACCGGCGGTCCGGAAGCGTGACGCCATCTCGCGGTAGGACAGGGCCGGGGTTTCGCTGTGCCGGATCTTGTCCACGAGCGTGTCCAAGGCGTCATCGGTGAGGGCGCCGGCCGACTCCAGCGCGAACGCGGAGACCGGCTCCGTGGGGCCCCAGACGGGGAGTTCCCAGCGGGGTGTGACGCCGGGCGTGACGCGGGTCGTCACGCTGGTCAGCGCCCGTCCGGTGTCCTCACCCTCCCGCGCCGACTCCAGCGTCGACCAGGCCTTCGAGAGGGTGTCAGCGGTGCGGGCTTGGACGTGTGCGACGCGGGCACCGGCCTGCGTCACGGCCGTCAACCGCGTCTCCTCCGTGGACGCTTCGGCCCGCAGTCGGGCGCGGGCCACGGCGGCTTCGTCGCGGGCTTCCTGCTGAATGCCCTGGATCGCATCCAGCGCCTCACCGGTGAGCGCGGTCCGCTCCCACAGCCCGTGGACCAGCCACAGGGCCTTGGCCGCGATCGGCAGCCAGGCGACGGCCAGCCACGCGCCGGCCGATTCCTCGGTGAGCGCGTGGGCGACCAGGACGCCGGTCGCGATGAGGCCGAAGGACCAGCCGACAACGGTGACCGGGGTGCTGTGGTCGCCTTGTGCGGCGAGGCGGCGTTCGTAGGCGAGAGTGGCAAGCCACCCGCCGTCGATCCCCAGACCGACAACCACGGCGACCGGCCACGGCATCGCCGCGCCCAGCCACATCACCACCACGGCCAGCGTCAGGACCATGGACACCGCTGTCATGCCGACGGCGGGCAGAACGGTCTTGGCGTTCATGCAGCGCTACCTCCGATGACGGCCGGGGTGATCGGTCGGACCGGGGTGGCGGCCCACAGATGTTTGGGGGTCGGGGAGTTGCGCGTGGCGTTCCACTCCCACTCGGGCCCGTCCGCGACGGAGTAGCCCAGAGCAGTCAGCGCTCGTACGCGCTCTTGCACGGTGGGCATGGGGGTCACGCGGCCGAAGTCGTGCATCGGCCACTCCATGCACGGGGCGTCGGTCAGGACGTACAACACCCATGTGCCGGACGCCCCGGTGGCCATACGTGCCTGCGGCAGCACCATCACGACGCACCCCCGAGGGTGAGGAGAGCGGCGAGGACGAGCAGGGCGCCACCCGCGCAGGTCAGGTCGACGGCGCGGCGCAGGCCGGTGAACTTGGTGACCGCCAGCCGGGAGAGACCCGCCACGGCCACGCTCAGGTCACCGGACAGGGTGGTGGGGATCTCCTCGGCGGTGAGCGTGGCCCACAGGACGAAGCCGTGCCGGCCGTTCAGGTTCGGGCGCACCGACCGCAGCAGCAGACCAGCCGCCGCGACCAGCAACCCCATCCCCAGACCGCCGACCAGGATGGCGGGGAGGTTCAGGGGTGCGTCCTTGGCGACGGTCCAGGCACCGGCCAGGAGCGCGCCGACGAAGGCGAGCAGCAGACCGGTCTTGGTGTCCGTCCGGGCGATCTCGGCCTTCACCTCCGCGTGAGCGGCGGTGAGCGCCTGCGCAGGGGTGAGGGTGCTCATGCCCCCACCCCCGGAACCTGCGCCGTGGCCTGGTTCGCCAGCACGCGGCGAGCGGCCAGCACCTTGCGGCCGGCCCGCCGGATCCGCCGCTCGTCCAGCTCGCTCGCCGGGCGGTCGATGGTCATGATTTGCGCGTCGAGCAGCTCGACTTCCGCCAGGATGAGCGGCATCTCCTGCTCGACCGCGTCCAGCTCAGCGGCCGACGGCTCGATGTCGAGCGACTCGGCCGTAACAAGGGTCTGAAGTGCAGCGATGGTCTTCATGGGTCGTTTTCTCCTAGCAGTGGGACGGCCCAACAACAGCGGCCCCGGTGTCTCACCACCGGGGCCGCACGCCGTCTGCGGGTGAAGCTGGAATTGGCGTGTTTGCGATCTCTGCCCTTGTCTCACCGCACGGACGGGTCCCGCTGACCTTGAAGGGCCGGGGAGGAAGGTGCTTGCTGCTCGTGCGGCAGGGCCTGCGGCTTGTCGCGGATGCCTGTCGTTCGTACTTGGCACGCTGTTCAGTTCTCAAGGAACAGGGCTTCCTTTGGGCTCACTCCCGTTTCCGGGACCCTCCGGGCGCTCTGGTGGTGCTGTGCAAGCAGCCCAAAGGAGGGCCCAGACACTCGCTGTCCTGGGACTGCGGTGCGCCTGGAATGACAATGGCGCACAGTCCCAGGACTGTCAACAGTCCTGGGACTGTGTTTCACTGGAGCCGTTGAGAGGAGTGCGCGTGGCACCCAAGTGGCGGGAACTGGCCGACAAGCTGGCCGAGCAGATCAAGAGTGGTGAGCTGCCCCCTGGTCGGCAGCTTCCGCATATCCGGGACCTGGTCGAGGCTGGTGAGGGGTCGAAGTCCACGGTTCACGCGGCCTATAAGGCGCTGGAGGCCGAAGGCCTGGTGACTTCCTCCCGAGGTCACGGCACTGTCGTGCGGAAGCGGGAGCCGCTCAAGCGGCTCGGCATCGCTCGGTATGACAAAGCCAAATGGCGCGACGGGGACGAGGTCGCGTTCATCGCCGACCGCGTGGCTTCTGGGCGTGCGCACAAGCGCGGCGAGCAGACGCAGAACGTGAGTCGGGTGTCGGCCACGCCACTCGTGGCCGCTGCACACGGTCTTCCGGAAGGCTCCGAGGTGTACGCGCGCGCACGCCTCGTGAAGGAAGGGGACCAGCCGACGCACACCCTGACCAGCTACTACCGTCCGGAGCACGTCGAGGGGACGCGGCTTGTCGACCCGACGCCTGGCCCGGCCGGCAAGGGTGGCGGATACCGCGTGCTCTACGACGCGGGGTACGAGATTGACCACATGCGGGAGGAACTGTTCGCGCGGGCCGCAGTGTCAGAAGAGGCCGCACTACTCCAGCTAACGCCGGGCGAGTGGGTCGTAGAGCTCCACCGCACCACGTACACGGCTGACGGGACCGTGGTGGAGTTCGCCATTGGCATTCACGCGGCGAGCCGGTTCGCCTGGGCCTACGACTTCAAGGTTCCCGACTCGGCAGAAGGGGCCACCCAATGATCTCTGTGCAGACGTGGTCTGACGCTCAGCTGCTCTGGGACTTTCAGCAGATGCACCACGAACCGCAGCCCTGTTCGGTCGGCATCGGTCTCGGCAGCCATGACTTGGGTGTGGCTGACGCGACCGTGGACCTGTATCAACGCGGCATGTTCCCGCTGATCCTCTTCACGGGGGCGACCAGCCGGACGACACGCGACCGGATGCCTCGGGGGGAAGCGGAGCACTATCGGGAGCGTGCGTTGGAACTGGGCGTTCCCGCCTCGGCGATCCTCATTGAGCCGAAAGCGCGGAACACGGGCGAGAACATCAACTTCGCACGCGAACTACTCGCAGAGCGTGGCATCGAAGTGACATCCGTACTGCTCGTGAGCAAGCCGTACGAGGAGCGACGGGCCTACGCGACAGCGCGCAGGCTCTGGCCGGGAGTCGAGATCGTCAGCGCTTCGGCGCCCATGACGCTCTCGGAGTACGTCGACTCCATGAAGGATCCACATCTAGTGCTCGGCATGCTCGTGGGAGCCCAACAGCGTCTGCTGATCTACCCGGAGCAAGGGTTCATGATCAGGCAAGAGGTGCCGGACTCTGTTGTTGCGGCCTATGAGCGCCTGTGTTCCAAGGGATTCACGAGTCGACTCGCGTCGGCCAAATAGGGGCACTAGGGAGAGGTCCTAGCCTTGCTAGCGGTCAGCATGGACGGCCCCGAGCCGACGTGGACGGCTTAACGAGCGGCGACGATGCCCTCGTCTGCCCGACCTGCAGGCCATGGCCAGTTCGGAGCACCCTGGTGCGCGAACCCCCAGTCCTGCAGCAGAGCGCGGACCTCAGCGCTCCCTTGCAGGGCGGTTTCCATCTCCCACCGAGTCCACTCGGTTCTTAGGTAATGGGTGGACTGCACGGCGAGAAAGACATCAGCGCGCATAAGTGCGTCAGTGACGGCCTGTACGCGGTCTACGTCAGGAGTGTGGAGTTCTAGGTCGTCAATATAGATCTGGGTGGCATCGGGAATGATCGCTGCAATTTTTTGCAGCCTCTCGGTTGAATTATCCTGCCTTGCATAGCTAACAAAATAGCGCAACTGGAGGGGTCCTATCCGCTGAGCAGGCCGGCCATGTATGCCCATGCTGCCACTCCGAACAGCAGGCCAAGAATGAAATAATACGCCATGGAGGCGTTGAGTGCGGCCCGCACGGGTCCGACACCCCCAGATGAGGGGATGAATAGGTATTCCTCTGTGCATCGTGCTGCGCGGCGCCGCCAAATTGGAATCATCAAACCCCGGAGCTTCCTCTGGTAGTAATAACTGAAGCTATCTGCTATCCAGAATGCAATAATCACGAGAAATCCGGCCACGAATAGCGAAGGCCCAGGTTTCTTGTCGCCAAATGCGGTGATAATGGTTCCGACTGGGACAAGGACTACGGCGCATAGCTTTTTCAGTTCCAGGCAGGCTTCAGATGCTTTAAGAGTTGCCGCATGCAACTGCTCCAACTGTTCCTTGTCAAGGTCTTCTGCGGTCGGTTCGCTCATCGATGCACCATCCAGGCACTCGTGCGTCACTGGGCCCTCGCCGTAACGGCCAGCGATAATCCCACCACGAGGGGACCAGCGACCGCTTGCGAACGGCGAAGTTCGCGCGCTCGGTTCATGATCCGCTTCATGGAGAGACGGGGGATCGAGTTCGGACCCGCCAGCCCTTCCTCGGGCGGCTCGTTCGCGTGCCTACCCTCTTCCTGGCACAACGTCAGTGCGCATAGACGCACCTCGGGGTACAGGTGCATCTTCGTCAACAGGCCAGGGCGATTCGGGGATGCCAGATGATCAGTGTGCGCACCCGCCTACGGATCAGATGGGCGTCGGCCTAGTGGCCCGGGGCTACCCACTCGCCCTAGGGGTTCCGGCGGTGGGTGCAAGGTCAAAGCCCAGACAACCGATGCCGCCTTGTCTACGGTGTCCTTCATGCCTCGCGGACGTCCGGCAATCCCACAGCCGATGCAGCGCCAAGTGCGCGTCGAAGCCGGCCACCGTTGCGCAATCCCAACTTGTCGGGCTACTCCCGTGGAGCTTGCGCACATCCGCCCCTATGCCCAAGTCTTGGAGCACACCTTTGAGAACTTGATCGCGTTGTGCCCAACCTGTCACGCGCGCTTTGATCGCGGTGACATCGACGGAAGATCGATGCGCCAGTACAAGGCGAACCTGGGTCTGCTCTCAGGTAGGTACGGCCCTTTGGAACTTCAGGCTCTTCAGTGGTTCGCCGATGACACGGCCCGTGAAGAGATCGCCATTCCCCGAGGGGTCGACTGGGCGTTCGGCAATCTGACCCGGGATGGGCTGGCCGTGGTCGTAGACCGTCCCCCTACATGGGGTTCCGTGGCAGACGGGTCGATCGGCATCGTCGGCCTGCGGCTCACAGACGCAGGGCACGACGCCGTGCGGCGACTGCTGGACGCACAGCCCCTGGAGTGAGAGCGCAAGAACTACCGCGCAGATCTTGGGTAGCAACCCTGGGTGTCGGTGGGCGCTCGTATGCTCCCCCCCATGACTGGGGTGGAGATCTTGGCAACCGGGGCTGGTGGCAGGGCTTGGTCCTTCCTTATCGCGGGCGAGGACCGGCAGTTCCAGGGGAACACGGGCTACGAAGACGTCGTGGAGGAGTCCTACAGCTACGACTCGACCGTGGGGAACCATCTCCGCGTAGCCGTCGGGGACCTGGTGGTCGTACGGAGCGGGCGTGAAGCCCTTGGCGTCGGTTTCGTAGAAGCATTGGAAGTGCTGCCAGGCCTGGAGAAGCTGCGTAGTCGGTGCCCTCAATGCGGCAGCACGGGCTTCAAGGAGCGCACCACCGAGCGGCCCCGATTCCGGTGTAGTCCCTGCACCACCACGTTCGACGAGCCGACAGTCGAGATGCTGCGGGTCACGGGCTACAGGGCTCACTACGGAGGAACTTGGCAACCTCTCGAAGGCTGCCTGGACAAGACGCGGTTGGCGGAGCTCAGCTTGAGCAAGTCCGACCAGCAGTCCATCAAGGCCATGGATAGGGAGCGAACTCTGAAGGCGGTGTCTTCGAGAGGTGTCCGGCTCCCCAGGCAACGGCGAACCTCAGGTGCCGATAGGCCTCATCCATTCGAGCTGCCGGGAGGTCGCCGGCGAACGACAGCCGCGGCTCGACGAGGGCAGGACGCTTTCCGCAGGGCCTTGATCCGTGAATACGGGTTCATCTGCGCCATCACAGGCGCGGCGCCAGCAGAGGTCCTGGAAGCAGCGCATCTCCGCCCATTCGCCAACACGGAGCGGCACCGCGTCGAAGAAGGACTGATGCTGCGCTCGGACATCCACCGACTCTTCGACAGCGGCCTGCTCACCATCACGCCCGGCCTGGCCGTGTACGTCGCACCGAGCCTGGCCGGCCACACTCTGTACAGCACCCTGGAAGGAGCTCCTCTGCACATCTCGGAGGATGCCCCGGTGGATCGTGAGGCGATCGCAGAGCATTATTCAGCGACCATCGCCACTTGGTGAAGCCCGGAGCAGTAACCGCACGGCCAACCTGCGCTGCTGCTCTGTGCCCCGCTCCAGCCCGGACGTCGGCCGCTCGCTTGACAACTTGGGTTGCTGAGCGGCGAACCACGATACGCCCGAGGCAGTAGGCGGGTGCGGATCAAGCGTGCCTCCGATGTCGCATTACTCTTCTCATCCCGTGCGGGGAAAAAGTAGTACATCTCAGCTAGGGCCCTGGAGAACTGTGGACCCCGGAGGAAGGACGGAACCCGGTGGGTCTAGAAACCTGCCTTCGTCTACCCAATATGAATTTCGCAACCTGCGATAGTCGAAATCGCTCCCTTGTGGAGTCCGCTTGACCATCAGGAACCCGTGATGCTGAAGCTCTTTCGTCGCCCCGGTCCATGTGTTGTGAGAAAGACCATAGGAATCGCGCCGCTTTTTGGTGACGTAACGCGGTTTCTTGTAGCCCCCCAGGGCCTCCATCAGTGCAAAGAGCAGCGCGATTCCAGTTGCACTCAGATGGAGGATCCATCCGTTTCGCCAGAAGTCGATGGGGATGCCCACGTATCGCCCCTGGGTACTCGCGCGGACATACGCACCTCCCGGTTGGTCGGTGGAAACCAATTTGATGGCTGGGGTATTGCCACGTTTAGGCTCCAATTCAATGAAGCCGTTTTGACTCAACCACTTGAGATTGCTATTAACCCGCCTTGGCCCTGTATCGGGTGGCAAAGCGAGCATACGTGCCCATGCGTGCGGAGCCGGTGGCTGTCGAAGGTCGTACGGTTTGGCCGTCGCCATCATCGTGATGCATAGATAAAGCTTGAGGCGGACTTCTCCTCCCCGGCCTCCCTGAATGAGTTGGGCAAGGGGAGGTTGTACTCCGTCGATTTGGGACCTGACAAACGTGGGTGGAAATGGGACCTTCCCGCGCCGCGCAGCCCGGTCGGCCGCCCTCTCGAGCTTCCTGACTGCAGAGGGGTAGAGGGGGTTAGGCAAAGTCATCGACCTTCCTGAAGGAGAAACGGGGGGTACAGGGGTCCCAGGGGTACCAGGGGTTCAGGGGGTCCATCCTCTTACCTTCCCCTCAGAACGAACAGGTACTTCTGCTTAAAGGTCGTTCTGCTACTCCACAGACTCTTATCTGGTACATCAGGGCTGCACCGAGTCTCCTTCAGTAACGCTCACTATGCCGTTTGACCTGCGGTTTTACCTCTGCCAACTTTGGAGTGCCCGCCAGGGGAGGCGTTGGCAAACGAGGTCTCACGGCCCAGAAGGGCCGAGGGGGAGGAGAACAGATGAACGGGAACAACCCTTCACAGAAGGGCGTCTGGCTGGCGATCATTCTTCTGGCCAGCGTGGTTGGAGCCGGTGCCGCCGGTGTGCTCTTTCAGATCGCCGGGGCCGCAGGACCTGCGGTAGTCGGAGCCAGCGGTGCAGGGTTCATGGGTACGGCGAGTCTCGGCCTGGCTGCGCATCGCTTCATCACGGAATGAGCCGGCAGAACTTCAGCAGTGGCCGAAGCCCGGACGATGAGACGTCATCGGGGTCACGCGACGAACATCAGCGGAGGTCAGGATCTAAGCGGCGTGTTGGACGTGGTGAGACTGGGAAGCTGCCGACTCACCTCACGTGCAAGCCGCTCGTTGTCCTGGTTCTTGTCCAGTGCGTTGACGGTTGCCGCCGTTCACCCTCGTACGCGCACCCCGCCTGATCTGCCGTTTGAACCTCTGCGGACGCCTCTGAACCGCCACGCGCACAGTTGGAAAGCGTGTTGGGGGCAACCCCTCACGAGTTCGAATCTCGTATCCTCCGCCATTGCTCTCACCGGGCAATACGTCGAAGGCCCCCGCAGCTCGCTGCGGGGGCCTTCGACGTTGGTGGTCGAAGTTTTGGTCTCATTTATTTCCGACATTCAATATATTTCAGGCGTGCGGCGACAAACGCCCCCTCTGCCGGTGATCAGAGGTCACGCATCGAGTGCGCCCCTGCCCGAGATGCCCTGAAGCCGCCCTCCTCGTGCCATCAGGCCAGCGGGTATCCCAGGGCCAGGGCGGCCTTGCGGAACGCCGACAGACGGTCGGGGGCGACCGCGAGGTGGCGCTCGCCGACTCGGGTACACAGCGCGCGCAGGCGGCGGTCGCTGATGATGAGGGCTGCCAGTGCCTCGTCCGCGCACTCGATGAGATGGGTCTGCCCTGTATCGCGGAGTCGGCCGGTGCGGCGGCGTGTGTCGTCGAGCAGGGTGGTGACGGCAGTTGTTTACCCCCAGGCAGTAGACGTCCGCCAGGAACCCGGTGACGGTCACCCTGCTGGCACGCTCCCGGCAGGGCAGGAGAATCTGGGCGAAGCCACCCGTGCCCGGGGCCAGCTCCTGACCGAGTGAGTCGGCAGCCGCCCAGTCCGGGGCTCCGTCCATGTCCAGTCCCGCGCTCCAGCCCGCGTTGACCCAGCAGCCCACCACCGGCCGCTCATCCGGCGCGACATTCTCCAGTGCCGCCTCGGCGACCCGTCTGACCAGTGCGGTGGCCTGCGCCGGACGCAGTCCCTGCGCCTTCGCGATCTGCTTCGGCGCGCTGCCGCGCTCCCTCATTTCCCGGACCCGGGCCAACAGTTCTTCGTCGCGCGTTGCCACCGTCACAGTCTGTCACTTCCGTGTTGCCCCACACGAAGCACAGGGTGCGCCGTCGGCGGTGCCATCCTGAGTCCAGGTGATACGGCATAGAACCGGAACAGGCAGGTCCTCATGAGTGAGACAGCGGGCCGGACCGTCGAGCAGGTACGAGCACTGGTCGGTTGGGTCGGCACGAGCCGCAAGCTGACCCAGACCGGCCGTGTGACGCTTGCCGACGCGCGAGCGCTGGTGGAGGTTCTGGACACCGACGACCGGATGGACCCGGTGATCGGGGACCGTACGTTCAAGACGAAGTCCAGCGAGGAGCTGTACCACCTCACACTGCTGGTCGAGTGGGCCAAGGCGGCACGACTGTTGCGGACCGCGGGCGGGCGCCTGCTGCCGGTGAAGAAGAACGCCAAGCTGCTGGACCGCCCCGACGAACTGCGTGGCGCGCTGTTCGCCGCGCTACCGCACATCGGCCCGACCGTGACGGTCTCCGGCTGGTTGGAATCCCTGCTCTGTCACGAGTACGACCGGGGTCTGCGGGCGTTGCTGCTGCGGTTGTACGCGACCACTGCCCCGGTGTCGCTCGGTGACCTGTACGAGGCGGTGTGGCAGGCGGTCAGCCCGCTGTACGTGCTCGACGACCTGTCCCCCGAACGCCTCCGGCATCTGCGCACCTCCAACGACCACGACATCCAACGGGTCCTGAAGGCCCTCGCCTCCCTGGGTGCTGTCCATCTCACCTATGGCAGCGCCGAGTTGACGACGAACGGCCGCATCGAGACGGCCCGGATGCGTGGCGAGCCCGAGCCCGGCGACGCGGCCTTGCGGATCCTCGTCGAACTCGCGGACGTGGACAACCCCCGGGTTTGGCGGCAACTGCTGGTGCCTGCCCCGATCCGCCTGGACCGGCTTCACTCCGTGATCCAAGACGCAATGGGCTGGCAGAACTGCCACATGCATGCGTTCACCATCGACGGCGTCCGGTACGGCCGCCCCGACGGCGACCTCGGATTCCGCGACGAGCGCAGCGCCACATTGGCCGGCCTGCTCAAACCGGGCGCCCACTTCGTCTACACGTACGACTTCGGGGACTCCTGGGAGCACCTCATCACCGTGGAGCAGGTCCAGACAGCCTCAGCAGGGCTTCACTATCCGCACTGCACGGACGGTGCCGGGGCGTGCCCGCCCGAGGACTGCGGCGGCGCCCCCGGCTACAGCGATCTCAAGGTGGCCCTCGCCGACCCGGCGCATGAGGAACACCACGCCATGCTGGAGTGGCTCGGGCTTCGGTCCGCCACGGAATTCGCCCCTGCCCGCTTCGCACCGGACGAGGCCAACACTCGGCTGCTGCGCTCCACGGCACCGTGAAGACCAGCCGTCCGGCCACGCAGCCGTTCACGGCCCTGGATGCCACCGACCCTGCCATGCTCGGACAAGGACGTAGGGCCGACCTCACATCCCCGGCGTTCGGGTCCTGCGCGTCGACTACACGGCGACGAGGCGCACCCTGTCGCCGCAGAGCTTCGTCATGTCGTCGATGTCCGAGGTGAGCATGACGACCGGGCGGCGCTGCCGCAGCGCCATCTCGGCCACGGCAGCGTCGATGGCGTATTTGTGACCATGCAGCCCGGCGTTGATCAGCATGGCTGAGGCGGCCTTGGCCTCCTCGTCGCCGATGTGCACGATCCGCACGCCGGACAGGACCCAGGCGAGCCGCGCCTTGTCGGTCCGGCGATGCACCGCTTCGATGATGGTGAGTGCGCTGATGACCACCTCCATGCCCCGCTTGCGGGCTTCAGCGATGAGGGCGACGACGGGCTCGTGATCACTGACGAAGTTCGACAGGCCCTCGCAGTCGAGAACCAGGGTGCCTTCGTGGCTCAGCTTGCGGCGGGCCACTGCCCCTCCTCCGCGAACACCTCGTCGAAGACCCGGCGTGCCCGCTCCTGCTCGTGTTCGGAGATCGGCCCCTGGCGGCGTTCGTAGTCGGCCAGGTACTCATCCAGGATCTGACCGCGCAGTTCGCGCTCCACCGCTTCGGTGATGAACGCGGAGAACTCACGCTTGCCGACCCGTCGGCGGATCGCCTCCGCCGTCCCCTCGGGGAGGGAGAGGCTGACCCTGGTGGCCGGCCCCTCGCCGACGCTGTAAGGAATCTCATTCATGGGACCGACATTATCAAACAAGTAGGAATTCACCCTGGGGGCTGCAGCACGCCGAACGACGCGAGCCGCTCACCCGTCACCTCGTGGTCTCAGTCCTGGTCTCATTCACCTACGTTCAGCTGTGTCCGGACGCCGCTAACAGTCCGCTCCCCGGCTGGTCAGGACACCCACGACCCTGCCTGAACCCCCAGCCGAACAGTTGGAAAGCGTGTTGGGGGCAACCCCTCACGAGTATGAATCTCGTATCCTCCGCCCTTGCTCTCACCGGGCAATTCGTCGAAGGAAGCCGAGGCGGCGGCACGTCCCGTGGGCACAGTTCGGCTCTCCGTCCGCTCGGTCAGTTCGGACCCGTCCAGTCGAAGGTGATGTGCTTGCTGGACTGGCCCTCGCGGCTCCACCGGAAGTCGAACGCGTCGGCGCGATCCGCCACCGAGCGGCCCCAGGTCGCCACCTGGCCGGGGCCCGTCTCCGATCCGGGAAGGTTCGTCGTCTGCACGCGCGCGCCCTCGGGTGTGGTCGGCCCGGTGAGCGCGACAGCGCCGGCCTCGACCCGGCCCGGGACAGCGGCCCGCCACTTGCCAAGATCGTCATCGGCCTCGAACTCGATGGGGGCGAAGTCCATGCCACGCATCTCGGCCCCGAGCATGCTGATCATTTCCGCCGGCCAGCTACCGGCCTCACCACTGAAGATCATCTGTAGCGCTCCGCGCTGCGCCCCGTCGGCACTTTCGTCGAGGAAGACCGCCGCGTACGCATCGGAGTGCTCGGCCCACACGTTGCCGACGAACGAGCCCAGCATCAGCACGTTGAGCCCGTCCAGCGTGACATCGCCGTAGTGACCCTCACGGATGTGCCAGGCCAGGACTCCCTCGCATATCCCGTCCGTCGGCGGCTGTGCGAACGAGCACGGACACGGAATGTCGCACCTGCACGTGTCGAACCAGTCGCCGGACACGTGCCACTGCGGAATGGTCTGCGTCGTCTCGGACATCTCGCTGCCTCCTTGCGCACGACGCGCACGACCTGCTGCGCGACACCGCGCCGAGCGGTGCGGGAAGTTCGGCACACCCTGGTGACGATGCCCGAGTGACTGGCGCTGTTGCCGAACTCCACATCAGCACTCGGCATATGCAATATCCGTTCCCATTCTTTCACCGACGGCGGTCGCGAGCCAGGGACCGCGGACCGCCCCGTCGCCGACGCGCGGCCCGCCACCGTCCGTGATGGGCTGGAACCGTGCCCCCCAACCGGGAACGGCTGACTCCACCCTTGCGGACCGGCAATCTGCTCCCAGCTCGACAGCTGTCCGCCGCCTGGTCCGTCATGGTGCTGATCGCTCTGCTCGCCTGGATCCTGGTGGTCGCGCAGACGGGCGGTACGGACATGGGCCCGGGGATGATGGGCATGAGCATGCCTCTGTTCCTGGTGCTCTGGGTGCTCATGATGATCGCCATGATGTTCCCGTCCGTGGCACCGGTGGCCATCACCTGGGCCCGGGCCATCGGCCGACAGTCATCGGGGGCCGCGCGGGTACTCAGGACCACCCAGTTCGTGGCCGGGTACCTGCTCGCCTGGGCGGCGTTCGGCCTGGTCACCTACGGGATTCTCGTCCTGGTCGACTCTCTGTTGTCCGGCCGCCCACCGGCCGGACGGTGGATCGGGGCTGCTGCCTTCCTCGCCGCCGCCGTGCAACAGGTCGGCCCGCTGAAGGACATCTGCCTACGCCACTGCCGCAGCCCCATGGGTCAGCTGGTGCGCTACGCCGGCTTCCGGACGAGGGCCCGGGACGTGCGGGTGGGAGTCCACCACGGCCTCTACTGCGTCGGCTGCTGCTGGGGCCTCATGATCGTCCTCATTCCGCTGGGCTCGATGAACATCGCGGCGATGGCGGCGGTGTCGGTGATCATTTTCGTGGAGAAGCTGTGGCGCCTGGGCCCGGTGTTCGGCACCGCGGTCGGCGCGGTGCTCCTCGTCCTGGCGGTCCTGACCGCGCTGGGGCTCCTGCCCGGCTTGCTACTGCCCGGGCTCCGGGGCTACTGACGCACGGTGACCGGTAGGAAGAACGTGTGAAAGCGTGTGGGGGGCAGCCACTCGCGCGTTCGAATCCCGTATCCTCCGCCACTACTCTCACCGGGCCATACGCCGATCGACGCTGGTCAGTCCGCCGCCCCCCTTGCGCGCGGGCCTGTGACGTCGGTGTTTCCGCGAGCGCTGTCCCACAGGTACATCAACATGTGCTCGTCCAGTCCCAGCGTGTCGTCCTCGGCCCGCTCCGACTCCGCACCGCGCACCGCCGTGTGCAGCTCCTCCATCCGACGATCGAGCTGCTCGGCGAGCTGCGCCGCTTCGGTGAGGCTGCTGACGAGGTCGGCGGGCACCGAACCGTCGTACTTGTAGTAGATCTTGTGCTCCAGGCTGGCCCAGAAGTCCATGGCGATCGTCCGTACCTGCACCTCGACGGTCACGGGCACCGGGCCGGTGCTGAGGAACACCGGGATCTTGATCAACGCGTGCAGGCTCTTGTAGCCGTTGGGCTTCGGGTGGGCGATGTAGTCCTTGATCTGGAGCACCTGCACGTCGGTCTGGGAGGTGAGCGCCTCCAGCACCCGGTAGGTGTCGGCGATGAAGCTGCACGTGATGCGCACGCCGGCGATGTCATGGATGCCGGCCCGGATCGCCTCCGGCGTGGGGTCGATTCCGAGGCGTGCGACCTTCTGCAGGATGCTCGCGGGGGACTTGGTCCGCGAGCCGACGTGCTCGATCGGGTTGTACCGGTGCAGGTGCAGGAATTCCTTGCGCAGGATCGACACCTTGGTCAGTATCTCGTCGACGGCGAACTCGTGCTCCATCTGTATGAGCTGGAAGTCCTTGCGTACCTGGCGCACGAACGCGACGGGCATCAGTTCGAGAGGCTCCCCGTCGGCCCTGTGCGCGGGTGTCTGCGGCGGGTCTGCCACCGTGGCTTGCTCCTTCGCCGAATCGGGCGGCCTGTGGGTGCGTGCGAAGTGTCCCGGGCTTCAGGCGAAGACCTGCCAGCCGCCTGTCTCCCGCGGCTGGACATCAATGCCGGGCGCGATACGTGATCGCACTGAAAGATGTTCGCACCGGTGCAGTGGCCCGGCAACTGATCGCCGAACACGCCCGGCCGCCGGCGACCGAGGCGCGGCAAGCCGAGTCCTCAGACCCGCTGCGCGACGCCGGTGGTGAGGATGGCGCCCGTCACCTGCTGGTACCGAGCCGCCATCGCCGTGGGCGGTCAGCCCTGATCTGCGTCACGACCCGTTCGTCCTCCACCGAGCGCTGCGGCGCGTCGCCGTTACGATCGCCGATCATGGACTGGGTCGAGCGCACCGCGCAGTTGAGGCAGTGGACGCGGATCGGGGTGCGGGCGCCGCACAAACCGTTGCTGCTCCTGTACGCGCTCGGCCGGTTCCAGCAGGACGCTGATGGCGAGCTGCGGTACAGCGCCGTGGAGGAGGACCTGCGGGGGCTGCTGGCCGAATACGGTCCCGGTAACCGGACGACGCCCGCCTATCCCTTCCATCACCTGGTGAGTGACGGTGTGTGGGAGGTGCGCACCGAGCGCGGGCCGGGCAGTCCTGGAACCGGGGTCAGGGAACTGCGTGCAACCGGCGCTTCCGGGCGACTGACGCCGGAGCTACGGGCGGCGTTGCGGCGGGAACCGTCGCTCCTCGGCCGGATGACACGGGTGCTGCTCGATCGGAACTTCCCGCCCTCCCTCCACGGTGAGCTGTGCGAAGCCGTGGGCCTGGAGCCGGATGAGGCCGGAACCGGAAGCATCGAGGCCGCGCGCAGGCAGCGGGACCGGCGGATGCGGGAGATGGTCCTGACCGCGTACGAGTACCGGTGCGCGTTCTGCGGGTACGACGGTCGGATCGGCGCGGTGCCGGTCGGGCTCGAGGCCGCTCATGTGCGCTGGTGGGCGTTCGACGGACCGGATGACGTCGAGAACGGGCTGTGCCTGTGCTCGCTGCACCACAAGCTGCTCGACAAAGGCGTACTCGGTCTCGGCGAGGGCCCTGACGAGGGCCACAGCATCCTGGTCTCGCAGAGCTTCGTCGGCCACAGCACCGCCGCCCGCCAGCACGTCACCACGCTCGCGGGCCGCCCGCTCATCGGGCCCCGGCCGGGCGTCCGCCCCGTCGCCGCCGCCCACCGCTCCTGGCACACCAGCCAGGTCTTCCACGGCATCCCACGTCCCGCGATACGTCGAAGCCCTACGCCTCGGAAAGCAGCGGGTCGTAGGGGGTCGAGCGGCGGCGGCCCGACATGAAGGACAGGAAGTCCCGCACGAACGCGCTGCGGGAGTAGCGCCCTTCGGCGTCCACGACGGACCGCCCGAAGCCTCTCCTGAACAGGGCCCGGTACTCCTCCGCGTCGATGAACTGGTCGCCGTCCGCGTCGGTGACGTCGAAGAGGACCTCGGCGACCCTGATCAGTGCCGGCCCCGCCAGGGACGGGGTCGCGGCCGCGTACTCCTCCTCGCTCACCCGGCCGTCACCGTCGCTGTCCAGGGCCCCTTGGAGTTCCCTCCACCACGCGGCGAACGCGTCGTACAGCCGGGTCTCCTCCGGCTCGTCCAGGTCGAGACGGGAGCAGAGCTCCCGTGCCATGGCGGCGAGATCGGGCCAGTCCAGATGGCCGTCCCCGGTCTGGTCCAGTACCTCGGTGAAGAACTCGCGGGTGCTACGCAGGTTCTCGGTCCCGCCCGTGCCGTCCTGCTGTGCCGGTACGGGAGTGATCAGCCGCAGCAGTGCACCGGCCCGTTTCGTCCGGGCTCGCAGAGTGGTGAGTGTCTCGGCCCAGGGGCCGTCGCCGTCCGGTGACAGGTGGAGCAGACCGATGACGTTCTCGGTCTGGAGCCAGTTGTCGGGCAGGGCGCGGGCCAGGCGCGCGGCCATGTAGGCGCTCTGCATCAGGGTCTGGGCCCCGGGAACCTCCGGCAGCCCCGCCCGCCGCCGGAATGCCTCGGGGAGGGAGGCCACGGTGACGGTGCCGATGACCGGCCCGGCCAGCGCCCGGCCGGTCGCCCAGATCGTGGGCAGACCTGCGAACAGCGGCGGGGCCGGCAGGTGCTCGAACAGCCTGTAGAGGATGATCCGCAGCGCCTCCGTGTTCTGCAGTTCCTCCTCGACCATCCGGTCGTAGTACTGCCAGAACTCGGGCAAGGTGGGCGGGAGGTGCCCCGCCTGGTCCCCCAGGGCGGCGAGGAAGGCCTGGAACTCGGCGTAGAGCCGTTCCATGGTGACCTGTTCCAGGGGCTGCCCGCTCAGTCGGCACATGGTGACGGAGCTCTCGAAGAGCGTGGCGACCACCCAGGCCCGCACCTCGGGGTCCATCGCGTCGTAGGGCCGGTTGCGCGCGTCCGTGCCGCTCAGCCGTGCGTGCAGGCGGTTGAGCCGTGCGGCCTCCCGTTGTCGTGTGTGGTCGTCGGCTCCGAACATGCGCTGCAGGCTCACAAGCGTGTTGCGCAGCCGACGCCACGGGTGCACGACGAAGGAGGAGTTGTCTGCCAGTGCCGCGCCGATCTGCGGGTGGGCGGCTTCGAGCACCGTGGCCCTGACGACGGCCAGCGCCCAGCGGGGGTCGTTGAAGAAGCGGTGGAACTGCGCACCGGGGCCGAACAGGGAGTCGGTCGGCAGGCCGGTGGCCTCCCGGCCCGGGTTCTCGTACGGGCCCGTGGTGGCGCCGGGGCCGGTCCGGCTGCAGTGGCCGCTGTCCGTGTTCTTCACCTGTGAGGCTCTCCGTTCGCTTGCGGTGTCACGCCGCCGAAGCGGCGGTCGCGGCTTCGGTAGTCGTGCAGGCACTCAAGGAAGTGCGGGGCACGGAAGTCGGGCCAGAGCACCGACGGGAAGATCCACTCGGCGTAGGCCACCTGCCAGAGCATGAAGTTGGAGATGCGCTGTTCGCCGGACGTACGGATGACGAGGTCCACGTCAGGGGTGTCGGGAACAGGCAGATGCGCGGCGAAGCGTGCTTGGTCGACGGTGTCGGCGGACACCCCGGCGCGGATGAGGGACCGCGCCGCGGAGACGATGTCCTGGCGTCCGCCGTGGTCGAACGCCACCGTCAGGGTCATGCCCCGATTGGCCTCGGTGAGGGTCATCAGGTCGGCGAAGTCCTGGGCCAGGGTGGCGGGGATCCTGGGGTCCCCGGCTCCGAGGACCCGGCAGCGGATGCCGCGTGCGTGCAGCAGCGGGGCGTGTTTGCGCACCACCCTGCGCACCAGACGCATGAGGAAGTCGATCTCGTCGCCCGGACGTCGCCAGTTCTCGGTGGAGAAGGCGTACAGGCTGAGCCACTCGACCCCGGCCGACCGTGCCGCCTCGATGACATCGATCACCGTCGCCTCTGCCGCCCTGTGCCCCGACGTACGCGGCAGGGAGCGCTGCTGTGCCCACCGGCCGTTTCCGTCCATCACGCACGCGACATGGCGAGGCACCGGGCGTTGACGCTGCTCACCGGGCGGGCGACGTGGTTGTACCGGAACCGCCGGCAGGACGGCGTCCTGTGCCTGTGCCCCGGCCCGGTCGGCCTGCTTGCCCGCCGCCTGTGTCTGACGGTATGGCCGTGCTCCACCGGAATGCACTGAAGCGCCCCCTTCGGCTCGCGTCCGCAGGCTGCACCGGGGCCGTGTCCCCCGCTGCTCCCCACCTCAGCAGAGTGCCGGTGTCCCGCCCGCGACGTAGCGCGATGCCCGCATGTTCACCCGTCGCACGTCAGTCGGAGGGCAGCGGGCTGACGCGTCCTCCCCCGTACCGTGGAGTCCGGTCCCCCCCGAGGGTGAGAGCGGTGCGGCGGGGTGGACCGGACGTCCGGGACGCCGGTGCCCGACATCCGGGTGCGGGAGCGATGAGTTCGGACGGGACCGGCAGTCTCCTCACTGTCTTCGATTACAGGAGTGAACCGTGGAACAGTTACTGAAAGTCCAGAACTTCACCGTGTCGCAGGACGGCTTCGGTGCCGGTGAGAACCAGAGCCTCGAGAGACCGTTCGGTGACGCCGACCCCGGGGATCTCCTCGCCTGGGCCGGCGCCACGGCGAGCTGGCCCAACCGCACCGACCCCGGCGGGAGCCGCGGTCTCGACGACTACTTCACGCGGGACTTCTCACGCAACATCGGTGCCGAGATCATGGGCCGCGGAAAGTTCGGGCCCCAGCGGGGGCCCTGGCCGGACGAGGAGTGGCGGGGCTGGTGGGGGGACGAGCCGCCCTTCCACACGCCGGTCTTCGTCCTGACCCACCACACGCGCCCCTCGTTCACGCTTTCCGACACCACGTTCCACTTCGTCGACGCCGAGCCCGCCCAGGTCCTCGAACAGGCACGGGAGGCGGCTCAGGGCAAGGACGTCCGGCTCGGCGGCGGGGCCTCCACCATCCGGCAGTTCCTGGATGCGGGCCTCGTCGACACCCTGCATGTGGCGGTCTCGCCGGTGCGGCTCGGCTCCGGGGTGCGGCTCTGGGAGTCCCCCGACGAGCTGCTCGACCGGTACCACCTCGACGTCGTGCCCAGCCCGAGCGGCGTGACGCACCACCTGTTCTGGCGGAGGTGACGGGCGCACCGCACGCGCCGGCCGCGCAGGTGTGGACGGCCACCCGAGGAGATCGGGCGGCCGTCCACACCGGGCGGGACCGGACGTCAGGCCGCGAGGGACACCCCGGTGCCGGGTGCGACGTCCGGGTAGGCGTCGGTGACCAGGTTGAGCTGCCGCTGCATGTACCAGACGTTCAGGCCGAAGACGAACATCAGCCACATGCTCGTCGCGGGGCTGCACGTCACCGGCAGACCTGCCGCACGCTGGGCGTCGGCGATGGCCTTCCCGGTGTTACGGAAGGAGATCAGCGGAGCGATCACGGTCCAGCCCAGGAAGACGAGGACCAGCACGCTGCCCCCGGGCTTCAGGTTCTGGCGCCGGTCGAACTCCTGCAGCTCCTTGTGGATCTTGAAGTACCAGACCAGCTGGTAGATCCCGAGGGTGATGAGCGTCAGGCCGAGCCACACAGCGACGGGCCCGCGGCGCTTCATGGCCAGACCTGACAACTGACCCGCGCCTGACGGGCTCTGAACGTTCGCGCCGGGCGCGGTGCTGGGCTGGACATCAGCCATGTGAGGTGCTCCATCTGCTACTGGTTCTGGTTCGAGCCGGAGCAGCATGGCAGCAAGCGGCGTGCCGGTGAGGGCAGTTGGGCGCCCCTCGACGGACTGACGCGATGTCGTGACCGAAAAGAGCGCTGATCTGTCCCGACACGTCTACAACCATCGGGGGCCGCCAGGAGTCCGGCCCCGGTGACCGACAGGCGTGTGCTCCGGCTCAGCGCACTTCCTGGATGCGGATCAGGTTGCCCGCGGGATCGCGGAAGGCGCAGTCGCGGACGCCGTACGGCTGCTCCGTCGGCTCCTGGACGACCTCGGCGTCGCCCGACTGCAGCTTCTCGAAGGTGGCGTCGAGGTCCTTGGTGGCCAGGAGGATCCAGCCGTAGGTCCCCTTGGCCATCATCTCGGCGATGGTGCGGCGCTCGTCGTCGGTGATGCCGGGGTCGGCGGCCGGCGGCGCCAGCAGGATGGACGTGCCGGGCTGGTCGGCGGGGCCGACCGTGATCCAGCGCATCGTGCCGGCTCCGACGTCCTTACGGACCTCGAAACCGAGGGTGTCGCGGTAGAAGGCGAGGGTGGCGTCCGGGTCGTCGTGCGGGAGGACGCTGGTGTGAATGGTGATGTCCATGGCACTCACGCTAGCGGTGGACCCGGGGCGCGGACTTCTTGATTCCTGACGGGTCGGGTGACCTGTTTCGCCACGCACGGCGGCACCCCCGCCGCCCCGCTCTCCACCTGGCGCCGGTAGGCACTGGGCGGCATCCCGACCAGTTCGGTGAAGCGGGTGCTGAAGGTACCGAGCGAGGAGCAGCCGACCTCGAAGCACACGTCGGTGACGCTGAGGTCGCCGCGGCGCAACAGCGCCATCGCCCGCTCGATCCGGCGTGTCATGAGATAGCTGTACGGCGATTCGCCGTAGGCGAGCCGGAACTGGCGGCTGAGGTGGCCCGCCGACATGTTCGCGCCCCGCGCGAGCGCCTCGACGTCCAGCGGTTGCGCGTACTCCCGGTCGATCCGGTCGCGCACGCGGCGCAGCCGGGCGAGGTCGCGCAACTGCCGGGCGTCGGCGGGTCTGCTCGTCACCTGTGTGATCGTGCCACGCCGACCGGGCCGGCGCAGCGGGAACCACTGCCCGGCCGCCTCCCGGACGAACCCGTCCGGGTCGGTGAAGGACCCGTTGTCACCGACGATCGTGAGCCGGTGCGATCCGGTGCGTCGGGGGAGACCCCGGCGTCCTCGGCGAGAGCCCGACGGCCGTGGAGCCCCAGCTCGACGGGGCTGTACGGCGTCACCGGAGGCCCCGGCGCCGAGGGCGGCGGCGACGAACCCGTCGACGGCGGCGGGGGCCCCCCCCCCCCGGGGGGGGGGCCCCCCGGGGGGGGGGGGGGGCCCGGGGGCCGGGGGGGGGGCCCCCCCCCCCCCTAACGCCGGCGGGGCCCCCCCCCGCCGGGGGGGGGCGGGGGCCCCCCGGGGGCCCGGGGCGGGGGGGGGGGGGGCCCCCCCCCGGGCGGGGGGGGGGGCCCCCCCCCGGGGGGGGGGGGCCCCCGCCGGGGGTCGGTGTGCGGCCGGGGCGCCTGGCGGGCACCCCGGCTCAGACGTCAGGCGTGGGAGCCGGCCTTGCGACGGCGTACGACGAACACCGCGCCGGCGCCGATCGCCAGGGCGGCGCCACTCGCGAGGGCGAGCTGGGACGTCGGGGCGGACGAGCCCGTGGCGGCGAGGGTGCCGGTCACCGGAGTGGCCGACCCACCGCTCTGCGGCGTGAGGCCCGAGGGCTTCGGCGCGGTCGCGGGCTTCGCGTCGGGGACCTTGCCGGGCTTGCTGCCCGCGGCGGCGATCATGAACTCGTAGTCCTCGAAGTCCGGGTTCTCACCGCAGGTGTCGTCGTCGTTGAAGTAGTTACCGGTGACGAAGGTGACGCCGTTGCCCGCCGGGGCCGAGGCGTCGACCGCGAGGCGCATCTTGACGTCGGCGTGGGCGCCGGCCTTCAGCGGGCTGATGGCGTCCATGAAGTGCACGTTGTCGACGGTCTTCCAGGACGTGGACGAGCCGGACGACCACTGCAGGCGCACCAGGTCGTCGATGTCGTTGAGCCCGCTCTCGTCGGTCGCGTGGACGTAGGCGAACGGGAACACCTCGTCCATCGTCTTGTCTGTGCCGTTGGTCACCCGGAGGTTGAAGTTGACCTTCGTGCCGGCGACCACGGTGGACGGCAGACCCGTGACGATGGTGGTGAGCTCGGGCTCGGGGACACAGCCCTCACCGCCTTCACCCTCTTCTCCGCCCTCGCCCTCCTCGGCCGCCTCGTCCTTCGCCTTGTCCAGCGCCTCGTCGGCGGCGGTCTTGGCGGCGAGCGTCTGCTCGACCGCCTTCTGGGCCTGGTCGATCTTCCCGACCAGGGCCACCCTCTCGTCGTCGAGCGCGGTCCGGGCTTCCTGGGCCGCGGCGTCGGCGGTCGCCTTGGCCTCGTCCGCGGCTACCGCGGCGGCCTGCGCCTCGGCGAGCTTCGTCGCCGCGGCGGTCTCCTCGTCGTCGGTGGCCGTATCCGGAAGGTCTTCGAACTCCGCCTGGGCCTCGAGGACCGCCTGGTCGGCGGCGGTCTTCGCGGTGGCGGCCTTCGCCGCCTCCTCCTCGGCGGCCTCGACGGCAGCCCTCAGGGGGTGGGTGAGGGAGGTGGTGGCTTCCAGCGCCGCCTCGGCGTCACTCTCGGCCTTCAGGGCGGCGTCGTACGCCGCCTGCGCCGCGGCGGCGGCCTTCTCCAGCTCCGCGACGGACGGCTTCTCCTGCGTCTGCGCCGCCGGCTTTTCGTCGGCGAACGCAGGGGTGACCGACAGCAGCACGACAGGGGTGGTCACCGCGGCGGCGACGGCTGTGGCGAGAATCCGGCGAATCTTCACAAGTGCCCTTCGGTGTACGAAAGATGAGGAAGGGGCCGCAGCGGAATGGGGCACGCAATGCGACTCGAAGCGATCGTATGGCCGAGGTGATGATCAACCGTCACGTGTTCTTCACCCGTTCCGGCCACTACCACAACATCGGGACAGACAGAAAAGACGAAAGGGTGCAGTTGCCTCCCGCGCCTGTGCTTTCGCTGTGAGGAACGCCATACGGGTCGTGTGCGTCCTGCGCGCCACGCGTCCGCCCTCCGCAGCCACGGGGCCCCGCCGGCGAGACGGTCAGAGGGGGAAGGAGAGGTCCCGGCTCACCCGGTCCGCAGCGGACAACAGCGCCTCGCGGACCTGCGTGGTCCGGTACATCCTGTCGGCTCTGAAGGAGATGCCGAGCGAACCGAGCGTGCCCCCGCTGTACACGGGCACCGCGATACAGACCGTGCCGAGGGAGTACTCCTCGCGGTCCATGACGGACGGAGTCGGCAGCGCGTCGAGCCGCTGGATCAGCTCCTCGCGGTGGGTGATCGTGTGGGGCGTGAGGTCGTCGAGCAGGTGCCGGGAGAAATACTCGCCGCGCGCCTTCTCGTCCAGCTCGCGCAGGACGCACTTGCCGAGGGCGGTGGCGTGACCGGCTTCCTCGAAGCCCACCCACAGGTCGACCCGGGGCGCCTGGGGTCCGTCGACGATCTCGGCGACACGGATCTCGCCGTCCTCGTACAAGGTCAGATAGGCGGCGGCCGCACTTTCGTCCCGCAGGGCGGCCAGGGCGGGCCGGACACCGGCGAGCCGCCCCTCCCCGCGGTGAGCGGCGCGCAGCCGGTCGACCGTGTCACCGATGACGTACCCGCCGTCACCGAGCTCGGTCAGATATCCGTCCCGGGTGAGCGCGCGCAGCAGGGGCCCTGCGGCGTCCGACTCCAGTCCCGCCTCGCGCGCGAGCTGCGCCGCGGGCGCCCCGGCCGCGTGGGCCCCCGCGGCTTCCATCAGGCGGAACGCACGCTCCACGGAGGTGAGGAGCTCGGAGTTCGGCTGATCACCCATCTACCCAGCGTGGACCTGACGCGGGGAGGCAGCAACGGGGAGCGCCCTCCCCGCACCCCGCCTCGGCGGCCGGTCAGTCCTCGCCCTCCAGGTCGCCTTCCGTCTCCAGGAAGACCTGGCGCAGCGCTTCGAGCACCGCCGGGTCGGGCTTCGCCCACATACCCCGGGACTCGGCCTCCAGGAGGCGCTCGGCGATGCCGTGCAGCGCCCAGGGGTTCGCCTGCTGGAGGAACGCGCGGTTCGTCGGGTCCAGGACGTACGCCTCGGTCAGCTTGTCGTACATCCAGTCCGCGACCACGCCCGTCGTCGCGTCGTACCCGAAGAGGTAGTCGACCGTCGCCGCCAGCTCGAAGGCGCCCTTGTAACCGTGGCGGCGCATCGCCTCGATCCACTTCGGGTTGACCACCCGGGCGCGGAAGACCCGGGACGTCTCCTCGACCAGGGTGCGGGTGCGGACCGTCTCGGGCCGGGTCGAGTCGCCGATGTACGCCTCGGGGGCGGTGCCCTTCAGCGCGCGTACGGTCGCGACCATGCCGCCGTGGTACTGGAAGTAGTCGTCCGAGTCCGCGATGTCGTGCTCACGGGTGTCGGTGTTCTTCGCCGCCACCGCGATCCGCTTGTACGCCGTCTCCATCTCGTCCCGGGCCGGACGCCCGTCCAGCTCACGGCCGTAGGCGTAGCCGCCCCACACCGTGTACACCTCGGCGAGGTCGGCGTCCGTACGCCAGTCGCGGGAGTCGATCAGCTGGAGCAGACCGGCACCGTACGTCCCCGGCCGGGAGCCGAAGATGCGGGTGGTGGCACGCCGCTCGTCGCCGTGCTCGGCCAGGTCGGCCTGGGTGTGGGCGCGTACGAAGTTCCGCTCGGCGGGCTCGTCGAGGGAGGCGGCCAGGCGGACGGCGTCGTCGAGCAGGCCGATGGTGTGCGGGAACGCGTCGCGGAAGAAGCCGGAGATCCGCAGCGTGACGTCGATGCGGGGGCGCCCCAGCTCCTCGTACGGGATCGGCTCCAGGCCGGTGACCCGGCGCGAGGCGTCGTCCCAGACGGGGCGTACGCCGAGCAGCGCGAACGCCTCCGCGATGTCGTCCCCCGCGGTGCGCATGGCGCTCGTGCCCCACAGGGACAGGCCGACCGAGGTGGGCCAGTCGCCGTTGTCCGCGCGGTAGCGCTCCAGGAGCGAGTCGGCGAGGGCCTGGCCGGTCTCCCAGGCGAGGCGGGAGGGGACCGCCTTCGGGTCGACGGAGTAGAAGTTGCGGCCGGTCGGCAGGACGTTGACCAGGCCGCGCAGCGGGGAACCTGACGGACCGGCGGGGACGAAGCCGCCGTTCAGCGCGTGGACCGCGTGGTCCAGCTCGTCGGTCGTCGCGGCGAGGCGGGGCACGACCTCCCGGGCGGCGAAGTCGAGGATGTCGGCGACGGCCTGCGGGCGTCCCGCGGCCACACCGGCGACGGCGGCGGGGTCCCAGTCCGCGTCGTCCATCGCCTGGACGAGCGCACGGGCCTGCTCCTCGGTCTCGTCGGCGGCGGTGCGGGTCGCCGCCGACTCGTCGAGGCCGAGCGCCTCGCGCAGGCCGGGCAGCGACGCCGTACCGCCCCAGATCTGGCGGGCGCGCAGGACGGCGAGGACCAGGTTGACGCGGTCCTTCCCGGCCGGGGCGCTGCCGAGGACGTGCAGGCCGTCGCGAATCTGGACGTCCTTGATCTCACAGAGCCAGCCGTCGAGATGCATGATGAACTCGTCGAAGCCCTCGTCCTCCGGCCGGTCCTCCAGGCCCAGGTCGTGGTCGAGCTTCGCGGCCTGGATGAGGGTCCAGATCTGGGCGCGGACGGCCGGGAGCTTGGCCGGGTCCATCGCCGCGATCTGGGCGTGCTCGTCGAGGAGCTGTTCGAGGCGGGCGATGTCGCCGTAGCTGTCGGCGCGCGCCATCGGCGGGACGAGGTGGTCCACGAGGGTGGCGTGCACGCGGCGCTTGGCCTGGGTGCCCTCGCCCGGGTCGTTGACCAGGAACGGGTAGACCAGCGGCAGATCGCCCAGCGCGGCGTCGGGGCCGCAGGCGGCGGACAGGCCGGCGTTCTTGCCGGGCAGCCACTCCAGGTTGCCGTGCTTGCCCAGGTGGATCATCGCGTCGGCGCCGAAGCCGTTGTCGTCGGCGGACGCGGCGATCCAGCGGTAGGCGGCCAGGTAGTGGTGCGAGGGCGGCAGATCGGGGTCGTGGTAGATCGCGATCGGGTTCTCGCCGAAGCCGCGCGGCGGCTGGATGAGGATCAGCAGGTTCCCGCGACGAAGGGCGGCGAGCACGATGTCGCCCTCCGGGTTGCGGGACCGGTCGAGGAACATCTCGCCGGGCGCCGGGCCCCAGTGCTGCTCGACGGCCTCGCGCAACTCGGCGGGGAGCGTGGCGAACCAGCGGCGGTAGTCGGCGGCGGGGATGCGGACCGGGTTGCGGGCCAGCTGCTCCTCGGTCAGCCACTCCTGGTCGTGACCGCCGGCCTCGATCAGCGCGTAGATCAACTCGTCACCGTCGCCGGAGACCAGGCCCGGGATGTCCTCCTCAGGCCCGAAGTCGTAGCCCTCGGCACGGAGCCTGCGCAGCAGGGCGACGGCGCTGGCGGGGGTGTCGAGACCGACGGCGTTCCCGATGCGGGAGTGCTTGGTCGGATACGCGGACAGGACGAGCGCGATCCGCTTCTCGGCGGCCGGGATGTGGCGGAGCCGCGCATGGCGCACGGCGATCCCGGCGACCCGGGCGGCGCGCTCGGCGTCGGCGACGTACGCGGGCAGACCGTCCTCGTCGATCTCCTTGAAGGAGAACGGGACGGTGATCAGACGGCCGTCGAACTCGGGGACGGCGATCTGGGTGGCCGCGTCCAGCGGGGAGACACCCTCGTCGTTCTCCTCCCAGGCCGCGCGCGGGCTGGTGAGGCAGAGCGCCTGGAGGACGGGTACGTCGAGGCCGGTGAGGGCGCCCGCGTCCCATGACTCGTCGTCGCCGCCGGCCGAGGCGGTGGCGGGCTTGGTGCCGCCCGCGGCGAGGACGGTGGTCACGATGGCGTCCGCGGCGCGGAGTTCGTCGATGAGCTCGGGCTCGGGGGTGCGCAGCGAGGCGACGTACAGCGGGAGGGGGCGTGCGCCCGCGTCCTCGACGGCGGTGCAGAGCGCCTCGACGAACGCGGTGTTCCCGCTCATGTGGTGGGCGCGGTAGTAGAGCACCGCGACCGTCGGTCCTGTGACGTCCCGGGCGGTCCGCTCCAGCGGACCCCACGCGGGGGCCGGGGCGGGCGGCTCGAAGCCGTGGCCGGTGAGCAGCACGGTGTCGGAGAGGAAGCGGGCCAGCTGTTCCAGGTTGGCGGGGCCGCCGTGCGCGAGGTAGGCGTGCGCCTCCGCCGCGATGCCGATGGGCACCGTGGAGGCGGCCATCAGCTGGGCGTCGGGGGCCTGTTCACCGGTGAGGACGACGACGGGCCGACCGGTGGCGAGAACCTGGTCGAGCCCCTCCTGCCAGGCGCGGACACCACCGAGGAGACGCACGACGACGAGATCCGTGCCCTCCAGGAGCTGCGGCAGGTCCTCGGCGGAGAGCCGGGACGGGTTCGCGTAGCGGAAGCCGACCGGGCCGCCGGAGGCACGGGCGCTGAGCAGGTCGGTGTCGGACGTCGACAGGAGCAGGATCATGCGGCGTCAGTCCTTCCCCGGGGTGTCCACGCCCCGGGCGGTGTCGGATGGGGGTCCTGGGCGGAACCGGGACCTCGGGGACGGGAGTTCCTGACTCGCACGGCCGGACGGCCGGGCTCACAGTGGCGGGACCGCGCCGGAATCTCACCGGGCTTCCTCCCATGTCGCCGTATGGCGATGGCGGACCCAACGGACCGCCGCTAGTGCCGCATCAGCCAAGGTTCGCCCCGTCGCGACGCCCGGCACGCACTCTCGCCGCACCGGCCGAAAGCCCGAGTACATCCAGTACAAGGGCTTCCGGCCGGCACACCGACAGCACGCACCTGACGCCGCTCCTTGACGGGCAAACCCTGACTGACGCGGCACTAGGCATAGTAGGCGGCGGGTGGGGGGTCCTGACCAGACGGCCCCCGTCCTGACCGGGGCGGCGGTGGGTGTCCCGTAGGTCACAGTGACCGTCGGGGTGTGCCACGGTCACGGTCGGTATGCTCGCCGCCATGTCCGCCTCCTCCCTTCCGTCCCGGTCTCCGGGCGACGCGTGTGCCCGGAGCAGCGGTGACGCCTGCCCCGGCGCACTGCGGCTGCACCGGGCGGACGACGGTGCGCTGGCGCGGATACGCATACCCGGCGGGGTGTTGACGCCCCACCAGGCAGCGGCGCTGGGGCAGGCGGCCGAGCGCTTCGGTGACGGTGAGCTGCATCTCACCTCCCGTGGGAACGTGCAGCTGCGCGGGCTCGCCCCCGACTGCGGTGCGGAGCTGGCCGGATTGCTGAGCCGGGCCGGGTTGCTGCCCTCCGAAGCGCATGAGCGCGTACGCAACGTGGTCGCGTCCCCGCTCTCCGGGCTGGACGGTCTCGGGTCCACAGACCTCAGACCGTGGCTGACCGAGCTGGACCGGCTCCTCTGCGGAAACGACCGGACCACAGCACTCTCCGGACGCTTTCTGTTCGCACTCGACGACGGCCGGGGAGACGTGGACGCCATCGGCGCCGACCTCACACTCCTGGGCCGCGCCGACGGATACGCGCTGCTGCGCGTCGGGGACGGTGACGCCGCTCTCCGCGTCCCCTCCTGCGACGGCCCCCGCGCCGCGATCGTCGCCGCCGAGGCCTTCCTGGACGCGGCCCGGGACACCGGTGCCTGGCGGGTGCGGGACCTGCCGCACGACGCGACGGCCGCGCTGCGCGACAACGTCGTACGACGGCTCCGGCAGGCCGGGATCGCCGGCGCACCTGAGTCCCGTCCCCGCCCTCCCGGCACCACGGCCCCGGAGCCCGGCCGCGTCCCGGACAACGGCCGGGAGGCCGCGCTGTCCGTCGGCGTACCGCTGGGGCGGCTGGACCCGGCGCAGTGGCGGTTGCTGGCCCGCGGCGGCGAACTCCGGCTCACGCCCTGGCGCGGAGCCGTGGTCACCGGCATCGCACCTCACCTCGCGGACGGCCTGCTGGGGGAGTTCTCCGAGGCCGGTCTGATCACCGGGCCCGACTCCCCGTGGGCCGGTGTCGGGGCCTGCATCGGACGGCCCGGCTGTGCGAAG
Organism: Streptomyces sp. NPDC005791; assembly: GCF_042871485.1. Lineage (NCBI taxonomy): Bacteria > Bacillati > Actinomycetota > Actinomycetes > Kitasatosporales > Streptomycetaceae > Streptomyces > Streptomyces sp. NPDC005791. The sequence goes on from NZ_JBIAIP010000004.1 coordinate 102,980, forward strand.
TCGCTGGCCGACGTACGGGCCGAGGCGGGGGCCGCCGTCGGCCCTGCCGGACGGCTCCCTGTGTACTGGTCCGGATGCGAACGCCGCTGCGGCCACCCCCACGGGGAGTGGATCGACGTGGTCGCCACCTCCGGAGGAGGACACCGGATCTCCCATGTGCGGGGAGGCCTGAGCACCGAGGCGGCAACGGTCCGGGACGACGACCCGGTCGTGCTCGCCGCGACCGTGGCGGCCGCCCGGGGCGCGCGCGTCTGAGCACCACGCACCACCCCCTGTCCGACCGGTTCGATGAAGAAAGCGACAGCACTGTGCACCAGTACGAGAAGGACGGACCGGCGATCTACCGCCAGTCCTTCGCCACCATCCGCGCGGAGGCGGATCTGGCAGGGCTGCCCGCCGATGTGAGCCAGGTCGCCGTCCGCATGATCCACGCCTGCGGCATGGTCGACCTCGTACGCGATCTCGCCTTCTCACCGAACGTGGTGGCCGATGCCCGCGCGGCCCTGCGCTCCGGTGCACCGATCCTGTGTGACGTGGCCATGGTCGCCAGCGGTGTCACCCGCAAGCGGCTGCCCGCGGACAACGAGGTCATCTGCACGCTGTCCGACCCCACCGTCCCCGCGTTGGCCGCGAAGCTCGGCACCACCCGCAGCGCCGCCGCCCTCGAGCTGTGGCGGGACCGGATGGAGGGCGCGGTCGTCGCCGTCGGCAACGCGCCCACCGCGCTCTTCAGGCTGCTGGAGATGATCGAGGAGGGCGCCCCGCGCCCCGCCGCCGTCATCGGTGTGCCCGTCGGTTTCATCGGGGCCGCCGAGTCCAAGGAAGCCCTGGCCGTCCACCCGTCCGGGCTGGAACACCTCGTCGTGCGGGGCCGCCGCGGCGGCAGCGCCATCGCGGCCGCCGCCCTCAACGCCATCGCCAGCGAAGAGGAGTGAGCGTGCCCGAGCAGCAGCACACCGGCACCACAGGGCGGCTGTACGGGGTCGGGCTCGGCCCCGGAGACCCGGATCTGATGACCGTACGCGCCGTGCAGATCATCGGCGAGGCCGATGTCGTCGCCTACCACTCCGCCCGGCACGGCCGCTCCATCGCCCGCTCGATCGCGGCGCGGTACATCCGCCCCGACCACGTCGAGGAGGCCCTGGTCTACCCCGTCACGACGGAGACCACGGACCACCCGGGCGGCTACCGGGGAGCGCTGGACGAGTTCTACGAGGAGGCCGCCGCCCGGCTCGCGGTGCACCTGGACGCCGGGCGCACCGTCGCCGTGCTGGCCGAGGGCGACCCGCTCTTCTACGGCTCGTACCAGCACATGCACAAGCGTCTCGCGGACCGTTACGCCACCGAGGTCATCCCCGGTGTCACCTCGGTCAGCGCCGCCGCCGCCCGGCTCGGCACCCCGCTCGTCGAGGCCGAGGAGGTGCTGACGATCCTTCCGGGCACCCTGCCGGAGGAGGAGCTGACGGCGCGTCTGGCCTCCACCGACTCCGCCGTGGTGATGAAACTGGGCCGCACCTTCCCCGCCGTGCGCCGCGCCTTCGAGGCGTCCGGGCGGCTGCCCGAGGCGCGGTACGTCGAGCGCGCCACCATGGCGGGGGAGCGGACCGGCGACCTGGCGGACATCGACGCGGACTCCGTGCCGTACTTCGCCGTGGCCGTGCTCCCCAGCCGGATCGACGCACCCCGCCCCTCCCCGGCAGCGGGCCGGGACACCGGTGAGGTCGTCGTGGTCGGCACGGGGCCGGCCGGACCGCTGTGGCTGACGCCCGAGACGCGCGGGGCGCTGGCCGCCGCCGACGACCTGGTCGGATACACGACCTACCTGGACCGGGTGCCGGTGCGGCCGGGCCAGCTGCGGCACGGCTCCGACAACAAGGTCGAGTCGGAGCGCGCCGAATTCGCGCTCGACCTCGCACGCCGTGGCCGTCGCGTGGCCGTGGTGTCCGGAGGTGACCCCGGGGTCTTCGCGATGGCGACGGCCGTGCTGGAAGTGGCCTCGCAGGACGCGTACACGGACATCGCCGTGCGGGTGCTGCCCGGGGTGACCGCGGCGAACGCGGCCGCCGCACGGGCGGGCGCGCCGCTGGGCCATGACTACGCCACCATCTCCCTCTCCGACCGCCTCAAGCCGTGGGAGGTCATCGCCGAGCGGCTGCGCGCGGCGGCCACGGCCGATCTGGTGATGGCGCTCTACAACCCCGGCTCCCGTAGCAGGACCTGGCAGGTCGGCAAGGCCCGCGACCTGCTGCTGGAACACCGCTCCCCCGACACGCCCGTGGTTCTCGGCCGCGACGTCGGCGGGCCGTCGGAGAGCGTGCGGACGGTGCGGCTGGCCGATCTCGACCCGGCCGAGGTGGACATGCGCACGCTTCTCATCGTCGGGTCCTCGCAGACCCGGTGGGTGCGCCGGGGCGACGGCCGGCAGATCGTCTGGACGCCGCGCCGCTACCCGGAGGGCTGACGAGGTCGAGGCCGTCGCGACGGAGCGGCATCGCGGCGGCCCGTCAGCGGCCCCGGACCCAGGCGGCCATCCTGCCCATGGACCGGGCCGCTTCGGCCAGGCTCCGGGCAGCCCGGTCGAGTTCCTCCGCGAGCCGGGCCGCCTGCTCGGCCTCCTCCGCGAGCCGGGCCGCCTCTGCCGCCCTCTCCGCCTCCACGGCGGAGTCGGCGGAGCTCTCCGGCACGTTGAGCGCCGCCCCCCGGTAGCCGATGGGGCCCTCGTCGTACCGCTGGTAGTAACCGCTGAAGTCGACGGGCCCGATGCCGGTGAACCGTACGCCGGAGAGCTGTATCTCGTCCGCGCCCCCGTTCCCGGTGATGTCGAGGCGGTAGCGGGTGAACGGGGCGGCCGCGGTCCCGCCGATCCGGAACGCCCTCGCCTCGAAGCGCTCGGTGAAGCCCTCCCCCGACCGGGAGTCCAGCTGGGTCCACCGGACACCGTCCGTCGAGCCGAGGAGCAGCCAGTCCCGGGGATCACGCTGAGGGAAGTCGTCGGCCGAGGTCAGCGTGTACGAGGTGAGGGCGACGGGACGCTCGAACCCGAACTCCACCCAGGCCTGGGCGTCACCCGCCAGCCACTTCTCCCGCGAGGCGTGGAGCAGGTGGTCCGCGATCTCCCCGGCAGCCGTGTACTCGTCGCTCACGTCGACCACGGTCGCGTCCGCGGTGACGTCCGACGGGGCGCCCGCGCCGGTGCGCAGCCCGGCCACACCGGAATTGCCCCGCTGATCACGCCAGGTCACCCGCTCCACGGGTCCCGAGCCGTCGTCCACCAGGAGCCGCAGCTCGTCGGAGCTGTGCCAGTCGCCGCCCCACCCCTCCTCCGTTCCGAACCGGTGCACGTGTGTGTCCTCGGTGCCCTCCGGGAAGGCCCAGCGTCCGCTGATCCTGCCGCGGAACTCCGCGAGTGTGCCGTCGGCGGCACGGTGATGGCCATGGAAGTCGGACATGTTCGACTGGAAGCTGATCGCCGACTCCGCACCGTCCACCCCGCGCCACCCCAGCTGCGCGGGCAGCGACTGTTCACCCCGGTCGACGTGGAACAGCAGCCGGGGGCCGGACGTCCAGGACGAGGTGAAGGGCTCACGACGCTCGGTCGTATAGGCGAAGACCGTGTCGCGGGCCGCCTCCGCCGCCATCGCCCGCTCCGAGCGGCCGCGTTCGTAGACGGAGTCGAGCGTGACGCGGTAGAGCCAGAGCATGCTGCGCGCGTCATCCGCCGTGCGTATCTCCAGGGTGTTGGTGCCCGGCCGCAGCAGGCGCCCCGGCACGGCGAAGACGTTGTCCTGCGGCAGATCTCCGCCGCCGGGGACCGTGAGCCCACGGGCGAGCACGTGCTGGTTGACCACCAGGTCGACCGGGGCGTACCCGGGAGAGCGGCCCAGCTTGGACACGAGAGCGGTCACCTTGAGCGTCGCCTCGCCGATCTGCTTACCGGCGTCCACCTCGAAGTCCAGCGCGACCCTCGCACCGGCGCTCATCGCCAGGTGTGAGGAGGCGGCGTGGCAGGCCTCGTACGTCGCACCGCAGTTGGACACACGGGCCGGCGTCACGGAGAAATCGGCGAACGTGGGTTGCATGCACGGCTCCTGAGATCGCGTCACACCCTGTACGTGACGCCGGTGAGTGGGTCGGTCCCCACGCTAGTGCCACTGACAATCCGGCCACGTCACGGGAGAAGGGCCCGCAGCAGGGCAAGAGCCTCATCCGGCGTCCCGGCCACCGGCACACCTGGCGGGACGGGCGGCCGGGCGACCACCACCACCGGAATCCCGGCCTCCCGGGCCGCGGTGAGCTTGGGGGCGGTCGCCTCACCGCCGCTGTCCTTCGTGACGAGGACATCGACGCGATGCCGCCGGATCAGCTCACGCTCGCCCTCCAGGGTGAACGGCCCCCGGTCCAGCAGGACCTCCATCCGCGCCGGATGCGGGGCCTCGGGTGGGTCCACCGAGCGCATCAGGAACCACAGGGAGTCCAGTGCGGCGAACGCAGCCAGACCCATGCGTCCGGTGGTGAGGAAGACCCGCGCACCGAGCTCCGGCAGCAGTTCCGCCGCGCCCGCGAGCGAGTCGGTGACCTGCCATCGGTCGCCCTCGACGGGAACCCAGCCGGGCCGCCGGAGGGCCAGCAGGGGAACATGGACAGCGGCGGCGGCCGAGGCCGCGTTGAAACTGATCGTTCCGGCGAAGGGATGGGTGGCGTCGATGACCACATCCACATGGTGTGCGCGGAGCCAACCGGCCATGCCCTCGGCTCCTCCGAAGCCGCCGACGCGCACGTCGCCGGAGGGCAGCTTCGGGCGGGCAACGCGTCCCGCGAGTGAGCTGGTCACCCGGACCCCGTCCGTGACCACCAGGAGCTCCGCCAGCCGGCGGGCCTCCGTCGTGCCACCGAGGACGAGTACGTGCAAGGGCATGGGTCGGTCCCTCCATGAGCAGTGAGGCGCAGGGCGGGCGCACCGCCCAACTCAAGCACACCGGCCTGCGGCCGGGATGGACGACCGGAGCCTGCGCGACGGCGGCGACCACGGCCGCCTACACAGCCCTGCTGACCGGGGAATTCCCGGACCCGGTGACCATCACCCTGCCCAGGGGACAGACGCCCGCCTTCGCGCTCGCGGTGGAGGAACTCACCGACGGTCAGGCCGTGGCAGGCGTCGTCAAGGACGCCGGCGACGATCCGGACGTCACCCACGGCGCGCTGGTGCGATCCACGGTACGGCTGCTGCCGCCGGGCTCCGGAGTGGTGTTCCGGGCCGGGCCCGGCGTGGGGACGGTGACGCTTCCCGGGCTGCCGCTCGACGTCGGGGAGCCCGCGATCAATCCCGTGCCCCGTCAGATGATGCGGGACCATGTCGCGCGGGTGGCGCGGGAGCACGGCGGCACCGGAGACGTGGAGATCACGGTCTCGGTGGACGACGGTGAGGAGATCGCACGTTTCACGTGGAACATCCGCCTGGGCATCCTGGGTGGAATCTCGATCCTGGGCACGACCGGCATCGTGGTGCCGTACTCCTGCTCGGCCTGGATCGACTCGATCCGCCGCGGTGTGGACGTGGCACGCGCGGCCGGCCACCGGCATGTCGCGGGGTGCACGGGCTCGACCTCGGAGAAGACGGTGGTGGCCGAGTACGGACTGCCGGAGATCGCCCTGCTCGACATGGGGGACTTCGCGGGTGCGGTGCTGAAGTACGTACGCCGGCATCCGGTCGAGCGGCTGACCGTCTGCGGAGGGTTCGCCAAGCTGTCCAAGCTGGCCGCCGGGCACCTGGACCTGCACTCGGGGCGCTCCCAGGTCGACAAGCCCTTCCTGGCGCGCCTGGCCCGGCAGGGCGGTGCGAGCGAAACCCTGGCGGCGGAGATCGAGGTCGCCAACACCGGCCTCGCTGCGCTGCAGCTGTGCACGGCGGCCGGGGTGCCACTGGGCGACCTGGTCGCGGTGGCGGCCCGCGACCAGGCACTTTCGGTACTGCGGGGAGCACCGGTGGAGGTCGACGTGATCTGCGTCGACCGAGCGGGGGCCGTCGTCGGGCGCAGCGATCCCCGGTGAGCGGGGTGGGACGGCCACCGTCCCACCCGTCCGGCCGTCAGCAGGTGTGGCGGTCCCGCGCCGGCGAGTAGAGGTGACTGTCGCGGAACTGCTCCGCACCAAGGGTCCGGCCGACCATGATCACCGCTGTCCGGATCACCCCTGCCGCCTTCACCTGCTCCGCGATGGACCCCAGCGTGCCACGCAGGACGACCTCGTCCGGGCGCGAGGCCATGGCGACCACGGCGGCGGGGCAGTCGGCCCCGTAATGCGGAAGCAGCTCCTCGACCACCCGGTCCACGTACCGCGCCGCGAGGTGCAGCACGATCAGCGCGCCGCTGCGGCCCAGCGTGGCCAGGTCCTCGCCTTCGGGCATCGCCGTGGCCCGCTGGGCGATCCGGGTGAGGATCACGGTCTGCCCGACCGTGGGCACCGTCAGCTCCCGCTTGAGCGCCGCCGCGGCCGCGGCGAACGCGGGGACTCCGGGCACGACGTCGTACGGCACCCCCGCCTGGTCGAGCCGCCGCATCTGCTCGTTCACCGCGCTGAAGACCGACGGGTCACCGGAGTGCAGCCGGGCCACGTCGTGGCCCTCCTCATGGGCGCGCACCAGCTCGGCGGTGATCTGGTCGATGTCCAGCAGGGCCGTGTCCACGAGCCGGGCGTCCGGCGGGCATTCGGCGAGCAGTTCACGCGGCACCAGGCTGCCCGCGTACAGGCAGACGGGGCTGGCGGCGAGGACGCGGGCACCGCGCACCGTGATCAGGTCGGCGGCGCCGGGGCCCGCGCCGATGAAGTACACGGTCATCTGTCGTCTCCTGAAGCGTGCGAGGGTTTCTGTACGGACCACTGGGTGACGGGCATCGCCTGACGCCAGCCGGTGAACCCGCCGACGGGCACGGCATGGGCCACCGCGAGGCGGACCAGGTCGCCGCCGAGCCGCCGGTACCACTGGGCGAGCAGCGCCTCCGACTCCAGCGTCACCGTGTTGGCCACCAGCCGGCCGCCCGGCGGCAGCGCGTCCCAGCAGACGTCGAGCAGCCCCGGCGCGGTGAGCCCGCCACCGATGAACACGGCGTCGGGGACGGGCAGTCCGGACAGGGCGTCCGGTGCGCGGCCGGTCACCACGCGCAGTCCGGGGACTCCGAGCCGGTCCGCGTTACGGGCGATGCGGAGCGCCCGTACCGGATCGCGTTCCACGGTGACGGCGTGGCAGGACCGGTGGGTGCGCATCCACTCCGCCGCGATCGATCCGGAGCCGCCGCCGATGTCCCACAGGAGCTCACCGGGCGCGGGTGCGAGCACCCCGAGCGTGGCCGCCCGTACGTGCCGCTTGGTGAGCTGCCCGTCGTGTTCGTACGCCTCGTCGGGAAGCCCGGGTACGGCTCCGAGGCGCAAGGTCTCCGGGGTGCTCCGGCAGTCCACCGCGATCACGTTGAGCGGGTCGCCGGGCGGGTGCTCCCAGGTGTCGGCGATGCCGTCCAGGCAGTCCTCGGCGGTGCCCCCGAGCTGTTCGAGGACCCGCATGCGGCTGGGCCCGTAGCCGTGGGAACGCAGCAGGCCGGCCACGGCGGCGGGTGTGGTGGCGTCCGCGGAGAGCACCAGCAGCCGGCGCCCGTCGTGCAGCGCGCCGGCCAGCCGGGCCGTGGGGCGCCCGACGAGGGTGACGGTCTCGGTGTCCTCCACCGGCCAGCCGAGCCGGGCACAGGCGTAGGCCACCGAGGACGGGTGCGGCAGCACCCGGAGCGCCCCCGCGCCCAGCTCCTCGGTGAGGGCCCGGCCGATGCCGTAGAACATGGGGTCACCGCTGGCCAGCACCGCGGTCCGGCTCCCCGCGTGCGCGGCGAGCAGCCCGCGCACAGCGGGCCGCAGGGGCGAAGGCCAGGGCACCCGTCGGCCCGCGCATTCCGGCGGGAGCAGCCCAAGTTGGCGTTCCCCGCCGATCACGACCTCCGCGTCCAGGAGTACCGCGCGTGCGGTCTCCGGCAGACCGGCCCAGCCGTCGGCGCCGATCCCCACGACGCTCACGGCGGACGCGGGCGCCGGGTCGGCGGACGGGAAGGATGCGGGGACGGGGGACACGACCGGTACCTCGGGGTTGGCGGGACGACGCAGCCGAACTCTACGGGGGCTGACTCCGGGCCTGCGCGGCGGAGTGATTTCGCGGGATCTCCCGCGTGGTGCCGGGAACCGGCCCCCGGCTTCGACGTCCCCTGGGGGCGTTGTCCCACGAGGGGCGGCATCCGAGAGCAGAGGAGCGGCACCATGAAGTACCTCGTGATGGTTCACGGTTCGCAGGCCGATTACGAGGCCATGGCCGGCAAGCCGTCGGCCGGAAGCCCGGCCTGGACCGAGCAGGACATGCAGGCGATGTTCGCGTTCATGGAAGGGGTCAACAACGACCTGGTCGCGTCCGGCGAGATGGTGGACGGCAACGGCCTGGCCACCCCCGCCTCGACCCGCGCGGTACTGCCCGGCGCGGACGGCAGGCCGGTGGTCACGGAAGGCCCGTACGGAGACGCCCAGAAGCAGATCGCCGGGTACTGGGTGCTCGACTGCGCGAGTCCGGAGAGGGTCACCGAGATCGCGGCGCGCATCGGTCTGTGTCCGCAGCCCGAGGGCGCGCCCGTCTACCCCGTGGTCATCCGGCCGATCATGGACGACGGCAGTGAGCTCGCGGAGGCCACCGCCTGACAGGCGTGGTGCGGGCCGTAGCCCGCCCGGACCGAGGACCTGCCGCCCCGGCACCGCCATGCGCCGCAGGCCCTCGGACCCCGGGCGCCGGGACGCGGCGGGACGCGGCACCCCCCGACTGCCGCTCACCGAGTCGCCGATCCCGGCCGCTCTCGCGATCATCGAATACATGACCAAGAGCGACAGCGGGAAGGCCCGCACGGTGCGGATCGCCCAGGAGCCCGACGCGGACGAACTGCTGGGCCGCAGTCCGCTCGCCGCCCTCGTCGGCATGCTGCTGGACCAGCAGGTACCGATGGAATGGGCCTTCACCGGCCCGCTCTCCCTGGCCCGGCGCATGGGGTCCGAGGACCTGGACGCCCGGGAGATCGCCGCGTACGACCCGGAAGCCTTCATCGGGCTGTTCACCGAGAAACCCGCCCTGCACCGGTACCCGGGTTCCATGGCAAGGAGGGTGCGGCAGCTCTGTCAGTACCTGGTGACCGAGTACGACGGGCGGGCCGAAACCGTCTGGTCCGACGCCACCACCGGGGCCGAGCTGCTGGAACGGCTCAATGCACTGCCCGGGTTCGGCAAGCAGAAGGCACAGATCTTCCTGGCCCTGCTGGGCAAGCAGTTCGACGTACGTCCGACGGGCTGGCGGGAGGCCGCAGGGGCGTACGGCGAAGAGGGCTCGCACCGCTCGGTGGCCGACATCACCGGACCCGACTCGCTCACCGAGGTGCGGGCCTACAAGCAGCGGGCGAAGGCGGCGGCCAAAGCCGCGCACCGTACCCCGTGACCGCGAACGGCCATGCGCTCCGACGAGGACAGCGGCCGCCGCACCACCCTCCCCCGCAACCGCTCACACCCGGAAGGACTCCCGTGCACGCAACCCGTCACAGAGCCTTGGCCGTCGTCGCCGCCACCGCTCTGGCCACACCGTTCCTCCTCGCCGCGTCCCCGGACCACGGACACGCGTCCCACGGCCCGGCCGAGGACGCCGCCGCGCTCTCACGGCAGCTGGTCGACAGCGCGTCCGCCCAGGGAGCGCACCGGCACCTGGAGCGGTTCCAGGCCTTGGCCGACGCGGCGGACGGTCACCGCGCGGCCGGTTCGACCGGTCATGACGCCTCCGCCGCCTACGTCCACCGGCTGCTGCGGAAGGCCGGATACCGGGTCGCGTCCCAGCCGTTCGACTTCATCTACGCCGAGACCCTCGCCGAGAGGCTCTCCGTCGTCTCCCCCACACCCCGTGACCTCACGGTCAGGGCGATGACGTACACCGCCTCCACCCCGGAAGGCGGTGTCGAGGCGGTCCTCGCCGCCGTCCCCGCCGACGACACCACCGGCTGCGAGGCGGCCGACTACACAGCCGCCGACGTCACCGACAAGGTCGCGCTGATCAAGCGTGGCGGCTGCACGTTCGCGGAGAAGCAGGCCGCGGCCGCGGCGGCGGGCGCGGCCGCCGCGGTGATCTACAACAACACCGAAGGGGCCCTCTCCGGCTCTCTGGGCGACGCAGCCGCCGGGAAGATCCCCACCGGCGGAATCGCCCGGGACGAGGGTGAGGGGCTCGTCGCGGACCTGGCGAAGGGCGAGGTGAAGGTGTCCCTCGAGATCCGGGAGCTACGGGAGGAACGCACCACCCACAACGTCGTCGCCGAGACGCGCGGCGGGGACGCCGCGAGGACGGTCATGCTCGGCGCGCACCTCGACTCGGTCACCGACGGCCCCGGTATCAACGACAACGCGACCGGCTCGGCCGGACTCCTCGAAGTCGCCCTGAAGCTGGCCGAGTCCCACCGGACACCCGCCCACAAGGTGCGGTTCGCCTGGTGGTCGGCGGAGGAGAACGGGTTGCTGGGTTCGGAGGCCTACGTGGCGAAGCTTCCCGAGGCGCGACGCGCGAACATCGCGCTCTACCTCAACTTCGACATGATCGCCTCTCCGAACGGCGCGCAGTTCGTCTTCGACGGCGACGACTCCGACGGTGTGGGCGCGGGCCCGGGCCCCGAGGGGTCCGCCCAACTGGAGCGTGACATCAACGCGTTCCTCGACAGCCAGGACAAGCCCCACACCGGCACGGACTTCTCCGGGCGCTCCGACTACGGGCCGTTCATCGAGGTCGGCATCCCGTCCGGCGGTACGGACACCGGCGCCGAGGGCGTCAAGACGGCCGCGCAGGCCGAGACGTACGGCGGGACGGCCGGCGTCGCCTACGACCCCTGCTACCACGCGGCCTGCGACGACCTGGACAACATCGACACGGGGCGCTTCGACACCAACATCGATGTGATCGCCCACGCGGTGGGCACCTACGCCCACGATCTGAGCTCCCTGAGCCGTCCGGTCCCGGCCGCGGACGACGAGTCCCGCGGCGGCGTCGGCCTGCGCAAGGGCCACGCCCAAGGTGTCACCGAGTGACGGACGACGTGCACACACTCCGCGGGCGACGCGCTCCCCGCCCGCGGAGTGACGCCCTGGGGCGATATCGGGCCGCCGCCGTGCGGTGGCGGTTCTCCGGGTGCCCTCACCGGCATGCCCCCGCACACACATCGGAGGCAGTAACGCTTTGAGGTGTTTCATACCGTTCTGCCGGACCTTGCAGTCCGGTTCCCTGGCTGCGCCCGCAGGTCCTTCCCCGGTAGGCTTTCCGCGTGATCTTCAAGCGCATCGGAAATGGGCGGCCGTATCCCGACCACGGCCGGGAAAGCACCCGCCAGTGGGCGGACGTCGCGCCGCGCCCGGTCCGCCTCGACCAGTTGGTGACCACCAAGGGCCAGCTGGACCTCGAGACCCTGCTCGCCGAGGACTCCACCTTCTACGGCGACCTGTTCGCCCACGTCGTGAAGTGGCAGGGCGACCTCTACCTCGAGGACGGGCTGCACCGCGCCGTGCGCGCCGCCCTGCAGCAGCGCCAGGTACTGCACGCCCGCGTGCTCGAACTGGGCTGACCCCGCCACTCCCACCCGTGGAGCATTTCGGGCCTTTCGGGTGTTTTTATGCTCAGATGGGTGCCATACGTTGATCGTTTGGTAGGCATCATCACCAGGTCGCACTACGCTGCGCCCATGAGCATGCTGACCCCTCCCGGCATGGGCGGAAAATACCGCATCACGGGTAACGCGTACCCGCGCATGCGCCGCCCCCGTCATCGCCGCAAGCTGGTCCTTTCGGTGGCCTCCGCCGTGGTCGCCCTCGGCCTGGCCGGATGGGGCACGCTCCAGATCGTCGACGTCTTCACCGGTGGCGACGGACAGGCCAACGCGGCCGGCCGGCCGAAGGCCTGCCCCTCCCCGAAAGCCCCGGCGCCCGCGAAGGCACTCCCGAAGCCGGCCGCCATCAAGGTCAACATCTACAACGCGACGCCCCGCAGCGGGCTGGCCAAGGCCGCAGCGGACGAGCTCAAGAAGCGCGGCTTCGTCGTCGGCAAGGTGGACAACGCCCCTGCCGCGTACGACAAGAAGGTGCCCGGCGCCGGAATGCTGCTCGGCGGCCCGACGGCCATGAACGGCTCCTTCCCGGTGCTCGCGACGCAGCTGCCCGGGATCACGCAGAAGACCGACGCCCGCAGGACGGCGGACGTCGATCTGATCATCGGTACGAAGTTCAAGGCGTTCAGCACCCCCGCGGCTGCGGCATCGGCGCTCACGGCCCTGACGAAGCCGTCCCCGGCGCCGGCGCCCTCCTGCTGAAGCGGCAGGGCCGGCCCGGGGCGGCCGGACCGGATCAGCCTGCGGTGCCGTACATCCGGTCCCCGGCGTCGCCGAGCCCCGGCACGATGTAGCCGTTCTCGTTGAGCCGCTCGTCGACCGAGGCCGTGACCACCGTGACCGGCGTTCCGGCCAGCTCGCGCTCCATCACCTCGACGCCCTCGGGCGCCGCGAGCAGCACGACCGCGGTGACATCGTCCGCGCCGCGCTTGATCAGCTCCCGGATGGCCGCCACGAGCGTGCCGCCCGTGGCAAGCATCGGGTCCAGTACGTAGACCTGACGGCCGGAGAGGTCCTCGGGCATCCGCGTGGCGTACGTCTCCGCCTGGAGCGTCTCCTCGTTGCGGATCATGCCCAGGAAGCCGACCTCGGCCGTCGGGAGCAGACGCACCATGCCGTCCAGCATGCCGAGACCGGCGCGCAGGATCGGGACGACCAGGGGACGCGGATGCGACAGCTTCACACCGGTCGTGGGCGTCACCGGGGTCTCGATGTCGACCTGCTCGGTCCGCACATCCCTGGTGGCCTCGTACGCGAGGAGGGTGACCAGCTCGTCGGCGAGCCGCCGGAAGGTCGGGGAGTCGGTGCGCTTGTCGCGCAGTGTGGTGAGTTTGTGCGCCACCAGCGGGTGGTCGACGACGTGGATCCGCATGCCGTCAACAGTAACCGGGCCCCGGCGGGCTTCCCGCCGGTCCGCACTGGCATCAAGCGCCTGTTCGGGGGGAAGGTGGGGGCATACGGACCCAGGCTTGGGGTGGTGTGTCGATTGCCCGACGGGGAGCAGCGGAATCAGCGGCAGGCCGGACGCGACGCGCGCGACCTGCCCGACACTCAGGAGAACGTGCCGGACGCGCAGGAGAGTGAAGCGGCACGCCGGAGGCGCAGGGCGCAGTTCCTCCGTGAGCTCCATGAGGCGAAGCAGTTGCGTGACCGGGTCCAGCCGCGCCGGGCCCGCGCGGCCCGTATGCGCCAACAGATGCGGATGCGTACGTTCCGCTGGTGAGGGCGGCCCCCGGGGGCGGCCGGGTCGCCCCGCAGGGGCGCGGGAGCACCCTCGGCGGACACCCGCTTCTGACAAATGGTGGCCGACGCAACGGTCGAAGAGGCTTCGCATCGCGCTCGTTTCTGCCACGATGCCGGTTGGGCGGGGCCCAGAGCAGCCGGACGACCGGCTGCCCTCCCGTCGGACCGATTCACCTATTCAAGTGGGAGAGTCACGGTGTACTTCGCCGCACTGCTCGCGCGCACCGAAGACGGGTGGGAAGCGAGCGACACGGAACTCGACGATGTGGAAACCCTGTCCGACCTGACGGATCTGGCCCGTGAGGCCTCGGTGGACGAGGACACCGTCCTGGTCTACATCGAGCAGGAGGACGCCTGGTTCGGCGTCCTCAGGGTGGACGGTGAGGAGGACCCCCGTATCTACGTCTCGGACGCGTCCGCCGCCGCCCGCTCCTCGTACGGGGAGATCCTGCTCACCGATGAACTGCTCGGCCGCGAGCCGGGGACCGAGGACGAGATCGCCGCACTCGAGGAGCTCGTGGACCTCGACGGTACGGAGGACGGCGAGCCGGAAGACCCCCGGTCCGACAGCGTCGGCAGCGCTGTCGCCGAACCCGACCTCGATCACGACTCCGACGCCGTACCTGCGGGGCCGATCGGTGATCTCGGGGTCCTGGCCGACCTCGGGGTGTCCGAGAAGGATCTGCTGACCCTGCGCACGGACGCGCTGACGGAGATCGCGGACGCACTGGGAGCGGCCGAGGTCCTGGAGGCCGTCCGTTAGGGTCCGCGGGTGAACGCACCACCGCCCACCTCCTCCTCACCACCTCCCGCCGATCCCGTGAGGGACCCGTGGCAGGCACCCATGCGCCGGGCCCTGGACGAGGCCGCGCAGGCGGCGTCGGCCGGCGATGTGCCGGTCGGCGCCGTCGTGCTGGGCCCCGACGGCGCCCTGCTCGCCGCCGGCCACAACGAGCGCGAGGTGAGCGGCGACCCGACGGCGCACGCCGAGGTGCTCGCCCTGCGCCGTGCCGCCGCCGCTCTCGGCTCCTGGCGGCTGACCGGCTGCACCCTGGTCGTCACCCTGGAGCCCTGCACGATGTGCGCGGGCGCCCTCGTCCAGTCCCGGATCGGACGGGTGGTCTACGGGGCCCGGGACGAGAAGGCCGGGGCCGCCGGTTCGCTCTGGGACGTCGTACGCGACCGCAGGCTCAACCACCGCCCCGAGGTGATCAACGGCGTCCTGGAAAGCCGCTGCGCCGACCTGCTGACGGCGTTCTTCCGGGAGCGCTGAGGAGAGCGCCGCGGGAGCGCCGGGGCTGCCCCCACCGCGCGCCGACCCGTCGCCGGGAATCGGATTTCGAACCAGGGCCCGGCATGGTCTAAGCTCTCTCTCGGTAGCGTGTCCGAGCGGCCGAAGGAGCTCGCCTCGAAAGCGAGTGTGGGGAAACTCACCGAGGGTTCAAATCCCTCCGCTACCGCAGGTGGATGAAGGGACCGACCCGTACGGGTCGGTCCCTTCACTGCGTTCCGTCTCCGTTCCCGCCGACCGCCGCCGACTCGTACCCCGTGATGTCGTCGGGCGTCACCAGGCCGTCCTCGATCGCCCGGGCCAGCATGTCCGCCTTGGTCGGCGCGGTTCTGCCGACCTGCGCGTACTTGACTCTCGCCCGACGGATGTACACGTCCACCGTGTGGACCGACACATCCATGCGCCGGGCGACCGAGGCCTTCGACATGGACTGGAACCACCACAGCAGCGCGGTGCGTTCCTGCGAGGACAGCTTGGGTCTGCTCGCGCCGCGATCACCGACGAGGACCCCCGCGGCCGTCGGCGTGACGTAGGGCCTGTCGCCGGCCGCCGCGAGAACCGCGTTCACCAGATGCGCCCGGCCCTCGTTCTTCGCGACGAACTCGCACGCGCCGGCCTCCAGTGCTTCCAGCACCACCCGCTGCTCGGTGAACTGGGAGAAGGCGATGACCCGCTGCCCCGCCGCGGCCAGCGTCGCGATGTCGCCGATGACCAGTCGGCCGTGCAGATTCAGATCGAGGATGAGGACGTCCGCGACACCAGGCTCCACATCCGCCGTCTCGCCGGTGTGCCGGACCGAGATCCGTGGCTCCTCCGACAGCCAGGTCTGGATGCCCTCGATGACGACGGGGTGGTCGTCGATGACGGCGACGGTCAGCGAGCCGGTCGTAGCGGCCATCGGGTTTCCCACCACAGCTGGTCCTCCTCCTGGTCGTACACGGCGGACACGGTGAGCGGGCCCGGCGCCTTCTCGAGCGTCTCCGGTGGGGCGTCGGCCACCACGCTCACCACGACCTCATCGGATGTCGTCACCACGGTCACCCGTGCCCGGGTGCCGGCGGCGGCCAGGACCAGCAGGGTCCCCTCCGCCAGTTCACGCCGGACGGTTGTCGGCAGTCCGGGCAGTTCGCCGTAGCTGAGCAGGGTCACGCGCACGCCACGGCGCTCGGCGACATCGGCGCAGGCCCGCAGTTCGTTCAGGAGCGGGTGCGGGGTGTCGTCCGTCTCCACGAACAGCCTCCTCAGGCGTGCCGCCTCCACGGCGGCGCGCCGGCGTACGACGGTGTCCCCCGGGTCCAGCCGGCGCTCCGCCAGCCCGCGCAGCAGCGGTTCCACCCTGACGCGCAGATACTCGTAGCGGCGCCTGCGCTCGGCGTGCACGGCCTCGTCGGCGGTGGCACGGGCGAGGTGCTCCGCCTGCGCCGCGGCGACCTCGGTGGCTTCCCTCGCGCCGTCGTTGAGCCGCCGTGCCAGGTACGCGAAGGTCAGCTGGATCCCGGCGGTGGTGTAGACCGCCGCCAGCAGACGGGAGACCGTGACCTGGTCGAGCGCCCCGTCAGCGGCCAGGAAGCCCACCG
Organism: Streptomyces sp. NPDC005791; assembly: GCF_042871485.1. Lineage (NCBI taxonomy): Bacteria > Bacillati > Actinomycetota > Actinomycetes > Kitasatosporales > Streptomycetaceae > Streptomyces > Streptomyces sp. NPDC005791. Next base: position 119,287 of record NZ_JBIAIP010000004.1, read on the forward strand.
TGACGGCCGTGTTGGCGGCGAGCAGGGTGATCAGCTCCCACAGCGGACGCTGCACCAGGAGCAGCACACCGAACCAGCCCACGGTGTTCCACGCCCAGCTCACGTCGCCGATCGCCCCGCCCGGCGGGTACGTGGCGGTGGCGACGACACCGGTGACCAGCGCCGCCGCCGCGAGCAGCCGCGCGGTGCGCCCGCTGAGCACGTCGCGCAGCAGCAGGACGGACCCGGCCGTCTGGATGACCACGAGGGCCAGCCATGCCCCCGCGGCCGCCGCCCGCGGCTCGTACGTCGGCCAGCCCCTCAGCACCAGCACGGTGTCCAGTCCCAGGTGCCAGACGCCGACGATCGCCACCAGCCCGATGTTGACCGCCTTGGCGAAGCGGGTGGCGACCACTCCCTCGACGACGCCGACGGTCATGGTTCCCACCTCAGCACGACGCGGGTACCCGCTCCGGGGGATGACACCGCTCGGGCGCTGCCACCCACGGCGCTCATCCGGCCGTAGACCGATTCCCGCAGGCCACGCCGGTGGGAGGGCACGGCAGAGGGGTCGAATCCGCGTCCCTCGTCGTGCACTTCCACGGCGACGCCCTCCCCGGCAGGTCCGGCCGTGACCCGGACGGCGCAGGTGTCCGCGTGCTGGGCCACGTTGGTCAGGGCCTCCGCGAGCCCTTGCGAGAGGGCCTCCACGACCTCGTGGGGCAGGTCCAGCGGCGGCACGTCGAACTCGATGTCCAGAGGCCGGAGACCGACGCGGTGCGTCACCACGACGGTACGCAGCGCGACGTCCAGCGGTGCGGGGTCGTGCGCGACGGTACGTGCCGTGCTCGGATGGGCCCGCAGGTCCTCGATGACGGCCAGGTCGGCCGCGGCCCGTTGCGGCAGCGCGGCGGAGTCACGGGTGATGCTGCTGGTCCCCACCATGGTGAGCGTCGCGAGCACGGTGTCGTGCAACAGCCGCTGCTGGTGCAGTTCGTCGGTGCGGGCGGCCGACCTGGCCCCCGCCGATGCGCGCGCAGACGCCTTCTCGGACAGCGCGAGGTCCGCCCTGCGCGCTCCGTGGCGCAGCAGGACCATGACGGCGGCGGCGAGCAGCCCCTGGAGCACGAGGACGACGGAGGCCTCCCGTATGCCGGCGCCCGCCGCGTGTGCCGCCGCGATGGCGATCGCGGCGGCCATCGCCACGGGCTGTCGCAGCATGAACTGGGCGATGAAGACGCCGGTGCCGGCGATCATGTCGATCCACCCGGAGCCCGCACTCGCTCCCAGGACGTCGGCCGGGACGAGGTTGCCCTGGGCCAGACAGAGCACGAGGACGACGGCGACGTCACCCGCGTAGACCCAGGGGTACGGCTTCGGTCCGAGCGTCAGAACGGTGAACAGGAAGCTCCACAGCAGCAGTCCGACGACCGCGACGGCCACCCAGAGCGAGCGGGCGGGCGGTGCGAAGCCGACCACGGCGACCACGGTCGCCCCGACGGCACTGGTCCCCCTCAGGACAGCGGCCATGCGTGCGGACTTGCGCCGGAGCTGCAGTTGCGCGGGCCCCTGTACCGGCGGGCCGCCCTCCTCGGAGGGATGCCCGCCTCCGTCCGGAAGGGCACGGGATCCGACCGCATTCCTCACAGTGTTTCCCCCGAACGCCGACGAGACTCCAACCTAGGTGAGCGCGAGGCCGACGGACAGAGGCTGTGTGAGGCATCTCACCGCTCCTGCCGCGCGGACAATGAACCCGCTTCCCGACAAAAGACGCACATGAGCAGCGGTGATGTCACGTGTTCGCGTGACACGCCCTTCTCCGGTCCGCCACGTAATCTTCGATACCAGGACGATCGAGGGGGGACCTCAGGTGCGACGCGAGGCTCGACGGAATGCCGAGAACCGACAGGAGGCGGTCACGCCCCTCTCCCGGCCGCGGGGCACTGCCCGCGCACAAGGCCGGTAGCCGGCCGGCCCACGGCACATCCACCGCGCACGGTCGTCCACCCGGAGACCGGAAGGTGGAGCAGAAACGATTCTCAGCGGCACGCCGCCCGCAACCGTGGCAGAGCCCCTGCACAGTGGAGCGGCACGCCGGCGTCGATCACTCACCGGGAGGTCAGGAGAGGTCGCCCCGGGAGTCCGGAACGTCTTGAAGGTGGTCGCGGTGGTGGTCGCCGGCTCAGGCGACACCGCCCCAGTCGATGAGAGTGAGACACGGGGACATGCTTTTCAGGATTCTGGGCCCGCTGCGGGTCCACGAGGCCAGTGCCATGGGATCGCCCGTCCGGCGCGCCATTCTCACGGCCTTCTTACTCCGGCCGGGACGGTCCATAGGCATCGGGGAACTGCTGGAGCTGCTGTGGGACGAACCACCGGCCTCCGCGACGGCCAACATCCGCAGTCATATAGCGGGTTTGAGACGTGACCTGGAAGACATCGCTCCCGGACTCAGCGACCGGCTGAAGACCTACCGGGGCAGCCAGAGCAGTTACGGACTGGACGTAACCTCCGCGGAGTTCGATCTGGCGAAGTTCACGCGCTCCGCCCGGGACGGCAGGAGTCTGCTCCTGAGCGGCGACGCCGACGCCGCGGCCGACGCACTCGAGGAGGCCACCGCTCTGTGGCGTGGGCCGTTCGGCCTCGACCTGCCACCGACACGGTGGTTCACCGGGCACGTCGCCGGCCTCAACAGCGCCCGCATCGACGCCTACCAGGACCTGTTCACCGCCTGCATCCTGGCGAACCGGACCGAGATGCTCTGTTACCGCATAGAGCGCGTCATCGTGGAGGAGCCCTATCGCCAGAGCCTCTGGGAACTGCTCGCCGCAGCGCATTGTGTCTGCGGCGACGCCGTCGGTTCCCTGAACGCGATCAAGCGATGTCAGACGCTGTTCGCCGACGACCTGGGGCTCGGTCTGCCGCCGACCGTCGAGGCCATGCGGAGCGCCGCGCTCAACTGGGACAGTGCCCGAGCCCTGCGCCTGATCGAGGCGCGCGCCTCGGCCTCGGACAGCGGTCAGCGGTATCGCGCCGCGCCGAAGTCCTTGGCGCTGTCCTGACCGGAGGGGCCGGCGCACCACGCGCGCGCCGGCCCCCCTCGTGCCCACCGGGTACGGCGTCAGCTGTCCCTGCGTCGCATCGCCACGTACCCCAGCGCCACCGAGGCGGCGGTCCACGCCACGAGCACGGCCATACCGGTCCACGCGTTGAGCACCGTGCCCGCGGGCTGCTCCCGGAAGAGGACGAGCCCCCCGGCCACGTCGGGCAGGAACTGCGCGACGTTCTTCACGCCGGGCAGGTTGTTGAGGATCGTCGAGACCATGAAGAACAGGGGGATCAGAATGCCCATCGTGAGCGCGGAGCTGCGCAGCACGGTCGCAAGGCCGACGGAGAACGCGCAGAGCAGCGTCGTGTAGAGCACCGCCCCGATCAGCGCCCGGGCCACCCCGTCGTCGGAGAGCGACACGCTCCGTGTACCGCCCAGGGCCACCTGGGTGGTGAAGAAGCTGACGACCACCACGACGAGGGACGTCACGAACGCCGTCGCGGTGCCGGTGAGCACCTTGGCCAGGTAGAAGACGCCGCGCCGCGGCACCGCCGCGAGCGAACTGCTGATCGTGCCCGACGCGTACTCGCTGGTCACGGTGAGCACGCCGAAGACGACCAGCGCGATCAGGCCGAGCCGGAGTCCGCTGAAGCCCGTGGAGACCGGGTCGAAGTCCGCCTTGGCCTGAGCGCTCATGCCGTCGTACACGCCTCGCATGAAGTATCCCGTGAGGAGGGCGACTCCCACGCTCAGGAGGAGGAACACGGCCAGATTCCACTGGGTGGAACGCAGGGTCCGGATCTTGGTCCATTCGAAGGCCATCGCCGCACGTGTGTCCGACATCGTCACCGCACCTCCTTCGCCCGGTAGTCCACCGCGTCGGCGGTGAGTTGCATGAAAGCCGCCTCCAGGGACGCCACTTGGGGACTCATCTCGTACACGGTCACCTGGTTCGCGGACACCAGCGCGCCGACCCTCTCCAAGGTGGTGCCGACCACCTCGATCGCTCCGTCGGGCCCCGTGTCCGTCTGTACGCCCTCGGCCGCCAGGACGTCCCGAAGCCGCTCCGGCTCGGGCGTGCGGATGAGGATGTAGGAGCGGGAGTTGCGGGCGATGAACTCCTCGACCGGCATGTCCGCCAGGAGACGGCCCTGGCCGATCACGATGAGGTGCTCGGCGGTCAGGGCCATTTCGCTCATCAGGTGGCTGGAGACGAACACCGTACGTCCCTCGTCCGCCAGCCTCTTCATGAGCTCCCTGATCCACAGGATGCCCTCAGGATCGAGGCCGTTGACCGGCTCGTCGAGCAGCAGGACCCGCGGATCGCCGAGGAGGGCGGCGGCGACACCCAGGCGCTGGGTCATCCCCAGGGAGAACCCCTTGGCGCGCTGCTTCGCCACCGCGGCGAGCCCGACGATCTCCAGGACCTCGCCGACCCGCCGGTCGGGGATGCGGTTGCTGCGGGCGAGGCCCAGGAGGTGCCCGTGGGCCGTGCGGCCGCCGTGCAGCGCTCTGGTCTCCAGGAGGGCGCCGACCTCGCACAGCGGCTGCGGCAGGTCCACATAGGGTCTGCCGTCGATCAGGACCTGGCCTGACGTCGGGCGGTCGAGCCCGATCATGGCGCGCATCGTGGTCGACTTACCCGCTCCGTTGGGGCCGAGGAAGCCGGTCACACGGCCCGGTCCGACACGGAAGGACAGGTCGTCGACAGCGAGCGTCGCTCCGTAGCGTTTGGTCAGTTGCTGTACTTCGATCATGGGCCATCACTCGCGCTCAGGGGTGGGGGACAGGCCCCGGCCGGTGCCGGAAACGGCGTGGCCGAGGTGGCTTGATGGGCTCGGGACGGCGCCGACGCGCCGGCGCCCCGAGCGGGTCCGGGGTCCAGCGCGGTCCGTACGAGGGTGTCCATGACGCCGTGCGGATCCCGGCCCCGATCGCTCCCGCCCGGTGCGGGTCGAGTGGGCCGAGTCCGGCAGGCGCATCACGACCCGGGCACCGCATTGAGGATCTTCAGCAGATCGCGGGCGGCGGCCTGTGGGCCGTGCGTCAGTCCGACCCCGGTGGCGTTCAGCACGATCTCGTCCACGCCGAACGCCCGGTACTCGTCGAGCCGTTCATGGATCTCCTCGGGGGTGCCGTAGAGGAACACTCCCCCGTCGATCAGCTTGTTCGCGTCATCGGGCCCGTGTTCGCCCGCGACGTCGATGCCCGCCTTGCGCAGGGTGTCCTGGTAGTGCGGGAGCTGGATGTGCGAGCCGCACGCCGCCGCCGCCAGGGTCGTGGCGCTGCGATCCGGTCCCGACAGGGCGACGGGCACGATGGCGGTGACCTTGACCGGATCGGCCAGTGTGCGCTCCGCGCCGCGTATGGCGGGCAGCAGGGTGGTGCCCACGTACTGCGCGGACCCCATCCAGGTGATGGCCACGTCGGCGACCTCGCCGGCGAGGACGGCCATCTTCTCGCGGAGCACCCCGAGGCCGACGGACACCTGCGGTGCGAGGGACTTGGCCAGGGCCCCTGACACCGAGTGGTACTCGCCCGAGATCTCGACGGTGTCCCCGGACAGGAGTCCGCGCACCGCCTGGACGTACTCCCGGGAGGCCCGGAGCGGGCTCGCGTACGGCCGGTTCATGACGCCCCGCTGGATGGAGAGCGATCCGGGACCGAAGCCGGCGACAACGGGGTGTCCGGTCGTGAGCGCCACCGACCGGGCCTCGATCGCCGCCTGGTACGGCGAGCGGAACGGCATCAGCGAGACGCCGAATCCGGCGGGGACGCGGATGCCGATCCCGGCGAGCCAGCTGGCCAGGTGCTGGGACTCGAGGACCATGCCCTGCCCCTGCCAGAGCCGTGCGGCCACGGTCCACTTCACGAGGTTCGCGAACGGCACCACCTGTTCGGGCCGCGTGGGTCCGAACGGGAGAAGTATCGAATACTCCACTCGACGCACCTACTTGCGCCGGGACTTGATGCCCAGGGCGACCGAGAACCCCGCGCCGACGACCACGGCGAAGATCGCTCCGCCGTAGTTCTCCTGAGTGATGGCGACGGCCGCGATCACGACGCCGATGACGACCGGAAGGCTGTGGCCCACGGTGTTCTTCATAAGGAAGCTCCTTGTGCGGTCGGTCAGTTGGAGGGGCGGCCGGCGAGTGCCACCGGCACGGGGAAGTCGTCCCGGCCGGAGTGGGCCGCACGCAGCATCAGATCAGTGTCTCCGATGCCTGACCACCCGAACATGTAGCCGAGCAACGAGGTACGTCCCGCGACCCCGGTGTGGAAACCGTGCGAGCGGGCTGCCGCGAGCACCCGCTCCTGGTAGTCGCAGGCCCGCTCCAGGAGGGACGTGTCTCCCAGGATGCGGCCCGCGGCGATGAGCGACTGGATCACACCACTGCTGCCGTGGCAGACGGAGAGGTCCACCGGCCCGTCGGCGGGCAGTCGGGTGGCCCGCTCCACCAGGGCGGAGAGACGGCCACCGGTCAGCCATTCCTGTCGCCCGGCCGAGGTGAGTACCTCCGCCGAGGTCAGCAACAGTCCGGCGGCGCCGTTGCACCAGCCCGCCACGGGCAGCTCGGCACCGTCGGCCGACCGGCTCGTCAGCCAGTCCGCCGACGCGTTCACCAAGGCGGGGTCGTCGAGGACCCGGCCGATGCGCGAAGCAGCCCACCGCATTCCGATGTCACCGTGTGCCACGTCGAACCAGGGGGCCGCCAGCGTCGCCTCCACCTGCGTGAGGACCAGGTCACACAGTCGCCCCAGCCGCTCCTGGCCGAGTGTCGCGCCCCCTCCCGCCTCCAGCCGGGAGAGCAGGACCATCAGCAGGCCCGCCGGCCCCGTGGAGAGGTCGGCGTCCAGCGTGCCCGCCGCCGCCCGCTCCTCGATCGAGTCGGCCACTCTCCCCAGCCAATCGGTGTCGACCTGGTACGGCCGGGTCAACAGCAGGGAGGCGGAGCCCGTGAACACGCTCTCGGGGGCCTGGATGAGGACGTCGCCGTACTCCGCGAGCAGCGTGTCGAGGCCGCGGGTGGCGCTGCGCGCGGACTCCCGCAGATCACGGTCGTCGCGAGCCGCGTTCTCCAGGAACGTGACGATGCCGCCCGCGTCGTGGAAGGAGATGAAGTTGCCCGGGGTGACCGTGGGCGCGTTGCGGTCGGGGCCGATGCCGCACACCCAGCCGGTCTCCGCCCCGTCGGGACCGTCGTACGACACGCTCACGGAGGAGATGGTGCGGGCGATCCCGGCCCACCACGTCTGCGGGCGCGCGTCGCGCAGCACCGGGGCGAAGACGCTCCGCGCCGACATGGCCGCGGGATGCTGTCCGGCCACCTCGTTGAAGCACTCCTCCATCACGAAGCGGTGGTAGAGGTCGCTCTGGCGGGCGTTGAGCGCCACGCCGCTGCGCGCGAACGCGAGCGGTGACGTCCTGTGCAGCCCGGGGAAGCTCGTCCTCGGTGTGGCCAGTTCGGTGGAGTCGCCCCGAGCCGTGAAGTACGGGACGTTGCCGGTGTGCAGGGAGGCACGCTCCTCGTCACCGACGTAGGCGGCGCCCTCAGGGGTCAGGTAGTCGGGGTACTTCCCGAGGAGCCGGAAGACCCGCTCGGCCTCCTCGGTGTCCCGCAGGTAGTCCGGGTGCGTGGCGGCGTCCAGGAACCGGGCGTAGACCATGGTGGACCGGATCAGACAGCGCACCGGCATGTGCGGGTAGCTGCCGAGCACCTTCTCGACCCCACCACCACGGACCGCCCCGAGGGCGTCCAGGTACCCCTTCAGGATCTCGTCGAAGTGGGTGACGGGGGACAGCGCCTCGCCGCCCAGCCGTGGCACGTTGTCCGTCTGCCGGTGGGTGACGTTCTCCCACCTGACGGCGATGCCGTCCGTCTTCATGTCGTGGATGACGGGGCGCCTCATCTTCGACGTCTGGTCCCCGTCGATGCCGACACCCGCCATGACGAGGTCGATCGGTGAGTTGGGGTTCGCCATCGGGACGAGCATCGTGGAGGCCACGGAGAGCTTCAGCTGGTTGATCAGCACATGTGGCAGGGAGTCGTTGTCCACTCCGGCGTTGGGCCGCACCATGGTCTCGGTGTCGATCACACAGGGGTTCTCGCCGGCCGCGAGCAGGTTCTCGTCGTGCAGGTCCGAGGCGCCGATGGCGCCGAACAGCGCGCACAGTGCGCCGAACCGGTAGAAGTAGCGGGCGGGCTGGTCCGCGCCTGTCATGGCCCGCGCGGTGACGAACTGCTGCCACCCGTGCGCGCCGATCGTCAGGGACACCGGCGCGCACTGCCGCAGGGAATACGTCAGGAAGGGGTCCGCCGCGGTGTAGAGGTCGTGCACGAAACTGTCGGACACCAGGGCGCGGGGCTTGAACACGACCTTGCCGCCGTCGGCCAGCTCCAGGCCCACCACCTGGCGGTTGTCGTTGTGCAGGTCCGCACCGGTGGCGAAGATCCCGACGACGGGGCTGTCGGCCCGGGGCACGAGCCCGGCGGCGTACAGGGCCGCGCGGTCCTCGGCGTAGGCGGTGAACAGGTCGGCGTAGGCGTCGAGCGAGTTGGCGAGCACCCGCTCCAGACGCGTCCGGAGCACGGGGTATGTGTCGCCGAGCCCCCGGATGTGCTCGGGGTCCTCCAGATGCCGGCGGAACGCCGTGAGCGCCGTGTCGCTCTCGACGGTCATCGGCAGGCCTCGGTGCTCCCGGAACGAGTGGAACTCGCCGATCAGCATCCGGAAGGAGTGGCCCTCGACGGTGGTGACGAGGTCCTCCCACACCGCGTCGAGCAGCGCGTCGGCGTGTTCCGGGGCGGACGCCCCGGCGATGAGGCCGGCCAGACGGCCGACGGCGGCCCCACGTGGCATCAGGCTCAGGTAGTAGGGCATGAACGCCGGTATGGACACGTGCGGTTCGGTCATGCTCGGTTGCCTCCGACGAGAGTGTCTGCGGTGGGGTCTGCGTAGAGGTCGGAATAGACCGAGCCGTTGTTCACCAGCGTCTCGTGCGTCCCGTGCTCGACGATGCGCCCGCGGTCGAACACGTAGATGCGGTCCGCCGACTTGACCGTCGCCAGCCGGTGGGCGATCACCACCTGGGTCGCGCCGAGGTCCTGGATGATCTGGGTGACGCGCCGTTCGTTGATGGTGTCGAGCGACGCCGTCGCCTCGTCCATCACCAGGATCCTGGGACGCTGCAGCAGTGCGCGGACGATCGCGAGGCGCTGACGCTGGCCTCCGGAGAAGTTGGCGCCCATCTCGGAGACCAACGTCTTCAGGCCCATCGGCAGATCGTCGAGGAAGTCGAGGATGCCGACGCTGTCGCAGTACTCCCTGACCCTCTCGTCCGGGATGTCCTGGCCGAGGGTGAGGTTCTCCAGGATGGTGCGGTTGTGCAGGTGCACCTCCTGCGGGATGTAACCGATGGAGCGGCGCAACGCGCGCTTGTCGTACTCGGCCAGGTCGTGCCCGCCGAAGCGCACCGATCCGCCACTGGGTTCGTACAGGCCGCAGATGATCCGCCCCAGGGTGCTCTTGCCCGAGCCGGAGGCGCCGACGAGCGCGACCTTCGAGCCCGCCTCGATCTCCAGCGACACGTCCCGCACGACGAGGTCGCTGTGCTTCGTGTACCGGAAGCTGACGTCGTCCAGGCGGATGGAGGTCGTGGTGAGCTCGGTGCGGGTGCCGCCGGGTGACTCCGGCGGCGCACCGGTGATGTCGTTCAGCCGCGCCATGTACCGGGAGGCCTCGCTGAACTCGGTGTACGTCTGGAAGACCGACGTCGCGAGGGCGAAGTACGTCGCGGACACCGCCTGGACGGCGATGGCCGCGCCGAGGGATATCTGGCCGTGGCTGACGAAGTACAGGCTGGACAGCAGCAGGACGATCGGCCCGAACATCTGCGTGGTGGTCGTCACACCGGCGATCCGGCCCTGCTGCAGGCGCATCCGCTGCTTCATCGCGTCGAGCGACTGGTCGTACGTCGTCCGCCAGCCGGCGACGAACTCGTCGGCGTATCCGCCCATCTTGATGGTCGGGATCGACACGATCGCGTCGAGCTGCGTGGACTGGCTCTTGGAGAGGTGCGCGATCTCCGCGTCGACCGCTTCCATCACCCGTACGCGGGTCTTCGCGAGGTAGACCGCGTTGAGCAGGAACAGGCCCGACGCCATGGCGCCCAGCCGCCATTCGGTGATGAACAGGTAGACGCTGACACAGGCGAGCGTGCCGACGTCGAGGATGCCCTGAGCCACCCGGGAGGAGAGCAGATCACGGATCGAGTTCACGCTGTTGAGGCGGAACAGCAGCTCGCCGGGTTGTCGTGTGGTGAAGAACCTGTACGGCAACGCCAGGAGCCTGGTGAACGTGTGCGTCATCAGGTGCCTGCCCAGCACGGCGACCAGTGACGACAAGGCGACGACCCGGACGAGGTGGATCGCGAAGTAGCCGACCGCCACGGCGACGACCATCGCGATCACCTGGGTGAGCTCACCGATGTCCTGCCGGTGCTGCGACCGGTCGACGGCCCACTCGGTGAGCATGGGGATGCCGAGGACCGCTCCGTATCCGCCGAGCGAGAGGAGCGCCACCAGACCGATCCGCTTGAGCGACCCCTGTGCGAACAGCTGGACGCCCCGCCACTCGCTCAGCGGCTTCGCCCGCGTCCTCTCGAAGTCGGGGCCCGGCTCGGCCGCGAGGGCGATGTCGCTGAAGCCCGCCTCCAGTTCCGCGCGGTTGAGGCGCCGACGCCCGACGGCCGGGTCCATGACGACCGCGGTGCGGCCGTCGAACTTCTCCAGGACGAGGAAGTGGTAGTCCTCCCAGTAGAGGATCACCGGCGACGTGAACTTCTCCAGTGCGGCTATGTCCTTGATCCGGTAGGGCTTGACGACCATGCCGCGTGACGTCAGGAACCGCGCGAGCTGGCTGGCGGACAGGCCGTCACGTCCCGCGTCCATGGCCTCGCGTGCGCTGGAGAGGTCCTCCGCGCGCCCGTAGTGGCGGAGGACCGCGACGCATGAGCACAGGCCGCACTCGGTCTGGGTGACCTGCGTGACGGTCGGTATGTGACGGGCCATGGTCATCGGCCCCCGGTGGTGAGGGCGACCGGCGAGACGCGGTGCTCCGGGTCGATGCGGTTCACCAGGTGCAGGACGATGCCGGCCGTGCCGACCATGAGGCTGTTGGTGTGCGCGTAGCGGCTCCTGGTGTCCCCGATCTTGCGGATGAAGGCCTCCGGGTGGAGCCACCGCTGCTCGATCCTCGCGATCTCGTCGCGCAGGGCGCGGTCCCCGGCCCCCTGGAGGGCCGTGAGGACGTCGTGGTTCCCCAGGTCGCCGTGGCACCAGGTGAGGTTGCGGCCGAAACCGTGCCGGAGGGTGTTGCCGACGGCCCTGTCGCGCTGTCTCACCACGTCCTTGTCGCCGCTGACGGAGTGGTACGAGGAAAGGGCGAGCGCGATGCCGGTCGCACCGTGGCACCAGCCGGTGGAGAAGGACCGCGACGTCCCGGTGTTGGAGTACCAGTTGCCCTCGTCGGCGTCGTAGAAGCCCTGCAAGGAGCCGGCCAGCTCCGCCAGGGTGGTCCCTGCCGCGTCCCGGCCGCCGGGTGGCAGGTGCGGGTGTGCCCGGCTCAGGGCGTGGACGACGCCGCTGACGCCGTGCGCGAAGCCGGACTGGGACAGGACGGACCGTGCGGCACGGCCGTCGCCGCGCAGACCGTTCACGAGCAGCGACGTGAGCTCGGTGACCGCCGTGCCGGCGTGCGGTCCGCCGAGCGCCGTGACGCACGACAGCACGCCCGCGACCCCGCCGATGACGTCCAGGGGCAGCTGCCCCGGCGGCTGGTCGCGGATCTGGTCGAGCACCAGCGGGACCGCGTCCTGCGCCGCCCGGACCCAGGCGGGCTCGTCCAGGAGTCCGCCCGCCATGGACAGGGCGAGGAGGATCCCCGCCAGGCCCGTGTAGCCGCCGTAACCGGCCTGCTGGACACTGCGCGTCTCGTAGCGTCGCGTCGCGAGTACGTCGGCGGTGGTGGAGAAGATCTGGGCCGACAGCTCGGCGTAGTCCTGCCGGCCCAGGAGGCGTGCGGCGGCGGCCAGGGTCAGGGCCGGGCCGGTGCGCCCGGTGTAGAGGTCATAGCCGAGGACCCCGGGCGGCCACGGCCGGTCGGCCTCCGCGGAGGCGAGCGGACCGATCCAGGTACGGGGGAGATGCGCGAACCGGTCCGGCCGCGAGGTGGCGATCAGCTGGTCGCAGAGTCCGGTGACGATCGAGGTCAGCGCGTCGTCCCACCGCCGCACGGCACCTCCGGCGACGGGCGCGGCGTCGGCGCCCGCGGTGAGGTGGTTGTCGGGAAAGCGCGCGGCGAAGGCCGAGTGGATCAGTCGGAGCTGCTCACCGAGCTCGAACTCGGTCAGGCGCGCGCACTTGTCCAGGGCCAGGTCGAGCGGCGACCGGTCGAAGACGGCACCGACGGGGGCGCCGTCGCCGTCCAGCAGGGCCGTGCCGGTGCCGGCGACGGTGAAGTAGGGGACGTCGCGCTCGGCGAGCTGCCGCATCTCGGAGCGGATGATCTGCGGATCGGAGGTCTTGCTGGCGATCGCGATGCGCTTGAGCAGCGCCAGGTAGGGGGCCGTGCCGTCGAGCGCGCTCGGGCTGGACGTCATCCGCAGCGTCTGGGAGTACAGGACGGTGGGGTTGTGTACGTAGCGGATGCGGACGCCCGCGGCCGCTTTGCGCAGAAGCGCGGTCCAGCGGTCCGGTGCGGCCATGACGGCACGGAAGACCTGGGTGAAACCGTCGGCCATGTGACGCCCGAGGTCGTACGTCTCGTCCTCGGTCAGCGCGTTGACGACGGTCTGGCGCCGTCCGGCGGCGGCCGCGCGGAAGCCCAGGCTGACGTGGTCGGTGAACGGGTGGTCGAACTGCATCGACTTGAACGGCGAGGTGCCGCGTCCCTGATCACCGAGGAACCCGAGGTCGACGTGCCCGGCGTCGGCCTCCTTGCCGGCCATGACGAGGGGCAGGATGCCGATGCCGTAGACGGACTGGGCGATCGTCTCGTACGCGTTGCCGGGGGCCTCGGGGACCGGCCCCGTGTGGACGCGCTCCGGGTGGAGGATCGTCTCCAGGTCGATCGGCAGCGGGCCGCGACGGGTCGGCAGGATGTTCTCGAAGTGCATGTCCCGCGCGTTGAGCAGGTGGAGCACGGCCGCCAGTTCCCCGCTGGCCCGCATGAACTCCGCGGAGATGTCGGAGACGTCCTCGGCGTGGACGTACTCGACGTAGCCGTAGCCGTCGCGCTCGAGCGTGGCCGCGCTGACGAGCGCGGTGCCCAGCCAGGCGTTGAGCTCGTCGGCGACCGTGACGTAGGCGGCCTCGCACGACACGTCGCGCGGCTTGTACACCAGGCGCTGACCGGATTGGAAGGTGAGGACGCACACGCTGCGGCCGTGGTGGTGCGTGTCGCCCTCGGACAGGCCGAAGGAGGCAAGGCGGTCGTCGGCATCGATCCCGAACGCGGCCTCGATGGCCGCGCGATCGGCCCGCAGACGGCGGCAGAGCTCATGGAAGCTGTCCGTCTCGTGGCTGAGGACGATGCGGATGATGTCCCGCATGACCGGGAACGACAGGCCGCTCACCACTTCGAAGGACGTACGGCTCGACTCCCGCACGAAGTGCCCGTACCGGTCCTGCGGGGTGTCGCCTTCGAGCAGGCCCCTCTCCCGCGCGTGATTGACCGCGGCTACCAGCGGGCGCGTACAGACGTCACGGAGGCGTGCTTCGGCCCGTCCGAGCAGCTCGACGAGGACGGCCCGCGGGTCGGCGAAGAGCTCCTCGAAGTCCGCGAGGGGATCGGCTGCCGCGATCGTGACGGCGACGCTCCTGATGACGCGCTGGAACGGGTACTGCTCGTGGTGGCCCAGCCAGGCCTCCACGGTGTCCCGGTGGTCGCGGCGTGGGTGCGCCCCGCCGTCCGGAGCGGTGCGGCCGACATCGGTTCCGCTGTTCTTGAGGACGGCTGCGACCTCGTCGTCGAACCGCGTCAGGGGCGTGATGGTCTCTTCGACTTCGGCGCTGTCGAACTCGGGATAGTACTGGGCTGGAGATATCACGTTCTTGCTCCTGCGCGATGTCGAGAAACGAATCGGTAGGGGCGGGACGGGATCCGGCGGACCGGACCCCGTCCCGCGACACCGTGCTACACCCTCGCCACAAGTGGCCGAGCGGGGTTCAGCACTTGCTGGTGCACTTCGTGGTCGGGCACGCGGCCGCGGAGACCAGGGTCAGCGTGGCGATGCACAGCGCGCCGGTGCCGCCGTACGTGTCGACCTCGCTGAGCTCGATGAGCTCGGCCTCGTCGTAGCCGCCGAGTACGTCGTTCTTCTTGTCCTGCATGGTGTTCTCCTTCTGAGACGGCCGACGGGGGTCAGTTGCAGTTGGGCTGGCATTCCTTGGTGAGGGTGCACCAGCCGCCGTTGTTCCCCAGGGCGTCGGAGAGCGAGAACGTGTTCGTGGAGCAGGCGCCGTACGCGACGCCGACGAAGTCCTGCTCCTGGATCTCTTCCAGCAGTGCTATGTCGCCCTTGTACACAAGGTCTCCTCGAGGTGGGAAGGAAGCGCCGGACTTCTCGTTCTCCGGCGGCCATGGGCGATCCTTCGCCATGGCCGTTCACCCGGAGCACCGGGAAGGAGCGGGCCGCGCACATCGGGAGCATGTGCTGAGCATGCGCGCGCCGTGTGGGGCGTGAAGCCGCCGTCGCGCCGGGCCTTGGGCGCACGCCGGGACAGATCGGGAAATAATTTTGCAGATCGTGCATCTTTGCCTACCATGCAGGACGTGCCGAAGACGACGACATCCGTACCCGGACTGCGGGAACGCAAGAAGCAGGCGACCCGCAACGCCATCGCGGAGGCGGCCGTGCGGCTCGCCGCCGAGCACGGCGTGGAGAACGTCACGGTCGAAGCCATCAGTGAAGCGGCGGGCGTCTCGCCCAGGACGTTCTTCAACTACTTCTCGAGTCATGACGACGCGTTCGTCATGATCGACGACGAGGTCGGCGAGCGGATCAGGCAGTCCGTGCGCGACGCCCCGGCCGACCTGACGCCGCTCGACGCCGTCCGTGAGGCCATCGTCGCCGAGCTGGACGGATTCGAGGACCGCCAGGAACTGTGGGCCCTGCAGGCCCAGGTGCTCCAGCGGTCACCGCATCTCATCCAGCGCGGCCTCAACGCCCATGTCGCGGACGAGCAGGCCCTCGCCGTCACCCTCACCGAGTGGCTCGACGCCACCCGGTCCGGGACGGGAGGACCGGGGGGCTACGGCATCTACCCCCGGCTGGTCGCCGCCGTCAGTCACACCGCCATGCGGATCGCCTTCGAGTACTGCTGCACCCATCCCGAGGAAACCGTGCTCACGGACGCCTTCCAGGAGGCCTTCGTCCACCTGGCACACGGCCTCCCGCGGCCGACGGAGTGATCCGGCCCGCCGCCGACGACCGTTCCCCGCACCCGATCCCTGTTCTGCTCCAGCTCCTAAGAAGGACTCCGTGACCGCAACCGAGGCGCCTGAGCAGGCGCCCACCTCCATGTCCGACAAGCAGATACTCCAGGCGATGTCAGGCCTGATGGCGGGCATGTTCGTCGCCATCCTCGCGGGTACCGTCGTCGCCAACGCCCTGCCGCGGATCATCGCCGACCTCGGCGCGAGCCAGTCCTCGTACACCTGGGTCGTGACCTCCGAGCTGCTCGCCATGACGGCGACCGTGCCGCTGTGGGGCAAGCTCGCCGACCTGTTCAACCAGAAGCTGCTGCTCCAGCTCTCGCTCGGCCTGTTCGTCGTCGGTTCCCTCGTGGCCGGCTTCTCCCAGGACGTCGTCACCCTGATCATCAGCCGTGTCATCCAGGGCATCGGCGCCGGTGGTCTGACGGCGCTGGCCCAGATCGTGATGGCCGCCATCATCCCGCCGCGCCGGCTCGGCAAGTACGCGGGCATCTTCGGCGCGGTCTTCGCCGTCGGCACCGTCGCCGGTCCGCTGATCGGTGGCGTCCTCGTGGACACCTCGTGGCTCGGCTGGCGCTGGTGCTTCTTCATCGGTGTGCCGTTCGCGCTGGCCGGGATCGTGCTGCTCCAGCGCACCCTGAAGCTGCCGACCGTGCGTCGTGAGGTCAAGATCGACTGGACGGGCGCCTTCCTGATCGTGGCGGGCGTCTCCGCGCTGCTGATCTGGACCTCCCTCGCGGGCAACAGCTTCGACTGGGCGTCCTGGCAGACGGCCGCGCTGGTGACCACCGGGGTGGTGCTCCTGGCGGCGGCGGTCTACGTCGAGTCCAAGGCCGCGGAGCCCGTCATCCCCCTCGACATCTTCCGCAACCGCACGGTGTCGCTGACGACTCTGGCGAGCTTCTTCGTCGGTGTCGCCATGTTCGCCGGGACCGTGTTCCTGTCCCAGTACTTCCAGGTCTCGCTGGGCAAGTCCCCGACCGTGGCGGGGCTCATGAGCCTCCCGATGATCGGTGGTCTGCTGGTCTCCTCCACCGTCGCCGGGCAGCTCATCTCCGCGACCGGCAAGTGGAAGGTGTACCTCATCTCGGGCGCCGTCGTCATGGCGGCCGGTCTCGGACTGCTCTCGACCATCGACGCCGACACGCACTTCGGTCTGCTCAGCCTCTACATGGCGCTCATGGGTATCGGCGTCGGCATGCTGATGCAGAACCTCGTGCTCGCCGCGCAGAACGACGTGCCCGCGCACGAACTGGGCGCCGCGACCTCCGTGCTGTCCTTCTTCCGCAGCCTCGGTGGCACCATCGGCACCAGCGTGCTCGGCGCGATCCTCGCCAACCGGGTGGCCAGTGAGATGGCCAAGGGCCTCGAGGAGAGCGGGCTCCCGACGGCCGGCGGCGGACACGGCAGCGCCGTGCCCGACATGACCAAGCTGCCCGAGCCGATGAAGAACATCGTCGAGCACGCGTACGGCGTCGCGACCGGTGACCTCTTCCTCATCGCCACCCCGTTCGCCGTCCTCGCCCTCCTCGCGGTGGTCTTCATCAAGGAGAAGCCCCTCAAGACGACGAGCGGCATGGAACGCCTGGCCGCCGAGGACGCCTCCACGGCAGCCGCCGGCACCGTCCCGGCACCCCGGAACGGCACGGACTCCGACGCTCAGGACGCGGCCCCGGGCTCGATCGGCCTGAAGAAGGACTGACCCCGGTCCGCACCGGCGGATGACACGAAGGGCCCGGCGCGTCGCCGGGCCCTTCGGACGTCAGGTCGGGGAGAGCGGCATCGGGGGGACAAGCCGCTCCCCCCGGTGAGAACGGGGACCGTAGGCCCTCGCCGCGGTCGGGGGGAAGTCACGCGGTGGGGACCTCGTGGAGGTCCCGTTCCTCGGCCCGCGCTTTCCTGCCTGCGCTGCGGGCCCACGCCCCATCCTCCTCCCTGCCGTAAGCCTCGCTCGCCGACAAAGGGCCCGAATCGACGGGTCCTTCGACCCTAAAAGCCTTGTCGGTGCTCGGAAACGGCCGACGGACACGGCCGTACGTGCGGCTAGAATCACCCGACTGCACAGGTGATCGAAGGGGAGGGGCGGGCTGTGGTGCAAGCGAGGAAGATCGCGCTCTACGTGATCGTGGTCTTCGTGCTGTACACGATCATCACTTCACCCGAGCGGGCCGCCGACCTCGTACAAGTAGGGTTCGAAGGTGTTTCGAGCGCCGCTCAGGGCGTAGGAGACTTCATGTCCGAGCTGGTGCAGTAGGAGGACCCACATGATCCGCCACCTGGTCCTGTTCAAGCTGAACGACGGCGTCGAGCGGGACGACCCCCGCGTCGTCGCGGGCGCGGAGGCCTTCCGGGAGCTGGGCGGGAAGGTTCCCGAGCTGGAGTTCTGGGAGTGTGCCTGGAACATCACCGACCGGCCGATCGCCTACGACTTCGCCATCAATTCGGCCGTCGCCGACGAGGACGCGCTCAAGCGGTACATCGAGCACCCCGAGCACCAGGCCGCGGCCGGTCAGTGGCGCGCGTTCGCCACTTGGGTGATCGCCGACTACCCCTTCTGACCCTTTCGGCCATCCGGTCCCGCAGGCCCCTCCCCTACCGGAGAGGGGCTTTTCGGCATGATTAAACGCATGTTTAAACCAAAACACCCCCAACACGACACTATGCGGTGCTTGCACACAGTGGACATGTCTTGTGATGCTATGACCGCTTTTGACGAATGAGTTGACCGTAGTTGACCGCAAAGGGGTGGCGACACCGTGCCGGCCAGTACAGCGCCTCAAGTCCCACCCCAGAACGTCCAGACGGACGACATCCAGACCGAGACCCCCGACCCCGCCACGCCGCCCGCCAGGACGCGGGGCGCGGACACCCGGGCCCTGACCCAGGTGCTGTTCGGGCGGCTCAAGGACCTCGAACCCGGCACCTCGGAACACCACAGGGTGCGCGCCGCGCTGATCGAGGCGAACCTGCCGCTCGTGCGGTACGCGGCGGCCCGCTTCCGCAGCCGCAACGAGCCGATGGAGGACGTCGTCCAGGTGGGCACCATCGGCCTGATCAACGCCATCGACCGTTTCGACCCGGAACGCGGCGTCCAGTTCCCCACGTTCGCCATGCCCACCGTGGTCGGCGAGATCAAGCGCTACTT
Source organism: Streptomyces sp. NPDC005791 (assembly GCF_042871485.1). Lineage (NCBI taxonomy): Bacteria > Bacillati > Actinomycetota > Actinomycetes > Kitasatosporales > Streptomycetaceae > Streptomyces > Streptomyces sp. NPDC005791. The sequence continues at coordinate 137,958 of NZ_JBIAIP010000004.1, forward strand.
CCGGGACAACGTACGGACCGTGCACGTGCCGCGGCGGCTGCACGAGCTCTGGGTCCAGGTCACCGGCGCCACGGAGGACCTGACGACCGCTCACGGCCGCTCACCGACCACCGGCGAGATCGCCGAGCGGCTGAAGATCTCCGAGGACGAGGTCCTCGCCTGCATCGAGGCGGGCCGCTCGTACCACGCGACCTCGCTGGAGGCGGCCCAGGAGGGTGACGGGCTGCCAGGACTCCTGGACCGTCTCGGCTACGAGGACCCGGCACTGGCCGGTGTCGAACACCGTGACCTGGTGCGGCATCTGCTCGTCCAGCTGCCCGAGCGCGAGCAGCGGATCCTGCTGCTGCGCTACTACAACAACCTGACGCAGTCACAGATCAGCGCGGAACTGGGGGTCTCGCAGATGCACGTGTCAAGGCTTCTGGCCAGAAGTTTCGCCAGGCTGCGATCCGCAAACAGGATCGAAGCGTAGCCGGAACGGGTAGACCCCGAGAGGGCCGGATCGGGGGGCGTAAATGCCGCACACCCCCTGTTTCCTGCGCACTTTCAGCGCTGACTTGTCGACAAGTCACTACAGCGTGTTGCCGACATGTGACATTCTGCTGGAACCGCGTTTGCCGCAGCCCCACCTCCGGTATTCAGGTGGAGGCTGCGTTCCTCCGATGGTCGTGGCCGCCGCGACCGTCCGCGACCTCAAGGGGGTGGCATGTCCGCAGAACAGGGCAGCTCGAAGGTGCTCACGCTCACGAAGAGCGTGCCGGCACCCGCCGTGCTCACCAGCTCGTCGGAAGCCATCGACACCCGCACCCTGTCCCGCTCCCTGTTCCTGCGGCTCGCCGCGCTGGGTCCCGCCTCGGGCCCCGACGGAACGGACAGCCCGGAGCGGGCCTACGTGCGGGACACACTCATCGAGCTCAACCTCCCGCTCGTGCGGTACGCGGCGGCACGGTTCCGGAGCCGTAACGAACCCATGGAGGACATCGTCCAAGTCGGGACGATCGGCCTGATCAAGGCGATCGACCGCTTCGACTGCGAACGAGGCGTGGAATTCCCCACGTTCGCGATGCCCACCGTGGTGGGCGAGATCAAGCGCTTCTTCCGCGACACCTCGTGGTCGGTGCGGGTGCCGCGCCGGCTCCAGGAGCTGCGGCTCGCCCTCACGAAGACCAGCGACGAGCTCGCGCAGAAGCTGGACCGTTCGCCGACCGTGCCCGAGCTGGCCAAGGCGCTCGGGGTCTCCGAGGAGGACGTGGTCGACGGCCTGGCCGTGGGCAACGCCTACACGGCCTCCTCCCTGGACTCGCCGTCCCCCGAGGACGACGGCGGAGAGGGCTCGCTGGCGGACCGCCTGGGGTACGAGGACGCGGCGCTGGAAGGCGTCGAGTACCGCGAGTCCCTGAAGCCGCTGCTGGCCAAGCTCGCCCCGCGCGAGCGGCAGATCATCATGCTGCGCTTCTTCGCGAACATGACCCAGTCGCAGATCGGCGAGGAGGTCGGCATCTCCCAGATGCACGTCTCCCGGCTGCTGACCCGGACCCTCACCCAGCTCAGGGAAGGCCTCATCGCCGACTGATCCATGCCGGATCCGTACGGCACGGCTCACGGGCCGCCGTGGGCGCCGCAAGCGCCGCCCTCGGCGGCCTCGCCGCGTCCGGGGCCGCTCGTCCCGGGCCGCGCCGGTGACGCGGACGCTCCCGCACCGGCGGGCGGTACGGGAGCGGTACGCGAGCCCGGCGTACACGCTCAGGTGGACGCCTGGCAGGTCCTCCGCCCCGGGAAGGGGACGGCGGGCCCGCCGATACGGGGAGGGGCGGTCAGCCGAGCGCGAGCCAGGCGACCGCACCCAGGACGACGATGACCGCGACGACGGCCACGATCACCCCGGTCTTCGAGCCCGACGCGGCCGCGGCGGGCTGCTGCCTGCGCTGCGGCTCGCCGTCGTCGACGAACGCGCGGAACATCTGCGTACTGCCCGCCGGGTCGGGAGTGCCCTCGGGGCCCGGCTGAGGGGCGTGGGGGTTGTGTGCCATGGGCCAGGACACTAGCGAACGCGGGCCGTCCGCCCAACCCCCGGGTCCCCAGGGGCCGATGCCCTCCCACCGCGCACACGGCCCCTTCACCCGTCCGCCGGAGCGCTCCGCACCTCCTCCACGCGCCCCCGCACCGGTCCGGTCCTGTGACGAGGAACACAGCCGAAGCCGCTCACCCCACGTGCGCTGCACGCTTGACCGGGATACGACACAGCCTTTTGCGTTCCTTTACTTCTGCAAGCCCGATTTAGTTTGCCTGCAGCAACCAACCGCTTCTATCGTTGCCCTAAGCAACAAGATGACCTCGCGAGACGCCTGGAGGGTCAGTGGCAGCACGGAGCCAGTACCAAGAACTGGCCCGGCAGCTCAGCGCCGTCGGAGCCGTCAAGCGGGGCCTCGCCCGCATCCTGCCCGCCGAGTGTCCCGGTGGCTCGGCCGCCGTGCTGACGCTGCTGGCCAAGTACGGCGAGATGCGGATCTCCCGGCTCGCCGACCTCTTGTCCGTGGACATGTCGGTGACCAGCCGCCATGTCACCCACGCGGTGGAGAACGGCTGGATCGAGCGGTTCGCGGACCCGACGGACAAGCGGTCCCGCATCCTGCGGCTGACCCCCGTGGGTGAGGAACTGCTCGACGAGCTGACCCGGCGGACCACCGAGATGTTCGCCCACAACCTCGTCGACTGGACCGACGAAGAAGTCGGACAGCTCAACACGTTGTTGGCCCGGCTGCGCGACAGCTTCTCCTGCCGCGGCTCCGGAGGGTGTACCCCCGGAAGGCACAGCGGCGACTGCCGCACCGGGCACTCCGACGATGCGCACACCCGTACACCTGTGTAACAGAAGCAAAGACAAGGAATTCAATGGCTACGACCACACCACCCGGTGTGCGGGGCGGCCACGCCAAGCACGGGGCTGCCGAAGCCCCTGCGGGCACGCCGATGACACACCGGCAGATCATGGAAGCGCTGACCGGGCTGCTGCTCGGCATGTTCGTCGCGATTCTGTCGTCGACGGTCGTTTCCAACGCCCTGCCCGAGATCATCTCCGACCTCGGTGGCGGCCAGAGCGCCTACACCTGGGTCGTGACGGCCACGCTGCTGGCCATGACCGCCACCACCCCGCTGTGGGGCAAGCTCGCCGACCTGTTCAGCAAGAAGCTGCTGGTCCAGATCGCACTGATCATCTACGTGGCCGGCTCCATAGTCGCCGGCCTGTCGACCAGCAGCGGGATGCTGATCGCCTGCCGTGTGGTGCAGGGCGTCGGCGTCGGCGGTCTCTCCGCCCTCGCCCAGATCGTCATGGCCGCGATGATCTCCCCGCGCGAGCGCGGGCGGTACAGCGGCTACCTCGGCGCGGTCTTCGCCGTCGCCACCGTGGGCGGACCGCTCCTCGGCGGTGTCATCACCGACACCAGCTGGCTGGGCTGGCGCTGGTGCTTCTACGTGGGTGTGCCGTTCGCGATCATCGCCCTGTTCGTTCTCCAGAAGACCCTGAAGCTCCCCGTGGTCAAGCGCGAGGTCAAGGTCGACTGGTCCGGCGCGTTCTTCATCAGCGCCGCGGTCTCGCTGCTGCTGCTCTGGGTGACCTTCGCGGGCGACAAGTACGACTGGATCTCCTGGCAGACCTGGACGATGCTCGCCGGCACCGTCGTCCTGACAGCGATCTTCCTGCTCGTCGAGTCGAAGGCCAGCGAGCCGATCATCCCGCTGCGCCTCTTCCGTAACCGCACCATCACCCTGGCCTCCGCGGCCTCGCTGTTCGTCGGCATCGGGATGTTCGCCGGCACCGTCTTCTTCAGCCAGTACTTCCAGCTGGCGCGGGACAAGTCGCCGACGATGTCCGGCGTCATGACGATCCCGATGATCGCGGGCCTGTTCCTGTCCTCGACCGTCTCGGGCCAGGTCATCACCAAGACGGGCCGCTGGAAGGCCTGGCTCGTCAGCGGTGGCTTCCTGCTCACCGCGGGCCTCGGTCTGCTGGGCACCATCCGGTACGACACCGAGTACTGGCACATCGCGATCTTCATGCTCGTCATGGGGCTCGGCATCGGCATGATGATGCAGAACCTGGTGCTCGCCACACAGAACCAGGTGGCTCCCGCCGACCTCGGCGCGGCCAGCTCCGTCGTGACGTTCTTCCGTTCCCTCGGTGGTGCGATCGGCGTCTCGGCGCTGGGTGCCGTCCTGGGCAACCGCGTCACCCACTACGTCAAGGACGGCCTCGCCGACCTCGGCCCCGAAGGCGCGGCGCTGGGCCACGGCGGAACCGGTGGCGGGGGCATCCCCGACCTGGACGCGCTGCCCGCCCCGCTCCGTACGGTCATGGAGGTCGCCTACGGCCACGGTGTCGCCGACGTCTTCCTGTACGCCGCCCCTGCCGCGCTGGTCGCTTTCCTCCTGACCCTGTTCATCAAGGAGGTCGCCCTGAAGAGCCGAGCAGGCAACGACGACGCCCCCGCCGAGGCGTCCACCGCGACGGAGTCCGTCGAGGCCGCCACCGGCACCGCGCCCGTCACCGGGGCGACGGACGGACACACCTCGGCCGCCGTCCCGCAGGGGTCGGTCGCCACCAAGGAGCTGACCTTCCAGGGCACCCCCGTACGCGGTGTGGTGCGGGGCGCCGAAGGCGCACCCGTCGCCCGCGCCGCCGTCACGCTGATCTCGCTGGGCGGCCGGCAACTCGGGCGCTCCGTCGCCCAGGCCGACGGCGGTTACGCACTGGACGCGCCTGCCTCCGGCAGTTACGTCCTGATCGCCTCCGCCGACGGTTTCCAGCCGCAGGCGTCCACCGTGGTCGTCGGCGACGAGCCGCTGGCCTACGACATCCTGCTCGCCGGCACGAGCGGTCTCTCCGGGACCGTACGGACCGCCGAGGGCAGCACCCCGGTCCATGGCGCCATGGTCGTCGTGACCGATGTGCGCGGTGACGTGCTGGCCACGGGTGTCTCGGGCGACGCGGGTGAGTTCACCTTCGGTGAGCTGATCCCCGGGTCGGTGACCGTCGCCGTCACGGCAGCGGGCTTCCGTCCGCTGGCCCTGCCGGTGGAGGTCGGCGGCCAGGGTGTCACCCGGCTCGACGTGGCCCTGCGGTCCGGTGCGCTGGTGCGCGGCGTCGTCAGGGCCGGCTCCGGCCGGGCACCGCTGAACGACGCCCGGGTCACGCTGATCGACGCGGCCGGCAACGTGGTGGCCACGTCCACGACCGGGGAGGACGGCGTGTACGCCTTCACCGACCTGGACGCCGGTGAGTACTCCGTGATCGCGACCGGCTACCCGCCGGTGGCCGGCTCGCTGACCGTCAGCGGCAGCGGAGTCGACGGTCACGACATCGAGCTCGCCCACCCGGGCGAGTAGGAGAGATCCACAAAGACCACTGGCGGAACAGCACTTCGAGCGGAGAGGCTGTGGCGCCGGCGGAAATGGGCCCCGGGGCGGGAACGGCAGGCAGGGGACGGCCTGCTGATCCCGCCTCGGGGCCCGACTCATCGAGTCGCTGCTTCACGAGTGATTTTGAGCAAGGAGAGAACACGGGATGGGACTTCGCGCACAGGTACGCACGCGGGACGGCTGGGCCGTCCAGCACGCTGTCGTGACGGTGACCGACATGACGGGCACCCAGGTGCTCCGGGCCGCCGCGGACGAGAACGGGGCCGTCCGCACCGAGGACCACCTGCAGGCCGGCGCGTACACGGTGATCGTCACGGCGGTGGGCTACGCCCCCGCCGCGTCGACGGCCCTCGTCACGGCCAGCGGACGGGTCGAGGCCGGCACCGTGGTGCTGGCCCGGCAGGGTGGCGTGGAACTGCCGCCTCCGGGCACCTGGTCACTCGACCCGGTGCACTCCTCGGTGGCCGCGGTCGCACAGCACCTGGGGATCTCCAGCGTGCACGGCCGGTTCACCGAATTCGGCGGCCGCATCGAGATCGCCGAGGACGTCCAGCACTCCCGGGTGGAGGCATTCATCGCCTCCTCCAGCATCGACACGGGCAACGCCATGCGGGACAAGCACCTGCGCTCGGCGGACTTCCTGGACGCGGAGACGTTCCCGGAGCTCACCTACCGCTCCCGTGCGCTGACGCCGGCCGGGCCCGACCGCTGGACGGTCCACGGACTGCTCACGATGCACGGCATCGCGCGGGACGTCGACCTCGACCTCAGCTACCTGGGCACCGGGCCCGACCCGTGGGGCGGAGTGCGGGCGGCCTTCCACGCCACCGCGGAGCTGCGCCGCGACGACTTCGCCATGAACTACAACCAGGTGCTGCAGGCCGGCATCTCCGCGATCGGCACGACCCTGCGCGTGGAGCTCGACATCCAGGCGGTCCAGGGTGATTCCGTCCCGGCCTAGGACCACCGAGCGGGTCTAGTGCCGCATCAGCCAAGGTTCGCCCCGTCGCGACGCCCGGCACGCACTCTCGCCGCACCGGCCGAAAGCCCGAGTACATCCAGTACAAGGGCTTCCGGCCGGCACACCGACAGCACGCACCTGACGCCGCTCCTTGACGGGCAAACCCTGACTGACGCGGCACTAGTGTGGGCCGTATGGCACCCCACATCGCGACCAACACCGCCGTGGAACTCGCGGAACTGCTGGACTTCGTGCGGCCCCGGCACCGGGCGATCCTGCTGACCACCCGGTCCGACGGCCGCCCCCAGGGCTCCCCACTCACCTGCGGCGTCGACGACGCGGGACGGATCGTCGTCTCGACCTACCCCGAACGGGCCAAGACCCGTAACGCGAAGCGGGACGAGCGGGTCAGCGTGATCGTCCTGTCGGACGACTGGAACGGCCCCTGGGTCCAGGTCGACGGCTCGGCCGAGGTGATCGACTCACCGGATTCGGTCGAGCCCCTCGTCGAGTACTTCCGCACCATCTCGGGGGAGCACCCGGACTGGGACGAGTACCGGGCGGCGATGGTCAAGCAGGGGAAGTCCATCATCCGGATCACCCCGGAGCGCTGGAGCCCGGTCGCCACCGGCGGCTTCCCCGCCCGTCTGGCAGGCGGCAGCTGACCGCGCCGATGACCCCGCCCCACCCGGATGCCCTCGCGCGGGCCCGACTGCTGACCTCCCCGTCCCTGAGCCCGGCCCTCGTCCACGAGCTGGAGCGGATCACCGGTCGCCCGGCCGGATCCGCCTGCTCCGAGGAGCCCGGCGGGCCCTTCATCTGCGTAGGTGACGCGCTGCCCGAGGCGTTGCGGACCCCCCGGCTGCTGTGGTTCCACAGCGTCAACGCCGGTACGGACGCGCTGTCGGCCGCCGGGCCCTGGCCGGAAGGGGCCCTGCTGACGCGGACCGTGGGGCGGATGGGCGAACGGATCGCCCAGTACACGCTGGCCTGGGTCCTCGCCGAGTGCCAGTCCGTCCCGGAGCACGCCGCCCAGCACTCCCGGTCCGAGTGGCGTCGTCTCCCTTCCGAACTCGCCGCCGGGCAGACCGCCGTCGTCCACGGCACCGGGCGCATCGGCTCCGCGGTCGCCGGCCTGCTGCGAGCCTGCTTCGTACGCACGGTGGGCGTGTCCCGCACTCCCCGCGCCGTGCCGACGGGCTTCGACCGGGTGGTCCCGGCCGGCTCGGAGGAGGAGACGGCAGCGCTGGCGGAGGCCCGCTGGGTGGTGTCCGCCCTGCCCCTGACCGGCGCCACGGAACGCTTCTTCGACGACGTCCGGTTCTCCGCGATGCGGGGCGCCACCTTCGTCAACGTGGGCCGGGGAGCGACCGTGGACATGTCGGCGCTGGAGACCGCGCTGCACGGCGGGCAGGTGCGCCGGGCCGTACTCGACGTGCTGCCGGACGAGCCGGCCGGCCCCGCTGACCCCGCCTGGCGCCTGCCGCGCACGGTGATCACGTCCCACTCGGCCGGCATCACGGCCGACGAGGACGTCGTCGCGGACTTCTCGGCCTGCTGGACGGCGGTCGCCGAAGGGCGCACACCCGCACTCGCCGTGGACACCCGCCAGGGCTACTGACCCTGCGTCCTCCGCCGCCCGGGGCCGCCCACGGCGTCCAGGACCGGCGTCTCCCGCCGCACCAGGGCACGGCAGGCGGCGGCCCCGGAGCAAGAGCTCCGGGGCCGCCGCCGTCCGCCTGCCTCTAGTGCCGGGTGAGGTCGTAGAAGGTCGCGCTTCCTGCGGTGACCTCCTCGAAGTTGTCCTCCACCCACGCCGAGATCTGCGACGAGGCGCCCTCACCGCCCATACCGCCGCCTCCCGTTCCGCCCGAGATGAAGTAGTGGATCCTGCCGTCCTCCACGTACTTCTCGAACTGGGCGAGCGTGGGTGACGGGTCGCTGCCGTTGAATCCGCCGATCGCCATCACGGGGTTACCGGTGGCGAGCTGATAACTCGCGGCGTTCTGCGACCCGATGGCCGCTGCTGCCCAGGTGTAGGCGTCGGCGTCCTGTCGCAGGAGCGTCTCGGCCTCGGAGCCGACGGAGGCTCCGCCGAGCAGGCCGCCCATGCCACCACCACCGCCCATGCCGCCTTCGCCCGTAGCGCCGCCGGGCACGCCGCCCTGCTGACCGCCGGGAGCCTGGCCCTGCTGCGTGCCCTGGCCCGGGGTGCCACCGCCCTGCGCGTTGCCCGGTGCCCGGCCGCCGCCCTGCTGCGTGCCCTGGCCGGGGGGCTGCATGCCGCCGCCGGGGCCGCCGCCCTCCCCACCGCCGGGACCCCCGCCCCGGCCGCCGCCGGGGCCGCCCATGCTCGCGCCCGACGGGCCCGCCGTGACGATCGAACCCTGGTGCCCGGTGTTCAGCGTGCTGATCGTGTACGCCGTCGGCCCGGCCAGCGACGCCGCGAGGCCCAGCCCCACCACGCCGAACGCCAGCGCGCGTCCCAGCCGTGCCACGAGGAGCAGCCCCACCGCCGCGGCCAGGCCGACGGCCAGGACGGCCCAGCGCAGCCACGGGACGTAGTCCGGCGTGCGCCCCAGCAGGACGTACGACCAGACGGCCGTCGCCGCGACCGTCGTGCCGAGCACGGCGCCCGCCCACCATCTGGCGCGCTCCTCCCAGAGGAGGGTGGCGCCCATGCCGACCAGAGCGGCCGTGTAGGGAGCCAGGGCGACCGTGTAGTACTGGTGGAAGATGCCGGCCATGAAACTGAAGACGAAGGCCGTCATCAGCAGTGAACCGCCCCAGGCGAGGAACGCCGCGCGGGCCGTGTCGGTCCGCTTCGCCCGCCAGGTCAGCCAGACGCCCGCGACCAGCAGGATCAGCGCGGCGGGCAGAAGCCACGCGATCTGGCTGCCGATCTCCGAGTTGAACATCCGGCCGATGCCGGTCTCACCCCAGCCGCCGCCCTGACCGCCGCCGACGCTGCCGGTCTCCTCGCCGTTGATCCGGCCGAGTCCGTTGTAGCCGAAGGTGAGTTCCAGGAAGGAGTTGTTCTGCGAACCGCCGATGTACGGGCGCGAGGAGGCGGGCCACAACTCGACGACCGCCACCCACCAGCCGCCGGAGACCACCGCCGCCAGCGCCGCCAGGCCGAGCTGGCCGAACCTCTTCCGCACGGACACCGGCGCGAACACCGCGTACAGCACAGCCAGCGGCGGCAGGATCAGGAAGGCCTGGAGGGTCTTCGACAGGAACGCCAGACCCACCGCGACACCCGCCCAGACCAGCCACTTCGTCCGGCCGCCCTCCAGGGCGCGCAGCACGCAGTAGACGGTGGCCGTCATCAGGAGCGCGAGCAGCGCGTCCGGGTTGTTGAAGCGGAACATCAGCGCGGCGACCGGTGTCAGCGCGAAGACCGCCATCGTGATCAGCCCGGCGGCCGCACTGAAGCGGCGGCGCACGGCCGCGTACAGGACACCGGCCGTGGCGACGCCCATCAGCACCTGGGGCGCGAGGATCGCCCAGGAGTTCAGCCCGAAGATCCGCACCGACAGGGCCATCGGCCACAGCGTGGCCGGCGGCTTGTCGACGGTGATGGCGTTCGCGGAGTCCAGCGAGCCGAAGAAGAAGGCCTTCCAGCTCCGGCTGCCGGCCTGCACGGCCGCGGAGTAGAAGGAGTTGGCGTAACCGGAAGCGCTCAGATTCCACAGGTACGCAAGCGCGATGACCAGCAGCATGGCGAGGAAGGCGGGCCGCGCCCAGCGCGGGTCCTGCGGCCTGCCCCGGCGGACGCGGAGCGTCAACGGCTTCCGGTGGCCCGCCGCGTGCGCGGGCGCCCCTGGGGCACCGGGCGGTACCTGGTGATGGTCACAGTGGGTTGCGGCGGTCATCGGACGTTCCTCGGTTCGTGTGCGGAACCCTTGCGGGCTTCCTGGTGGCCGGTGCGCCGGTCGGGGAAGACCCAGGCGCGGAAGAGCAGGAACCGCAGCACCGTCGCCGCGAGGTTGGCCGCGATCAGCACGGCGAGCTCGGTGCCGTGCGACGCCGTTCCGGAGGTGCCCAGGGCGGCCAGCGAGCCGCTGGTGAGGGCGAGCCCGATCGCGAAGACGACGAGGCCCTGTGCCTGGTGGCGCGCGGCACCGCCCCGGCCGCGTATCCCGAAGGTGAGTCTCCGGTTCGCCGCGGTGTTGGCGACGGCGGACACGAGGAGGGCCGCCGCGTTGGCGAACTGCGAGCCGAGGCCCAGCCGGAAGAGGGAGTACAGCGCGAGGTGGACGAGGGTGGAGAACGCGCCCACGACACAGAAGCCGACCATTTGCCGGGCGAGTCCGCGCGGCACCCCGGGCACGGCCCGGTCGCGCGGGTCGTCACCGAAGGGCCGGGCCAGCCGGTCGAGCGGCAGTGCTCCGGTGGCCAGGGCCCGGCCCACCCGCCAGACCCCCTTGAGGTCCTCGGTCGCGGTCCTCACGATGTGCACGGTCGAGTCCGGGTCGTCGACCCAGTCGACCGGCACCTCGTGGATGCGCAGCCCGGCCCGCTCGGCGAGCACCAGCATCTCGGTGTCGAAGAACCAGCCGGTGTCCTCGACCATCGGCAGCAGCCGTTGCGCCACCTCGCGTCGTACGGCCTTGAAGCCGCACTGGGCGTCGCTGAACCTCGCGGACAGCGAGGAGCGCAGGATCAGGTTGTAGGCCCGTGAGACGAACTCCCGCTTCGAGCCCCGCACCACCCGCGAACTGCGCGCCAGGCGGGAGCCGATGGCCAGGTCGGAGTGGCCGGAGATCAACGGGGCGACCAGCGGTAGCAGGGCGTTCAGGTCGGTCGAGAGGTCCACGTCCATGTAGGCGAGGACCGGGGAGTCCGAGTGGGACCAGACGGTCCGCAACGCCCGCCCCCGGCCCTTCTCCTCCAGCCGGTACGACCTGACCTCCGGGATCACGGCCGCCAGCCGGGCCGCCACCTGGGGCGTGCGGTCGGTGCTCGCGTTGTCCGCCACGGTGATCCGGAATCCGTAGGGAAAGGTCCGCGCCAGGTGGTCGCGCAGGCGCAGCACACACGTTTCGAGGTCCTTCTCCTCGTTGTACACGGGGATCACCACGTCGAGCACAGGGACGGGTACGGGAGCGCCGACCGCCGCGGCCAGGAGGTGTTCCCGGGCCGGAAGGGTGCTCCAAGGAGTGTCGGTTCGCATGACACCGACAGTCCTCAACCGCGCTGTCACATCCGTGTGCTGAGCCTGTGGTGCGCCTGTGAGTGCGTCACGGAGTCGGTCACAGGGGCGTAGGGGATGTGGTCCGTACCCGCCGGGGGACCGCTCCCGGGGCCGTTCTCCCGGGCTCCCGCACGCACCGCGTCCGCCGGCAGATGGACGGCGAACACCGTGTCGCCCGGCACCGACCGCACCTCGGCCAGCCCGCCGTGCGCGGCCACGACGGCCTGCACGATGGCGAGACCGAGCCCCGTCGAACCGGCGTGCCGGGAACGCGAGGCGTCGCCACGCGCGAAGCGTTCGAAGACACGGGGCTGCAGCTCCGCCGGGATGCCGGGCCCGTCGTCCTGGACCTCCAGGGTCACCCAGGGCAGCTCCCTGCTCGCCTGGCGCACCCGGGCGGTGACGGTGGTCCCCGGCGGGGTGTGCGTACGGGCGTTCGCGAGCAGGTTGACCAGCACCTGCTGGATCCTGGTCGGGTCGGCGAGCACCGTCGCGGGCAGCTCGGGCAGCTCCAGCCGCCAGTGATGGGTGGCACCCGGGGCGCCACCGGGGGCGCGGTCCGCGACGCGGGCGTCGCTCACCGCGTCGATGACGAGCGGTGAGAGATCGGTGCTCTCGTACGAGAGCGGCCGTCCGGCGTCGAGACGTGCCAGGAGGAGCAGGTCCTCGACCATGCCCGTCATCCGCTCCGCCTCGGACTCGATCCGCCCCAGGGCGTGCCGGGTGTCGGGGCCGGTGTTCTCCCGGCCGCGCCGGGTCAGTTCGGCGTACCCGCGGATGGAGGCGAGCGGGGTGCGCAGTTCATGGCTGGCGTCCGCGACGAACTGCCGTACCCGCGTCTCGCTCTTCTGCCGCGCGTCCAATGCCGAACCGACGTGCCCCAGCATCCTGTTGAGGGCCGCGCCGACCTGGCCGACCTCGGTACGCGGATCGGCCTCGGCCTCCGGGACCCGTTCGAACAGGGCGACCTCGCCGCTGTGGAGCGGGAGTTCGGAGACCCTGGTCGCGGTGGCCGCGACCCTGTGCAACGGCCGCAGGGCGACGCCGACCATGGCGGCACCCGCGATCCCGGCGGCGATGAGCCCGGCGCCGGTGACGCAGACCTCGACGAGGATCAGGGTGGTGACGGCCTTGTCCACCTCGGCCGTGGGGATGCCGACCAGGACGGACGTGCCGCCGCTCGACGGGACGATCTCCACGCGGTAGCTGCCGAGTCCGGGAAGTTCGACGTCGTGCGGCTCGCCGTCCGGTGTCACCCCGGCGGCTTCGAGGGCGTCCTCCTGCGCGTCGGTCAGCTCCTCGGTGCTCTGCGGGGCGTCCGGGCCGTTGATCATCTTCGAGACGGTGACGGACCCGTCCGTCACCACGGCACCGAAGGTGTCGGGGCCGCCCCTGCCGACGAAGTCCAGCGGATCCTCGTTCTCCGGACCGCCCGGGGTGATCTTGCCGCCGCCCGGCGGACGGGCCTCGGCCAGTCTGGTGATGTCACGCAGCTGACCGTCCAGCTTTCCGTACATGTAGCTCTGGAAGGCGATCGCGGTGACCGAACCGATCACGGCGGCGACGACCGCGATGAGCGTGACCGCGTACACGACGAGCCGCGTCCGCAGCGTCCAGGGCCGGCGCGCGCCGCTCCTCGTGCCCACGGCGTCAGTCGCCGGGCTTGATGAGATAACCCGCGCCGCGCCGGGTGTGGATCATCGGGGTGCGCCCCGCGTCGATCTTCTTGCGCAGGTAGGAGATGTACAGCTCGACCACGTTGGCCTGGCCGCCGAAGTCGTAGTTCCAGACACGGTCGAGTATCTGTGCCTTGCTGAGCACCCGGCGCGGATTGCGCATCAGGAAGCGCAGCAGCTCGAACTCCGTCGCCGTGAGGTGGATCGACGTGTCGCCCCGGCTCACCTCGTGGCTGTCCTCGTCCAGCACCAGGTCACCCACGACGAGCGTCGAATCGCTGCGGACCGCCGCCGTACCGGAGCGGCGGATCAGCCCGCGCAGCCGCGCCACGACCTCCTCCAAACTGAACGGCTTGGTGACGTAGTCGTCACCGCCCGCCGTGAGTCCGGCGATCCGGTCCTCCACCGCGTCCCGCGCGGTCAGGAACAGCACCGGCACGTCGGAGATCTCGCGCCGCAGTCGGCTGAGCACGGCCAGCCCGTCCATGTCGGGGAGCATCACGTCGAGGATCACCGCGTCGGGGCGGAAGTCGCGCGCCGTACGGACGGCGCCCGCACCGTCCCCGGCGCTGCGCACCTCCCACCCCTCGTAGCGCAGGGCCATGGAGAGCAGCTCGGCCAGCGGGGCCTCGTCGTCCACGACCAGGACGCGGACGGGGCTGTTGTCGGGCCTGAGCAGTTCGGTACGCCCCTGGGGCAAGGTCGTCGTCATGGCTCAAGCCTGTGAGACGGCCGTGAGAACGACCTTTCGCCTACCTGTGAATTGCCTGAGAAACACGTCGGCGGGCTCTCAGCGCCTCGGCTGTCGCGCTCCCCGCACCTCGGCCCGCGGACTTCCACACGCGTCGTAAGCCCTCGAGAACGATCCCGGTGCCGATGTCAGAACAACCCGTGCTGCACGCCACCGGCCCGCACGGCCACGGACGGAACGCTCAGCCCGGCCCGCGCGTCGGCGCCCACCAGGTCCCAGCCGGTGACGAGCCGTGTGTCCAGGACGACGACCCCCTCGTCCACGGTCTCCAGATGCAGATCGGGCCCTGCCGCCGCCACCAGCCGTCCGGCCACCACGCCGCCGTCCACCAGCCCGGTGACCGCCCGCGCCGCCCGGCCCGCACCACCGAGCCCGAACACCGCGGCGTGATCGACCGCCTCGAACGGCAGCCGCTCCAGCGCCTCCGGCCATCCCGCACCCGCCAGTGCCACGGCCCGCCGGTACAGCGCTTCGAGCTCGGCCGCCCGCTCCGCCGCCCCCGGCAGGGCGTCGCGCACGGCACGTTTGCGGGCGTACGGGATACGGTCGGGGACCCCGAGCGCCGAGCGCAGCAGCTCCTCCGTGCGCCGCGCGGCCATCAGCGGGCCGCGCCCCAGCCAGCTGAACACCACGGCCCCCTGCTCCCGCAGCCGGGCGGCGTCCCGCGCCTCCCCCGTGATCCCGACCTTGACCATGCCCGGCCCGAACCAGGCCAGGTAGACGCGGTACGTGCGCGGGTCGTCGGCGATCGTGTCGGCCGCCACCGAGTGCGCCCGGTCCAGCCGCGCGCACTCCGCGCACCGCGCCCCCGTGCTGCGCACCGGCACCGGGGCCCCGACCGGGCACGGGTTGCCGCGCGCGCCGATGCAGTGCCGCTCCCCCTCGGCGCGGAACCCGAGCTCCTTCCCGTACGCCAGGACGCTCACCCGGCCCCGCGCGGTCCCGTCGCTCCGCGCCCACCCGAGCACGGGCCCGCCCCGGGGCCAGCGCAGTCCGGTGCACCGCCAGCCGCTCATGCCGTCCCTTCCCAGCTCACATCGGGGGCCACGCCCGTCAGCGTAGAACCCCTGCGTTCCCGACGCGTACGTGTACCGCCTGGTCGGCCTCGGCTCCTACGCGCGCTGCGGGGGACCCGGCGCTAGGATCCGGGCCATGGCACCGACCACGGACCACCTGGACCGGTTCGAAGCCTCCAGGCCCCGCCTGGAGGCCATCGCGTACCGTCTGCTCGGCTCCGCGAGCGATGCCGAGGACGCCGTGCAGGACACGTACCTGCGCTGGCAGGCCGCCGACATCGACCGCATCGAGGTCCCCGAGGCCTGGCTGACGAAGGTCCTCACCAACCTGTGCCTCAACCAGCTCACCTCGGCCAGGGCCCGGCGCGAGACCTACGTGGGCCAGTGGCTGCCCGAGCCGCTGCTCGCCGGGGACCCGATGCTCGGCCCCGCCGACACCGCCGAGCAGCGCGAGTCGGTGTCGTACGCGGTCCTCACCCTCATGGAGCGCCTCACCCCCGACGAGCGGGTGGTGTACGTGCTGCGGGAGGCCTTCGACTACCCGCACCGGAAGCTCGCGGAGACCCTCGGCATCACCGAGGCCGCGAGCCAGCAGATCTTCCACCGCGCCAAGAAGCACCTGGCGGACGGCAGGGCCCGTGCCGAGATCGACGGGGCCGCCGCCCGGCGGATCGTCGAGGAGTTCCTCGAGGCCGCCACCAGCGGCCGGACCGAACCGCTCGTACGGCTGCTCGCCGAGGACGCCGTCGCGATCGGCGACGGCGGCGGCAAGGTCCCGGCCCGCACCAAGGCGTTCGAGGGTGCCCTCGCGGTCGCGACGTTCATGCGGGGCCTGTTCAGACCCAGCAAGGCCAAGCGCGCCCTCGTCGGCGGCTCACCCGAGGTGCACGCCACGACCGCCAACGGCGGGCCCGCCCTCGTGGTGGTCCTCGACGGCCGGGTCATCGGCGTCATGTGCCTGGAGATCACCCCCGACGGCATCGCCGCGTTCCGCAACCAGGCCAACCCCGACAAGCTCGAACGCGCGACCCGGTCGTGGGCGGCCACCGACCACGGGGACCCCCTGATGTACGCCTTCTGATACCGCTGTGAGGTGCTTCACACCACGTTCCTGTCAGGAAACGTCGGGCTGCCCGGTTCAAGGGGCGAACCCGCGCGAGACAGGAGCAGGGAAATGAAGCACCGCATCATCGTCCTCGGGGCCGGATACACCGGTGCCACCGCCGCCGGGCGCCTCGCCAGGCGACTGCACCGCGAAGACGTCGCCATCACCCTCGTCAACGCCGAGCCCGACTTCGTCGAGCGCGTCCGGATGCACCAGCTGGCGGCCGGTCAGGACCTCGGACTCCGGCCACTCGGTGCGATGTTCGCCGGCACCGGCGTCGCACTGCGGATCGGCAAGGTCACCGCCGTGGACGTCGAGCGCAGGACCGTGACCGTCCTCGACGCGAACGGCGCGGAGGAGCTGGCGTACGACAGCCTCGTGTACGCCCTCGGCAGCGGCTGGAACCCCCAAGGCGTACCAGGCACCACCGAGCACGCCCACGACATCGCCGGCCGCCCGGGAGCACTCCGGCTGCGCGAGCGCCTGGCCGGCCTGGACGCCGGACAACCCGTGGTCGTCGTCGGCGGCGGGCTCACCGGCGTGGAGGCCGCGACCGAGATCGCCGAGTCCCGCCCCGACCTCGACGTCGCGCTCGTCGCCCGAGGCGGCCTCGGCGACTGGCTCTCGCCGAAGGGCCGCCGGCACCTGCGGAAGGTCTGCGACGGACTGGGCATCACCGTGCACGAGCGGACCGCGGTCACCGGAGTCGAGGCCGACGGGGTGACCACCACCGACGGCGGGTCCGTCCCGGCCGGGGTCACGGTCTGGGCCACCGGCTTCGCGGTCCACCCGATCGCGAAGGCCACCACTCTGCAGGTCACGAGTACGGGCCAGATCGTGGTCGACGGGACCATGCGCTCGGTCTCGCACCCGGACGTCTACGCCGTGGGCGACGCGGCCATGGTGAGGGGCCCCGGCGACAAACCGCTGCGGATGTCGTGCGCTTCGGGCGTCCCCTCCGCCTGGCAGAGCGCCGACGCCATCGCGGCACGCCTGACCGGCGGGAAGGTCCCGAACACCCCGCTCCGCTACTTCAACCAGTGCATCTCGCTGGGCCGCAGGGAAGGCCTGATCCAGTACGTCACCGCCGACGACCGCGCCGTCCGCTCGGCCTTGACCGGCCGGCTCGCCGCGCTCTACAAGGAACTGGTCTGCAAGGGAGCGGCCTGGGGCGTCGCCAACCCGACGCTCGGGATCCCGACCCGGCGCCGCCGCGTCGTGCGGACAGCAGCCCCGGCCACCCCGGTGACCGAGGCGTCGGCCTGAACCGGCCGGGCATGGGCGTGACTGCCCGTCCACGCAAAAGCCGGAGGCCCTCAGGATTTCTCCTGAGGGCCTCCGGCCTGCTGTGCACTCGGCAGGATTCGAACCTGCAACCTTCTGATCCGTAGTCAGATGCTCTATCCGTTAAGCTACGAGTGCTTGTCCTCGGCCTGAGCCTCGGTCCCGCTTCCCGGACTTTTCTGCCCGGTCGGCGTTGCGAGAACAACATTACATGACCTGCGCCGTGACGCGAAATCCATTAGTCACACCGCATCTGACCTGCGGAAACATCCTCCTGAGGCGGATTTACGCGGCCGGATACGACCGAAGCCCCGTGCCTGGGGCACGGGGCTTCGGGATCTTGCGGAGGCGGAGGGATTTGAACCCTCGATGGGCTTTAAGACCCAAACCGCATTAGCAGTGCGGCGCCATAGACCGGACTAGGCGACGCCTCCAGCACACCCCACGCGAGCGCGGGTGGTGCGTGCAGATGATGACACAGTCGAGCGCGCTGTCACCAATCGCCGCCCACGGTACTAGGCAGGTGGGCGGCGAGGCAAAGCGCCCTGCGGCGTGTGTTCCGGTGAACGTCGCCGCTCGGCTGTTCCGGTCGGCCCCCCATGAGTTGCGCAACGTGCGGGCGTAAGGAGCGTTAGAGAGGACGAGGGCTCCGCCCTCCGTCCGTCATCCCATGGGCCCGGCGCTCGCCTCCGACACGGCGCGCACCGGAGCAGACCTGCGCGCCTCCGGCGCGCCAGAACATTAGGAGCCCCGCATGCTGCGCCGTCTCACCCTCACCGCCGTCGCGTCCCTCGCCGCGCTGTCCGCCGCCGCACCCGCCGCCACGGCCGCGTCCCCTCTCGTGCCGCTGCCGCCGCTCCCCGTGCTCCAGGGTGGCTGGTCGATGGTGCAGGCCACGGAGACCCGGCTCACCGTGACGGTCTCGGAGTCCGGCAACCCGGCGGCCGACGGGGTGTTCGAGTTGGAGTGCGACCCGGCAGGTGGCAGCCACCCGTCCGCGCAGCGTGCCTGTGACCTGCTGGACCAGGCCGCCGAGTCGGGGGGCAACCCCTTCGTGGCCACGGACCGCAACGCCATGTGCACCCAGCAGGCGGGCGGGCCGGCCTCCGCCCGGGTGCAGGGCACCTGGCGGGGAGAGGTCGTCGACGCGCGGTTCAGCCGGGCCAACGGCTGCGAGATCTCACGCTGGAACAACCTCGTGCCGGTGCTCCCCTCCGCGCGGTAGGGCGTGTTTCGGTGCGCGCCCCTCCACTCCGTAGCCGGTTCGGCGGGGCGTGCGCCGGGACTTCCGCCGGGCCGGACGGCGTGAACCAGGGCGCGCGCGTGCTCTGCCCAGGGGCTCGCACGCCGCCCAACAGGGGGACTTCGGGCTGTCTCCGGCTGGACTCCGGAGGTATCGGCGCACGTCAGAGGGGGGGCGTGCAGTCACGCCATGGACCACCGGCGTACACCGTTTGCACAGAACCTTGGTGAGAGCTCCCCCTCATCCGCCGCCCGCCATGCGCTCCCTGCCTTTAGACTCCTCCAGTGACAGCCTGAGGCCCGAGGGGCAGGATGGGGCCCGCTGTCGGCAAGGTGCGGTATTCAGGGAGGAAGCGTCTCGTGAGCAGCAGGCCATCCCGAGGCGCTGCTCGCCTCGCAGCCATACTCGACGCCCTCCCGGACGGGCTCCTGCTCGTCAACTGCAACGGTACGGTCGTCAACGCCAACACCATCGCCCTCGAAATGTTCGAGACCCCGGGCACCGCGCTCGTGGGGCGCGGACTGCTCGATCTGCTTCCGGAGTTCGACTCCAGGCTGATCCCGGGGTCGATGCGCAGGCCGGACGCTGCGGACGAGCAGGGCAGGACCAAGCCGACGCGGATGACCGCGCGCCGGACCGACCGCACCGAGTACCCCGTCGAGGTCACCAGCGCGTCTTTGGACAGCGGCCAGGCCGGCTACAACGACATCCACTCCAGCTACACCGGTGACGAGCTGCTCATGCTCGTCGTACGGGATCTCTCCGGCACCGTCGACACCGAGGCCGAGCTGGCCCGTTCGCAGCGCCAGACCGAGATGATCCTGCGGGCCGCCTCCGAGGGAGTCGTCGGCACGGACACGGACGGCCGCGTCGTCCTGGTCAATCCCGCCGCCGCGCAGATCCTCGGCTTCCGCGCCAGTGACCTCGGCGGACAGGAGCTCCACCCGCTGATCCTGCACTCGCGTGCGGAGGGCGACCCGTTCCCGTACGAGGAGTCGCCGCTCGCCGACACCCTCAGGTCCGGCCGCAAGCACCGGGTGCGCGGGCAGGTGCTGTGGTCCAAGAGCGGCGCCCAGGTACCGGTGGACCTGACGACCGCCCCGGTACGCGACGGGGACCAGCTCGTCGGCGCCGTCATGACGTTCACGGACCGCAGGCCCTACGACGAACTGGCCCAGCAGCACACCGAAGAGGTCACCGGTCTGACCGAACGGCACGCCGCCGAGATCGCCGAGCTCACCGCGAGCCACCGGGCCGAGATCGCCGCGCTCACCGAACAGCACGCGGCCGAGAGCGCCGACCGGACCGAGCGGTACGCCTCCGAGCTGGAGGAGCAGACGGAGCGTCTGGCCGGCCTCGACGCGCGGCACACCCAGCTGACCGCCGTGCTGGGCGAGTCGCTGCGCGGGCCCCTGGAGGAGCTGCGCGGCGAACTCTCCGCCCTCGCCGCCGACCCGGCCGGCCAGCTCTGGCCCGAGGCCAACCAGATCCTGCACCACCTCGCCGCGGGCTATGCGCGCATGACGACGCTGGTCGACAACGTACTGAGCTACCAGCGCCTGGACACGGGGGCGGAGGAGCTCGTCAAGCAGACGGTGCTGCTCGACTCCGTGGTGACCGCGGGCATCGATGGTGCGGTCGAGCTGATCGGTCCGGGGCGCGCGCAGTTCGCGGTGCACGCGCCGCCGATCGAGGCCGAGGTCGACGCCGGCCGGATGATCACGGCGCTCGCCCATCTCGTCGCCGACGTGGCCGGTGTCGACTCGACCGGCAAGGCCCGGACGGTGCCGGGCGGCGGTTACGTCGACTCCACGGTCGTCGTGGCCGCGGCGCAGCGCGGTGACGTCGTACGCATAGAGGTGCGCGGGCCGTTCGCCGGGGGCGACCCCGTGCATGTGCCCATCGTGCGCGGGATCGTGCGCGCGCACGGCGGTGTGCTCCAGACGCATGAGATGCCCGGGATGAGCGGCAGTGCGTACGTCCTGGAAGTGCCGCTCGGCACGGGCGCCGGGACCGTCGTGCCCGAGCCGCTCCCGGCGCCCGAGAAGGCCGCCGTACCCGTGCCCGAGCCGCTCCCGGTGCCCGAGGAAGCCGCCGCTCCCGCGCCCGGGTCCCAGCCCGCGCAGGGCGGTCGGCGGCGGGCGCGCCGGGGGTCGACGGACGCGTTCCTGGACGCTCCCCTGGACGCGGGGGCGGCCGCACCGGAGTCCGGTGGCACCGCGGCAGCGGAGCCGACCGGTCGGCGCAGGGCACGCCGTACGTCCACGGATCCCCTGGAACAGCAGCAGGAACAGGCGCAGGCACCGGACATGACCCCGTCTCAGCAGGGGGAGGGATCCGGGCGTAGGCGTGGCCGGCCCAGCCCCGCGGAGACGGGTGCGGAAGGTGCGGCAGGACAGCCCCGGCAGGCGCTGGCGCTCCCCGCGGCGGCCTCCGCCCCCTCGGAGGGGTCGGTGGTCACGGCGGCCGAGGGTGCGCAGGGAGGTGGGGGCCGCCCGCAGCGCGGGCAGACGGTTCCGCCCCAGGGCGTGCCGCAGAACGCCTCCGGGCGCCAGGGCGGTGGCAGCCGGCCCGCGCTGCCCGCCCTCGCGTCGTCACCCGAGGCCCGCGGGCCTCAGGAGCCGTCGCGTCCGGAACAGCAGGCGCAGCAGCCCGGGGGGCGACGGGCCCGCCGGGCTCTCGCCGCGGCGCAGGACCGCGTCGCGGCCGAGTCCCGTACCGACCAGGGACCTCGTACGGCCTTCGCGCTGCCGCCCGCCGCCGCGGACCGGGTTCCGCCGGCGGCTCCGGGCGGCTCGCCCGTCGTGGCACCGCCGGCCGCGGCCGCCGCGCAGCCGCTCCCGGGCGTGCCCCGGTCACCTCAGCCGCCCCCGCCGGGCCCGGTCCCCTCCGGTGCTCAGCCTGCCCCGGCGGGTGCGGGGCCGTTGTCCGAGCGCCACGACGCCGTACGCACCGCGCCGGACGCGGACCACACCCCGTCGCAACCGCACCCCCTGCCGTCCGGCCGCCGGAGGGCACGGCCCGCGGAGGTATCGGAACCGCAGGCCCGTCCGGGCCATCCCGTTCCCGGGCAGCCGCTTCCCGCCGTCCCGCCGCAGCCCGACTGGGCACAGGACGGCACCGCCGTACAGGGGCCGGACGTCCCGGCGTCCGAACCCGGCACGGGTCCGGCCGGTGACGTGTCCTGGGCGGGCCGGGGCAGCACCGCGCACACCACGGGCACCGCCGCCGCCCCGGCCGGCTCCGGGCCCGCATCTGGTCCCGCACCGGCGCCCTCGGCGCCCGAGCCGGAACCACATCCGGCCGGCAGCGACGCTCCGGCCCCCGTCCCGGACGCGCGGCGCAAGCCGCTGCCCGCAGAGGCCCCCATGCCCGCGTCCTCGGATTCGACGCAGGGCCGCGCGTTCAGCGTGCGGACGCTGGGTCAGGGCATGCCCTTCGCGCAGCACCTCGCGCATCAGCAGAACCAGACGCTCGGCGGCGCAGGGCGGCGCCGTAAGCTCGCGGCTCCGCCCGAGGCCGAGCGGCCCGCCGCTCCGGCGGCCATGGCTCCCGTGCCGCCGCAGCCCGCTCCCGTCCTGCCGCAGCCCGGTGGCGCACAGGGAAGCACCGTGCAGGGCTCCGGCTCCGGTCAGCTGCTGTCCCCGCCCGCGTCCGAGGGGCGTGCGTACGCGATAGGGGCGCCCGACGAAGGTGCCGAGGGCCCGGAGCCGCTGGACGGCCCCGGTGGAGCCGTCGAGGTGGCCAACCGCCCGCAGCCGCAGCCCGTCGACGACGAACTGCCCCCGGAACCGCTGGACAATCCGCGCCGGCTGCTCGTCTGGCCCGCCCCGGACGTCTCCACCCAGCAGGCACTCAGCGACCGCGGCTACCGTCCGGTGATCGTGCACTCCCGCGAGGAGGTCGACGCCCAGATCGCGGCGTTCCCCGCCGCGCTGTTCGTCGACCCGCTGACCGGGCCGATCACCCGTACGGCGCTGCAGTCGCTGCGTCAGGCGGCCGTGGCCGCCGAGGTCCCGGTGCTGGTCACGGCCGGTCTCGGACAGGCGACGAGGGAAGCGGCCTACGGCGCCGACCCGGCCGTGCTCCTCAAGGCGCTCGCCCCGCGCGACAGCGACCAGCATCCGCCGAGGGTCCTGGTGATCGAGGAACACGAGGAGATCGCGCTGGCGCTTACGGAGACGCTGGAGCGGCGCGGCATGCAGGTCGCGCGGGCGTCGGGCGACAGCGAGGCGGTCGACCTCGCCACCCGGGTGCGGCCCAACCTGGTGGTGATGGACCTGATGCAGGTACGCCGCCGCCGCGCCGGGATCATCGACTGGCTCCGCGCGAACGGCTCGCTGAACCACACACCGCTGGTCGTCTACACCTCGTCCGGCATGGGAGAGGCGGACCTGCCGAGGCTCGCCTCCGGTGAGACGGTGCTCTTCCTCGCCGAGCGGTCGACGAGCGACGAGGTGCAGTCCAGGATCGTGGATCTGCTGGCGAAGATAGGGACGAACTGACTCCCGGACACGGGCACACGACGGGGGCGGTACGGAAGGATCCGTACCGCCCCCGTCGTACGCGGTGAAGCGGGTCAGAGCCGCGTGATGTCCAGCTCACCGTCGGCGTACTGCCTGCGGATCACCTTCTTGTCGAACTTGCCCACGCTCGTCTTCGGCACCGCCGGCACGATCGTCCAGCGCTCGGGCAGCTGCCACTTGGCCACCGACTGGGCGAGGAACGTCCTGAGCGAGGCGTAGTCGGCGGTGGCGCCCTCCTTGAGGACGACGGTCGCCAGGGGACGCTCACCCCACTTCTCGTCGGGGACGGCGACGACCGCCGCCTCGGCCACATCCGGATGTGCCATGAGCGCGTTCTCCAGATCGACACTGGAGATCCACTCGCCGCCGGACTTGATGACGTCCTTGGCCCGGTCGGTCAGCGTCAGGTAGCCCTCGTCGCTGATCACGCCGACATCGCCGGTCTTCAGCCAGCCGTCCTCGCTGAACTTGTCCTTAGGACGCAGGCTCTCGCCGTCCGCGCCGCCGTAGTACGCACCGGCGATCCATGAGCCGCGGACCTCCAGCTCGCCCGCGGACTCACCGTCCCACGGCAGGTGTTCCCCGCCGGGGCCGACCAGACGCGCTTCGACGCCGGCCGGGAAGCGGCCCTGGGTGACGCGGTACGGCCACTCCTGCTCCTCGGTCAGCCCGGCCGGCGGGTTGGACATCGTGCCCAGCGGCGACGTCTCGGTCATGCCCCAGGCGTGGCAGAGGCGGACGCCGAGCTTGTCGTACGCCTCCATCAGGGAGGGCGGACAGGCGGCACCGCCGATCGTGACGCGGGCCATGGAGGAGAGGTCGCGCGGCTTCGAGGTGACCTCGGCCAGCAGTCCCTGCCAGATGGTGGGAACGGCCGCGGCGTGCGAGGGCCGCTCCTGCTCGATCATGTCGGCGAGCGGCGCCGGCTGCAGGAAGCGGTCGGGCATGAGCATGTTGACGCCGGTCATGAACGTCGCGTGGGGCAGCCCCCACGCGTTCACGTGGAATTGCGGCACGACCACCAGCGTCGTGTCCTTGTCGGTCAGTCCCATCGACTCGGCCATGTTGACCTGCATGGAGTGCAGGTAGATGGAGCGGTGGGAGTAGACGACGCCCTTGGGGTCACCCGTGGTCCCGGAGGTGTAGCACATGGCGGCTGCCTGGCGTTCGTCCAGCTCGGGCCAGGCGTAGGAAGTGGGCCGGCCGGCGATCAGTTCCTCGTACTCGTGCACCCGGGGCACGGCACCGTCGAGCACGGAGCGGTCGCCGGGACCCGACACCACCACGTGTTCGAGGGAGGGCAGGTGGGGGAGCAGCGGTGCGAGCAGCGGAAGCAGCGAACCGTTGACGAGGACGACCTTGTCGTCGGCATGGGCGACGATCCAGATCAGCTGCTCGGCGGGGAGCCGCAGGTTGAGCGTGTGCAGGACGGCGCCCATCGAGGGGATCGCCAGGTACGCCTCGACGTGCTCGGCGTTGTTCCACATGAAGGTGGCGACACGCTGGTCGCCGTCGACGCCCAGCTCGTCGCGCAGGGCGTGCGCCAGTTGCGCGGCGCGTACGCCGATGTCGGCGAAGCTGCGCCGGTGGGGCTCCGGGTCACCGGTCCAGGTCGTCACCTGCGACTTCCCGTGGATGGTCATCCCGTGGTTCAGGATGCGGGTCACAGTCAGCGGTACGTCCTGCATGGTGCTGAGCACGGCGTCCTCCCGGTGGGCGCTACGCGGCAGTAAGGGTGCGCTGATTCTGCTCACATACCAAGCGGTATGTCACTACTCCGGGAGTACCAATCGCCGTCGGCCGGGCGCGAGCGGGCCGCGAAGGGGCTGGGCAGAGCGCTCTCGCACGCCCTCGGTCACCGTACGGGGGTGAGCTCCGGATCCTGGCGGAGCTTCCCGAGCGCCCGCGACACGGCGCTCTTGACCGTACCGACGGACACGCCCAGCACCTCGGCGGTCTGGGCCTCACTGAGGTCCTCGTAGTACCTCAGGACGACCATGGCCCGCTGGCGGTCCGGAAGCTTCAGCACGGCACGCCACATCGCGTCGTGCAGCGACTGCTGCTCGGCCGGGTCCGGTGCGGGTGCGGCCTCCTTCTCGGGCAGCTCCTCGCAGGCGAACTCGTCGACCTTGCGCTTACGCCACTGCGAGGTGCGGGTGTTCACCAGGGCGCGGCGGACGTATCCGTCGAGCGCGCGGTGGTCCTCGATCCGCTCCCACGCGACGTACGTCTTGGTGAGGGCTGTCTGCAGCAGGTCCTCGGCGTCGCTCGGGTTCGCGGTGAGGGACCGTGCGGTCCGCAGCAGCACAGGGCCCCGGGCCCGCACGTACGACGAGAACGACGGATAGCGGCGGTGTCCGGTGGTGGCAGCGGCCGCCGTGGAGGCGCCGGTGCAGACTGGCGTGGTCATGGCTCCACGCTAGGAGCGGGCGCGGACGAGGGGATCGGCCCCAGGTCCCGAAGCCATGTCCGCCTCAGGTTGTAGGGGTCGGGCGGGCCCCACCTCCTGAAGGTGGAGGGACGGCCCACCCGCCTCAGGGTCCTCACCCCCGGGGCCCGCCTCGCGCCCCCGCACGGAGGCGGCCCGTGCGGCAGCGGCAGCGACGCCGCCGCACGGGCGCCCGGTCAGTTCACCCAGAGCGGCGTGAAGGTCACATAGACGTTGGACGTGGACTGGTCGATGTACGCGAAGGGCGATCGGCTGACCTGGACCGTATTGCTGTGGTTGGAGGCACCGGCGCCGACGGCCTGCTGCTGCGACGTCGACGTGTTGCCGGTGTTGTCCCCGCCGACACCTCCGGACCCGATGGTCGCCACCCCCGCGTTCGACCCGTCACTCGCGAACGCGCCGTTGTCGGCCGCGGCGACTCCCCCGAACAGGGCGACGGCCAGAGGCAGAGCGGCAACGGCGGCGAGCGCGCGAGCGGTACGGATACGTGCCATGAGATTTCCTCCAGGAACCGAAAAAAGCGGCTTGATACGACTGGGCTCGACACGACTGGTCCCGAAGCGTTGGCCGATTGCCTCGGTGCTGGTCACGACGTCGCGGAAGCAGAACTGCCCACCGCATCCCGGGCGAACCGCCCAGGGCGCGCGATTCCCCCGGACGTATGAGGAACACCCGATAAACCTCCCGCACGAGGAAACGCGTTCCGCCCCGAGCGGACCCGACCCCCTCCCCTTCTTCGAACGTCTGTGCGAAAATACGCTCCATGGCCATCACTGACCGGCAGACCGCCACCCTGGCCCTGGCCCACGCGCTCTCCGCCGCCGAGCGCGGGCTCCCCGTCTTCCCGCTGTCCGCCTCCAAGCTCCCCGCCCTCCGCTCACCGCACCATGACGAGGACCCGCCCGTGCACTGCCGGGGAGCCTGCGGACTGCCCGGCCACGGGGTGCACGACGCCACCACCGACCCGACCGCCGTACGCGCACTCTTCGCCGCAGCGCCTCGGGCCACCGGATACGGCATCGCCTGCGGACGGCCACCGCACCGCCTCATCGGCATCGACCTCGACATCGACACCACCCATGGCAACGACTCCGTCGCCGCTCTCCAGCACCTGGGCCTCCAGCACCTGTTCACCATCCCGGCCACCGTCACGGTGCTCACGCCGAGCGGCGGCCGGCACCTCTGGCTCACGGGCCCGTCCGGCGTCTCCGTGCCCAATTCCGCGGGCCGCCTCGCTCCCGGCATCGACGTACGCGGAGCGGGCGGCTATTTGGTCGGCCCCGGCTCCGTCACGGCCCACGGCAGATACCGACTGGCGCCCGGCACGGCCCACCTGGCCCCGGCCCCCTGCCCACGTGCCCTCCTGCGCCTGCTCACGCCCCCACCACGCCCCCACCACCACCCGGCCGGCCGGGCCCCCACGGTCCGACAGGGACAGGGTCTGGTCCAGTTCGTACGCGACGCACACGAGGGTCAGCGCAACACCCGCCTGTTCTGGGCGGCTTGCCGAGCGTACGAACACGGCTTCGGCGACGCTCTCGCGGACGCCCTCACCGAGGCGGCGATCCGTACGGGTCTCACCGAACAGGAGGCACGCGCCGCGATCGCCTCGGCCGCCCGCCTGACCACCCCACGACGGAACCCCTGACGGGAGCCCCCCTCCACCGCGGGGCACCTCGCCACACATCACCGGCGCGGGCTCGGCCCGAAAAGGATTACTCGTGGCGTCGGGCGTGCGGCGATACTCCGGCATGAGCAGAATCGCGCAGGTCATCGTCTTGGCGAAGTACGCCGATGAGGTCATGGAACCCCTGACCCGCCCTGACGAGTCCCGCAGTTGGCAGGGGCACTTCGAACCTCTCGACCTGTTCGTCGGCGGATGGGTCGTCGAGTTCCACCGCGTGGGGCCGCGCACCGGGTTGCTGAAGCACCTCGAATCGCTTCCGTGGCCCGACCCCGGCCATGTGCAGGTGCTGATCCATGACGAGGAGGACGACTGCTTCGGCCTATGGATGATTTACGACGGCGCACTGGTCGAGGTGCCGCTCCCACGCACCCAGCGCTTCCATCCCCCGGCGCCGCCCTCCGACGAGTACGCGCCGAGTCCGGGGTACCTGTGGCGAACGGACTCGGGCAGCGGCGTGCCGGCGGACCTGTCGGCAGAGCGACAGGATCCGCGACCGGCCTGGTAGAGCCGGAGCCCACGAGAACGGCCCCCGACCGATTCGCCCGGTCAGGGGCCGTTCACCTGCGGTGGGTGTGGGATTTGAACCCACGGTGACATCGCTGCCACGACGGTTTTCAAGACCTTTCGGTGGTCGGGCGGCGTCTGGACTGCATCGCAGGTCAGACGGAGTGCGCACACTCCGAAGAACCCATCGCTGTCGTCATCGTGCCCGCTGCGTGCCCCTCGCCCATGATCGTGCCCCTGCCGAGAGAAGGGCTACCGCTTCAACCTGTGATCACAGGGACGATGACGGCAGCGATGGCCGACAGCAGGCCACCGACCGCGAGGAAGGCGTTGAACTTCTCCTTGGCCGTCGGGAACACTGCGCGACTGAAGTCTCCGGCCTTGCTCCGCATGACGATCATCTTGATCTTCTGCCAACGATGCTGACGTTTGCTGCACCCCATCAGCACGCCGTGGGCGTTGTTCCGGCAGTACGTGTGGCCGTCTCGATTCACCGCCCCACACCAGACCGGCACCTGGAAGGCAGCGTAGATCGAAACACCGATCGACAGAACCGCTATGACCGGCAAGGCCCACCGTTGGCTCCACCCGACGACAAGAGCCGCGACGACTATGTATCCCCAGTACAGACACACCACTTTGCCCATGACCACGCACAGTAGCGACAGCCGCCTAGCCTCGACAGACGGTAACCAGTCACATTCCTCCCACAATCGGCACAGCCGGAGACTGAACAACGCGAATCCCCCTGATGCGGCCTGCGATCCGGAGGATTTTGCATGCGGCGGCAACAGGCAGCGGGATCGGTCTCGTCTCCGCCGCTGAGCCCCGGTCAGCCCCCGCTCGCCTTTACAACGCCAAGATCATCCGGGGGCAGTAGGACCACGCGAACGCCCTCATCGAGCAGGGGCTCAATGGCAAATTGCCCCACTCCACCAGCAAACCCATCGGCATCCTGGCGTCCGCATCGACAGGATGTGCGCATGAACACATCGCTCGACATGATCAAGAACAATCCCGAGGTCTTCGCCGCGCTCGTCGCGGCTCTCGGCATCGCCGGAGGCATCCTTGGCAACTGGATCTCGGCCAAGGTGCAGGCAGCCGGCGGCCGGGCGCAGGCGGCCGCCGCTGTGGATGCGGCCCGGATCGCCACTGAGGCACAGCGCATGGCCGCCTTGCGGGAAGACCGAAAGATACAGATTGCAGCGTTTGTCCGCTTGGCCAGGGAGATCCTCACCCACACCGAGTTCATGTTCGTGGAGGAAGGGCGCTTGGAGCCAGCAGAGGCTGGCTGGGAGGAGTTGATGCAGCTTGAGGGTCAACTCGAACTCGTCGCTCCAGACTCCGTACTCGACCAAGTCAGACGGGTCGTGGAAGCAGTGGGCAAGAGCATGGAGTTGGCAATTCTCCGGGCGCCGGCTGCTCGCGCACGACGCAAACTGTCCCGGGTGCACCCTGGGGACAGTGCGTATGAAGCGGCCCGTCGAGCGTGGAATTGCCTTGAGGAACTTCGGGCCGCCTACGCGGCAGGTGACGGGAACACGGGCGAGCAGAACGCCTTTCACTCAGCGGCCGTCTCCGCGCTGGCTGACATCGAAACGTTCACCGATGCAGAGCGACAGGCGCTGGTCTTCGACGCGACGCTTCCCCCCGCGGACGAAGCACAGAGCGAGATCGCCACACTGCGGAACACTGCAGTGAGGAACCTCGTCGCCTACGCACGCGTGGCTCTGGGAGCGGACGAGAGCTAACACTCTCACTCAAGCCATTAGCTGCCCGCACATGCCCCATACGTACTGGTCAGAACCGGGATAGGGCGGTCCAGAAGCGCGCTCGCCAACAGAATCCTGGCTCAGGGCCTGGACGAGGCATCGACTGCCCTCACTCGACAGTCCGGGCACTTCCCGGACCTCCTCGCGACGAACAGATGCCTGTAGACCGTCACGTGGCGGCGAGGAATGCCGCAGAGTGTCGTCTGATCCACTAGGGCGTGCTCCAAAGCCGGACTACGTGTCGCGCGGCACGCCGTGAAGCTCGTCGGAGCAATTCCGAACGTGAATCTGAAGGAACGGAGGCGGTGACCAAGATTCTTCACGGGTACAACCTTGCACCTTGCTCGATCTACGTGAAGTCAAAGAGGCAGGCTCCATTCGGCGGCAACTCAGCCAGCGGGATCAATCTCGTCGTCGCCGCTGAGCCAAATATCCGCAGCCGCCGCCACCTGATCATCACGACCAGCGACCGGCCGGGCGTAGTGCCGGGTGGTCACGCTCGCGTTCGAGTGCCCGAGGCGGTGAGCGGCGGTCATCACCCCGTACCGGTCGGCGACCCAAGTGCCGTGCGAGGCGCGGAGATCGTGCGGGGTGACGTCGGTCAGGCCGGCCACCGCCACGGCAGGGTCGAAGTACGCCTTGCGCCACTGGTTGTAGCGCAGAGGCTTGCCGCCGGGCGTGACGAAGAGGAGAGCGTCCTCTCCGCCCGACAGCGTCTCCAGGTGCCGGCCGATCCGCGTCGCGAGCGAGGGGCCGATCCGCAGAACTCGCTTCTGATGGGACTTGGGAGTGTCGAAGACGAGAGTGCCGTTCGCTTCCGCCAGGTTCTCGTCAACGACGACCAGGCCGCCGAGTACGTCGATGTCCGCCCGTCGCAGCGCGAACGCCTCGCCGACCCGCAGACCCGCGTAGGCCAGCAAGGAGATCAGCAGGTCATGCGGCTTGGTCGCGCTCCGGACGATCCGCGAGGCTTCCAGCGGGGTGAGGATGTGCGGCTCGGTCTGCGGCATCCGAGGTAACTTCACGCCCCTGCACGGGGTCTGCCCGATCATCTCGTTGTCGACGGCCGCCCGCATGATCTGCGAGAGCACCCGGTACGCCTGCCTGATCCGCGACGCGCTGAGACCGCGAGTTTTCATCGAGCCAACCCACTCGACGACGGTGATCGGCCGGAGGCTGGACAGCTCACGATCACCGAGAGCCGGAACGATCAGTGAGTTGATCAGGGATCGATACGACGCCTGTGTCTTGTGCTTCAGCTGCGGGGAGACCGCCGCGAGCCAGCGCGCCGACCAGTCTCGGACGGTGGTCTGTCCCTCGGCAGGGTCGAGCCAGCGGCCCTCTTCCATCTCGATGCGCTTCCGTGCCAGCCAGCGATCGGCGTCCGTCGTTGTCGCGAACGTTTGATCAGCGGCACGCAGCACCCCGTCAGGCCCCGGGTATCGAGCCTGGAAGCGGCCGGACGGCAGCTTGCGGATCCGTCCGAAGGCGCGGCGGGACTTGCGCTTGCCGGCCATCAGGCAGCCCTGCGGTACGGCGCGGTGGGCCGCAGGACGATCGGTTCCACCGTGTGGGCACTGACGTACTCGTCCACGGCGCTCTCCCGGATTCGGACGTGTCGCCCGACCTTGACGAACGCGATGCGGCGTTCCTCGATGAGCCGACGTGGGAAGCGGAGACCGGTGCCGAGGCGTTCGGCGACCTGGCCCACGGTGAGCAGTCGGTCCACGGTCACCACTCCCCTTCGTCGGCGGTGAGACCGCTCAGCGCCTCGCGGGCGGTCTCACGGTTGGTCTGGAGATCACGGGCGATGGTGGCGGCAAGGGCTCCTTCACCGGGGGTGTGTCCGTGGCCGACGTACTGCCAGTCCGTCAGGACGAGGACGGTGTCCGGTTCGCGGTCGGCGAGGCCGAGGGCGGGCGCTTCCTGCGCGGCGCGGTAGTCGGCGCGTTCCTGGCGCAGAGCGCCGAGGGTGGTGGAGTACGTGCGCGACTTGGACGAGAAGTGGCCGCGGAAGCCGAGCATGTGCGCCCAGGCCCAGAGGCGCCGGTCCGGATAGAGGCCATCGAGCTCACGGCATGCAGTGATGAGCCGACGGGTGTGATCGGGGACCCGGTGGCGGTCGAGTTCGGCGAGCTCGCCGATGCGGCGGTCCAGGGTGCCGGTGTTCTCGGCGGCTTTGGTGGCGTACTTGGCCACGTAGGAGGCGACTGCCTGTTCGGTGACGTCGGAGCCGTCCCCGAAGGCCTTGACCGGGCGGACGTCGAGCTGTCGGCCCCAACGGAACGTCCGGGACGGCTGGTCACCGGCAGCCGGGACCGAGACCGAGGTGTACGAGTGCGAGGCGGCGGCTCGTATCGCGTCGGTGAGTGCGTCGACCGTGGCCCAGGCGGGCGGCGGTGTGCCGGGTCCGTCCGGGCCGTCGAGGCGTACGACAGCGTGGAAGTGGAGGGCTCCGCGCTTCTGGAATTCGGCGACCTTGCCGAAGGAGAGCCGGAGATGGTCGCCGAGCTCCGAGCGCCGGATGCCCGCGCGGACGGCGAGTTCGCGGCGGAGTCGGGTGGTGAAGCGCTGCCAGAGCTGTCCGGCATGGTTGTTGAAGAGCACGGAGCCCGCGTAGTCGTAGGAGTCCGGGTCGAGGGCGGTGCCGAGGTTCGGGGCGTCGGCGGTGTGCGGGGTGCCGCAGCGGCAAGTGCCGCGGTCGGGGCGGTTGTGGACCGGGCCGAACGACGGGGCGGTGAGGGTGGCGAAGACGCGCGGGTGGTCGCGGACGGTGGCGGGGATGTCGCGGCGGTCGTCTCCGGCGAGGCCGGCGCGGATCAGGTGGTAGGTGTCGCCCGCGTAGGTCCAGGCGCAGGAGGGGCAGCGGGAGGCACGGCGGTTGCCGCAGGCGATACGGAGGCGCCCGCCCGGCTCGTACGCGGTGGAGTAGCGGTGCAGGGTCTCGCCGGTGGCCTTGTCCTTGTGGGTTACCCAGCCGCTCAGGTGGACGGGGTCGGCGCAGCCGCCGGTGCTGCGGATCTGGTCTTCCCAGCGGGTGTAGTCGGAGGCCGAGGCCACCCGGAGGACGTCCCCGAGGACGGCCGGGTCGAGCGGTGGGGCGGGCATGGACGGCTTCTGTGTCGAGGATGAGGCCCGGTGGGCCATGCTGGGAGTTCCTTCCGGTTGCGAGATCGATCGGTGGGGACGGCTCCCGGGCGGCGGATGCTTGGCGGTATCGAGGCCGCCCGGGGCCGGTCAGCGGCGTTTGGCGTCAGAGGCGATCAGGGAGCGCAGGACGACCGCGCAGACGGCGACCGATGCGCTGGTGACGGCGACCGCCAGGAGCAGCGAGACCAGGACGGTGCCGACGACCAGGACGACGGCGGTGCCGGCGCCGACGAGCGCGAGCGCGGTGCCGGGGGTGAGCTGGACGACCGGGCGGGAAGGCACCGGGGCAGCGGCGGACACCAGGGGCGGGACCGGCGTACCCGGGGTGATGGCGGTCGGCTGGATGACGGCGGGCGGGGTGACCAGGCCGGTGGGCTGGGGCATGGTCGGGATCTTGGGCTGGAACATGGTTGGTTCTCCTCTCCCGGGTTCGGGCTACTTGACGGCGGTGTTGATGACGGAGGCGAAGAGGCTGTCGGCGAGGAGGTAGCCGCCGAGGAGGAGCACGCAGATCAGCCACAGCGGCGGGCGGAAGAGTTTGATGCCGAGGTAACCGACAGCCAGCAGGGCGATCCAGAGGGGGACGTCCATGGACGCTGTCTCCTAACGGACGGTGCAGCGGTGGGTGCGGGCGGCGAGTTGGGCGGCGGTCCGGCTGGAGTAGTCGGCGGACCAGCCGCAGCGGTCGGCGGTGCAGACGGCGGCATGGGCGGTGCGGCCGGTGCGGTCGCGGTGGGTGCCGATCTGCACGGGGCCGATACGCATCACGGAGTGGAAGCTGTCGCGGGCGGGCATGCCGGTCAGCCCCTGTCAGTCGCGGTGTCGGGGTACTGGGCGCGGATGCTGCGGGCGGTGGCCGGGTCGTCGACGCGTCGTGCGGCTTCGTCGGCGAGCAGGTGGGCGAGGAAGGGGCGTCCGGCCGCGGCCATGTCCCGCGCTCCGTCGAGGTAGTCGGCCACGGTCAAGTCGGCGGGGTCGTTGGTCATCTCGGTCTCTCCTTTGCGGTCAGCTGAGGTGGGCGGCGATGGCGTCGGCGAGGTGGGGCGGGACGCCGAGGCGGGCGCGGAGGGTGTCGGTGTCGATCGGGGAGCCGTTACGGGTGCGGTACTCGTCGGCGACCTTGCGGGCGTGGTCGACCAGCGCGGCGGGGACGGGCGGAGCCGGTGGCGAGGGCAGGGCCGGAGGCGTACTGGCTTCCTCAGCCGGGGACGGGGACGGGGACGGGGACGGGACGGCATCAGGCACAGGCACCGGCTCGATGTCCTCCGCGTCCGCGACGGTGGTCAGGGGAACCGGCTCCGACTCCGCTTTCCCCGACGAGTGCGCAAGGAGGGTGCCGCCGAGGAAGGCGAGCGCAGGCCATCCGGCGATACCGAGACGGAGCGGGGCAGGCGGATCGGCCAGGTCGAGGAACCCGGCGGTGGCGACGTTGGCACCGAGCGAGGCGAACAGGGCGACCAGGAACCAGCACCAAGCCAGCCGGGACGGTCCCTCACTGCGCAGCCGACGCCAGGCGGCGACAAGGAGCAGGTCGACACTGACCGGGTAGGCCCATGCCTTCCAGCCGTCCTGTCCGGCCGCGGCGGCGAGGTCGTGCAGGTGGGCGAAGGACAGGGCTCCGGCGATGACCGCCTGGATCAACACCGCGTCGATCCGGAGACCGTGCCGGACGCCCATCAGGAGTCCTCAGCGGGGTCGGAGTCATCCGGGAACGTGCCCGACGGCGGCTCCGGCAGCGACACGGCGAGCGACGAGCTGACGGCGTCCGCGAAGTCGAGGTCGGCGCCGGCCATGTCGGCGTACAGGGCGAGTTGACCGAGCAGGAGCACGGTCCGGGCGAAGTCCTCGCAGTCCGGGCACATGGCGGATCTCCCTTCTTTGGGCATGCAGGGGGTAGGGACCCGGCGCGAAGACGGTCGCGCCTGCCGGGTGGAGCGGGGAGGAATCAGGCGGTGGCCGGAGAGGCCTTCGCCGAAGGCACGAGAGCGGTGGCGGGAGCGGTCACGGCCGGCCGGAAGGGGGCCAGCTCGGGCAGGTCCGGGGTGCGGTCGGCGTACCGGTTGCAGAGGTTCACGGCCTGGCGGAGCGAGGTGTGCGGAGCGCGGATGCGGTGCCACCCGCCGGACGAGTCGCCCGCGATGGCGAGGCCCCGCATGTCGGCGGGAATCTGGATGGCGGCGAGGACCGCGTCCGGAGCGATGTCGCCGAAGGCCATGTTGGCGGAGGTCTCATCGTTGAGTCGGTGGGCGGTACGGCCGGTGAGTTGGGCGCGGAGCATGGTGATGCCCTTGCCGAGTTCGGAGCCGAAGCGCTGTCCGCAGATTTCGAGGTAGATGCCGGCCGCGCGGCCGAGCTGCGCGAGACGGACCAGAGCGGTGATGATGCGGTCCCTCCGCCTCTCCTCCTCCTTCGTTGCGTACAGGGCGAGTTCGGCCACCTCGTCGACCAGGACGACGATCGGAGCCGGGCGGAGTTCATCCGGCAGGTTCCAGATGTCGGCGGCGATCTCCGCGTCCGGCACATCGACGGTGATGCGCTGCTGGGTACGGATGAGTCGGTAGACGTCTGCCATCCGGGCCACGAGTGCGTCGAGGAGTTCGGCGGCGGCGTTCGGGCTGTCGGCCAGCGCGGAGAACCGGCGGGCCAGCGGGAAGAGTTCGACTCCCTGCTTGCAGTCGATGCCGACGAGGGCAACGTCCATGGGAGCCAGCCCGGCGACCAGATTGCGTTGGTAGACGGACTTGCCGGACTCCGTGGCGCCGAGGGTGAGGGCGTGGGGTATCGCCCGGTAGTCGCGGTAGTGCACCGCCCCGTCCTCCCGAAGGGCGACCGGTACCCGCATCGGCCGGGTATCGGTCTCGGCAGGCATCTGCACCCGCTTGAGCACGTCGTATCCGGTCATCCGTACTTCGACGACACCGGACCGCACTTCACGCGAGGTGACGCCGAACATTGAGAAGGAGTGCCGGAGCCGGTCGGAGGCCGCGGCGATGTCGAAGGCGTCCTGTCCGGGACGGAGCTTGAGTCGCAGGACCAGGCCGGTGCGGGTGGGCCGCAGCCGTCGGATGCGCGGCGGGCGGGGCTCAGGTATCGGCCGGTTAGCGGCACGAGCGAGGGCTAACCGCCATCGCGCCGGCGGAACGGTCAGCCCGCACGCGTCCATGACCGAGCGGTACCGGACCAGGACCCGCAGTGCGGCCAGAGTGACCCCGAAGGCCAGCCAGTACCAGGCGGGGCGCCGCCACCGCAGGAGACCCGCAGCGGCGACGACCAGCACCAGAGCGACCGTGAAGGCGGTCATGATCAGGCCGCCTTCGACCCAGCGGCGGCAACGTCGGCGAGCGAGGTGACCGCGACCGCGCGGAACGCGATGCCGTGCCGCCGCTGGCCGTTGAAGTCGTTCTCCCACGGACGGGCGACCAGGCCGGTGAGCGCGACCGGCGTACCCATGGACAGCTCACCGCTGATCCCGGGCTCCGGAACGGTGACGGACAGGATCTCCACCTCCTCGTTCGCCGCGAACATCACGTCCACCGTCATGAGCTGAGCACCGGTCTCCATGTCGGTGGCGATCTCACCGGTACGACGGTCGCGCACCTTGACCTGCGGAGTCTTGGCGACCATCACGACCGCGCTGGAGGTGTCGACGGGAATCTGACGCACAGCAGATCACTCCTCTATAGATGCTGAACTCCGCCACTCATGTATATGAGTGACATGAAGAAGAGTGCATCACTCCTGTACATGAGTCAACCCGCCGCGAAGAAGAACTCGCGACGGGTTGAGGGAAGTTGAGCGGGCGTCAGTCGCCAGCAGGGATCCGGTACTCGAAAACGAACTGGTCAGCGGCCATGAGGGTGTCGCACACCTCGACCACGCGACCCGCGGTCGTACGGGCCTCCCGGATCAGGTGAACCACGGGCGCACCCGGGCTGAGCGCCAGTTCCGCCGCCTCCGACTTCGAGGCCGGACGCGCTTGCAGCGTCTCGACGAACTCCGCGAACTCATGCCCGTGGTCTTCGAGTCGGGCGTAGATGCCACCGCCCCCGGGGTTCTCGGCGAACAGCTCCGGGATCTCCTTGACCACGTCCCAGGGCAGGTAGGACGAGGCGGTCTCGACCGGGGTGCCGTTGCGGAAGTAGAGGCGCCGGCGGGCCAGCACCTGCGTACCGGCGGGGACGCCCAGGCGCTCGGCGGCATCCTCGGGCGCGTCCATGGGGCCGATGTAGAGGACGCTGACCTTCGCGGTGGCGCCGGACTGTGCGGACTCGGCGAGGTAGGCGGCCTGGCCACCCTGCCTGAGCGAGCGCCGGAAGCGATCGGAGGAGCGGTGCCGCACGGGAGGCCGGTTCTTCACGATCGAGCCCTTGCCGTGCCGGGTCTCGACGAGCCCACTCGCCCGCACCTCGACCATGGCCTTACGGATCGTCCCGCCGGAGACGCCGTAGCGGTCCACCAGCTCAGATTCACTCGGCACCATGTCGCCGGCCTTGAGAACGCCCGCCCGGATCTGCTGCACGAGGTCATCAGCGATCTGCACATACCGAGGCCCGGAACCGGCCCCTCCCGCCGCAGTTCCCATAGTCCTTCCC
Source organism: Streptomyces sp. NPDC005791 (assembly GCF_042871485.1). Taxonomy (NCBI): domain Bacteria; kingdom Bacillati; phylum Actinomycetota; class Actinomycetes; order Kitasatosporales; family Streptomycetaceae; genus Streptomyces; species Streptomyces sp. NPDC005791. The sequence goes on from NZ_JBIAIP010000004.1 coordinate 175,289, forward strand.
TGCCTCCTATGCTCCTCTACATGAGTCAACCACAGGAAGCGACACCCCCTCCCCTGCACTCCGTGTCCGTAGCAGGAGTAGTGGTGCGCGAGGACGGCCGCCTCCTGGCGATCCGCCGAGCCGACAACGGCACCTGGGAGCTCCCCGGCGGCATCCTCGAACTCAACGAGACACCAGAAGCCGGCGTAGCCCGCGAAGTCTGGGAAGAGACGGGCATCCGCGTCGAGGTGGACCAACTCACCGGCGTCTACAAGAACACGACCCGAGGCATCGTCGCCCTGGTCTTCCGCTGCAAGCCCTCCGGCGGCACCGAGCGCACATCAAGCGAGTCGACAGCCGTCTCCTGGCTCACGCCCGACGAGGTCAGCGAGCGCATGTCCGAGGTCTACGCGGTCCGTCTCCTGGACGCCCTGGACGGCAACGGGCCTCACGTGCGGAGTCACGACGGCAAGCAACTCACCACAGCGGGATAAGACTTTCTCTACTTCATCAAGGCCCGCGCACGGCGCGGGCGCGCGCCGCCTCTGCGGCGCGGCCTGCCTCCTGTCTGCGCCCCGGCTGGCCGCGCCCGGCGGCGCGCTACGTGCATGCGGGCGGACGTAAAAAACCCTCTGTGGCTGAGCCCGGTCGGCTCCACGGCTTTAGGCAGCCAATTTGGCGCGAGCCTCGAAGATCATGGCCCAAGATCGGGCACTAACGGGCAGGCTCACAAACCTGCCCGATCCGCTGGCTAGCGTAATGGGCCATGATCACTCGCGCCAAATCAGCTCCAGCCCAAAGCCGTTCCACCCGACCTCTTGGACAGCGATCCGGCCAGTTCCGGGACTGCATAGCTGCAAGTGGATACACCTCACCAGGGAGAGTACCGCCAGGGCGACGCGACGTAGCCAAGCCATTCCAGGTCGAAGTGAATGCCTTCGCTGAAAGGCTTGCGAATTGCCAGATTAAACAACCCCCAGAGAAGGGCAACTACTCCAGTGAGAAGGTAAATCGCGAGCCGGAAGGCGAGTGCGGCCGCACACCACATGCACCACACAATGACCTTGACGACAGCCAAGATAATATTGTCAGCCAATGGAGGCATGCCGGATGACATCACTCTCACGCCCTTCCTGCGGCCCCCAGGCGGGTAAATCGCGGCTACCGACCTTCTTCAAGCGGACCCATTCAGCCGTTCGGTTCCAGCTGACGCTTGAAGAACGTGAGGTAGGCGTAACCCTTGATGTCCTTGGTGAAATGACCAGTGAGGGGCACAGCCTCATAGCTGATCATCTCCCAACCGGCCGAACCCATCTGATTGAGATAGAAGCGAAACGCCTCTACTTCCTCTTTCTGACGCTTGGAAGACCAGCGTTCGGATATGTTCACCGTCTCGATGTGGTATTCCCACTTGGCCATTACGACCTCCCCGCGCATCACTCAGCTATCGCGATCTGTTCGCGGAGGTTAAGAGTAGGGCGGCGAAGGATGGAACTATGCACAAGTCCCGCACCCTTGTGGCGAATTCAACTGAATGCCTCGGAAAGCTGTTCACAATTGAACCGCACTCTCCGACCCTGACCGCTAATGGGATGGGCCTCACCTTCCAAGCTAGGAGCCTGATGCACTGACCGCAAGTTGCCATTTCGCCTGCACTCCCAAGGACACGCGAGCGCCCTCCCGGGCCGTCCTCGGGCCGTGGAAGGGCGCTCAATGATGACCAACGCCGACAACTGCCGACAGCTAACCAGCAGGTCAGGACATTGATCCAGAAGACGGCCGCAGGTCACGGCCGCCGGTGATCAGTTGTGGCTGTACTGAGCGAGCGGCATTCAGCGACCAGGCCGGCCAACACTGGTGGTCGTCGTCGGTTCGCCCCCGACAGCAAGAAGCAGCGTGGCTGAGGTCGGTGGGGGTGCAGCGAGGCACACGCGCACCTGATCGGTTGGCGCACCCGCCGTCGTGGCTGGCTTTCGTCGGCTGCGGCACAGACGAACCCCGCAGCAGGCCGTTCAGCAGATGTCAGCCCACCTGGCCCGGCTCGAACGGGCTGGCCCCTCCACAACGCGCCGGTGCTGCGGGTCTACAGCGCGCCGGCCGACGCAGGCAGACTGATCGTAGGACAGCTGTCAGCACGCCCGCACCGGCGTTTCCCGCACCGGAAGAGCAGCAAGGGTGAGTGTCTAACTGCGTGACAACGCCGACGAACACGCCAGCGGACCATCAGCACAGGTGAGAGGCACACCAGCCCAAGGCCGAGCGCCCACCCAAGTTGCTTCGGGACGAAGCAGTCCTCAGGCCGTCCAAGGTCGGCCGCAGTCGGCAGACAAAGTCAGAAGCCCACGGCGTCTGAGCTGGTCAGAGCCATGGGCTTCTCTTGCTGTGCTGGTCGGCGGGATCGTAGATCAGTAGGCGGGCTCACGCGGTTCGCTCGCTGCCAGGAGTTGGCCGCGGCTAGTTGCGACGCGGAGGATGTCCCGCAGAGCCCCGGTCAGCTCCTCGACCAGGCACCGCATCTCGTCAAGGGTCGTGTCCTGGTTGTCGAGGGTTTCTGAGGCCTCTTCCAACAGTCGTGCTGCCGTGCCGAGTTGGACGGATTCGATGTTGTCCGCCAGGCGGGACATGTAGCCGTCCGGGTCGTCAGTACTCAGGTAGCAGGGCCTGTCCTCCAGGCCTGACCACGGGAGGAGCCTCAGTTCGTTTGGTGTCGTCATCCTTGAGACTGCCTCTCGTCGAGTACGTGGTGGGCGGTGAAGACGGCGTCGATGCGGTCTCCCGGGAAAGCCAGAAGCGCAGCCTCGACGACGCGGCCGGTGGAGTCGGTGGCGATGCGGGTAATCGCCAGGACGGCCGTGGTGGTTCCGATCCGGAGGGCCGACGCTTCGTCCGGGGTCGGAGAGCGGGCGCAGACCGTCTCTCGGACGGTGGCCGGCGAGGGGCCCAGGACGGCGAATCTCGTGGCCGCCTCCCGGCATTCGGAGTCGTCGTCGAGCACTCCGGCCGGGGCCAGGTCGCGCGGGATGTAGATGCGGGCCAGGCCGTGCGGCGACCCTTGTTCAAGGCTGAGGCAGGAGTACTCCGCGAGAGGGCTGCCCGTTGGCACCCTCAGCAATGTCGTTAGGTGTGCGGAGGCCGGAACCGTGTTGCTGCGAACCGTGACGCGCAACGTGGGCTCAGCAGCCGTCCAAGGGTCCAGCGTGCCCCAGCCGCCGACGTACATGATCTTGCGACGTGGGCGACGCACGAAGTTGCCCTTGCCGTGGATCTTCTCGACGAGCCCTTCGCCCTGGAGTACGGCGAGGGCGCGTCGCAGGGTCACTGTGCTGACCCTGTACCGGCCGGCCAAGCCGACTTCGGACGGTAGGCGCTCGCCAGGCTTGAGGCGGGCCGTCGTGATCTGGTGGCGGAGATCGTCGGCGATGTCGTGGTGACGAGAGGGCACGGAGCCAGTCACCGCCTTCTCAGGAGTCGCACAGCGACGAGCCGGGTACGCGTGTGTATGGTCAACAGCTCGCCCGACTCGAAGACCAGTTGTTTGGCCCCCTGGGGGAGCTGAAAGAGGTCTCTCACTCGGCATGCCTGGCCGCCGATTTGGATGATGTCGCCGCGCTGCACGGTGGCCGCGGTGACCTCGATGTGGGAAACCAGCGCACCGCCGGGGGCTCGGTCCCTCACGCCGTCACCTCCACGGGCACAGACGGGTCGGGCGTGGAGTGGCACGGGCAGCCGCACACCTCGTAGATCACCGGTACGTCGGTCGGCGCCAAGGACGGGGAGTCCTCGACGCAGGAATGGTGCGTGCCGATCCAGCACGCGATCGAGCGGTAGGGGACGGAAGCGGTGTCCGTGGGGTGCGGCTGTCGACGAGGAGGCATCAACGGACCCCCTCAAGCGCCGACCAGGCGTCGGCCGGCGGGCGAGGGGCGACGACCACCGTGCGCGTCCGTACACGCTCTTCCCACGCCAACAGGTACGGACGGACAAGCGCGACGTCCTCACCCCTCAGCGGGTAACGGTGGACCGCGCCAGCCGAAGCCCGGCCCAGGACGACGGTCGATGCGTCAGCGGAGGCGGGACAGGTGAGAGCGGCCAGCGGCCGGGACGGCACTAAGGGGCGGCGATGCCGTCCCTTAGAGAAGTACCGCTCTCTGGTAAGCGAGGCAGCACGGCGGATACGGTTGAGCACGCTGTTCAGCTCCTATCGCTGATAGCCCGGTCCCCCGACATCGCCCGTCGTGGGGACCGTTTTGCGTATGACCGCCCATAAGGTGCGGCCGTTCAAGCTGGTGGCCAGGAGCCCGAATCGATCGGCCTCAGCCACCACGTCCAAGACCTCCCGCCATGACTCGGCGGAGAGCGTCTCCGGCACTTCCGCCTCGACAGTCGTGAACCGGCTGTGCTCCTCCACGCGCGTGGGAAGCCCGACGGCGGACAGCCGGGCGGCGATGGCCACCGCGCTCACTCCCGAAGCGGACACAGGGCAGCCTCCGTCACCAGCGATCACTTTCAGTGAAGCTAGTTAACTAGATTAGAGCTAGTGGACTAGATTTTCCATATGTCTGAGCAACCGCCGTATCTCCGCATCGCCGACGAACTCCGGCGGCGCATCGCGGAGCACGTCTGGGGACCGGGGGACCGCCTCCCCTCCCGCGCCCAGATCGGCCAGGAGTGCGGCGTGGGCGAGAACGTGGTCCGCCGGGCGCAGGAGTTGCTGATCTCCCAGGGAGTGCTGGAGGGCCGGGCCGGATCGGGCACGTACGTCGCCGAAGCCCGGCAGCGGGTTCGGGTCGTGCGGTCGTCCGCGCGCGAGCAGCCCACGGGGTCCCCGTTCCGCCAGGACATGAGGGCTCTCGGCAGGCAGAGCGACTGGGAGAGCCGGACCGAGGCGAAGGTGCCGGCCCCGGCGGAGATCGCCGCGCGGCTGGGGATCGCCGAGGGCGAGTTGTGTGTGCGGACGACGTACGAGTTCCTGGCGGACGGCAGGCCAGTGCAGCTGTCGACGAGTTGGGAGCCGTACGACCTCACCGCCGGCACACTCGTCGTCCTCCCCGAAGGAGGGCCGCACGCCGGGGCAGGTGTCGTGAACCGCATGGCCGAGATCGGAGTCACCGTCAGCCATGCGGTGGAGCAGCCGGAGCCACGACAGGCGACCGCCGAGGAAGCGTCGCTACTCGGCATCCAGAAAGCCGCACTCGTGACGCACATCCGGCGGACGTACTACAGCGACCAGTGCCGCCCCGTGGAAACAGCGGACATCGTGGTGCCCGCGGCGCACTGCGAGATCGTCTACGAGATCCCGATCAGCCGATAGCGTGCGGACCTCCGGCAGCTCCAAAGCAGTGCCCGGCCGTGCCCCCCGCGTGCCCCTTCCGTGCCCGATAGAGCGGGAAACCAGGGGGAACAGCGGTGACCGGCAGGGACCGGGCATGGCAAAGGCCCCCGACCGTATCGCCTGGTCAGGGGCCTTTGCGCAAAGCGGTGGGTGTGGGATTTGAACCCACGGTGACATCGCTGCCACGACGGTTTTCAAGACCGTTCCCTTAGGCCGCTCGGGCAACCCACCCCGCGTCGTCGCCGGTCCCGGAGGCCGGGGCCGGCTCGATGCGTGGGACAGCCTAGCCGGTCAGCTGTCGCCCTTGCGCTCGCCCAGGGTGAGTTCGGCCGTTGCCGTCCTGCCGTCGCGCTCGTAGGTGAGCGTGACCTTGTCGCCCGGCTCGTGGGTCCAGATCTCGCCGATCAGCGTCGGGCCGCTGTCGACCACTGTGTCGTTGAACCTGGTGATCACGTCGCCGGCCTTCAGCCCCGCCTTCGCCGCCGGGCCGTCCGGAGTGACGGCGGAGGTGCCGCCCGCGCCCTCGTCCGAGATGACGGCGCCGCCGGTCTTCTCCTCCATCGTCACCGTCGCGCCGATCACCGGGTAGACGGGCTGGCCCGTCTTGATCAGCTGCTCGGCGACGTTCTTCGCCTGGTTGACCGGGATCGCGAAGCCCAGGCCGATGGAGCCGGCCTGGGACTGGCCGACGCCGCCGCCGCTGGTGGACTGGATGGCCGAGTTGATGCCGATGACCGCGCCGCCCGCGTCCAGCAGCGGGCCGCCCGAGTTGCCCGGGTTGATCGAGGCGTCGGTCTGCAGAGCGCTCATGTACGAGTTCTTGTTGCTGGAGCCGTCACCGGAGGCGACCGGACGGTTCTTCGCGCTGATGATGCCGGTGGTGACCGTGTTGGAGAGGCCGAACGGCGCGCCGATCGCGATGGTGGAATCACCCACCGCGACCTTGTCGGAGTCACCCAGGGGCAGCGGGGTGAGGCCCTCCGGGGGGCTCGTCAGCTTCAGTACGGCCACGTCGTAGCCCTGGGCCCGGCCGACCACCTCGGCGTCGTACTTCTTGCCGTCGGAGAACGTCGCGGTCAGCCGGCCGCTGTCCGCCGCGGAGGCCACGACGTGGTTGTTGGTGAGGATGTGGCCCTCCTTGTCGTACACGAAGCCGGTACCCGTGCCGCCCTCGCCGTCACCGGACTGCGCGTCGATGGTGACGACGCTGGGCAGCGCGCCCGCGGCCACGCCCGCGACCGTGCCCGCTTCGCGCTTGAAGTCCTTCGGGCTGTTGGAGGCGGCGATCGTGGTCGAGCCGGAGGAGGAGCCGGAGTCACTGCTGTCGGCGGCCCAGTAGCCGAGGGATCCGCCGATGCCGCCCGCGACCAGTGCGGCCACCGCCACGGCGGCGATCAGACCGTTCGCACGGCGCTTGCGCGGCGGCTCCGGCTGCGAGGGAGCCGGAGCTCCCCAGGCCGGGGGGTTGCCGCCGTCGGCGTACGCGGGGACGGCGGGAGGGGGCGGCGGCCAGGCGGCCGATCCGGCCGGAGGCTGCTGCGGCGACGGCGGGGCGTACGGGTACTGCTCGTGCCCGGCGGGCGGCTCGGTGCCCTCCTGGTGCGTCGCGGCCGGGATCGGGGCCGTCGGAGCGTCCGCAGGAGGCGCGGACGGAGCCTGCGGGACGCCCTCGGGAGCGGCAGCCGGCACGGGAGGTGCGGACGGAACAGACGGTACGGACGGAACCGTGGTGCCCTCGTTGCCCTCGTTCTCGGTGCTCACAGCTCTTTACTCCTCGGTTCCACTCGGCATTCGGCAAGAGATCCGCTGTGCACGTGTCTGCGGTCAGCTTTTCCCACAGCACGTCAGGCCACTGTAAGCAGGACCTGTGCATCCGCACACCAATCTTTACATCAGGCAAAACGGTCCTCTGCCACAAGGTGTCAACACCCGAGGTGTCCCGGTGACACGATGGCGTGGTGACCCCTGCACGTCTGCCCTCACCACAGTCTCCTATCCAGGTCATCGCTCACCGGGGAGCCTCGGACGACGCCCCCGAGCACACCCTGGCCGCCTACCGGAAGGCCATCGAGGACGGGGCGGACGCCCTGGAGTGCGACGTCCGCCTCACTGCGGACGGACAGCTGGTCTGTGTGCACGACCGCAGGGTGAACCGCACGTCGAACGGCCGGGGCGCCGTCTCCGCCCTGGAACTGGCCGATCTCGCCGCCCTGGACTTCGGTTCCTGGAAGGATCACGAGGAGTCCCCGGACTGGGACCCCGTACCGGGTGAGCTCACCTCCGTACTCACCCTGGAACGACTCCTCGAACTGGCGCATGACGTCCGGGCCGCCGGACGCCCGCTCCAGCTGGCCATCGAGACCAAGCACCCCACGCGCTGGGCCGGCCAGGTCGAGGAGCGACTGCTCCACCTGCTCAAGCGCTTCGGACTGGACGCGCCACCCGCGGACGGACCGTCCCCGGTACGCGTGATGAGTTTCTCCGCGCGTTCCCTGTACCGCGTCCGGGCCGCCGCGCCGACCCTGCCCACCGTGTTCCTGACGCAGTTCGTCTCACCCCGGCTGCGTGACGGCCGGCTCCCCGCCGGGGCCCGGATCGCCGGCCCGGGGATGCGGATCGTACGCAACAACCCGGCGTACATCGAGCGGTTGCACCGGGCGGGGCATCAGGTGCACGTGTGGACCGTGAACGAGCCGGAGGACGTCGAGCTCTGCGTCCGCCTCGGAGTGGAAGCAATCATCACCAACCGGCCCAGACAAGTCCTTTCGCAACTTGGCCGCTCATCGCATTAGTTACAGGGGGTGCACCGGCGCATTCACTGCGCCATCGATCGTTACGAGTGCATCACCGACAGGGCTGTGGCCGGTTTCCGGCGCAGTCCAGGGGGGCATCCAATCCGTGGCGTGGGGCGAAGGAGGTCTCGGGGGTGGCGGTTTTGGTGGCACAGGAAGTGCCCACGTCGTCGAGCATGGCCGTACCCCATGGCCCTGCGGGCGTGGGGCAGGCGCGGCACCGCATGCGCGAGCAGCTGCGCAGCAACGGGGTCTCGGACACCGTGGTCGACGACGCGGTACTGATCCTTTCCGAACTTCTCAGCAATGCCTGCCGCCACGGCAGACCGCTGGGGCAGCACTCGGAAGTGGGTGACGGCGACATCCGTGCCGCATGGCGCGTGGACAGGAGGGGCGACCTCACCGTCGAGGTCACGGACGGCGGCGGCCCGACCAGACCGGCCCCGGCCACCCCGTCGGTCACCGCCCGCGGTGGGCGCGGACTCAACATCATCAGTGCCCTCGCCCAGGAGTGGGGCGTGCGGGACGACGCGGTCGGTGAGGTCACCGTCTGGGCCCTGGTGTCCGCGGGCCACGGACACGCGGGTTTCACGACAGCGGCCCCGAGCCCCACGAGGCCCGCACGCCGCGAGCGGTCCGGGCTGAGCGGCCTGCACGCAATGCATGGGTTCGGCTCGCTCGACGGGCGGGAACTCGCGGACGCTCTCGAGGCCTTCGACGACGCGGGCTGACAGCACGACGGCCCACGGCGCGACGGAGCGGCCCGCGAGCCCCCACCGCAGGTGTGCCCCGGCAACGACAGGGACAGCTAGGCTCGCGCCCGAGACCGCACTGTCGCAATCGGGAGAACGCCCACCATGGCCAAGAAGCGCCCTCAGTCCAAGGCCGGGAAGCCGCAGCTCAAGGACGGTGAAATTCCGGTCGTAGGGGCCCGTGAGCCCTGCCCGTGCGGTTCGGGCCGCCGCTACAAGGCGTGCCACGGGCGCGCCGCCGCGCACGCCGTGACCGAGCTGGTCCAGCGCCCCTTCGAGGGAATCTCCGGCGAGTGCGACTGGATCGCCCTCCGCGAGCTGGTCCCCGCCGCCACCGTCGAGCTGACACTGAAGGGCGGGCTGCCCGAGGGCGTACCGTCCGTGTCGCTCGCGACGGTCCTGCCGATGGCCTGGCCGGCGCTGCGCCGCGACGACGGCTCCGTCCTGCTCGCCCTGCAGAACGACACCTCGTCCGGCGACCTCAGCCGCGACCTCGCGGACACCCTGCAGCGTGCGCTGGAGGCCGAGCCCGGTTCGCCGGTCACCGCCCGCAGGGTGCCCGCCGACGGCCCGCGGCTGCAGGACGTCCTCGACCCCGACGCCGCGTTCGAGCCGGTCGTGCACTCCGGTTTCGAATTCTGGGTCCCGGACGCGGAGAACGCCACGGCGGAGGTCTCCGCCTCCCTGGAGCGTGCCAACGCGGCGGCCATCCCCACCACCCGGCTCTCCGGCGTGGACGCGGCCTACTGGTGCGAGACCCCGGAGAAGAACCACCTCCGCTGGGTCATGCCGCATCCCGAGGAGCAGCTCCTCGACGCCCTCGCACGGCTGCACGCGGCGGGCACCTCCTCGCTCGGCGAAGGAACGCGCCTGGTGGGCTCGTTCCGCGCCCACGGGCTGATGGTCCCGGTCTGGGACCTGCCGAGCGCCATGAGGGCCGAGGAGTGCGAGAAGCCCGCGGCGCGGTTCGCCGAACAGCTCGCCGAAGCCCTCGCCTCGGACGCGCCGCTGACGGGTGAGGAGCGCCGGGCCCGCGGCGGGCTCACCAACCGCCAGGTGACGCTCAGCTGACAGTGACGAGGGCCTGGAAGTGGCGGTGACCCCCGTCACAACTCCTTGTACCCGTCAGTAATTCGGTGTCCGAATAGGCGAGATCGAATTTGCTAACGGCAGATCTCTTGTTACGGTTCTGGAAGTCCGGTCGCTGGTGCATCCCCCGTCGCCAGCGGCCGGACGTTCTCGTTTCCGGGCTCAGGACGGCCGGGGCGCACGCCGGAGCGCTCGTCCCGCCGACGGCCTGGGGCACCCGCCCGGCACCGCGTCCGCCTCCCGCCCCGTCCCACCGGAGGCCGACACCCTGGCATTCCCTAAGATCGCAGCCGGATCCGCTCCCGTGCGGGACCGGCGCGCTCGTCGGCCGTCCGCCGCACCGGGCGTTCGCTTTCGGACAGATACTCCGGGATGCGCGCCGGGACGGTGAACAAGCCCACGGCAATGCGCGATCGACTGCCGGAAAGTTTCGTGGACACCGGTTGCTCGCGGGGCCCGGCCGGGGGCTGCCGGGACGCTTGGCCCTGTCAGCACCTGATCCCGGCCGCCCGCTCAGTACGTGAGCCGACTGCCGCCGTCCGGCGCGCCGTTGCTCGCCTCGACGAGCGCGTCCAGGAGCGATTCCACGTCCGGGAGCCACGGCGCGGCGTCCCCGGCCGCCGGTGCGCGCTCCCAGCGCACCTGGCCGGTGCCCGCCTCGGACGGGGGCAGGATGAGATAGCCGCCCTCCCCGTGGAACCGCAGCGAGCTGGGCACCCGGTCCTGGGCGTGCAGCAGTTCGCCGAGCCGCTCCAGCGTGTAGGGGCTGACCAGCAGTGACCAGCGGGTCGGGGTCGCCACCACGGGGCCGAGCCGCACTCCCATGGCGTCGAGCGCGGTCAGCGCCCGCGCACCGGCGACGGCCGACAGGCTCAGCGCGCACGGTGCCTGGCCACCGGTGGCCAGGACGACGGGGGCGGTGGGCCGGTTGGTCCACCACCAGCGCACCATGCGTGCGTCGGTGGTCGCCGCGAGGAGGCCCGGGTCGAAGGGGTGCGCGCCGGGTACGGCGCACTCGGGATCGGGGCAGGCGCAGCCGCGGCCGCGTCCGCCGCGGCCGGATGCCGTCGCCAGCCCTGCTCCTGGGAGCACGGGCCACTTCCGGACGGTGGCACAGATCAGCGCCGCGTCGAGCTGGGCGGAGCTTCCCTTGCGCCGGGGCCGGTGCCTGCGTCGCCTGCCGAGGATCTCGCGCATGAGCGCTCGTTCCTTTCCGTTGAACGCCGAGGTCCACATCACACCACGCGTTCGTCACCACGTGTGTGCGTCTCTTCGCTGTGCGTGCTCATCGGGTCTGCGGTACGGACGGAGAGTCGGTGCCGAGCGTGAGCCGAGCAGAGTGGAACCGAACAGAATGGAGCCGAGCCGAGTCGAAACCGAGCCGAGTCCAGTCAATACATCGCGCGGTCGGCGTGCGCTTCGCGCGTGCCGTCCCTTGTGCAACCCCGCCACTCGGGGTGGACGGGCGGCCGTCATCCATGAGGACGCCCGGGCTCGCTGTCGGGTTCCGGGACGGTCACAACTGCCCCTGGCCGTCAACGAGTACGTACCCAGCATGTGCGGGGTGACGCCCCCTCCGGCATTTCACCCCGAGGGCACCCCTGTCGAGCGCCCCCAGTCGATCGCAAAAAGCGGCCCGGGGGTGCATTTTTCGGCCAAGTTAACTGACGTGCGGACACCATAAATACCGCGAGGACAATGCTGGACATCAGCTCACTTGTATGTGTAGATGTGGGGGCGTGTACATGTGGTTGCACCGATAGCGGCGCAAAGCGACATGGGGGTTTGCGGTGCTATTCGACAAGACGTACCGGTCGGAAAGCTGACTGCCATGAGCGCCTCGCGCCTTCCGAAAGTGGCTGGAATCGACCCCACGGTTCCCGTTTCACCGCACACTGCCGCACCCATGCAAGGTGTTCCCTCTCCGCCGGGAGCCTTCATCCAGGACCGGCTGGCCGGCTGGGTCTCCGACCTCACCACCCTGCACGAGCTCACCGAACGGCTGGTGGGAACCAGCACCCTGGACAGCGCGCTGCGGGAACTCGTGAGTGCCGGGGCTGCTCTGGTGGGAGCCGGCCGGGGATTCGTCGTCCTCGAGCCCGCTGACGGCCGCGGACCGTCCCGCACGACCGGGCTGGGCCTCGCCCACGCCGAGCTCGGACACATCGAGACGGTGTCCCGCAGCGCCACCCCGTACGGGCGTTTCCTCGACGGCCTGCCGGACACCGACGGCCCCCGGGCCACCCCCGACATCCTCGGTGACGCCGGTCTCGACCCCCACTGCCGGGAGGTCGCCGCCCGGCTCGGATACGCCGCCAGCTACGCACAGCCCCTCGCCACCGAAACCGCAGGCCGGCTCGGCGCGGCCGTCTGGCTGTACGACGAACCGGCCGAACCACTGGAACGCCAGCGCCATCTCGTCGGCGTGTACGCCCGCTACGCCGCCGAGCACCTGGCCCGCCTGCTCGAACTGGAGCGCACCAGGGCCGATGCCGCCGTCATCGCCGAGGAACTCCTCCTCAGCAGACTGCCCCGGATCCCCGGAGTCCGGCTGGCCGCCCGCCGCCGCGCCGCGCCGGACGGTGGCGGCGACTGGTACGACGCGCTGAGCCTGCCGGACGACGCGCTCGGCCTGGCCGTCGGCTCGGTCGGCCGCTCCGGGCCGGCGGCCATGGCCGCCACGGGCCGGCTCCGCGCCGGTCTGCGGGCCTACGCCGTGATGGAGGGCGAGGACCCCGTCGCCGTACTCTCCGATCTCGAACTGCTGCTGCGGCTGACCGAACCGGCCTGCTCGGCAACCGCGCTCTACGCCTACTGCGAACCGGACCGGCGCACGATCGTCCTGGCCGGCGCCGGGCACACCCCGCCCCTGGTGACCGGCGACCGGGGCACCGAATTCGTGGAGACGACCCTCTCCGCACCGCTGGGCATGCTCTCCTGCTGGGAAGCGCCGAGCGTGGAGGTCACCGTCCGGCCCGGCGAGACGCTGCTCCTCTACACCGACGGACTGCTGCGCCGCACGGGCGACACCACGGACCGGGCGTTCGCGCGGCTGCGCTCGGCGGCGGCGGGTGTGCCGAAGGCCCTGCGCCAGGACCCCGGAGCCGTCGCGGACCACATCCTGCGGGCCGTCCTGCCGGACGGCGCGGGGCACGACGACGGCACCGAGGACGTCGTCCTGCTGGCCGCCCGCTTCGACTGAGGGGCCTCAGGGTTGTAAGAGGTCTTCCGGCACCTGGCCCCCTTCCGTACGCCCGTACGATGGAGGGGTCCAGTGTCGTACAAGGAGGACATAACGTGTCTGAGGAGCTTGCCCCGGAGACCCCGGAAGCAGCAGAAGCAGAGCCGATCAAGCAGCGGAAGAACGGCCTGTACCCGGGCATTTCCGATGAGCTCGCCGAGAACATGAAGTCCGGCTGGGCCGACACCGAGCTGCACGGCCTGGAGCCGATCGCCCAGGCCTCGTACACCGCCGCCCGCCGAGCGGCGCTGTCCGCGCGCTTCCCCGGCGAGCGGCTCGTCATTCCCGCGGGCAACCTGAAGACCCGCTCCAACGACACCGAGTACGCCTTCCGCGCCTCCACCGAGTACGCGTACCTCACCGGCGACCTGACCCAGGACAGCGTCCTGGTGCTCGAGCCGGCCGACGGCGGCCACGAGGCGACGGTCTACCTGCTGCCCCGCTCCGACCGTGGGAACGGCGAGTTCTGGCTCGACGGACAGGGCGAGCTCTGGGTCGGCCGGCGCAACTCCCTCACCGAGGCGGAGCAGTTGCTCGGCATCCCGGCGAAGGACGTACGGGAGCTCGCGGCCGCGCTGGCCGAGGCGACCGGCCCGGTGCGCACCGTCCGCGGGCACGACGCGGGCATCGAGGCCGCGCTCACGGACAAGGTGACCGCCGAACGCGACGAAGAACTGCGCGTCTTCCTCTCCGAGGCCCGCCTGGTCAAGGACGCGTTCGAGATCGCCGAGCTGCAGAAGGCCTGCGATGCCACGGCACGCGGCTTCGAGGACGTCGTGAAGGTCCTGGACAAGGCCGAGGCCACGAGCGAGCGCTACATCGAGGGCACCTTCTTCCTGCGCGCCCGCGTCGACGGCAACGACATCGGCTACGGCTCGATCTGCGCCGCCGGCCCGCACGCCACCACGCTGCACTGGGTCCGCAACGACGGTGCGGTCCGCTCCGGCGAGCTGCTGCTGCTCGACGCGGGTGTGGAGACCACCGAGCTCTACACCGCCGACGTGACACGGACGCTGCCCGTCAACGGCACGTTCTCGCCGCTGCAGCGGAAGATCTACGACGCGGTGTACGAGGCCCAGGAGGCGGGCATCGCAGCGGTGAAGCCGGGCGCCGCCTTCCGCGACTTCCACGACGCGGCCCAGCGGGTGCTCGCCGAGAAGCTGGTCGAATGGGGCCTGCTGGGCGACCTGTCCGTCGAGAAGGTCCTGGAGCTGGGCCTCCAGCGCCGCTGGACGCTGCACGGCACCGGCCACATGCTCGGCATGGACGTCCACGACTGCGCCGTCGCGCGCACGGAGTCGTACGTCGACGGCACCCTGGAGCCCGGGGTCTGCCTGACGGTCGAGCCCGGACTGTACTTCCAGGCCGACGACCTGACCGTGCCCGAGGAGTACCGGGGGATCGGCGTCCGGATCGAGGACGACATCCTCGTGACCGAGGACGGCAACCGGAACCTGTCCGCCGCGCTGCCGCGCCGGTCCGACGAGGTCGAGGCGTGGATGGCCGGGCTCAAGGGCTGACACGGCCGACGCGGGGCGGCAACGTCCCGCACGCCGGAGGGCGCGCGGCTCAGGACACCATGAGCAGTGCGCCCTCCCGCCATTTCAGGACCTTGTCGAAGCTCACCACCGCGCCGCGCCCCGGCCGGTTGCCGAAGTGGACGTGATCGGCGAGCTCCTCGATCAGGCAGAGTCCGCGTCCGCTCTCGGCCGTGGCCGGGGGGTGCGTCGCGGTGCACGCGGACGGGGAACCGGCCGCCGGACGGGCGGCGGACGTCCGCGGATCCGACGGATGCCCGGCGGATGGCTGTGCGGCGGTGCGAAGCGTGCGCCGGGCGGGGAAACCGGGCCCCGAGTCGGCGACTTCGATACGGCATCTCTCGCCGTCCAGGTACGCGGTGACCCGGTACTGCCCGCAGGCCGTCCCGGACTGCTCGTCACCGACGGAGGCGGGGACCACATCACCGGCCCCACCCGCGTCCCGTCGATCGCCGCCGTGTTCGACGGCGTTCGCACAGGCTTCGCTGAGCGCGACCGAGAGGTCGTAGGAGATGTCCGGATCCACCCCCGCGGTCTCCATGGTGCCGAGCAGAAAACGACGGGCGAGCGGAACGCTCGCAGCTTCGCGCCGCAAATGGAGTGACCACCAGATGCTCATGCTCCAGCCTCCTGGCTGCGGCTCGACATACCGATACGTATTGCCGCGATGAGCGCTTCGTAAGCACGGATCCGCCGGGACAGCGCTCATTCGGCGGATGCGGATATGCCGTTCGCCGGTGTACGGGGCTCCGGCCCGCGTCCTCGGATCGGGCATGAACAGGTGCGACACTCCTGTTCACTCCCCGATGGGGACGGAAACCGACCTTCCGGACCTGCCGTACGGAGGCCGGGTGCTCAGTGGGATGATGACCCGGCCATGTCTATGCCTGTCGCACGCGCCGGAGCCGGTATGCGGCTTTTGAGGACCGCGGTGTTCACCGCGGTCTGCGTCGTGCTCGCCGCGGCCGGGCATGGCCTCGCCGCAGGCGTGGGTGTGCCCGGGTGGAGTCTGCTGGCCGGCTTCGCCGGGGTCTTCGCCGTCGCGGCGGCGCTCGCCGGACGGGAGCGGACCCTCCTCTCGATCACGGCCGCCCTCGCGGCCGGGCAGCTGGCCCTGCACATCCTCTTCGGGTTCGGCCGCCACATGCCGACCGGCACGACGGGGCCCGGGGACGACTCGCTGATCCGCTTCGCCGCGGGGCTGGTGTGCGGTGCAGGACCGGCTCAGCTGAGCGCCGGTGAGGCCCACCGCATCGTGACCACGGCCGGTATCGATCCGGCGACCGTGGCCCGGGGGCACACGCACGGGGTGTCCGGCGCGGCCGACCCGACGGTCCTGGCCACGATGATGTCCGGTCTGCCCAGTGTGCCCATGTTCCTGGGGCACCTACTCGCCGCGCTCGCCACCGGCTGGCTGCTGCGCCGCGGTGAGGTCGCGCTCTTCCGGCTGGCCAGGCTTTCCGCGCAGGGCGGCCGCCAGCTCGCGTCCGGAGCCAGGCTGCGCGCGCTGCGGGCGGCGATGGCTCTCGTACGCGCACTGCGTGCCGGGCTCCCGGGTCGGCCCACGACCGGGCCGCGCGCCCTCCGCAGCGCCCTCGACACGCCCGCGCCGGCCACCGGGGACCCTCTGCAGCACATGGTGATCAGGCGCGGGCCGCCGCCCGTATACGTACGCGCAGCCTGACGCGACCCTCCGCCGGGATCCGGTGACGAGGGGTCGTGATGCCGTCGCGTCTTCGCGCGCCGGACCGCCATTTCCCTCTCTGTGGAGTGATCCCTGCCATGAACGTTTCCCGCATCGCCCTCGTCGGCGGCGTCGCCGCGTCCACCGTCCTGCTGCTGGCCGGTACGGCCTCCGCGCACGTCAGCGTGCAGCCGCAGGGCGAGGCCGCCAAGGGCGGCTACGCCACGGTCAACTTCAAGGTTCCCAACGAGCGCGACAACGCCTCCACCGTCAAGCTCGAGATCAACTTCCCGACGGACCACCCGCTGGCCTCCGTCAGCCCGCAGCCGGTGGCCGGCTGGAAGATCGACGTCACCAAGAGCAAGCTGGCCACGCCGCTCGAGGTGCACGGCAAGAAGATCAACGAAGCGGTCTCCAAGGTCACCTGGACCGCGGACGGCGACGGTATCGAGCCCGGCTTCTTCCAGCAGTTCCCGCTCTCGGTCGGTCAGCTGCCCGAGGACGCCGACCAGCTCGTCTTCAAGGCGCTCCAGACGTACAGCAACAAGGAAGTCGTCCGCTGGATCGAGGAGCCCACCGAGGGCGGCGAGGAGCCCGAGAGCCCGGCACCCGTCCTCGCGCTGACCGCCCCGGCGGCCGACACCCACGGTGCCGCCGCTGACGACAAGAGCGGCGAGGCCGAGGCGACGAAGGAAACGGCGGCGTCCTCGGACGACGCGTCCTCGTCGGGCACCGACGGCACCGCACGCGTCCTCGGCATCGTCGGCATCGTCATCGGTGCCGCCGGAGTGGCGTTCGGTGTGCTCGCCGGCCGTCGCCGCAGCGTCTGATCCCGCCGACTCACCCACCCCGCATTCCACAGATACAGGAAACAGCTCTCCATGCACAGCAAGAAGACGGTGCTGGCCGCGGCGTTCGCCGCCGTGGCCGCACTGACCCTGTCGGCCTGCGGCAGCGGCGGAGACTCGGCGGACGATTCCGTCGCCGAGGTCTCCTCCGAGACCGAGTCCAACCCCGCGACGGTGCTCGACCAGCCGTTCACCAAGCCCGACCTCGTCCTCACCGACACGCACGGCAAGAAGTACGACCTGCGCGAGCAGACGAAGGGCAAGCCGACTCTCATCTACTTCGGCTACACCAACTGCCCCGACGTCTGCCCGCTGACCATGAGCAACATCGCCATCGCCAAGCGGGCCCTGCCCAAGGCCGACCAGGAGAAGCTCCAGGTCGTCTTCGTCACGACGGACCCCGAGCGGGACACCCCGGCGTCCCTGGGCAGCTGGCTCAAGGCTCAGGATCCCGACTTCACCGGACTCACCGGCGACTTCCCGACCATCCAGGCCGGAGCACGCCAGATCGGCATCGGCATCGATCCGCCGAAGAAGGAGAAGGACGGCACGGTCGTCTCGATGCACGGCGCCCAGGTCATCGCGTTCTCCCCGAAGACCGACAAGGGCTACGTCCTCTACAGCGAGGACACCACGGCGGAGAACTACACCGAGGACCTCCCCGAGCTCGTCAAGGGGGAGACCCCGTGAACCGCCGCACGGCCGTCGCCGGTGTCCTGACCCTCACCACCGGGCTGGCGCTGACGGCGTGCTCCTCGGACACCGTGCCGCAGCTGGAGGTGACCGGGGCCTTCATGCCTCAGCCCGTCAGCGACATGGCGGCCGGCTTCCTCCTCGTGAAGAACAGCGGAGACGCGGCCGACCGGCTCACGTCGGTGACCAGTTCGCTTTCCGACCATGTCTCCATCCATGAGACGAAGAACCGGACGATGCGGATGGTCACGTCGTTCGAGGTGCCCGCCGGTGGTGAGCTCGATCTCGAACGCGGTGGCAGCCACATCATGTTCACGGAACTGAAGCAGCGGCCCAAGCGGGGAGAAACGGTCTCCGTGGAACTGCACTTCGAGAAGGCCGACCCCATAACGGTCGACATTCCCGTGAAGGAGACCACCTACAACCCGAAGAAGCAGTGAGGTACTGACACCCATGACAGCCACCGCCCCGCGCTTCGGGCCCTCCCCGACACGACGGCCGCTCGCCGCGGTCGCGCTCCTCGCCGCGCTGATCAGCTCGCTGTTCGGCCTGGTGCTGGCCGGCGCGAGCCCCGCGTCCGCGCACGCCGCTCTCACAGGGAGCGACCCGCAGGACGGGGCGGTGGTCGCCACGGCTCCGACGGACGTCACCCTCACCTTCTCCGAGCAGATAGCCGTGGGCGACGACTCGATCCGGGTCCTTGATCCCGACGGCAAGCGGGCCGACAAGGGCGCTCCCCGTGATCTGACGAGCGGCGGCGCCGTGCGGTACGGCGTCGAGCTCCTCAGCGGTCTGCCCGACGGCACCTACACCGTGGCCTGGCAGGCCGTGTCCGCGGACAGCCATCCGGTGTCCGGAGCCTTCACCTTCTCCATCGGCGCCCCCTCGGATACCACCGTGGCGCTCCCGTCGGACGGAGCCGGCGGCGGTCTCGTGGGGGCGCTCTACGGCATCGCACGCTACGCCGCATACGCGGGCTTCATCCTGCTCGCGGGCGGATCTGCCTTCGTGCTCGCCTGCTGGCAGCGCGGAGCGGGCGCGCGACCGCTGCAGCGGCTCGTCGTACGCGGCTGGATCACGCTCACCGCGGCCACCCTGGCCATGCTGCTCCTGCGCAATCCGTACACCGGATCCGGCAAGCTCGCGGACGCCTTCGACCTCGACGGCCTGCAATCCGTGCTCGACACCAAGCCGGGTGCCGCGCTGGTCTCCCGACTGCTGCTCCTGGGCGCCTCCGCACTCTTCATCGCCGTCCTCTTCGGGGCGTACGCCAAACGCGAGGACGAGAAGGAGAAGCAGGACCTCACCTTCGGACTCGCCACAGGCGGAGCGGTCATCGCCGTGGGGATCGCCGGTACCTGGGCGCTGGCCGAGCACGCCTCGACGGGGATCCAGCCGGGCATCGCCATGCCGGTCGACATACTCCACCTGCTCGCCGTCGCCGGCTGGCTGGGCGGACTCGCCGCGCTGCTGGTCGCCCTCCACCGGACTCCGGACATCACGAGCGGCGCGGTACGGCGGTTCTCACGCGTGGCCTTCGCCAGTGTGCTCGTCCTCGCCGCGACCGGGCTCTACCAGTCCTGGCGACAGGTCGGTTCGTGGTCGGCGCTGACCGGTACCCGGTACGGACAACTGCTGCTCGTCAAGGTGGCGCTCGTCGCCCTGCTCGTCGGGGTCGCGTACCTGTCGCGGCGGTGGAAAGGGCGGCTGACCGAGCGCACCGGACCCGCGTCCGCCGATGACACCGCTCAGGCGGCCTCGGCGGAACCCGCGCCTGTGCCTGATCCGGCCGCCGGCCCAGGGGAAGAACTGGCTCCGGAACGCGCCGCCCAGCTCTCCCGGCAACGCGCGGCTCTGACCGCGACCAAGCAGAAGCGCGCCCGCGACGCCGATCCGGACCGCTCCGGACTGCGGCGTTCCGTACTGGTGGAGACGGGCATCGCCGTGGTGCTGCTCGTGGTCACGACCATCCTGACCTCCACCGAGCCCGGCCGCACCGAGCAGGAGGCCGCCCGTGGCAGCAGCACGACGGCGGCGCCGGTGACCGGCGGACAGGTGAATCTGAGCCTGCCCTTCGACACCGGCGGCCAGAACGGCAAGGGGACGGTGCGTCTGGACATCTCACCCGGCGGAACCGGAGCGAACAGCGTGCACCTCTGGATCGACGGACCCGGTGAACGCCCGATGGACGTCCCCGAGGTGAAGCTCGCCTTCACGCTGGAGTCCAAGGACATCGGCCCGCTGCCGGTCGTCCCCGACCGCCTCGCCGAGGGGCACTGGACCGCGAGCGGCGTGCAGATCCCGATGGCGGGCGACTGGAAGGTCGCCGTGACGGTGCGTACGTCGGACATCGACCAGACAACCATCGACAAGAACGTGAAGATCGGCTGAGCAGGGTGAGCAAGAAGAAGAACGCCCCCCGGGAGAACGGCGCCCCCGCCGCCCGCCACGAAGGATCCGGACCCGCCTGTGCGGGCGTCGTCTCCCGACGGCGGCTGATCGGCAGCGCGGGAGCGGCCGGGGCGGCGGGTCTCGTCCTGGGCGCGGCAGGCGGTGCGGGCGGTTACGCCGCGACGCGCGGGGACGCGCCGACGCCGCTGACCGCGGTCGGCTCGACCGAGGCGATGTTTCACGGGAAACATCAAGCGGGGATCACCACCCCTCTTCAGGCCCGCGGTCACCTGATCGCCTTCGATCTGGTGCCCGGCGCGGGGCGCCGGGAGGCAGCCGCTCTGATGCGCCGCTGGTCGGCCGCGGCGGAGCGGCTGATGGCCGGTGAGCCTTCGGACAGCCAGGGGCACGACACCGGGGTGGCGCTGGACGCCGGGCCGTCCTCCCTTACCGTCACCTTCGGATTCGGACGGACCTTCTTCACCCGCACCGGCCTGTCCGGCCACCGCCCGCCCGCCCTGGATCCGCTGCCGGCCTTCTCCTCCGACCACCTCGACCCCAAACGGTCCGAGGGCGACCTCTGGGTCCAGATCGGCGCCGACGACGCACTCGTCGCCTTTCACGCGCTGCGCGCCCTCCAGAAGGAGGCCGGCTCAACGGCCCGGGTGCGGTGGCAGATGAACGGCTTCAACCGCACCCCGGGTACCACCGCACAGCCGATGACCACACGCAATCTGATGGGCCAGGTCGACGGCACCAACAACCCGAAGCCGGCGGAGAGCGACTTCGAGCAGCGGATCTTCGTGCCGTCCGGCGGGGCGTCGGAGTACGCCTGGTTGGCCGGCGGCTCGTACGCCGTGGTCCGGCGGATCAGGATGCTCCTGGACGACTGGGAAGAACTCACGGTCGGACGACAGGAACAGGTCATCGGACGGCGCAAGGCGGACGGTGCCCCGCTCAGCGGCGGCTCGGAGAACACCGAGATGGACCTGGACGAAGCAGGGCCGGACGGCAGGCTGCTGATCCCGGACAACGCCCACGCCCGGATCTCCTCTCCCGAGAAGAACGGTGGCGCCGCGATGCTGCGCCGGCCGTTCTCGTACCACGACGGCATCTCGGACGACGGCACTCCGGACGCCGGGCTGCTCTTCATCTGCTGGCAGGCCGATCCGTTCAAGGGCTTCATCCCCGTCCAGCGCAAACTCGACCGTGGGGACGCGCTCTCGCCGTTCATCCGGCACGAGGCGAGCGGGCTCTTCGCCGTACCCGGAGGCGCCGCGTCCGGGGAGTACGTGGGGCAGCGGCTGCTGGAGGCGTGAGGCGCACGGCCCCGCCCGCCGTGCGCATTAGGGTGACCGTATGTCAGCCACGCGCTACGCCTACCTCGGCCCCGAAGGCACCTTCACCGAGGTGGCCCTCCGCACGCTCCCCGAAGCCGCCACCCGCGAACTCGTCCCGATGGTCTCGGTGCCGGCCGCCTTGGACGCGGTGCGCAGCGGGGAGGCCGCGGCAGCGCTCGTCCCCATCGAGAACTCCGTGGAGGGCGGGATCAGCGCGACCCTGGACGAGCTGACCACGGGCACTCCGCTGATGATCTACCGCGAAGTGCTGCTCTCCATCACGTTCGCGCTGCTGGTGCGTCCAGGGACCAAGCTGTCGGACATCAAGACCGTCAGCGCCCACCCGGCCGCACAGCCTCAGGTACGGAACTGGATGGCTGCCCATCTGCCCGAGGCGGTATGGGAGTCGTCGGCCTCGAACGCGGACGCTGCCCGGCTGGTCCAGGAAGGGCGCTACGACGCCGCTTTCGCCGGTGAGTTCGCCGCGGCCACCTACGGGCTGGAACCGCTGGTGACCGAGATCCACGACGCGGAGAACGCCCAGACCCGCTTCGTGCTGGTGGGCCGTCCGGCCAGGCCGTCCGCACCCACAGGGGCC
Source organism: Streptomyces sp. NPDC005791 (assembly GCF_042871485.1). Classification (NCBI taxonomy): domain Bacteria; kingdom Bacillati; phylum Actinomycetota; class Actinomycetes; order Kitasatosporales; family Streptomycetaceae; genus Streptomyces; species Streptomyces sp. NPDC005791. The sequence continues at coordinate 197,566 of NZ_JBIAIP010000004.1, forward strand.
GACAAGACCTCCGTGGTCATCTGGCTCGGCGCCGACCGGCCGGGGGCGCTCCTCGAACTGCTCCAGGAGTTCGCCGTCCGCGGAGTCAACCTGATGCTGATCCAGTCCCGTCCCACGGGTGAGGGCATCGGGAACTACTGCTTCGCCGTGGACGCGGAGGGACATATCGCGGACCGCCGGGTCGGCGAGGCGCTGATGGGGCTGAAGCGGATCTGCCCGCAGGTGCGGTTCCTGGGTTCGTATCCGCGTGCGGGAGTGACACCCGAAGAGGTGAGCGAACTGCGGATCGGGACGTCGGACACGGACTTCACCGAAGCGTCCGACTGGCTGGCGCGGAGCCAGGACGGTCGGGCCTGAAGCCTGCGGCAACCCGAGCCCCCTTCCGCACAGAGTTATCCACAGGCCATCTCTTCGTCCTGGGGAAAAGTCGACACCGCAACGCGACATCGTCGACAAATCCGCCCGGTGCGCCTGGGCCTCTCCAGAGGTCATCACTCTCCCGCATCCCTCCTATTCCACTGATCACCCCAGCAAGATGAGCAATACCCGCCCGAATGAGTGCACGGGTCGGGTTCAAGGCGTGGCTCCCGTCCCGTCATGCCGCTTTCGGAATGATCTTCTGCTGCATCCACAGATCTTCTTCACAGCCTGTGGATAACTAAAGGGATCAACGGGAACCTGTGGACAACACACCCGTGGACGCCCTCAACTCCCCGCCGACGCACCGGTGATGCGTCAAGCGACAGGGGTACTTGTTCCCCCTTTGAGGCAATGCGGCCCTTTTATTGACAACCCCACCGCCGACCGGCCGGGGATGATGCCCGGAATTACCGAGTCCGGCAAATCGGTCAAAGCGCCGTGTTCGTCGATATCGGTTCGAGTCGTGGATCCTCGCACCGGTAGCCTTGGGGGGTGATTGACCTTCGCCTGCTCCGTGAGGACCCCGACCGTGTTCGCGCCTCCCAGCGCGCCCGTGGAGAGGACGTCGCGCTCGTCGACGCCCTGCTCTCCGCCGACGAGCTGCGCAGGTCGTCCGGCGTCCGCTTCGACGAACTCCGCTCCGAGCAGAAGTCGCTCGGGAAGCTGATCCCCAAGGCCACCCCCGAGGAGCGTGCCGAGCTCCTCAAGAAGGCCGAGCAGCTGAAGGCCGAGGTGAAGGCGGCCGACACCGCACAGGACGAGGCCGACGCCGAGGCCAAGCGGCTGCTCCTGCTGCTCGGCAACGTCGTCCACGAGGACGTGCCGGTCGGCGGCGAGGAGGACTTCGTCGTCCTGGAGACGCACGGCACGATCCGTGACTTCGGCGCGGAGGGTTTCGAGCCCAAGGACCACCTGGAGCTCGGTGAGGCGCTGGGCGCCATCGACATGGAGCGCGGCGCCAAGGTGTCCGGGTCGCGTTTCTACTACCTGACAGGCGTCGGCGCGCTGTTGGAGCTGGCCCTGGTCAACGCGGCGATCGCGCAGGCCACCGAGGCCGGATTCGTCCCCATGCTGACCCCCGCGCTGGTCCGTCCGCGCGCCATGGAGGGCACGGGTTTCCTCGGCCAGGCCGCGGAGAACGTGTACCACCTGGAGAAGGACGACTACTACCTCGTCGGCACGTCCGAGGTCCCGCTCGCGGCGTACCACATGGACGAGATCCTGGACGCCGACAAGCTGCCGCTGCGGTACGCGGGCTTCTCGCCGTGCTTCCGCCGCGAGGCCGGTACGTACGGCAAGGACACCCGGGGCATCTTCCGCGTCCATCAGTTCGACAAGGTCGAGATGTTCTCGTACGTCGACCCGGCCGACGCCGAGGCCGAGCACCGCAGGCTCCTGGACTGGGAGAAGCAGTGGCTCACCGCCCTCGAGCTGCCGTTCCAGGTGATCGACGTCGCCACCGGTGACCTGGGGGCGTCGGCCTCCCGCAAGTTCGACTGCGAGGCGTGGATCCCGACCCAGGGCAAGTACCGCGAACTGACCTCCGCGTCGAACTGCGACGGTTTCCAGGCGCGCAGGCTCTCCGTCCGTATGCGCGACGGCAAGAAGGTCCAGCCGCTGGCCACGCTGAACGGCACGCTCTGCGCCGTACCGCGCACGATCGTGGCGATCCTGGAGAACCACCAGCTGCCTGACGGTTCCGTGCGTGTGCCGGAGGTCCTCCGTCCGTACCTCGGCGGGCGCGAGGTTCTGGAGCCGGTCTCCAAGTGACCTTCCCCTACAAGCTCGTCGCCACCGATCTCGACGGCACGCTGCTGCGCGACGACCACACGGTCTCCGCACGCACCCGTGAGGCGCTGGCCGCGGTCACCGCGGCCGGCGCCGCGCACATCGTCGTCACCGGGCGGGCGGTGCCGTGGACCCGGCACATCCTCGACGACCTGGGCTACCAGGGCCTCGCGGTGTGCGGCCAGGGCGCGCAGGTCTACCACGCCGGCGAACACAGGCTGCTGACCTCCCTCACCCTGGACCGGCAGCTCGCCGGGCTCGCGCTGTCCAAGATCGAGGCGGAGGTCGGCCCGCTCGCGCTGGCGGCGAGCCGGGACGGGCTCGAGGGCGAGGTGCTGGTCGGTCCCGGATACCGGGTGCAGGAGGGGCCACTGCCCGCCGTCTACATGAACGACCCCGCCCAGATCTGGACCGCCCCGCTGAACAAGGTCTACATACAGCATCCGGAGCTCGACGACGACGCCCTGACGAAGGCCGCGCAGCAGGCCGTCGGCAGCCTGGTGAACGTCGTCATGGCGGGCCCTGGCGTCGTGGAGATCCTGCCCCTGGGCCTGAGCAAGGCGACCGGCCTCTCGCTGGCCGCCCGCAGGCTGGGGCTGAAGGCGGCGGACACGCTGGCCTTCGGGGACATGCCGAACGACATCCCCATGTTCGGCTGGGCGCAGCACGGCGTCGCCATGGCCAACGCACACGACGCCCTGAAGGCCGTGGCGCACGAGATCACCGCGTCGAACGAACACGACGGCATCGCGGTGGTGCTGGAGGAGCTGCTCCGGACGGCCACGCGCGCGTAGGCGGGGCTGTCCCTCGAGCTCCGGCGGAGGATGCGCGGATCGAACGCGCGCGGGGTCTTCACCCCGACGACGGCTTAGGGCGTGTTTCGAAAGTCCCGCCTGCCTGGCGACGCCTGGCACGCACGCTCGCCGCGTTGTCGGGATCACCCCGGTACATCGAGTATCGGGGCGACCCTCCGCCTTGCGATCGCACGCACCAGACGCCGCCAGGCCCGCCCTTCGGGCGGACGGCGCTACTTTCGAAACACGCCCTAGCAAGCCGCTGCCTTACCACTCGGCCAATCCTCCGGGAGGTGGCCGCGCGCGAGGCGCGGAGGGCCACCCGGGGGTCCTGCTTCGGGCGGCTGCCGCGGGCAGCTGATGTAGCTACCGCGGTGCCGGCTGCGGACCACCCTGTCGGGAGCACGACGGACTCGGACTCCTGGTCATCGCCGCGCTCCTCTCCCGGTCTGTGAACGGCGCCTTTCTGCGCCGTCCCCCTCACTGTGTCCGAGACCGCCGTCCGGGGACCACCCCTCAATGACTGGTGGTCCCCGGCCGGGCCTCAGCCGCTCCTGCGGTTGCCCAGATCCCTCAGCCGGTGGGCGAGGTCATCCATGCGGGCGTCGAGCCGGATGACGTCCTGCGAGACGTCGGTGAGGCGCAGGCTGATGGCACCGACGACCTGATGGGTGACATCGAGCTTCCGGTCGAGGGAGTCGAGCCGGTGCGACATCCGGCCGAGCACGGGGCCGAGCTCCTGGAGCGCGCTGCCCACGTCGGCGAGGCAGCCCTCGATGCGGGTGACGCGCCGGTCCAGCGAGACGTAGGAGGCCCTGAGGTCCTCCTCCGCGTCGAGCAGGTGGGTCCGGACGCTGCGCGCGATGTCGCTGTCGCGAAGGAGCAAGGCGACGTTGAGCACGGTCCTGCGGGTGTAGAGCCGGAGCTGCGTGGCTGCCTGTGGATAACTTCCCGCCCCCTCACCCTCCCATCGCGACACCATGTCGCTCTGGAAGGAGTGCAGCTCAGCGCCTCGCAGCACCCTCATGCCGTTGCTGACCAGCTCCTTCTGGTGCCGGTCCGTCAGCCTCCTCACAGAGATTGTGGATACTTCGAAGTAGCGAGCCACTTCCTCTGTGCGAAGGTGAATTCCATCCGGGAGCATGACAAGGCTCTTGACCTTGTCGAGGACTTCGATGCGCCCCATCTGTTCGACCCGGAGGGCTTGGGATTCGAGCAGGGCTACTTCCGTGGGCATGGGTGTGCCTCTCGTGCGTGGGAACGACAAGGAGAGCCCTGTCCCCGGGCCGAGAGGGCGGAGGTCGCTCACGGTTGCCACTCACTCGATGACCGGCCGGGCGGGCACTGCCTCACCGCTGCCGGCATTCCCCGCATTCACGAGAGCTCGACGCCACAGATTCCAGTTGCCTCCACGCACCCTGTACAACGAGCCGGCCACCGTACAGTCACGCGGCCCGTTCGTCGCGCACAGGACAACCCCCGCCCGGTGGGCGGGGGTTGCAGGGGTCGCACGGAAGCCGCTCTCACTCCTCGCCGGCGAGCTTCAGCACCCGCAGCTTCCGACCCGCGTACCACGTGGCCATGACCGTGACGCCGACCAGCAGGACGATCGCGAGCGGCAGGCCGATGTCCGAGGTGACCTGGCCCTGCCCGGCGACCTTCTCGGCGACCGAGAGGGACCACTGCTGCACACTGAGCGTCCTCGCCCCCGGGACCAGGCTGCCGAAGAGCGCCTCCCAGACCAGTGCGTACACCAGGCCGAAGACCACCGCGTGCCGGCTGACCGTGCCCAGCAGCAGGAACAGTGCGCTGTACGCGATCGAGGCGACCAGCGCCGCGACCGTGTAGGCGACGGCGATCTGTCCACCGTTGCCGTTGAGGATCAGGCCCGCGAGGAGGGTCGGCAGCGCCGAGAAGAGCATCGTCACGGCTACGGCGACGATCAGCTTGGTGAAGATGATCGTGGGCCGCTTCACCGGCTTGGCCAGCAGATAGACGATCGAACCGTCATCGATCTCCGGCCCGATGGCGCCCGTCCCCGCGATGACCCCGATGAGCGGGACCATGGTGGCGATGGCGAAGCCGCCCAGCACACCGGACGCGACGCCGTCGTCGGCCCCGGCGAACGTCCGCACCGCCACGGCGATGGCGATGAGGAGGACCGGCAGGACGAACAGGATGGCGGCCCGGCGCCGGCCGAGCAGGGCCCGGTAGGTGAGCCGGGCGACTGTGGGGTCGTACATGACGCTTCACAGCTCCTTTCAGGCCACTACTCAGGCCGCTACGAGATAGGAAAAGACCGATTCGAGGGATTCGTCGGACGGGGAGACGGTGAGCAGCCGGATGCCGTGTTCGCGCGCGACCCTCGGCAGCAGCGTCGTGAACCGCCCGAAGTCGACCGCCTGGATACGCAGGGCACCTTCTGCCACGTCGACGTCGATCCCCGCCGTCGAAGGATCCGCGATGAGCGCGGCGGCGAGGGCGCGGTCGTCGCTGGACCGGACGAGATAGCGGTGCGGCCGGTCCGTCATCAGCCGGCGGATCTTCCGGAAGTCGCCGGACGCGGCATGGCGGCCCGCCACGATCACCTCGATGTGCGAGGCGAGCTGCTCGACCTCCTCGAGGATGTGGGAGGAGAAGAGCACCGTGCGGCCCTCGGCGCCCATCCGGCGCAGCAGCTCCATGAGCTGCATCCGCTGCCGTGGGTCCATGCCGTTGAACGGCTCGTCGAGGAGCAGGACGGACGGGTCGTGCACCAGCGCGGACGCCATCTTCACGCGCTGGCGCATGCCCTTGCTGTACGTCGAGATCTTGCGGTCCTGCGCGTACTCCATCTCGACGGTGGCCAGCGCCTTGTGCGCCGCCGCGTCGCCCAGTCCGTGCAGCTCGGCGTTGGCGACGACGAACTCACGGCCGGTCAGGAAGTCGTACATGCCCTCCCGCTCGGGCACGATGCCGATGGCCTTGTAGACCGCCTCGTTGCGCCAGATCGGTGCGCCGTCGAGCGTCACCTTGCCGGTCGACGGCTCGAGGAAGCCGGCCATCATGTTGATCAGCGTGGACTTTCCGGCGCCGTTGGGACCGAGCAGCCCGGTGACTCCCGGACCCACGGTCATGCTGACGTCGTTGACGGCGACCACGTTGCCGAACCAGCGGGAGGTGTGGTCGATCTCGATGGTGGTCACAGCCCGACCCTCCGGTAGCGGCGCATCAGTACGGCGTACGAGCCGGCGACGAGCGCGAGAACAACGATCAGGTAGACCACGCCCGCGGCGGCTCCGGGCCCCTCACCACCGGGGAAGGCGGAGGAGGCGCCGAGGAACGCGGTCTGCACCCCGTCGATCAGCGTGATGGGTGAGAACAGCCCCAGCCAGGTGATGGCCTCGGCCGAGTCGGTCTGCCAGGCGATCGCCTGGACGGTGGAGACCGCACCGTAGGTGATGGTCAGTACGGCGATCACGGCGGCGACTCCGAAGCCCCGGCGCGGGGTCAGGGCGGCGACCACCAGTCCGAGACCGGCGAACAGTACGGAGAGCAGCGCCACCGAGACCATCCCCTGTCCGAAACCCTTGGTCTGATCGGCGAAGTCGAACTCGGCGAGCAGTGCACCCACGTAGAGAATGACGAGGGGCAGCCCGGTGAGGATGAGCAGGGCCGAGGCCATCGCGGCGCACTTGGCGATGACGTAGTCGAAGCGCTCGATCGGCCGTGAGAAGTACAGCGGGACGCTCTTGAAGCGCAGGTCCCGGGACACCGACTGCGGTGCCTGTGAGGCGATGAAGAGTCCGATCACGGCCTGCAGATAGATCGCGAAGTCGGTGTAGGCGATGGGCAGATCGGTCATGCCGGGCGCGGCGATGGCGACCGCGACGAGGATGAGCGCCACGAGGCACATCACCCCGCACAGCAGCATCGGCAGCACCTTGGACTTGGCGGACCTGCCCAGTCCGAACGAGCCGCGCAGGGACTGCGAGTACAGCGAGCGGCGGGCGTAGGCCCGGCCGAGGCGCGCTCCGTCGTAGGAGCGGTATCCGATGTTGTGGATCCGGGAGGTGTCGCTCCCGGCGGCGGTCCCGGTCTCAGTGCTCATCGCGCCCGCTCCCCTTCTGCTGTCCGGCACCCGCTGCCGCGGCCACGGCCGCCTGCGGTGCCTGTTCGGTGCGGAAGACCTCGGCGATGTGGTGGCGCCGCTGTTCCATCCGGATGAGACCCAGTCCGAGGTGGGCGACGCTGTCGCGGACCACGTCGTACGTCTCCTCGCCCGTGGCCTCCACCAGGAGGATGTGGCCCGCTCCCGGCAGCCCTTCGGCGTCCAGGCCGTCATGGCCGACGAGCTTGATCCCCGCGCCGGTGAGTGCCTGACGCAACGCGTCGGTGCCGTCCGGGTGGGTGTCGCTGTCGGTGACCTCGACCGCCAGCGTCGTGGTGGTCCGGGTGAAGTCCCTGGTGGAGCTGGAGCGCAGCAGCGCGCCGCCGTCGATGACGACGACGTGGTCACAGGTCCGTTCGAGCTCACCGAGGAGGTGCGAGGTGACCAGCACCGAGATGCCGAAGTCGGTGTGGACACGGCGGATCAGGCCGAGCATCTCGTCCCGGCCGACGGGGTCCAGGCCGTTGGTCGGCTCGTCGAGAAGGACCAGCTTCGGGTCATGGACCAGCGCCTGGGCCAGCTTCACCCGCTGCTTCATTCCGGTCGAATAGCCGCCGATGGGGCGGTAGCGCTCCTCGTACAGCCCGACGTGGCGCAGGGTGTCCGCGGTGCGCTCGCGCGCCGCGGTGGGCGGCAGTCCGGACATCCGCGCCATGTGTACGACGAACTCGGTGGCCGAGACATCGGGGGGCAGGCAGTCGTGCTCGGGCATGTATCCGACCCGCTCACGGATGGCGGCGCCCTCGGTGGCGACGTCGAGCCCGAGCACCGCGGCCCGGCCTTCGGTGGCGGGGGACAGACCCAGCAGGATCTTGATCAGCGTGGACTTGCCGGCCCCGTTGGAACCCACCAGGCCGGTCACGCCCGGTCCGATGTCCAAGGAGAGCCGGTCAAGCGCGGTCACCCTCGGGAACCGCTTGCTCAGGCTTTCGGTTGCGATGACAGTCACGTCTTCGAAGGTAGTGGCGCGCACCACAGGAGTCGTCAGACCAGACGGCTGTATCCGGGTCCGCCTCCAGGCGTACGAACCCGTAGGGGGACCCCACGAGGGAGGACACCACGGTCCGGGCCCTCCCCAGCGTCGTCCACAGGCTCGGGGCATCCCTTGACGAGACCGTGCGCCGGTTGCCACATTCGGCGGTGTCACGCCGCGGATGCGTACCGTGACGGCGGCACGGGAACGAGGAGGCGTCGTGGAGTTGCGAGGCGTGCGTGAGCGCCGGGTGCGTACGGGCGGGATCGAGCTGTGCGTGGCCGAGGCGGGCGATCCGGCACGGCCGACGGTCGTGCTGGTGCATGGGTATCCGGACAGCAAGGAGGTCTGGTCCCGGGTCGCGGAACGGCTGGCGGAGCGGTGGCACGTGGTGTTCTACGACGTACGGGGGCACGGCAGGTCGACCGCTCCGGAGCCGCTGCGCGGGGGCTTCACGCTGGACAAGCTGACCGATGACTTCCTGGCCGTCGTGGACGCCGTGAGCCCGGACCGCCCGGTCCATGTGGTCGGCCACGACTGGGGTTCGGTCCAGTCCTGGGAATTCGCCACGGTGGAGAGGACCAAGGGCCGTATCGCGTCGTTCACCTCGATGTCCGGCCCGTCCCTCGACCACTTCGGGCACTGGATCAAGCAGCGGACGTCGCACCCGGACCCGCGCCGTGTGGCGCAGTTGCTCGGCCAGGGCGCCAAGTCCTGGTACGTGTACGCACTGCACACGCCGGTGCTTCCCGAGATGGCCTGGAGAGGGGTGCTCGGCAGGCAGTGGCCACGGATTCTGCGGCGCGTGGAGAAGGTGCCCGCGGACGGGTATCCGACGGCGTCGCTCCCGCAGGACGCGTCGCACGGTGCCTGGCTCTACCGGGACAACATCCGGTTCCGCCTGCGTCGGCCGCGCCCGGACGCGTACGCCCATGTCCCGGTGCAGCTGATCACACCGACCGGTGACGCGTTCCTCTCACCGTCGCTCTACGACGAACTGGACGCCTGGGTACCCCGGTTGACACGGCGCTCCCTCCCTGCGAAGCACTGGGTGCCGCGCACCAGGCCGGATCAGCTGGCGGCCTGGATCAGCGAGTTCGCGGACGAGGTGGAGACCGGCGGCGGGGATGGCCCCGCCGAGGAAACGACGCCCGCAACCGCGGCCACCGGCCCGCATGCCGGTCGGTTCGGCGGCCGGCTGGTCCTGGTGACGGGGGCGGCCACAGGCATCGGACGGGCCACGGCACTGGCGTTCGCGGAGGCGGGGGCCAGGGTGGTGGCTGTGGACCTGGACGCGGACGGTGTTGCCCGGACGGCGGAGACGGCCCGGCTGATCGGCGCACCCGACGCGTGGGGCGAAGTGGTGGATGTCGGGGACGAACAGGCGATGGAGAAGCTGGCGGAGAAGGTTCTCACCGAACACGGCGTCGTGGACGTCCTGGTGAACAACGCCGGTGTCGGTCTGTCGGGTGCCTTCCTCGAGACGACGAGCGAGGACTGGCGGAAGGTCCTCGACGTGAATCTGTGGGGCGTCGTCAACGGCTGCCGGATCTTCGGCAGGCAGATGGCCGACCGGGGCCAGGGAGGTCACATCGTCAACGTCGCCTCGGCAGCGGCCCATCAGCCGTCCCGTGTGCTGTCCGCCTACAGCACCTCCAAGGCGGCGGTGCTGATGCTCAGTGAATGTCTGCGTGCGGAGCTGGCCGAGCATTCGATCGGGGTCAGTGCCGTCTGCCCGGGTCTCATCGACACGGGCATCACCGGTACGGCCCACTTCGTCGGTGCCGATGACGCGGAGGAGGAACGCCTGCGGAAGCGGACGGCTCGTCTGTACGCACTGCGTAACTACCCTGCGGAGAAGGTGGCCCAGGCGATTCTGGGGGCCGTGAGGCACGACCGCGCCGTGGTACCGGTGACACCCGAGGCCCGAGGGGCACAGCTGCTGTCCCGGATCAGTCCACGGATGCGCCGCCGTGTGGCCCGGCTGAGGCCCCCCTTGTGAGCACCGCCGCGGTGAGAACGCGCAGTGGTGCCGCGCGGGGACACCGGGCGTGGCGGCCACTTGGCGGGTTGGAAGCCCCGTGGCCGACGTCGTATGCGGCCGACACGGCTTCGCCGATAAGGCGTCGTACGACGGCGCCTTGGCCGCTTGTGTCATGTGCCGGCACGACGAGCGTGTGTGCGCCCGCGTGCCGCACAAGTGCTGTGCATGGCGGTGGAGTTGTCCACAGCGGCACCGAAAACCCTGTGGATAAGCCGCGTTGGCTGTGGATCAAACCTGGTGAGGCCCATGAGCGCTGGAACTTCGAGTGAAATCGAGGTGCGCCCCACGAGGCCCGCCTGGCACGCTGAGAGGATGGACGACCGACGCACCGTCAAGGTGTCCAAGTACCTGTCGAGGCATCTGCGGCACGAGCCCGGCCGGATCGGAATCAGTCTCGACCCCCAAGGCTGGGTCGCCGTCGACGTGCTTCTGCGGGCCTGTGCCCAGCATGGCTTCGCTGTCACCCGGGCCGAACTCGACCACGTCGTCACGACCAACGACAAACAGCGCTTCGCCGTCGAGGGCGAACGTATCCGCGCGAGTCAGGGCCACTCCGTGGCGGTCGACCTCGGCCTGCCCCCGGCCGAACCGCCCGCGTACCTCTACCACGGCACCGTGGCACGGACGCTCCACGCCATCCGCGCCGAAGGGCTCAGGCCCATGAACCGCCACCACGTCCACCTCTCGCCCGACCGCGAGACAGCGGTCAGGGTCGGGGCACGGCGCGGCGCACCCGTCGTCCTCGCCGTGGACGCGGGGGCCATGCACCGGGCAGGTCACGTCTTCCATGTCAGCGCCAACGGTGTCTGGCTGACCGCCTCCGTGCCACCGGTCTTCATACGACTGCGGGAATGACCCGTTGGACAGGTCGGCGAACCATGTCCCCCCAGGCCCGTCCGCGGAGCGTCGAGGTTCGTGACGGATCGCGGGGCGGTCCTGGCGACCCCCGTCGCGACGCCGGCGTGGCTTCCCACATCGGCGTTGTCGGTCGGCACATCGGGTCGGCGTGAAGCCTGCGTTTCGTCGGGGTCAAGGGCGCAGGGAGGGGCGACGGGGGTGCTCAGATCGGCTCGACGGCGATGCGAGGGAGGCACAGCCGGCGCAGGTCGCCCGTGTCGCTCGTGATGACGGTGACGTCGCCGTGCTCCATGTGCGCCGTGGCGGTGAGCGTCGCATCGATGGCGTACGTGTGACCGTGCAGGCTCTCCGCGGCGAGCAGTCTGCTCGCCGCACGTGCGATCTCCTCCGTGACCGGGCGCACCTTGGCCAGGGAAACGGCATGGTCGAACGCCGCCTGCGGCACCTTCGGGTCACGTGCCTCCACCAGCGTGGCGGCGCTCGTCACGACGAGCAGATCCAGTTTGCGGGCGACATCCAGCCATACGGTCATGTCACGGTGGCAACGGGAGAGCTTGGAGAGGGCCTCGCTGTCGAGAACGAGAGTCCCGCTCACGCGGCGTCCGCCGGAGCGGACCCAGGATGCCGGCTGCCGGGCACGGCCACGCGAGCACAGATGCGGTGCCTTCCGCCGGAGTCCTGTCCCCACCGGTGAAGGCATAGCCCAGGCTTGCCGGTGGGTGACAGCACGTGGTGAAGTCCGGTGAGGGGCAGGGTTGCCTTGGAGAGCCCCCGGATGGTGAGGGAGCGGAATCGAGTGGCACGGGTCGTTGCACGAGAAGCGAGCACGGGCACAGGCGTGATGAGCGCACCACCGCTTGCCGCCCCCGAGGCGACCACCTGGGCGCGGGAGCTTCTCGACGAAGGCTGGGCGGCGGTGTTCCTTCCCGGAGAGCCGGCCCGTCTCGGGCGGCTCCTGCTCTGGCAGCCCGCGGGGGCGGTCGCCGGGGACGGTGCCTTGCCGAAGGGTGTGGAGACCGACTCGGTGGAACTGGTACTGCCGCGTGGCCGCTCGGTCGGACGACGCACGATGGACGGTTACGCGCTGCCCGTCGCGGTCGCCGTGTCCGCCCTGACCGGGGCGCGGCCACCGCACCCGTCGGCCGCGGCCTGGCAGGCCGCCGCCCACTTCGCGCTGCGGCTGCTCGCCGACGGCCGCCTCCACCCGGCCCTCACCCCGGCCGGTTACGACACCTGGCGGGCGGGCCCCTTCACCGCTGCCCAGCGGCAGGCGCTGGACGCCCTCGCCGCAGCCTTCCCGCCCCATGCCCACTGCCTGCCCGAGCCCGGCCCGCCGCCGGTACGCATCGCCGAACCGGCGATGCTGGTGCGCCTGTTCTGCGACGCGGTCGCCGACGACCTGGTCCGCACTCCGGCCGTGCCTCTCGCCGTGGGAGCGGTGCCGTACGCCTGGCGCGAGGCGCGCGCCGTGCCGGCGCTGCGCGAATGGGCCGAGGAGACCGCTGCCGCGCTGACCGCCGAGGTCGGCGTCTCGCTCCGCGTCGACGTACCCGAGGGCCGACGCCGGCAGTTCCGGGCCACCCTGCAACTGCACACCGCGGCGGATCCGGCGCTCGTCGTGGAGGCCGCACGGCTGTGGAGCGAGCCCGGCGAGGTGGAGAGGCTCCTCGGCCCACGCGCCGAGACCGAGACACTGCTCGCGCTGCGCCGCGGCGCCCGCGTCTGGCCCCCGCTCCACCGCATGCTGGCGGACGCCGCTCCCGAACAGCTCCTGCTGACCGACGACGAAGCCTTCGACCTGCTGGGCGAAGCAACCGACGCGCTGCGTGCGGCCGGTATCGATGTGCACTGGCCGCGCGCACTGCTCAAGGCGCTCACCGCGACCGCGGAGATCGGGCAGCGCGCCGCCCCCGGTTCCAGCGCGGGCGGTCTGCTCGACGCCGACGCCCTGCTCGACTTCCGCTGGCAGGTCTCGCTCGGTGGCGAGCCTCTCACCGAAGCCGAGATGAACGCCCTCGCCGAGGCGCGCCGCCCGCTGATCCGGCTACGCGACCAGTGGGTCGTCGCCGACCCGAAGCTGGTGGCCCGCGCGAAGCGCCGCCGGATGGAACCGCTCACCCCCATGGAGGCGTTGAGCGCCGCGCTGACCGGCGAGGTGGAAAGGGACGGTGGGACGTATCTCTGCGAGGCGGTCGGTGCGCTCGGCGATCTGGTCACCCGTATCCGCGATCCCGAGTCCCGTACCCCCGCCGCCCAGCCCCCTGCTCTCACGGCCACGTTGCGCGACTACCAGAAGCGGGGCCTCGCCTGGCTGGCCGAGATGTGCGAACTCGGTCTCGGCGGCTGCCTCGCGGACGACATGGGCCTGGGCAAGACCATCACGCTGCTCGCCCTGCATCTGCACCGCCAGACCGTCTCCACCACCGCGGGCCCCACCCTCGTCGTCTGCCCCACCTCCTTGCTCGGCAACTGGCAGCGCGAAGCTGCCAGGTTCGCGCCGACCGTTGCCGTGCGCCGTTACCACGGCGGCGACCGCCACCTCGAGGACCTGGCCGGCGACGAGATCGTCCTGGTCACCTACGGGGTGCTGCGGCGCGACCGTGACGTCCTCGCCGAGACCGCATGGTCGCTGATCGCCGCCGACGAGGCTCAGCACATCAAGAACCCCTACGCCGTGACCGCTCGCGAACTGCGTACCCTGCCCGCCCGGGCCCGCGTCGCGTTGACCGGTACCCCCGTGGAGAACAACCTCTCCGAACTGTGGGCGCTCCTCGACTGGACCACCCCAGGACTCCTCGGATCGCTGTCCGCCTTCCGCGACCGGCACGCCCGCGCCATCGAGGCGGGGGCCGGGGACGGCCAGGGCTCGGCGGCCGCCGAGCGCCTGTCACGCCTCGTCCGCCCGTTCCTGCTGCGCCGCAAGAAGTCCGACCCCGGCATCGCACCCGAACTGCCGCCCAAGACCGAGACCGACCGTGTCGTCTCGCTGACGGCCGAGCAGACCAGCCTGTACGAGGCGGTGGTCCGCGAGACCATGGCGCAGATCGAGGAGTCCGAGGGAATCACCCGGCGCGGCTTGGTGCTGAAACTACTCACCGCGCTGAAGCAGATCTGCAACCACCCGGCCCAGTACTTGAAAGAGCACGGCCTGAGCCGATCCGCGCCGCTCACCGGCCGCTCCGGCAAGCTCGATCTTCTCGACGAACTGGTCGACACCATCATCGCCGAGGGCGAATCGGTGCTGGTCTTCACCCAGTACAAGCAGATGGCGACCCTCCTGGAGAGGCATCTCGCCGAACGCGGCACACCCACCCTCTTCCTGCACGGCGGTACCCCCGTCACCCGACGCGAGGAGATGGTGGAACGCTTCCAACGCGGTGATGTTCCGGTGTTCCTCCTGTCGTTGAAGGCGGCCGGCACCGGGCTCAACCTGACCCGCGCCACTCACGTCGTGCACTACGACCGCTGGTGGAACCCGGCCGTCGAGGACCAGGCCACCGACCGCGCCTACCGCATCGGCCAGGACCGGCCCGTCCAGGTCCACAAACTCATCGCGGAGGGAACCGTGGAGGACAAGGTGGCGGAACTGCTCGCGTCCAAGCGCGCGCTCGCCGACGCCGTCGTCGGCTCCGGCGAAGCCGCCCTGACCGAACTGTCCGACGCCGATCTCGCCGAACTCGTCGCCCTGGGGAGGCAGGCATGAGCGCCTCGGTCCCCGGCCCGCGCCGCGCGCCTGCCCGCGGCAAGCGTGCCTTCGCCGCGACCTGGTGGGGCCAGGCGTGGGTCACCGCCCTGGAAGACTCCACCCTGGACGCCGGGCGCCTGTCACGCGGGCGCACCTACGCCCGCAAGGGCATGGTCGGCCCGACCACCGTCGCCCCGGGCCGGATCAAGGCCGCCGTCCAGGGCAGCCGGCCGCGCCCGTACCGCTCCTCCGTCCACCTGCCCGTCCTCACCGACACCCAGTGGGGCACCCTGCTCGACGCCATCGCGGCCCGCGCCGGCCACCTTGCCGCGCTCCTGGACGACGAGATGCCCGCCGGACTCGTCGACGACGCCCGCCGAGCGGGCGTCCCCCTCCTCCCGCAGCCCACCGAACTCGATCCCGACTGTTCCTGCCCCGACTGGGGGTACCCCTGCAAGCACGCCGCCGCGCTCTGCTACGTCATCGCCGCCACCGTCGACGCCGATCCGTTCGTCCTCTTCGCGCTGCGCGGCCGCGGGCGGGAAGAGGTCCTCGCCGAGCTGCGCGCACGCCGTACGCCGAAGCAGGGCACCCCCACCCCACCAGCCCCGACGGGTGTCCCGGCCACCGCCGCCTACACCCGCTGGGCTGAACACGCCCCCCAGCTGCCCGGCCCCCGAGCTCCGGCCACCCACGCCGCCGCGTTGCCCGTCGCCCCGCCTTCCGGCACCGGCCTGTCCACCACGGACCTGGAACGCCTCATGTCCGACACCGCCGCACGCGCAGCACGACTTCTCGCGGGCCACACCGCCGACCTGCACCTGACGCAGCACCAGGACGCGGTACGGATCGCCGCGAGCGGCCCCGGACCCGATTGGTTTCACCGTCTGATCCAGAACACCGGCATCAAACCCACTGAGTTCGCCCGTCTCACGCGCGCCTGGCGCAACGGCGGCCCCACCGGCCTCACTGTCGCCGAACAGCCGCTCACCCCTGACCCGGCGGTGATGACGGCCGCCCGTACCGCCCTGACCGCTGCCCTCGCCGAGATGACCCCCGCCCCTGCCCGTCTCCGTGCCTGGCGCAACCGCCTCACCCTCACCGACCACGGCATCCAGCTCCGGCTCGGCCCTGACGCCTGCTGGTACCCCTGCATCCGGGAGGACGACGGCGAATGGTGGTCCGCGGCACCGGCGGACGCCGACCCGGTCGCGGCAGTCACCGCTGTCTGGCGGAAGACCGGGGCGTGATGGCGACGGCGGGGCGCACGGCACCGGCCGCAACCAGCCATCGGATACGCCGGGCAGCCGCTACGGGGCGGAGGCCCGTAGCACGCGGTCGAGGAAGCATAGGGTCGTCAGCATGCGACTGAGCACGGTGATCCTTCCCATCCACCGATGGACCGAAGGACAGAAGATCTGGCGGCAGGCCGAAGACCTCGGATTCCACGCCGCGTACACCTACGACCATCTCTCCTGGCGGAGCTTCCGCGACGGGCCGTGGTTCGCCGCGCTCCCGACGCTGACGGCGGCAGCGACGGTGACGCAGCGTATACGTCTGGGCACTCTCGTGACGTCGCCCAACTTCCGGCATCCGGTCACCCTCGCCAAGGACCTGATCACCCTGGACGACGTCTCCGGCGGACGGATCACGCTCGGCATCGGCGCCGGCGGCAGTGGCTTCGACGCCACCACGCTGCGCCGGGCCGACGAGCAGCCGTGGACCCCGCGTGAACGTGCCGAGCATTTCGAGGAGTTCGTCCCACTGCTCGACCGTCTGCTCCGTGAGCCGACCGTGACACAGGAGGGCCGGTTCTACGCCGCGAACGAGGCCCGGAACATCCCCGGCTGCGTACAGCGCCCCCGGCTGCCCTTCGCGGTCGCCGCCACGGGGCCGCGCGGGCTGAAGCTCGCGGCACGCCATGGCCAGGCGTGGGTGACCACGGGTGATCCGAAGCTGTTCGAAACAGGCACCCCTGAACAGTCCGTGACTGCCGTCCGCGGCCAGATGACCCGGCTGGGAGCGGCCTGCGAGGAAGCCGGCCGGGATGTCTCCGAGCTGGACAAGATCCTGCTGACCGGCTTCACCCCGGGGCGTCCGTTGCAGTCCCTCGACGCGTTCGTGGACTTCGCGGGGACCCATTTCGACCTCGGGTTCACCGAGATCGTCGTCCACTGGCCGGTGCCCGACTCCGACTTCGCCCTGGATACGGAGGTGTTCGAGCAGATCGCCACCGAGGCACTGGCCCAGCTCGGCTGAGGGCCGGGGGTGGCTGAGGCAGGACGGCCCGGCCTTCGGCATATGCCAGAGGCAGGTTACGCAGCTCAGGGCCTCGCACTCTCAGATGGGCGCCCCTCTGCACGCCCGTGCGACTCCGTGCGGGAGAATGAGGGAGTGACCTCAGCTACCGACTCGCCTCTGCCTGCCGTGACCCGGCTGATCGCCACCGATCTGGACGGCACCCTCCTGCGCGATGACAAGACCTTGTCGGACCGTACGACCGCCGCTCTGGCAGCCGCCGAAGCGGCGGGAATCGCTGTCTTCTTCGTCACCGGACGGCCCGCTCGCTGGATGGACGTCGTCAGCCCTCATGTGCAGGGCCACGGCATGGCGATCTGTGCGAACGGCGCCGCGGTCGCCGACCTCCACGAAGGCCGGCTGCTCAAGGTCAACCCCCTGGACCGTGCGATCGCCCTGGACGTCGTCGACGTCCTGCGCGAGGCGGCGCCCGGGGTGTCCTTCGCCGTCGAACTGGCCACGGGCATCCACTACGAGCCGGCCTACCCCCCGTTCCACATGGATCCGGGGGCCACGGTCGCCGTCGCGGAGAAACTGCTCCACGAAGAGGTCCCGGGAACCGGCGCACCGGTCCTGAAGGTCCTGGCCCACCACCCCGAGATGGCCCCGGATGCCTTCCTCGCGCTGGCCCGCGAACGCGCGGGTGACCGTGCGTCGTTCACCCGGTCCAGCCCCACCGCGCTGCTGGAGATCAGCGGCCTGGGGGTCTCCAAGGCCCGCACGCTCGCCGCGTGCTGCGCGGAGCGCGGGATCACCGCGGACGAAGTGGTCGCCTTCGGGGACATGCCCAACGATGTGGAGATGCTGAGCTGGGCCGGTGCCTCGTTCGCCATGGGCAACGCCCATCCGGCCGCGGTGGCCGCCGCGACCGGGGTGACGCTGACGAACGACGAGGACGGCGTCGCCGTCGTCATCGAACGGATCCTCGCCACACGCTGAGCCCGCGCACCGGGACAGGACCGCGAGGCCCGCCCGGTCAGAGCGGAACCTGCCAGGTCACCGTCGTACCGGAGCCGTCCTCCCCGGCCCCCGGTCCGAGCCAGCTCGCGCCGCCCAGGGATTCGGCGCGCCGGGCCAGGTTGCGCAGGCCGCTGCGCCGGCCTCCGTCCGGAATCCCCACCCCGTCGTCCGCGACCGTCAGCCGTACCGCGTCCCGCCCGTCGGGCAGCACCGCGGTCGCGTCCACCCTCACATCGACGTGTGAGGCACGCGCGTGGCGGAACGTGTTGGACAGCGCCTCACGCAGAGCCGCGATCAGGTTCCTGCCCGCCAGTTCCCCCACCAGTGAGTCGACAGGCCCCAGGAACCGGTGCGAGGGCATGAAGCCCAGGGGCACCGCCGCCATGTTGATCTCCCGTAGTACCCGGGTCCGCAACCCCGACGGCGCCTCGGCGGGTTCGTGCTGCAGCGCGAAGATGGCCGTGCGGATCTCCTGGATGGTCACATCCAGTTCGTCCACGGCCCGTCCGATGCCGGCCCGCACCGCGGGCACCGGAGAGCGCCGCTGGGCGCCCTCCAGCATGATCCCGGTGGCGAACAGCCGCTGGATGACGAGGTCGTGGAGGTCACGGGCGATCCGGTCCCGGTCCTCGTAGACGGCGAGGCGCTCCCGGTCCCGCTGGGCCTCGGCCAGCTTCAGCGCCAGTGCGGCCTGCGCGGCGAAGTGGGTGGCCAGTGTCCGCTCCGTCCGGGTGAACGGCCGGCCGCCCCGGAGCCGGGGAACGGAGAGCGCTCCGAGCACCCGGCCACCGCTGCGCAGGGGGAGCAGCATGTGCGGGCCGAATCGATCGGCCAGCCTGGTGATCAGGCGGGGGTCTGTCGCCGAGTCCTCCAGGAACACCTCCTCGCCCCGCAGGAGGGCGGCCACCACCGGGCTCTGCGGCGGGATGATCACGCCGAGGGACGCGGACGGCTCGTCCCCGGAGACGGCGACGATCTCCAGACCGCCTTCCTCGGCCGGAAGCAGCACGATGCCGACCGCCGCATCGGCGAGGCGACGTGCCTGTTCGGCGACGACGGCGAGTGCCTCGTCGGCGTCGCCGGCCGAGAGCAGGGCGGTGGTGACAGCCACCGAACCGTCGATCCACTGTTCGCGCTGTCGGGCTGCCTCGTACGTCCGTGCGTGGCCGATGGCGATCCCGGCCTCCGTCGCCAGCACACGCAGTATGTGCAACTCGTCGTCGCAGAACCCACCTCCGCCGTGCTTCTCCATCACGTAGAGGTTGCCGAAGATCTCGCCCTGGACCCGGATCGGGACTCCGAGAAAGCTGCGCATCTTCGGGTGGGCGGCCGGGAATCCGCCGAAGCGCGGGTCGTCCGCCAGATCCTCCAGCCGGATGGGCACGCCGTCGTGGATCAGCGCGCCCAGGAGACCGGTGTGTCCGTCGGGCGGGTGTCCGATCTCCTGGGCGATCCCCTCGGGCACCCCATGGGTGATGAAGTCGCTGAGGACTTCGCCGGGCTCTTCGACGACGCCGATGGCCGCATAGCGGGCGTGGGCGAGTTCAGCCGCGGTCCCGCAGACGCGCTCGAGGGTGGAGTGCAGCTCGAGGCCCGTGGCGACAGACCGCGTTGCCTCCAGCAGCGGGGGAACGCGTGCGCTCAGCTCCGCGGAGAGCCCTCGCAGACCTCCGGTGCTCCGCTGCGCCTTTTCGGGCGCGTCCTTCGACTCCGAATCGGGCATGATCCGAGCCTAGTAAGCACCGAACAGTCCGGAAAGCCGGAACTCGGGCGAGATCGCCGTGTTCAGCCCCTCACCGGTTCAGGCACCGCTCGCGATCGCTTCCTGGGACCCCTGCGCACAGGGGCCTGTTCACGTTCGAGCATCCGGCGCAGTGGACCGTCCTGGGCCGCCAGAGCAGCGTACGGACCCTGCTGCACCACCCGGCCCCCGTCCAGCACCACCACCTCGTCCACCGCCTCGAGCCCGGCCAGCCGATGAGTGATCAGCACGGTCGTACGCCCCTGGGTGGCGGCCAGCAGATCCGTGGTCAGCGCGTCCGCCGTGGCCGGATCGAGGTGCTCCGCAGGCTCGTCGAGTACGAGTACGGGGAAGTCGGAGAGAAGAGCACGGGCCAGTGCCAGCCGCTGCCGCTGGCCACCCGACAGCCGGGCCCCGTGCTCGCCCACCAGCGTGTCGAGGCCGTCGGGCAGCGACCGGACCCAGTCCCACAGCCGGGCTGCGGCGAGAGCGTCCCTCAACTCCCCGTCGGTCGCTCCTGTGCGGGCCAGCCGCAGGTTCTCGCGGATGGAGCTGTCGAAGACGTGGGCGTCCTGGGCACACAGCCCGACGAAGGTCCGCACCGTGTCCCCCTCCAGCGCGGAAGCCTCGACCCCGCCGAGACTGTACGTACCCTCCCGGGCGTCCAGGAAGCGGAGCAGGACCTGCGCGAGCGTGGTCTTACCCGAACCGGACGGGCCCACGACGGCGACCCGCTTCCCGGCCTGCAGCGTCAGGTCGACGGAGTGCAGGGCATCGCGCTCCGCGCCCTCGTAGCGGGCCGACAGCCCGCGTACGGCCAGGGGGAACGGCGCGGCCGGCGTCTCGGCCGGCGCAGCAGGCTCCCCGACCGGTGCGGAAGCATCCAGCACCTCGAAGACCCGCTCCGCGCTCCGCTTGATCCGCCGGCGGTACTGCACCGCGAGCGGCAGTCCCGTCACGGCTTCGAACGCGGCGAGCGGGGTGAGCACGACGACGGCGAGCTCGACACCCGCCAGCCGTCCGCCGTACACGGCGGGCAGCGCCACGAGCGCCGTCGCCACGACGGTCAGTCCGCAGATCAGGGCGGAGAGACCGCCGCCGAGGGCTGTCGCGGCCGCAGTGCGCGAGGCGATCCGTGTGAGGACGCCGTCCGCCGATCGCACCTGCTCCCTCCGGGCGGGCAGCGCACCCGCGACAGTCAGCTCGGCCGTCCCGCCGAGCAGATCGGCGACCCGGACGGCCAGCGCGGCCCGGGCCGGCGCCAGCTGGGACTCGGCCCGCCGGGCGAAGGCCCCGCTCAGCCACGGCACGCCCACGCCCGCGAGGAGCAGCCCGGCGGCGAGAACCGCACCGGCCTCCGGCAGCATCCAGCCGGTGAAGGCGACAGAACCCGCCACCACCGCCGCCGCGGTTCCCACGGGCAGCAGCCAGCGCAGCCAGTAGTCCTGCAGCGCGTCCACGTCGGAGACGAGCCGGGACAGCAGGTCGCCCCGCCGCGCGGCGCGCAGACCGGCGGGCGCGATGCGCTCCAGCCCCCGGTACACAGCCACTCTGAGCTCGGCGAGCATCCGCAGCACCGCGTCGTGGGACACCAGCCGCTCCGCATAGCGGAAGACGGCCCGCCCGAGCCCGAAGGCCCGGGTAGCGGTGACCGCGACCATCAGATACAGCACCGGGGGCTGCTCGGAGGCGCGTGAGATCAGCCAGCCGGAGACGGCCATCAGACCGACGGAGGACGCCACCGCGAGGCTGCCCAGCAGCAGAGCCAGCCCCAGCTTCCCGTGCTGCGAACCGGCGGCCTCGCGGACCCGGGCGAGCACACGACCGCCTGCCCTGGGGGCGGTGTCCCTGAGCAGCTCGACCCTCTCCGCGAGCAGTGCGGGCTCTGCCGCGTCCAGCTGCCCGGCATCCCCTCGGTCAGCCCGGTGGCCTGGAGCACCAGGGTTCGGAGCCGCCCCGCCGTCAGCCTCCACCCGGCCGGCCATCGGCTCGCCCGCCCCCGGCTGCAGCACGACCACCCGGTCCGCGACCGCGAGCAGCGCCGGCCGGTGCACGACCAGCAGCACGGTGCGCCCTGCGGCAAGCCTGCGCACCGCGTCGACGATGCCCGCCTCCGTCTCGCCGTCCAGGCTCGCCGTCGGCTCGTCGAGCAGCAGCAGAGGCCGGTCCGCGAGGAAGGCCCGGGCCAGCGCGAGGCGCTGCCGCTGTCCTGCGGAGAGCCCGGTGCCGTCCTCACCCAGCAGCGTTCCGACACCGTCCGGCAGCGCGCCCACGAAGTCGTACGCCCCTGCCTCCCGCAGCGCGGTCATCACCGCCGCGTCGTCCGCGTCCGGGCGCGCCAGCCGTACGTTCTCCGCGATCGTCCCGGCGAAGAGATGGGGGCGCTGGGGCACCCAGGCGATCTGCTCACGCCAGCGCTCGAGGGAGAGGGCGGACAGATCGGTCCCGCCGACCCGGACCCGGCCCTCGTCCACGGCGGTGAATCCGAGCACAACGCTGAGGAGCGTCGACTTGCCGACCCCGCTGGGACCGACGAGGGCGACGGTTTCCCCCGGCTCGACCACGAGGGAGGCCGCAGCCGGAGCGGGCTCGGCCCGGCCCTGATGGCGGACCGTCACCCCTTCCAGTTCGAGCCGCAGCGACTTCGGCGTGTCGTGGGACCCGCCGGCCGCGGGCTCGGTCTCCAGCACCGCGAAGATCTCCTCGGCCGCCGAAAGCCCTTCCGCGGCCGCGTGGTACTGCGCCCCGACCTGACGGATGGGCAGATAGGCCTCCGGCGCCAGAATGAGCACCACCAGCCCCGTGTAGAGGTCCAGTTCTCCGTGGACGAGCCGCATCCCGATCGTCACGGCGACCAGGGCCACGGAGAGGGTCGCCAGCAGCTCCAGGGCGAAGGAGGAGAGAAACGCGATCCGAAGGGTCTTCAGCGTGGCCTGGCGGTACTGCGAGGTGATGCCACGGATCGATTCGGCCTGCGCCTTGGCCCGCCCGAAGACCTTCAGTGTGGGGAGTCCGGCGACCACGTCGAGGAAGTGACCGGAGAGCCGTGACAGCAGCTTCCACTGACGGTCCATCCGGGACTGGGTGGCCCATCCGATCAGGATCATGAAGAGCGGAATCAGCGGCAGCGTCACCACGATGATCGCCGCCGAGACCCAGTCCTCGGTGACGATCCGGGCCAGCACCGCCACCGGAACGACGATCGCGAGGCCGAGCTGAGGAACGTAGCGCGAGAAGTAGTCGTCGAGGGCGTCGACGCCCCGGGTCGCCAGAGCGATCAGCGACCCGGTGCGCTGCCCGCTGAGCCAGTCCGGCCCCAGGACGGACGCCCTTTCCATGAGCCGGCCGCGCAACTCGGACTTGACCGCGGCACTCGCCCGGTACGCGGCCAGTTCCGTCAGCCACGCCACGAACGCCCGCCCCAGCGCGACAGCCGCCAGCAGCATCAGCGGCGTGCGGAGCCCGGAAACGGTCAGCCCGTCCTCGAAGCCGCCCACCACCACTTCGGCGACGAGCATGGCCTGGGCGATGACCAGAGCGGCTCCGACCAGGCCCAGTGCCACTACGGCCGCCAGGAAGAACCGGGTGGCCCGGGCGTAACGGAGTAGTCGCGGGTCGATCGGTTTCACGTGAAACAGCTCCCCAGTGCGCTCATGGCACTCGTCCGGTTCGGGCTCAGTGCGCGTCGGCGATGTGGTGCGTGCCGATGCGCTTGCGGAACACCCAGTACGTCCAGCCCTGGTAGAGCAGCACCACGGGGGTGGCGATGCCTGCGCACCAGGTCATGATCTTGAGGGTGTACGGGCTGGAGGAGGCGTTGGAGACCGTCAGATTCCACGCGTCGTCGAGCGAGGACGGCATGACGTTCGGGAAGAGCGTCAGGAAGAGCATCGCTACCGCTGCCGCGATGGTCACGCCGGAGAAGGCGAACGACCAGCCCTCGCGTCCCGCCGCGATGGCTCCGATGGCCACCACCAGCGACACCACGGCGACCAGCATGGCCGTCAGGCTCCAGCCGTTCCCGTTGTCCGCCTGCGTCCAGCCGAGGAAGGCCAGTGCGAGCACCGCCGTGGCCAGGCCCAGCTTGAGTGCCAGCCCCCGTGCACGCTTCCTGATGTCCCCGACGGTCTTGAGCGCGGCGAACACCGAGCCGTGGAAGGTGAAGAGGAACAGCGTGACCAGGCCGCCCAGGACGGCGTACGGGTTGAGCAGGTCCCAGAGGTTGCCGACGTACTCCATATCGGCATCGATCTTCACGCCGCGGACGATGTTCCCGAAGGCCACGCCCCAGAGGACGGCCGGAATCAGCGAGGTCCAGAAGATCGCGTGCTCCCAGTTGGTCTGCCAGCGCTCCTCGGGCCGCTTCGCCCGGTACTCGAACGCCACCCCGCGGATGATCAGGCAGAGCAGGATGACCAGCAGAGGCAGGTAGAAGCCGGAGAACAGGGTGGCGTACCACTCCGGGAAGGCCGCGAAGGTGGCGCCGCCCGCGCTGAGCAGCCACACCTCGTTCCCGTCCCAGACCGGCCCGATCGTGTTGATCAGGACCCGTCGCTCCTTGCGGTCCCGGGCCAGCAGCTTGGTGAGGACCCCGATACCGAAGTCGAATCCTTCCAGGAAGAAGTAGCCGGTCCACAGGACGGCTATGAGCACGAACCAGACATCGTGGAGTTCCATCTCTCAGCTCCGCTTGATCTCAGTAGGAGAAGGCCATCGGCCGGTCGGCGTCCTGGTCGTGACCGCCGATCCGGGTGGGCGGGTTGAGGTCGGCCTCGGTGAGCTCGGGGGGTCCGGCCTTGACGTACTTCAGGAGCAGCTTGACCTCGATGACGGCGAGCACCGCGTAGAGCACCGTGAAGGCGATCATGGAGGTGAGGATTTCGCCCTGCGAGACTCCCGGAGACACCGCGTCGCGGGTCTGGAAGACCCCGTAGACCACCCAGGGCTGGCGCCCCATCTCGGTGAAGATCCAGCCCCAGGAGTTCGCGATCAGGGGGAACATCATGGTCCAGAGGGCGGTGAGCCAGTAGAGCTTGGCGAGCTTCGGGCTCAGCGCCTTGTTCCTGAAGAGGACGAGATTCGGCACTTCGTCCTCGCCCGTGCGCAGCGCCTGCGGCAGCAGGAACTTCCGCCGCGTCAGCCACAGGCCCAGCAGACCGAGTCCGAAGGACGCCATGCCGAAGCCGATCATCCAGCGGAAGCTCCAGAAGGCGACCGGGATGTTGGGCCGGTAGTCGCCGGGCCCGTAGGTCTCCTGCAGTTCCTTGTTGATGTCGTTGATACCCGGGACGTACGAGGTGAAGGTGTTGTCCGCGAGGAAGGAGAGCACTCCGGGTATGGAGACCTCCACGTCGTTGTGCCCCTCGGCGACGTCCCCGACCGCGAAGAGGGAGAAGGGCGCGCCCTCCTCGCCCTCCCACAGGGCCTCCGCCGCGGCCATCTTCATCGGCTGCTGCTTGAACATCACCTTGCCGAGCGTGTCTCCGCTGACCGCGGTGAGCATGCCGGCGGCCACCACCGTGACCAGCCCGACCCTGAGGGAGGTGCGCATCACACGGATGTGCTTCCGGCGGGCGAGGTGGAAGGCGGATATGCCGACCATGAAGGCGCCTCCGACCAGGAAGGCCGCCGTGATGGTGTGGAAGAACTGGGTGAGCGCCGTGTCCTGGGTGAGCACCTTCCAGAAGTCGGTGAGCTCGGCACGGCCGCGCTCCTCGTTGATCCGGTAACCGACGGGGTGCTGCATCCAGGAGTTGGCGGCCAGGATGAAGAAGGTCGAGAGGATGGTGCCGATGGACACCATCCATATGCAGGCGAGATGGATCTTCTTCGGCAGCTTGTCCCAGCCGAAGATCCACAGGCCGATGAAGGTGGACTCGAAGAAGAACGCGATCAGGGCCTCGAAGGCGAGCGGGGCACCGAAGACGTCACCGACGAACCGCGAGTAGTCGGACCAGTTCATGCCGAACTGGAACTCCTGGACGATGCCCGTGACCACGCCCATGGCGATGTTGATCAGGAAGAGCTTGCCCCAGAACTTGGTCGCCCTGAGGTACTTCTCGTTGTCCGTACGCACCCAGGCGGTCTGCAGGCCGGCGGTGAGCGCGGCGAGAGAGATCGTCAGTGGGACGAACAGGAAGTGGTAGACGGTGGTGATGCCGAATTGCCATCGCGCCAGGGTCTCTGGTGCCAGAGCCAGGTCCACGACTCTTCTCCTTACGTCGCCGTGATCACAGCCGCAGGTCGCCCGGTCATACCCCCCGATGACGGGAGGAACCAGGGCGCGCTTGTGAACGCGTTCACATTCACAAGCAATTATGGCGCACATGCCTTCGAAGCCGTCCGGTGGGGGGTGTTTTCCGGCCGACCCCGCCGAGACGGCCGGAACCGGACAGGGCACCAAGGACTCCGGGACGGAAAAACGGTGGCCCCGGACCTCGGTCGCCGAGGTCCGGGGCCACCGGAGGGGGATCGCCCGCCGATCGCGCCGCTACAGCTCCTGGCGGAAGGACTCCGCCACCTTCAGGAACACGTCGTTGGCCTCGGCCTCCCCGATCGTGACCCGCACACCCTCACCGGCGAAGGGCCGCACGACCACCCCCGCCTGCTCGCAGACCGCGGCGAAATCGAGCGTCCGGTCCCCGAGCCTCAGCCAGACGAAGTTCGCCTGGGACTCCGGAACGGTCCAGCCCTGCCGCACGAGACCGTCGTACACCCTGGCACGCTCGCCGACCAGCGAACCGACCCGGCCCAGCAGCTCGTCCTCGGCGCGCAGCGAGGCGACCGCGGCGTCCTGGGCGACCTGACTGACGCCGAAGGGGACGGCCGTCTTGCGCAGCGCCGCCGCCACGGGCTCGTGCGCCACCGCGAAGCCGACCCGCAGACCCGCGAGGCCGTACGCCTTGGAGAAGGTCCGGAGCACCGCGACATTGGGCCGGTCCCGGTAGATCTCGATCCCGTCCGGCACGTCGGCGTCCCGGATGAACTCCTTGTACGCCTCGTCGAGCACGACCAGGACATCGTCCGGAACACGGTCCAGGAACCGCTCCAGCTCCGCCCGGCGCACCACGGTGCCGGTCGGGTTGTTCGGATTGCAGACGAAGATCATCCGCGTCCTGTCGGTGACCGCGCCGGCCATGGCGTCGAGATCGTGCACCTCTCCGCCGGTCAGAGGCACCTTGACCGACGTCGCGCCGCTGATCTGCGTGATGATCGGGTACGCCTCGAACGAGCGCCAGGCATAGATGACCTCGTCCCCCGGGCCCGACGTGGCCTGGAGCAACTGCTGCGCGACACCGACCGAACCCGTTCCGGTGGCCAGATGGGAGACCGGCACACCGAACCGGTCCGCCAGCTCGTTCATCAGACCGGTGCAGGCCATGTCCGGATACCTGTTGAAGGCGGCGGCCGCGGAGAGCACCGATTCCATGACACCGGGCAACGGGGGGTACGGGTTCTCGTTGGAGGACAGCTTGAAGGCAACCGGCCCCTCCGCGGATGCCGGCTTGCCCGGCACATACGCAGGGACGCCGTCCAGTTCGGCGCGCAGTTTCGGGCTCGTCTCGCTCACCGCAGGTCCTCCTCGACCGTCCGTACACATCAATACTGCTCACCTTATGAGGATTGGGCACCCGTGCGAACGGCCAGGATCCGAAATCGCCGGCCCCGGCGGGACGGACCCGCCCTGCGCGGGTCCGTCAGCCTCCGGGAAGGGGAGCGCCGCACATCCCGTCGCGCGCCGGTCGCTCGCTCCGTGGCGCGCATCCCTCGAACAGGTGAGTTGAGACCTCTTCGAGACATGGGCCATTCACCAGGTTCCTGCACACCGATGCGTGACACGGTGATGCCCGCACGGCCAACCCCCTGCGATTCCAAGGCATTTGCCCCCCGTTGATCATGCAGAAACGTGCCTGTCAAGGTAGGCATATGCGACCAGCCGGACCCGGCATCGGCCCCCTACTATCGGCTCGCCATGACAGCAGCAGGGAAGCACCAGGTAAGCCGGACAGAGACGCCCCGGCGTAACGGCCGGCCAGGACGTGCGGGGATCCGGGACGTAGCCGCGGCGGCCGGGGTCTCCATCACGACCGTGTCCGACGCGCTCAACGGCAAGGGCAGGCTCCCGGACGCCACCCGCCGCCATGTCCGCGAGGTCGCCGAACGGCTGGGCTACCGCCCGTCCGCGGCGGCCCGAACCCTCCGTACCGGCAAGTCGGGGCTCATCGGCCTGACCGTGACCACGTACGGGGATGAACCTTTCACCTTCACCGAATTCGCGTATTTCGCGGAGATGGCGAGAGCCGCCACATCGGCCGCCCTCGCACGCGGCTACGCCCTCGTGATCCTCCCCGCCACGTCACGCCACGACGTCTGGTCCAACGTCGCGCTGGACGGGACGGTCGTCATCGATCCCTCCGACCAGGACCCGGTGGTCACCGAGCTCGTGCGCCAGGGCCTGCCCGTCGTCTCCGACGGGCGCCCGGCGGGCACCCTCCCGGTCACCGCCTGGGTCGACAACGACCACCGGGCGGCGGTCCTCGACCTCCTGGACCACCTCGCGGCCGCAGGAGCCCGCCGTATCGGGCTGCTGACCGGCACCACCACCGACACGTACACCCGGCTGTCGACCACCGCCTACCTCCACTGGTGCGAGCGGGTCGGCCAGGATCCGGTCTACGAGTCCTACCCGGCCCACGACCCCTGCGCGGGCGCCGTCGCCGCGGACCGCCTCCTCGCCCGTCCCGACCGCCCCGACGCCGTCTACGGGCTCTTCGACCCCAACGGCACCGATCTGCTCGCCGCGGCGCGACGCTACGGTCTGAGGGTCCCCGAGGACCTCCTCCTGGTCTGCTGCAGCGAATCCACCGTGTACGCCTCGACCGAACCGCCCATCAGCACCCTCTCGCTGAAGCCTCGCAGAATCGGCACGGCGGTCGTCCAGCTCCTCATCGACGCCATCGAAGGGGTCGAGCACGACGGCCCGGTGGAGCAGGTGATACCGACGGAACTCATCGTCCGGACGTCCTCCCAGCGCCGCCCACCCCGCACCACGGTCAGCGCTCCGAGGTCACCGGCCGGGGACTGATCGGATTAATCAGGACCAAACGACCGATGAACCAGATGTGCCCACGGATTCACCACCCCTGGTGCGTCACACAGCACGATCCGCATTCCTATGATGGGCGCACGACACCGCGGACCACCTCTACCAGGCAGGGACCGTCAGGTGTACGGAGGCGCGACGGTGGTGGAGGGGTCGATGACTCAGGGGGCCGGTCAGGAACCCGTGGTGCGGACAGCGACGTTGCGCGACTTCCGCGTACCGCCGTATGCACAGGTGCCGGTGGACCCGCTCCTGCCGCATCCCGGCAACATCTCGGTGGGCGACGAGCCGCCGGAGGGGTACACCCCCACCGCGCGGGATCTGCCTGTGATCAACCGCGGGGACACCGTTCAGGTGAACACCGTCCCGGAAGCCCGGACCGGTGGCGATTCCGGCCGCGGCCCGCTGTACGTCGTCGGTGACGTCCACGGATACCTGGACGAACTCCTGGGCTCTCTGCGTGAGCAGGGCCTCGTCGACACCGACGGCCGCTGGGCAGCCGGCAACGCCAGGCTCTGGTTCCTCGGCGACTTCACCGACCGAGGTCCTGACGGCATCGGCGTCATCGATCTGGTCATGCGCCTCTCCGCGGAGGCCGCCGCGGCCGGCGGTTACTGCAAGGCGCTCATGGGCAACCACGAACTGCTGCTGCTCGGCGCGAAGAGGTTCGGTGACACCCCGGTGAACTCCGGCGCCGGCACCGCGACCTTCCAGGCCGCCTGGCTGCTCAACGGCGGCCAGAAGACCGACATGGACCGGCTGCAGGACGTCCACCTCCAGTGGATGGCCCGGCTCGACGCCGTCGTCGAGGAGGACGGGCACCTGCTGATGCACTCCGACACGACCGCCTACCTCGATTACGGAACCACCATCGAGGACGTCAACGACACGGTGCACGCCATCCTCACGCGGAACGACGCCGATGAGTGCTGGGACCTCTTCCGGAAGCTCACCAAGCGGTTCGCCTTCCGCGACGAGGGCGGCACGGAAGCCGTCCGTGAACTGATGTCGACGTACGGTGGACGGCGCGTCGTCCACGGCCACAGCCCCATTCCGTACCTGCTCGGCGAGGTCGGACCGGATGAAGGCGAGGACGTGGCCCGGCCGGTGGTGGACGGCCCGCACGTCTACGCGGAAGGTCTGGCCGTCGCCATGGACGGTGGAGTGACCATGGCCGGAAAGCTGTTGGTCGCCCAACTTCCGCTGCGTGACTGACGGTCGTCGGGGAATGCGTCACGGCCCGGCACCGTCGGCGGCTGGGTCTATTTCCGGAAACCCCCTGTCACCCCATGCCGTAGGCGCTCTACCATCGGCGTATCAGTAGCAGGCTCTCCTCCGTTTCCGCCCGGTCGCCCGCCCCTACGGTCGATCAGGCCCTACGGAGCATCGGGGGATGCACATGAAAAGCGCTCCGCACCTGCTGGCCGAGGACCGCCCCGAGTACGAGCGGATCCTGGCCGACGCACTGCGCCATGCTCACGAACGACCGGATCTGGACGGCATCGGCGACCGTCTCAATCCGGAACAGCTCCGTACGATGGCGCTCGACGCCACGCCCCTGATCACGGCGGCGGCGGCCACCGAGTACGACCACTACGTGACGGTCCGCGGTGAGCTGCGCGGGCCGGGCGGCCCGGATGTCCAGGCCTCCGGCCCCGGGTCCGCCGCGGACGACTCCGACCCCACAGGCGCCGGCACACTCGCGGTGATCTCCGCCCTGGCGCCCGTCCTCGCGGGCACGGCCGCCCTCATATTCCTGCTGATCGGCTACTCCCTCCAGGCACTCAGCCCCGCCCCGGCCTTCGCCGGAACCATGGTCACCGCCGGGTGGTTCTTCGCAGCCGTCGCCGCCGCCGCCATCCTCGTCGCCGCCGTGGGCCTCCTCGTCACCGCCCTGCGCAACGGTGCCACCGCGCTGCCCGCCACGGACGAGGAGGAGGAACTGCCGGAGGACGTCGCGCGCGCCAGGGAGGCCTGGCGCCACGCCTTGCTGGAACGCGGCGTCCTGCCCTTCCTCCGGGACGCGCTGGCCGATCCGACCGCGGGCCCCGCCTCGCGGACCCCGCACCGTTCGGCCAACCGGATACCGAAGATCGGTTACAGCAGACCGGACTTCTCCGGGCCGGGGGGAGGCCCCTCGGCCGGCCCGCGCCCGACCTTCACCAGCCCCGACTTCACCAGCCCGGACTTCGGCGGCCCCGAACACCAGCCGGAGTGATCCGAGGGGCACGACAGGGCCCCGAGCCGGAACCCGGCGAGGCCCCGCGCCGGGCGCCACGGCGTGGCGCCCGGACCCGGCGTCCTGACGTCAGTCCACGACAGGCAGATAGACCCTGTTGCCCGCCGCTGCGAACTCCTTGGACTTCTCGGCCATCCCCGCCTCGATCTCGGCCTGTTCGTTCCCGTGCTCCCGACGGATGTCGTGGGAGATCTTCATCGAGCAGAACTTGGGGCCGCACATGGAGCAGAAGTGCGCCGTCTTCGCCGGTTCGGCCGGCAGCGTCTCGTCGTGGAACTCCCGCGCGGTGTCAGGATCGAGCGCCAGATTGAACTGGTCCTCCCAGCGGAATTCGAACCGGGCGTCCGAAAGGGCGTCGTCCCACGCCTGCGCTCCGGGGTGCCCCTTGGCGAGGTCCGCCGCATGAGCGGCGATCTTGTAGGTGATGACACCGGTCTTCACATCGTCACGGTTCGGCAGCCCCAAGTGCTCCTTGGGCGTGACGTAGCAGAGCATCGCGGTCCCCCACCAGGCGATCATCGCCGCACCGATGCCCGAGGTGATGTGGTCGTATGCGGGAGCGACGTCCGTGGTGAGGGGCCCCAGCGTGTAGAAGGGCGCCTCCTCGCAGATCTCCTGCTGCAGATCGATGTTCTCCTTGATCTTGTGCATCGGGACGTGTCCCGGGCCCTCGATCATCGTCTGGACGCCGCACCGCTTGGCGACGGTGTTGAGTTCGCCGAGCGTACGGAGTTCGGCGAACTGCGCCTCGTCGTTGGCGTCCGCGATGGAGCCGGGACGCAGCCCGTCACCGAGTGAGTACGTCACGTCGTAGGACGCGAGGATCTCGCAGAGCTCCTCGAAGTTCTCGTACAGGAACGACTCCTTGTGGTGTGCCAGGCACCAGGCAGCCATGATCGACCCGCCACGCGAGACGATGCCCGTCTTACGACGGGCTGTCAGCGGGACGTAGGGCAGCCGGACGCCCGCGTGCACCGTCATGTAGTCGACGCCCTGCTCCGCCTGCTCGATGACCGTGTCCCTGTAGATCTCCCACGTCAGCTCCTCGGCCCGTCCGTCGACCTTCTCGAGTGCCTGGTAGAGGGGGACGGTGCCGATCGGCACGGGGGAGTTGCGCAGCACCCACTCGCGGGTGGTGTGGATGTTGCGGCCGGTGGAGAGATCCATGACCGTGTCGGCGCCCCACTTGGTGGCCCAGGTCATCTTGTCCACCTCCTCCTCGATGGAGGAGGTGACCGCGGAGTTGCCGATGTTGGCGTTCACCTTCACCAGGAAGCGCTTACCGATGATCATCGGCTCGATCTCCGGGTGGTTCACGTTGGCGGGGAGGACCGCCCGGCCGGCCGCGATCTCCTCGCGCACGACCTCGGGTTCGGTGTTCTCCCGGATCGCGACGTACTCCATCTCCGGGGTGATCTCCCCCCGGCGGGCGTACGCGAGCTGCGTGACGGGCCGGCCGTCACGGCTGCGTCGGGGCTGGCGCGGGCGGCCCGGGAAGACCGCGTCGAGGTTGCGCAGCCCTCCGCGCGGCGAGGTGTGCCTGAGGCCGTCGTCCTCGGGGCGCGCGGGGCGGCCCGCGTACTCCTCGGTGTCCCCGCGGCCGATGATCCAGTTCTCCCGGAGCGGGGCGAGTCCTCGGCGTACGTCGGTTGCGGTGGTGGGATCGGTGTACGGCCCGGAGGTGTCGTACAGCGTCACGTCCTTGCCGTTGGTGAGGTGCACCTGACGGACCGGCACCCGGAGGTCCGGGCGCGAGCCCTGGACGTACCCCTTGTGCCAGCCGATGGACTTCCCGGCCTCGGCGTCCTGCTGGTTCCGCTTCGAGGCAGGCGTGCGTGCGTCCGCTGTGGTCATGAGACCTACTCCCTACGCCGGCATTACCCGGTAACAGGTTCGGCGGTCGGCGCAGCGTTTCCCGTAGGGATATACGGAGGTCAGCGCCCTCTCAGCCCGGTGCTCCGAGCTCCCGCGTGTACAGATGTCCCCCCACGCTAGCCTCCCTTCTGGCGTGCTGGCCAGAGGACCTCCCCTCTTCTTGGGATGATCGCCGGGTGACGTCTCCCGGAAGCGCCCCCGAATCCCCCGGCCCCGCATCAGGCAGCACGCAGAGTCATGCGCACGGCCACTCCCACAGTCACGGTCCTGCCGCGCCCGTGTCCAAGCACTTGCGTAAGGTCATCGCGGCCGTGCTGATCCCCTTCGCGACGGCCGTCCTGGTCGGCCTCGTGGCGTTCTGGCCCGGCGGTGCCCCGGCCCATGAGCGCACGGGTGTCGGCTTCGACCGGCAGACCCAGGACGGCCGGGTGACGAAGGTGGTGTCGGTCGACTGCGCGGACGTCAACGCCTCACAGGTACCGGCGACCGGCGACACCTCCACGGCCTCGGGGCGGGAAGCCGTCAACGAACAGACGGGGGAGTGCAAGAAGGCGACGGTCGAGGTGACGACCGGTGAGGACAAGGGCCGCACCTTCGTGGAGGTGGTCCAGCCCGATGCGCCCCGGCAGCTGCGGGAGGGTCAGGGAGTGGTCGTGGCGTACGCCCCTGACGCACCTCGGGACCTTCAGTACTCGGTGACCGATGTGGACCGCTCGTTCCCGATGGCGCTCCTCGCCGGGATCTTCGCCCTCGCGGTGGTCGTGGTGGGCCGACTGCGCGGGCTGATGGCGCTGATCGCGCTCGCCGTGTCCTTCGCCGTGCTGACCCTGTTCATCCTGCCGGCGATCCTGCAAGGTTCGAATCCGCTGGTCGTCGCGGTGATCGGGGCCAGCGCCATCATGCTGATCGCCCTGTACACCTGTCACGGGCTGACCGCCCGCACCTCGGTGGCGGTCGTCGGCACGCTCACCTCGCTGCTGCTGATCGGGCTGCTGGGATCGCTCTTCATCGGGTGGGCGAGCCTGTCCGGGAACACGGATGACAACACCGGCCTCATCCACGGCCTGTACCCGGACATCGACATGAGTGGCCTGCTGCTGGCCGGTGTGATCATCGGCTCGCTCGGCGTGCTCGACGATGTGACCGTCACCCAGACCTCAGCGGTCTGGGAACTGCACCAGGCCGACCCGACGATGGGCGTACGCGGTCTCTACCGGGCGGGCATCCGGATCGGGCGCGACCACATCGCCTCGGTCGTCAACACGCTCGTACTCGCCTACGCGGGCGCGGCGCTCCCCCTGTTGCTTCTCTTCTCCATCGCCCAGAGCGGCGTGAGCACGGTCGCCACCAGTGAACTGGTCGCGGTGGAGATCGTCCGGACACTCGTCGGATCGATCGGACTGGTCGCCTCGGTCCCGGTGACGACGGTGCTCGCGGCGCTGGTGGTCTCCGCGGACCGCACGGGGCTCGGCGCGGAAGCCGCAGCTCCTGCACCCGCACGGACCGGGAGGGGCCGACGCCGCAAGGCGTGAACCGGGCCACCGGGCACAGGGAACCGGGCCACCGGTGTTCGGTGTCGAGCAGGACCCATCTGTTCAGCAGGACCGATCTGTTCAGCCGGCGTTCTGTTCCTTGGCGAGGATGCGCCCCAGCGCCTCTTCGAGATTGCCGTCGAAGTCACCCAGCGTGTGCTCCTGCCCCAATGGCACCAGCTTGTCCGTCCGGTCGAGAAATGCCACAAGCGGCGCCGTACCGGCCCTGAAGAGCGCACGGTCCGCTCCGACCTGCAGGCGGATGTGCACATCCGACAGCCCTTCGGGCTCGGTCGGGCCGATGTGCACATCGCCGTCGCCGCTGGGGCTGTTGAGACCGTCGAGCAGCAGCTCCCGGCCGAATGCCCAGGTGACGGGGGCGTCACCTGGCAGGTGAAAGGTCATCCGGATCGCGTACGGATCACTGACCTCGTACCGGAGCTCCACCGGAATACGGAAGGAGAGCTCCTCGGAGACGAGGAAGCTCATCATGACCTCTGCTTGAACCGACTCGCGCATCGTTCAACCCCGCAGTAGATGAAACTGGCCAGGAATGATCCACCATGGCCCCATTGACGCCATCGTGGTGCACGCGATAGCAGATCACAAGGAGTGATTTTTCAGATACTGATAGAGAACACGAACGAGCGCAACAGGGCGGTTACTTCGCAGCGTAGTTGTTCGACTGCGGCGAGCAACCGTTCCTCTTGGTGTAGAGGGAGGGAAACAGCCATGGCCGCCACAGCGGAGCCGACAGTGATCGGAATAGCCCCACAGACCGTCCCCATGGCGTACTCCTGCCGCTCGATGACAGGTTCCGTACGCTTCAGCGATCCCAGCCGCTCCAGGAATGCCTGACGGTCCCTCACGGAGTAACGCGTCAGCGGCCGCACGGGGTGCCGGTCCAGGTGGTCCTCGCGCGCACGCTCGTCGAGTTGCCCGAGGAGGCATTGCCCGAGAGCGTGGGCATGCCCCGTCTCACGGAACGGGGCCCACTCGTGCACCGCGGGAGCCTCGGGAGTGTCGGCCACGGCGATCACCTCGATCTCCCCGTCCTTGTACAGGGCGCAGTACACAGGGGCACCGATGACGTCCGCCCAGTGCGCGAGCGAGTCGACGATGACGCCGGGCCGTGGAGTCGCGGGCCCTCCACCCAGTCTCTCGGCCGCCGCCCCGAACAGGAAGACACCGTTCTCCCTGCGCAGATATCCCTCATGGGTCAGGGTCCGCAGCAGGTGGTAGGCGGTGGGGAGGGGAAGCCCCGCCTCCCGGGCCAACTGCTTCGCCGGCGCCCCGTCCCGATGGGCGCCCACAGCCTCCATAAGCCTCAGCGCCCGCTGAACCGAACCGATCAACGTCGGGACAGCGGTACTCGATGCCGTGGTCACAGGTCACCCCCAGCCATGGTGACGGGCTCTCAGCCCTCCCGCGGGGGCCGCCCCCGCGGGCACGCCGCGAGCCTGGGGTCCGGAGACCGGATGGTCGCACGAACCACTGGGCAGGATGGTGGCGGACCGTCATTTCCCAGCCGGCGGCAGCGGTACGTCACTGTATCCGTACGTTCCGTCACGGGTGAGGTTTCGTCGTGGACTTAGCTCAGCTGGGCTAATCACCGGATCCGTGGCCTTCGCGCGTACCCCCGCCGCGCCCGCGCGCCCGGGTGCCTTACCAGTCCCTGCGCTCGGAAGAGGACATGAACTTCCGCACGACGAAGATCAGACCACCCACGAGCACGACGAACACCAGCACCTTGAACAGCAGCCCGATGACGAACCCGACCACGCTGGCGATCAGGCCGCCGAAGACGACTATCGCGATGAGAGGCACCGCGACCCACTTCACCCACCAGGGCATACCCGCGAACATCTCCCGCACCGCCATCGCCGTACCTCGTCTCTGTGAGTCCCTGCTTCGATGCTAGAGGCGTGCAGGGGGCCGACGGGGGCTCGGGAGCCCTTGAAGTCCCCTGAGCGATCCCCTAGGGAACATCGGGTCCGCACCCGCCGGTATCCCCGGTGGAGCCGCTCAGCCCTCCGGCGGAGAGAAGACCACCATCACCCGCAGGTCCTCGGTGATGTGGTGGAACTTGTGGACGGCACCCGCCGGTACGTACACGACGCTCCCCCGCCCCACCTGCGTGGTCTCCGTGCCGACCGTGATCGAGGCACGGCCGCTGACGACGAAGTACACCTCGTCCTGATGATGCGGCTGCTGTGGGTCGAGCGCACCGGCGTCCAGGGCGTACAGGCCGACGGACATGTTGCGTTCCCGGATGAACTGCAGGTAAGCACCGTCATTCGCAGCGCGCTCCGCCTCCAGCTCGTCCAGTCTGAATGCCTTCATCGTCCGTCCGCCCCTCGCATCTGTGCTGGTCCGTCCCGTCGGTGTCCGCCACCGATCATGTCTGCCACGATCAGACACATGAAGAATTTCGTAGTCAAGACGATCGCCAACGCGGGTGCGCTGGCAGTGGCCATCTGGCTGCTCCAGGACATCACGCTGACCGGTGACAACACCGGGCGCAAGATCCTCACGCTGATCCTGGTGGCGTTGCTGTTCGGCGTGGTGAACTTCGTCGTCAAACCTGTGGTGAAGCTGCTCACCCTGCCTCTGTTCATCCTGACGCTCGGACTGATCACGCTCGTGGTCAACGCCCTGATGCTGATGCTGACCTCCTGGCTGGCCGGTCTCGTCGATCTGAACTTCCATGTCGACGGCTTCTGGACCGCGGTACTGGGCGGTCTGATCATCTCGGTCGTGTCCTGGGCGCTCAACGTGGTACTCCCCGACGAGGACTGATCCACCCCTGATGACACAGTGCAGAGCGGACCGGTAGAGGCCGGGGAGAGACGAGGAAACGAACATGAGCACCACGGGCGACGGAACACGAGCTGTCCGGGCAGGCCTGCCCGAACCGGAGCAGTACGAGCCCACACTTCCCGGTCCGGTCTTCGCCGCGCACTTCCATCTGTCCGGCGACCCGGTGGGCCCCTACACCTACGGCCGGGAGACGAATCCGACCTGGACCCACCTGGAGCGTGCCATCGGGGAGCTGGAGGCTCCCGGGGAGCAGGTCGGCACCACGGTCTTCGCCTCCGGGATGGCAGCCATCTCGGCCGTACTGCTGTCCCAGGCGCGCACGGGAGACGTCGTGGTCCTGCCCGACGACGGCTATCAGGCACTTCCCCTGGTGCGGGAGCAGCTGGAGGCCTACGGCGTCGAGGTGCGGACCGCCCCGACCGGCGGCGACGCCCAGCTCGCGCTCCTCGACGGGGCGAGACTGCTGTGGATCGAGACGCCCTCCAACCCCGGGCTCGACGTCTGTGATGTACGCAGGCTCGTCGAGGCCGCGCACGCCGCGGGCGTCCTGGTCGCGGTCGACAACACCCTGGCGACCCCCCTCGGCCAGCGTCCCCTCGAGCTGGGCGCGGACTTCTCGGTGGCCAGTGACACCAAGGGCATGACCGGCCACGGGGACATCCTGCTGGGCCACGTGAGCTGCCGGGACCCACAGCTGACAGCCGGGGTACGACGCTGGCGCAAGGTCGTCGGCGCGATTCCCGGCCCCATGGAGGCCTGGCTCGCCCACCGTTCGCTGGCCACGCTGCAGTTGCGGGTCGACCGCCAGTGCTCCACCGCCCTGGCACTCGCCGAGGCCTTGGCCGAGCGCTCGGACGTGGCGGGACTCCGGTACCCGGGGCTGCCGGACGATCCTTCGTACCCGACGGCCGTCCGGCAGATGCGACGCTTCGGCTCCGTCGTCTCGTTCGTACTGGCGGACAAGGACACCGCGGAACGCTTCCTGACAGGGCTGCGCCTGGTCGACGACGCGACGAGCTTCGGCGGTGTACGCTCCACCGCCGAACGCCGGGCGCGCTGGGGCGGGGACGCGGTACCCGAGGGCTTCGTGCGGTTCTCCGTCGGCGCCGAGGACCCCGAGGATCTGCTGGCGGACGTGGCACGCGCGCTGGACGAAGCCGCGCGCTGAGCCGGGGCCCAGGGCCCTGGCAGGACCGGTCCGGGACGGGCGTCCCCGTCCACCGGGCCGGTCCTGCTCGGGACGAGCGGTCCGAGCCTCCCCCCTCATGACTCGGACCGCCCCGGTTCTTGCGCCGAGAACCGCTTGGACAAGGCTAGTTGACTCTGCGTCAGTGTCCAATCACAGTAGCGACAGCTACCTATCGACATATTTATAGTTGGGGCGGTTGCGAGAGACGGTGCGGGACGGCGCAGCGTCCGCCGAAGGGGAGGGGGGCAGGGGGCGGACATGGACCTGGCCCTGCTGCGCACGTTCGTCACGGTGCACCGGGCCGGATCATTCACCCGGGCCGCCGCCCTGCTGGGACTGTCCCAGCCCGCCGTCACCTCACAGATACGCACCCTGGAACGGCAGCTGGGCCGCCCGCTCTTCCTGCGCAAGGCCCGTGGGGTGACCCCGACCACCGTCGGCGACGAACTCGCTCACCGCGCCGCTCCCCATCTGGACGCGCTGGTCGACCTCGTCGAGGTGGGGCTCGACGAGGAATCGGGGGCAAGGACACTGCACCTGGCCGGGCCTCCCGAGTTCACCTCCGTACGGGCACTTCCCGCACTCACCCCACTGATCTCCCAGGGCCTCGCGCTACGCAGCACTTTTGTGGCGAACACCGAGGACACACTGGAAGGACTGGCCGCCGGACATCATGATCTGGCCATCACCACCGCCCGTCCGCGCGGTGGGCTGGTGACATCGACCACCCTCTGCGACGAAGAACACGTCCTGCTCGCCGCGCCCCGTTGGGCAGGACGCCTGGGGCCCGGTGCGCTCCGCCACAAGGGCTCCGTGCTGCTGGAACAGCTGCCGGTGGTCGAGGTGCACGAGAGCCTCCCCCTGGTCTCCCGCTACTGGGCGACGGTCTTCGACAGCCGCCCTGCGCCTTCCGCCGCCGTCATCGCACCGGATCTCCGCGCGGTGCTGGAGTGTGCGGCAGCGGGCGCCGGCCTGGCCGTGCTGCCGCGCTATCTCTGCGAGGACGCGCTGGAGCGCGGCGAAGTCGTGGCACTGCTCGATCCTCCGGTGCCGCCTCTGCGCACGTACTTCCTCCTCGCGAGGACCGGCACGCTCGGCCTGCCGCACATCGCCCGGGCACACGAGTGGCTGGTGCGCGCCGCCGTGGACTGGTGACCGGTCGGCCGACAGGAGTTTCAGATCGGGCTTCTCGGGCCACTCTCTTGCCATGACCGAACGTCCTGTGGTCAAGCGCACGGCACGCGCCGTCCTGCTCGACGGTGATGACCTCATCCTGATCAAGCGCACCAAACCAGGTGTCGACCCGTACTGGCTCACGCCCGGCGGTGGCGTCGAGCCGGAGGACGCCACCGTCGTCGACGCGCTGCACCGCGAGGTCGACGAGGAGCTCGGCGCCA
Organism: Streptomyces sp. NPDC005791; assembly: GCF_042871485.1. Taxonomy (NCBI): domain Bacteria; kingdom Bacillati; phylum Actinomycetota; class Actinomycetes; order Kitasatosporales; family Streptomycetaceae; genus Streptomyces; species Streptomyces sp. NPDC005791. Next base: position 237,432 of record NZ_JBIAIP010000004.1, read on the forward strand.
AGATCATCGACGTGGTGCCCTGTTTCGTCGATACCGTCGAGCACATCGCCGGCGGGGGTGTCAAAGGCGTGAAGGTGCAGCATTTCTTCGTCTGCCGACTGGCTTCGATGGACCTGTCGCGAAGGCACGGGCCGGAGATCGACGAACCCTGCGGGGAGTACGAGGTCGTTCGCGTGCCCTTCAGCCGCGTGGGAATCGCGGCTGTACACCTCGTACCCCTGTCGCTCCGGCACTATCTGGACGCCAATATCGAGGGCGTTCGGGCGATGCACTCACCCGATCTGGGCTGAGGCCCGGAGCCCGGTGCGAGGCGTACGAGGAGCAGGGCCAGGCGCTCCGTACGCCGAGGCCGGTAGCGATGGGCGCTCCCGCTGCCGGACGACCGCGTGACGCTCGCTTGCCACGGTGTTTCACGTGAAACCTCTGCAGCGTCCTGTGCGCCCAAGCGTTCTGGTCGCGCAGACATCGTTCTGGTCATCGAGCTTTCGGTGACCGTGGCCCGTACCCGTCACCGCGATATCGGTGCTGAAGCGGTAGGGACCGACTCGTCGGCGCCGGGGGTTGCAGAAGGACCGGGAGAGTGCGCGGCCACCGGTCGGCCACCCGCGACCGCCCGGCGCTCCAGCGCACCGGAGAGCACCGCCAGAAGCAACGCCGAGGCGGCTAGTACGGCGCCGACCCAGTTGGGTGCGGTGTATCCGAACCCAGCCGAGATGACCATGCCGCCGAGCCACGCCGCGAGCGCGTTCCCGAGGTTGAAGGCCCCGATGTTCACGGCCGAGGCCAGGGTGGGCGCTCCGGCAGCATGGTCGAGAACGCGCTTCTGCAGCGGCGGTACGGTCGCGAAGCCGAGAGCCCCGATGAGGACGATGGTCACCGCGGCGGCGATCTTGTTGTGTGCGGTCAGCGTGAAGAGGGACAGGACCACGGCGAGCGCACCGAGGGACACGTACAGCATCGGCATCAGACGGCGGTCGGCGAACTTCCCGCCGAGCAGGTTCCCGCCGACCATGCCGAGCCCGAAGAGGACCAGCAGCCAGGTGACGGATGACGTCGCGAAGCCGGCGGTCTCCGTCATCATCGGGGTGATGTAGGTGATCGCCGCGAAGACGCCACCGAAGCCCAGAACCGTCATCGCCATGGCGAGCAGCACCTGGACATTGCGGAATGCGGCCAGTTCGTGACGGATACGCACCCCCTGAGGCTTCGGCTGCTCGGGCACGAGCTTCGCGACACCGAGCAGGCCCAGGACGCCCAGCCCCGCGACGACGAAGAACGTGACGCGCCAACCGATGTTCTGACCGATGAAGGTCCCCATGGGCACCCCGACGACATTGGCCACGGTGAGACCGGTGAACATCATGGCGATGGCACCGGCCTTCTTCTCCGGAGCGACCAGACCTGCGGCCACGACTGATCCGATACCAAAGAAAGCTCCATGGGCGAGTGAGGCGATCACCCGTCCGGCCAGCATCACGCCGAAGACGGGGGCGAGTGCGGAGACCACGTTCCCCACGATGAAGAGCCCCATCAGGAGCATCAGCATCCGTTTTCTGGTCACCCTGGTGCCCAGGACGGTCATCAACGGAGCCCCCAGGACCACGCCCAGGGCGTAGCCCGTCACCAGGAACCCCGCGGTCGGGATCGATACCTGGAAGTCGGCCGCGACATCGGGGAGCAACCCCATGATCACGAACTCGGTGGTGCCGATTCCGAATGCCCCGATGGCCAGGGCGAGAAGGGCGAGCGGCATGAAGGCCACCTTCCTACAACGTTGCGTCTGCACCTTACGAGCGTCCACAATAATTGCAGACGCTTGTTAATTGCAAGCGCGGGCTATTGCGTACGTGCCCTATCCTGGAGACAAGCAGCTCCCGTACGGAGGAGAGACCATGACAGCGACAGATCCCGCACTGACGGCCCTCGCCCAGAGCTGGTGCGCCCTCTCCTTGCTCCACGGGAAGATCGAGGCCCGCATCGAACGGGCCCTGCAGACCCACCACAGCCTCAGTGCGCGCGAGTTCTCCCTGCTCGACGTACTGAGCCGCCAGCACAGCGGCACGGGTGGTCATCTGCAGATGAAGCAGGTGGCCGATGCCGTGGTGCTGAGCCAGAGCGCCACCACCCGGCTGGTCACCCGGCTCGAGGACCGCGGGCTGCTCACGCGGTACCTGTGCGACACCGACCGTCGGGGCATCTACACGGACGTCACCGAGGCAGGTCTGGCGTTGCTGAGCGAGGCCAGGCCGACCAACGACACCGCGCTCCGCGCCGCTCTCGATGAGGCCGCCGAGAACCCGGAGCTCGCCCCGCTGGTCCGGACGGTCGAGGCGCTGAAGGTCCCCGCCTGAACCGGTGGGCTTGCGTAGTCTGCCGATCATGAGCGATCTCGACATACGTCCCGCTGCACTCATCGACGTTCCCGCCATCGTCGCCATGCTCGCCGACGACCCGCTGGGTGCGCTGCGCGAGTCTCCGGACGACCTCGCCCCGTATCACGCCGCCTACCGGCGGCTTGCCGACGACCCCAATCAGCACCTGGTCGTGGCCGTGCGAGGAGCCGACGTCGTGGGGACACTCCAGCTCACGGTCGTTCCCGGCCTGTCCCGGCGTGGCGCGACCCGTTCCGTCGTCGAGGGTGTCCGCGTCCATGCGGAGGAGCGCGGCAGCGGTCTCGGCACCCGATTGATCCAGTGGGCGGTCGATGAATCCAGGCGCCAGGGATGCCAGTTGGTCCAGCTGACCTCGGACGCCGCCCGTACCGACGCCCACCGTTTCTACGAGCGGCTGGGCTTCACCGCAAGCCACGTGGGCTTCAAGCTCGCGCTCTGACCCGCGGAGCCCATCCGTCGCCGCACCATGGCGATCCGGCTGGCTCCGCACTCAGGGCTGCCGCCGAGGTATCCGGTCGTACGGAGTCGGCGTTTCACGTGAAACGCCGACCCGCACTTCTCAGGTGGTGAGCCCTCGCCAACCGCCCTCGTCCACGCCACCGGGAATGGCCGCACTCCGGTCGTACGGCTCCCGCGTGAAGACGAATGAACCCAGGTCGAGGTGATCCACCGTGCCGTCCTCGGCCCGCACGACCCGGAGCGTCTCCCCCGCGTAGTAGCCGTTGAGCCCCCTCCAGGTCCCGTCAGGGCAAGCCTGGAACCGGGCGGCGCGACCCGCACCTCGCAACGGCTGCACCTCGAGACCCCTGTCCGCGAGCAGCTTCACGGCATGGACCTGAGTTCCCCAGTACCAGAGGCCGGTCAGCGCGAGCAGTTCCTCGTCGACCTCAGGCAGTGGGCGCCAGGGCTCCGGGATCCTCGGCTCCGCGTCGGCGACCAGCAGCAGGAGCTCCGCGGCGACCGTCCCGGTCAGCGGGCCGGAGGTGGCATTCGCGAGCACCACGGCTGCCACGTCGTCCTCGACGCTGAACCACAGCGTGGCCAGGAAACCGGGCAGCGAGCCTCCGTGGCCCAGCAGCGTGCGCTCCCCGCACCGTACGGCTTGGAGACCGAGGCCGTACGTGCCCGCCCAGTCGCCTGCCTCGGGCGGAGCAGCGGGAACCCGCATCTCCGCGACCGAGGACGCACACAGCACGCGGTCATCGCCCTGTCCCAGGAAGGCCGCGAAACGGAGCAGGTCGGTGGTGGTCGACCAGAGCTGACCCGCGGACGCCATCAGCCCCAGATCCTCGGCCGGCTCAGGCAGCATGACGTCGGCCCATGGGTGCACCGCCCAACCACCCGCATGCGGGGCACGCGCCTGGGGAGTCGTACGGTCCATCCCCAGAGGTTCCAAGATCTCACGGCGCAGCACCTCGGCCCAGGAGTCACCACGCAGTCTCTCGACGAGGGAGCCGAGCAGTGTGTAACCGGGGTTCGAGTAGTGATGGCGGTGGCCGGGCGGATGGATCAACGGCTTGTCCCCGAGCACATCCGCCAGTTCCGGGCGGGTGGTACCCGGCGTCCTCTCCCACCAGGGTGCGGGCGTCTCCGCCCCCAGCCCCCCGCTGTGACTGAGCAGTTGGTGCACGGTCACCTGTCCCACACCGGCGCCCGGCAGATGCTTCTCCAGGGGATCGCACAGATCCAGGAGCCCCTCGTCACGCAGGCGCATCACCAGCACAGCGGTGAACGTCTTGGTGATGGAGCCGATCCTGTACTGCGTGTCCCCATCGGGTTCGTGGCCGTCCACACAGCTGCGTGCACCGGTCCAGGCGATCTGCCCGTCCCGCTGCACCGCGGCGACAAGGGAAGGGGCCCGGCCCTGGGACTGTGCGGTGGCGACGCGGTGCAACAGCGCCCGTCGGGTGCTGGGAAGCAGGATTTCGGAAGAGGTCATGCCCAAGGATGTCCCGCACCGTACCGCCTGACGAACCCGTTTCTCGTCGACCTGGTAGATCGGCTCCCCTGTCGGCCGGGAGCCACCGCGGAGCCAGTCGTCCAGCTCACAGTAACTGCGCCCCGAGCTTCCTGATACGGCCGACCAGGTCCTCCGAGATGATCTCGGCATGCGGATCGGGAGACCGCCTGAGGCCGCACACGTCTGCGTCAGGTCTGGGCCATGTCCACGAAACGGGAGTAGTGGCCCTGGAACGCGACGGTGATCGTCGCCGTCGGACCGTTACGGTGCTTGGCCACGATCAGGTCCGCCTCACCCGCGCGCGGCGACTCCTTCTCGTACGCGTCCTCGCGGTGCAACAGGATGACCATGTCGGCGTCCTGCTCGATGGAGCCGGACTCACGCAGGTCGGAGACCATCGGCTTCTTGTCCGTGCGCTGCTCGGGACCACGGTTCAGCTGTGACAGGGCGATGACGGGAAGCTCAAGCTCCTTGGCAAGGAGCTTGAGGTTTCGCGACATGTCCGAGACCTCCTGTTGCCGGCTCTCGGCCCGTTTGGCTCCGCCGGACTGCATCAGCTGCAGGTAGTCGATGACCACCAGTTTGAGGTCGTTGCGCTGCTTGAGGCGACGGCACTTCGCACGGATCTCCATCATCGAGAGGTTCGGGGAGTCGTCGATGTAGAGCGGAGCGGCCGACACGTCCGGCATCCGCCGGGCGAGCCGCGTCCAGTCCTCGTCGGTCATGGTGCCGGAGCGCATGTGGTGGAGGGCCACCCGGGCCTCGGCGGACAGCAGACGCATCGCGATCTCGTTGCGCCCCATCTCCAGCGAGAAGATCACGCTCGGGAGGTTGCTCTTGATCGAGCAGGCGCGGGCGAAGTCCAGGGCGAGCGTGGACTTACCCATGGCGGGACGGGCCGCGATGACGATCATCTGGCCGGGGTGCAGCCCGTTGGTCAGGGCGTCGAGGTCCGTGAAGCCGGTCGGCACACCGGTCATCTCTCCGCTGCGGGAGCCGATGGCCTCGATCTCGTCGAGAGCGCCTTCCATGATGTCGCCGAGCGGGAGGTAGTCCTCGCTGGTGCGCTGTTCCGTGACGGCGTAGATCTCCGCCTGCGCCGAGTTGACGATCTCGTCGACGTCGCCGTCGGCCGCGTATCCCATCTGGGTGATCTTCGTGCCGGCTTCGACGAGACGTCGGAGAACAGCCCGCTCGTGAACGATCTCCGCGTAGTACGAAGCGTTGGCCGCGGTCGGTACGGACTGCACCAGCGTGTGCAGATACGGGGCTCCGCCGACCTTGGTGATCTCGCCGCGTTTGACCAGCTCGGCCGCCACCGTGATCGGGTCGGCCGGCTCACCCTTCGCGTAGAGGTCGAGGATGGCCGTGTAGACCGTCTCGTGGGCCGGTCGGTAGAAGTCGTGCCCCTTGATGATCTCCACGACGTCCGCGATGGCGTCCTTGGAGAGCAGCATGCCGCCGAGTACGGACTGCTCGGCATCGAGGTCCTGCGGAGGCACCCGCTCGAAGCCGGACGCGCCGCCGTCCCAGCCGCTCTCCCGGCCCCGCTCGTGCTGCTCTTCACGCCCCTTGCCCTCGCCGCGGCGCTGACGGGAAACGGGCAGACGGTCACTGGGACCGACATCGACCCAGGGATCGTCCAAAGGCTCGGGAATGCTCACCGGGCCACCTCCTCCCGTCCGCTTCGCGGACCTAGCCGTGCGACTCTTTCCTACGCCACGGCACCGACAATCAAGACGCCCGACTCCGGTTCCGGCGCGTCAAGTTCTGCGGTCTTCCTGGCCGGAACGGAGTGCGGGCGCCGCACCACGGTAGGCCGGTCCGCACCGTCAGCCAATCTGGTTATCCACAGGGCATGTGGACGACGGACCGGATGCTGTGGAGAACTCATCGGATCCTGTGCACGGACCAGGGGACAGCACTGTGGACAAACTCATACGCAGCCAGTCAGGACTCCTCTGACCTGGCCTTATGCAATCCACTGGCTGTGGGGGAGAAAAACTTTTTCCCGCAGCTCAAGATCACCGGAAACGACCTTCCACTGCACACGAAAACCCGCAGACAGTAAGGGTCCCAAGTCAATTGCATCTATTACCTGTGGAAGATTAGATTGGTCCCCATGATCCAGGCGTCCACGACCCAGCCGCCCTCCCGTCGCCGGCACGACCGCGAGATCGTCGCGCTCGCCGTACCGGCCTTCGGCGCGCTCGTCGCCGAGCCGCTTTTCGTCATGGTCGACAGTGCCATCGTCGGCCACCTCGGCACTCCCCAACTGGCCGGTCTCGCGGTGGCTGCGGCGCTGCTGACGACCGCGGTGAGCGTCTTCGTCTTCCTCGCCTACGCCACGACAGCCGCAGTCGCCCGCCAGGTGGGTGCAGGAGATCTGGCGTCCGCCATCCGCCAGGGAATGGACGGCATCTGGCTCGCTCTGCTGATCGGTGCGGCTGTCATCGCCGTCACCCTCCCGCTGGCGCCGTGGCTGGTCGACGCCTTCGGGACGTCGGACACTGCGGCCCCGTACGCCGTCACCTATCTGCGGATCTCCAGCCTCGGTATTCCCGCGATGCTGGTGGTGCTCGCAGCCACGGGAGTGCTGCGTGGACTGCAGGACACCCGGACACCGCTCTACGTCGCAATCGGCGGATTCGCAGCCAACGGCGCCCTCAACGTCGGACTTGTCTACGGCGCCGGGCTGGGGATCGCAGGGTCCGCATGGGGAACCGTCATCGCCCAGGTCGGGATGGCCGTCGTCTACCTGATCGTCGTCGTCCGCGGGGCCCAGCGGCACGGAGCATCCCTTCGTCCTGACGCCACGGGCATCCGGGCCAGCGCCCAGGCGGGCGTGCCCCTGCTGGTCCGCACGTTGTCGCTGCGGGCGGTCCTGATGATCGCCACCGCCGTCGCCGCCCGCCTCGGTGACACGGACATCGCCGCACACCAGATCATCCTGTCGCTCTGGAGCCTCACAGCCTTCGCACTCGACGCGATCGCCATCGCGGGGCAAGCCATCATCGGCCGCTACCTGGGGGCGAACGACGCCAAGGGCGCCCGCGAGGCATGCCGGCGGATGGTGCAGTGGGGAATCGTCTCGGGGGTGGCCCTCGGCGTGGTGATCGTGCTCGCCAGGCCCCTCTTCGTGCCGCTGTTCACGGGCGACACCTCCGTGAAGGACGCCCTGCTGCCGGCGCTCCTGGTCGTGGCGCTCTCGCAACCGATCTCCGGGGTGGTCTTCGTGCTCGACGGAGTACTGATGGGAGCAGGGGACGGCCGCTATCTCGCTTGGGCCATGGTCCTGACCCTGGCTGTCTTCGCCCCGGTCGCTCTCCTCGTCCCCACTTTCGGAGGAGGCCTCACGGCTCTCTGGGGGGCGATGACACTGATGATGACAGTCCGCCTGGTGACGTTGTGGATGCGCATGCGGTCCGGCCGATGGATCGTCACCGGCGCCACGCGCTGAAGCTCACACGACCGACCGTCACCCCCGAAGATCGATCACAGCAGGTTTCACGTGAAACGACGAAGGGCCGCACCCGGAGGTGCGGCCCTTCACCTAGCTCTGCTGAGCTGTGCCCTTAGGCAGCAACGACCTCGATACCGAGCTTCGCGGCAACCTCGGGGTGCAGCCGGACGGACACCTGGTGTCCGCCGAGCGTCTTGATCGGCGAGCCGAGCTCGACGCGACGCTTGTCGACGTCCGGACCGCCGGCGGACTTGATCGCCGAGGCGATGTCAGCCGGGGTGACGGAACCGAAGAGGCGGCCGGCGTCGCCGGAGCGAACAGCCAGACGGACCTTCACGGCCTCGAGCTTGGCCTTGATCTCGTTGGCCTGCTCGATCGTCGCGATCTCGTGGATCTTGCGGGCGCGGCGGATCTGCGCCACGTCCTTCTCGCCGCCCTTGGTCCAGCGGATGGCGAAGCCACGCGGAACCAGGTAGTTACGGGCGTACCCGTCCTTGACGTCCACGACGTCGCCGGCGGCACCGAGGCCAGTGACCTCGTGGGTGAGGATGATCTTCATGATTCGGTCACCCTTCCCTTATCGCGCGGTGGACGTGTAGGGCAGCAGCGCCATCTCACGGCTGTTCTTGACTGCCGTGGCGACGTCACGCTGGTGCTGCGTGCAGTTGCCGGTGACGCGGCGGGCACGGATCTTGCCGCGGTCGGAAATGAACTTCCGCAGCATGTTCGTGTCCTTGTAGTCCACGTACTGGGTCTTGTCCTTGCAGAACGCGCAGACCTTCTTCTTAGGCTTGCGCACAGGCGGCTTCGCCATGGTGTTTCTCCTGTGTGATCAAGAAGTGGGGTACGAGCAGCCCTAGAAGGGAGGCTCGTCCGAGTAGCCGCCGCCGGAACCGCCGGAGCCGCCGGAGCCGCCGGAGCTTCCGCCCCAGCCACCCCCGCCGCCCTGCTGGCCCCCGCCCTGCTGGCCGCCGGACGGAGCGTTCGTGGCCCACGGGTCGTCGGCGGGAGCACCGCCGCCACCCTGCTGGCCACCGCCACCGGGACCGCCGCCCCAGTTGCCGCCGCCCTGACCACCGCGACCTGTGGTCTTGGTGACCTTGGCCGTGGCGTTCTTCAGGCTGGGGCCGACTTCCTCGACATCCAGCTCGTAGACCGTGCGCTTGACGCCCTCACGGTCCTCGTAGGACCGCTGCTTCAGCCGGCCCTGCACGACGACGCGCATGCCTCGCTGGAGCGACTCCGCGACGTTCTCCGCCGCCTGACGCCAGACCGAGCAGGTGAGGAACAGGCCTTCGCCGTCCTTCCACTCATTGGTCTGCCGGTCGAAGATGCGGGGAGTGGACGCGACACGGAACTTCGCGACCGCCGCACCGGACGGGGTGAAGCGCAGCTCGGGGTCGTCGACGAGATTGCCGACGACCGTGATGACGGTCTCGCCTGCCATGGGTGAACCTCTCGGCGGGGATTGCTTCTGGCTGCTTGCTACTCGAACCCGATGACCACTGAGCTAGACGCTCAGTGGTTCTCGGGACGGAGGACCTTGGTCCGGAGGACCGACTCGTTCAGGTTCATCTGTCGGTCGAGCTCCTTGACGACCGCAGGCTCGGCCTGCAGGTCGATGACCGAGTAGATGCCCTCAGGCTTCTTCTTGATCTCGTAAGAGAGACGACGACGGCCCCAGGTGTCGACCTTCTCGACCTTTCCGTTGCCCTCACGGACGACGGAGAGGAAGTTCTCGATCAGCGGGGAGACTGCTCGCTCCTCGAGATCGGGGTCGAGGATGACCATCACCTCGTAGTGACGCATGTGGAACCCACCTCCTTTGGACTCAGCGGCCACGGTCGTTCCGTGGCAGGAGGGTCGTGATGCGTTGAGCATCAGTGTCTCCGAGTAAAACAGCCGCCACTGACAACGCCCGTCTTCGATGGTCGAGGGGAGCTGCAGTGCTGGCTCAGGGCAGACACCGGTGCAGACCGTACAGACTACCCGCAGACCGGCGTCCGGTTGAAATCCGGTGTTCAGGGGGCACAATCGAGACAGATGCGGTGTGAGTGGCACTACGCTCCACCGACCTTCCCGCCAGGAGGTACTCCATGGCACAGACAGTCCGCCCTGCCGGCGGCGGGACCGCACCCCGCCGGACGGCCAGGACCCGCCGAGCCACCGGTTCACTCTTCGCGACGGACGGCAAGCCGCATCCGCGGCAGGAAGCGCTGATGGTGGTGACCGGGGTCCTGGGTGTCCTCGCGTTCGTGACGGCGATGTTCCACAACCTGCATCTGCTCAGCTCCTGGGCCGGTCTGATCGGCATCCTGACCGGCGCGTACGGGCAGTACATCTCCAGGACCACCTGGGAGCGGTTCGGCCTGATCATGGGGATCGGGGCGTCCGCCGTCGGCTTCTACCTCGGCATGGCTCACGGCGGCCTGTTCGGCGGCGTCGTCACCTGACCGGCACAGTGGGGTGCCGGGCCCGGAGGACCGGGCCCGGCACCCCACGGAACGCACAGCCGGGTGATCCCGCGCGGGCGGCGTACCGGTCCGGTCCGGACGGGCCAGACCGGGCGCCCCTCGGTCACAGTAGGCTTCGGCGCGAGAGCCGGAGCCCCTGACCGATGGGGACACACCTGCCGAGGAGCGCCCCGCATGAGCCTGACCCTGAGGACCATCAGCCGAGAGCAGCATCTGGCGTACATCCAGAACCTGCCTTCGGCCAGTCACTGCCAGGTCCCGGCGTGGGCTGATGTGAAGACGGAATGGCGTTCGGAGAACCTGGGATGGTTCGACAAGAACGGCGAGATGGTCGGTGCCGGTCTGGTGCTGTACCGCCAACTGCCCAAGATCAAGCGCTATCTGGCGTACCTGCCCGAGGGGCCGGTCATCAACTGGTACGCCCCGAATCTGGACGAGTGGCTCCAGCCGATGCTCGCGCACCTCAAGCAGCAGGGCGCCTTCTCGGTGAAGATGGGCCCCCCCGTGGTGATCCGCCGCTGGGACTCGACCGCCATCAAGTCGGGGATCCAGGACCCCGACGTGAAGCGACTGCGTGACGTCGAGGCCAGTCACATCGAGCCGCGCGCCTTCGAGGTCTCGGACCGGCTGCGGAAGATGGGCTGGCAGCAGGGCGAGGACGGCGGCGCCGGTTTCGGCGACGTACAGCCCCGCTACGTCTTCCAGGTCCCGCTGGCCAACCGCTCCCTGGAGGACGTCCTCAAGGGCTTCAACCAGCTCTGGCGGCGCAACATCAAGAAGGCCGACAAGGCCGGTGTCGAGGTGGTGCAGGGCGGCTACGAGGACCTCGCCGAATGGCAGCGGCTGTACGAGATCACCGCGGTACGCGACCACTTCCGGCCGCGCCCCCTCTCGTACTTCCAGCGCATGTGGTCGGTCCTCAACTCCGAGGATCCCAACCGCATGCGGCTGTACTTCGCCCGGCACAACGGCGTGAACCTGTCGGCTGCCACGATGCTCGTCGTCGGCGGGCACGTCTGGTACTCCTACGGCGCCTCGGACAACATCGGACGCGAGGTCCGGCCGTCCAACGCCATGCAGTGGCGGATGCTCCGTGACTCGTACGCGATGGGCGCGACCGTCTACGACCTCCGCGGCATCAGTGACTCGCTGGACGAGACGGACCACCTCTTCGGCCTGATCCAGTTCAAGGTCGGCACCGGCGGGGAAGCCGTCGAGTACGTCGGCGAATGGGACTTCCCCCTCAACAAGCTGCTGCACAAGGCGCTCGACATGTACATGTCGCGCCGCTGACCTCGTTCCCACCCCCGTCCATCAGTCCCTCCCCTCGATCACTCACACCGCAGCCACCAGAAAGGTTCCGGGCCGGCCATGGCGCTCTCCCTCTACGTCGACACCGCGCGCTGGCGGGCGCACCAGAAGTCCGTGCTGGACCAGTTCCCCGGTCTCGTCCCCGTCTGCAAGGGCAACGGATACGGCTTCGGACACGAGCGGCTGGCCGATGAGGCGATCCGTGCCGGGTCCGACACGCTGGCCGTCGGGACCACGTACGAGGCCGCTCGCATCAAGGACTGGTTCAGCGGCGACCTGCTCGTGCTCACGCCATTCCGCCGGGGCGAGGAGCCGGTACCGCTGCCCGACCGCGTCATCCGCTCCGTCTCCTCCGTGGACGGTGTGCACGCCCTGGTGGGCGCGCGCGTGGTCATCGAGTGCATGAGCTCGATGAAGCGCCACGGTGTGAAGGAGGAGGAGCTCGGCCAGCTGCACGCGGCCATCGAGGACGTACGACTCGAGGGTTTCGCGCTGCACCTGCCGCTCGACCGCACGGACGGTTCGGACGCGGTCGAGGAGGTCATCGCCTGGATGGACCGTCTGCGCGCCGCCCGGCTGCCCCTGCACACCATGTTCGTCAGCCATCTGCGGGCCGAGGAACTGGCGCGGCTGCGGCAGCAGTTCCCGCAGACCCTCTTCCGCGCACGCATCGGGACGCGGCTCTGGCTCGGTGACCACGAGGCGACGGAGTACCGCGGCGCGGTGCTCGACGTCACGCGCGTCTCCAAGGGGGATCGTTTCGGCTACCGCCAGCAGAAGGCCGCGTCCGACGGGTGGCTGGTGGTCGTCGCCGGGGGGACCTCCCACGGTGTCGGCCTGGAGGCGCCCAAGGCCCTGCACGGGGTCATGCCTCGCGCCAAGGGCGTGGCGCGCGCCGGGCTGGCCACGGTCAACCGCAACCTGTCACCGTTCGTCTGGGCGGGCAAGCAGCGCTGGTTCGCCGAGCCGCCGCACATGCAGGTGTCGATCCTCTTCGTGCCCTCGGACGCCCAGGAGCCGAGGGTCGGCGACGAACTGGTGGCCCATCTGCGCCACACCACCACCCAGTTCGACCGCCTCGTGGACCGGTAGGACCACCCCTCCGCTCAGTCGGAGGCCGTCCTGTCCGCCGTACCCCACTCCACCCGCGGTCCGTCGGCCGCGGGTGTGTCATGCCGGGCCGGACCATGGTGCACCTGCAGGAGTGCCACCCGGTCCGGCGCCCCGTCGAGCACCCCGCCCGAAGGGTCGTCGGACCCGTCACGCCGGACGGGATCCCGGTCCGGCCGCAGGACGTCCCTGACGATCACGGCGCAGAGGTAGAGCGTGCCGAGCAGGTGCAGGATGACCGCGACCTGGTAGCCCTCCTGCGGCAGCCCTTGGTGCTTGTCGCCGCTCGTCGTGTACGCGAGGTAGAACCAGATCCCCAGGAAGTACATGACCTCGCAGGCCTGCCAGACGAGGAAGTCCCGCCAGCGGGGCCTGGCCAGCGCGGCCAGAGGGATCAGCCAGAGCACGTACTGCGGTGAGTAGACCTTGTTGGTCAGGATGAAGGCGGCCACCACCAGGAACGCGAGCTGGGCGAAGCGCGGCCGGTACCGGGCGGTCAGCGCCAGCCCGGCGATTCCCGCACACAGCACGACCATCAGCAGCACCGAGGCGGTGTTCACCGTGCTCACGTCGATGGGCCGGCCCGTGCGCTGGGTGATGACCAGCCAGAACGAGCCGTAGTCGATCTGCCGTTCCTGGCTGAACGTGTAGAACTTCTTCCACCCCTCCGGGGCGTACGCCATCACCGGAAGGTTCACCAGCAGCCAGGCCGCTGCCGCACCGAGGAGCGCCACCCCGTACTGCCGCCACTTCCCGGCACGCCAGCACAACACCAGCAGGGGGCCGAGGATCAGCACGGGATAGAGCTTGGCGGCGGTGGCGAGGCCGACGAGGATGCCGAAGGCGAGGTTCCTGCCGCGGGACCACATGAGCATCGCCGCGGTGGTCAGGGCGACGGCGAGCAGATCCCAGTTGATCGTCGCGGTGAGCGCGGCCGCCGGGGCGAGGGCGACCAGGAGACCGTCCCAGGGGCGGCGCCGGTGCGTACGGGCGACACACACCGCGATGATCACGGCGCAGATCATCAGCAGGCCGGCGTTGACCATCCAGTACATCTGTTCGCGCTGCTGCACGGGGTCCGAGGACGGGGTCAGCGTCAGCCAGGACGCGATCTGCATGAAGGCGCCGGTCAGGACCGGGTACTCGAGGTACGCCATGTCACCGCTGAGCCGGTCGACGTACGGCACGAGGCCGTCGGCGAAACCGCGCCCCACATAGAGGTGCGGGATGTCGGAGTAGCACGCGTGCGTGTACTGCGAACTGGTGCCGCGGAACCACGCCCAGTCGTAGCAGGGAATCTTCTGCACCATGCCGAGCGCGAACATCCCGATCGCCACCAGCACGATGACACGCACCGGTGTGAGCGGCCCCGACCCCACCCATGCCCAGCGGCCCACGGGACCGCCGATCAGCTCGCTGCCCGCTGCGGCGATCTCGTCCTGTCGCGTGGGCGGTACGACGGACGGCTCCTGGTGCACGCTCGTGTCTTCTGCGCTTGGCATGCCGCACATCCTGCCGTACGGCGCTGTGTGCGGGCGTGGCCCGTGTCCGGGACACACGAGAGGGCCGTCGGCACCTGTCAGGTGCCGACGGCCCTCGTCACGCGTGTCCGGGAGGCCCTGGGGCGGGGTCAGCCGCCACCGCCGAAGATCCCGCCGCGGCCGTTCTCCTCACCCTCGGTCGCGCCTTCGTCCGTTCCCTCGGTCGTCCCGGTGTCCGTCCCGCCCTCCGTGGTCCCGGTCCCGGCGTCGGTCCCGCCTTCGGTGGAACCTTCCGTGGTCCCCCCGTTGTCGTTGCCGTCGGTCGTCCCGCCGCCGTTCTGGTTGCCGTTCTTACACTCCCAGTCGAGCGGCGCACACGACGTCATGCTCGGCGAGGGGGTGATGGTCGACGGAGTCGGGGACGGCGACTTCGACTCCTCGGGCGACTCGGACTCCTCAGGGGTCGGGCTCGGCGACGGGGTGGGGCTGACCGCGCCGCCACCGAAGACCGTCTCGCCGTACGGCTCCGCCTTCGGGAACCTCACGACCTTCTTGCCCTTCATCGCTTCGGTCATGTAGTCGTGCCAGATCTGCGCGGGGAAGGAGGCACCGTGGATCGACGTCTCGCCACCGGTGCCGTACATCTCCAGGAACTCGCGGTCCTTGTTCTTCTCGTCGTCGTCCATCCGGAACATGCTGACCGCGGTCGACAACTGCGGGGTGTAGCCGACGAACCAGGCCGACTTGTTGCCGTCCGTGGTACCCGTCTTGCCGGCCGCATCACGGCCCGGGAGTCGGGCGGGCCTGCCCGTGCCGTTCTCGACGACGTTCTTCAGCACATCGGTGACGTTGTCCGCGATGATGCTCGGGAACGCCGGCTTCGTCTTCGTCTCGTGCTTGTAGATGACCTCACCCTTGTGCTTGACCTCGGTGACCGAGAAGGGCTCGCTCTGCTGTCCGCTGGTGGCGAAGGTGGCGTACGAACCGGCCATCCGGATGGCGCTGGGCGAGGACGTACCGATGGAGAACGAGGGAACGGTCGAGTTCGCCATGTAGTCGTCGTCACGCAGGCCCGCGTCGATGGCGGCCTGCTTCACCTTGTCGGTGCCGACGTCCATCCCGAGCTGTACGAAGGGGGAGTTGGCGGACTCCTGCATGGCGTAACGGAGGCTGATGTCTCCGTAGCTCTTGTCGCCGTCGTTGGTCTGGAGCCACTCCTCGCCCTCTTCGTTCTGCCAGACCGTACCGTCGTATTTGTTGATCCTCAGCTCGTTGTCGCCGTTGTAGGTGCTCTTCGGCGAGACAAGAACACGCTCCGACTCGCTCTGCTCGGGGCCGAGCTCGGGGTTGCGCTTCCCGTACTGCATGGCCGCTGCGAGCACGAACGGCTTGAACGTCGAACCGACCTGCGCACCGGTCGCGTCGGCGTTGTTGGTGTAGTGCTTCGTCGCGTCCTGACCGCCGTACGTGGCGACGATGGCTCCCGTGGCGGTGTCCACCGACGCACCGCCGAACTCGACGTGCGTGTCCTTGTCGGGACGCGCCTTTTCGTCGATCTCGGCCTCGTACACCTCCGTGATCGACTTCTCGAGCGCGGCGACCTTCTTCTTGTCGAAGGTCGTGTGGATCTCGTAACCGCCCCGGGCCAGTTCCTTCTCGGTGACGCCTTCCTCGTTGTGCGCGAGGAAGTACTTCGTGGCGAGGTCGACCAGGTACCCGGTCTGGCCACCGAGCTTGGCGTCCTTCCTCGGCGCGTCCGGCTCGGGGAATTCCTTGTACCCGGCGCGCTCCGCCGCGCTCATCCTGCCGTCCTTCACCTCTTCGTCGAGGATCCAGCTCCAGCGCGCCTTGGCCCGCTCGGTGTTCTTCTCGGCCGTGGCATTCACCGGGTCGACGTCGGGAGCGCCCGCGGGGTCGTAGTAGCTCGCGCCCTTGAGCAGCGTGGCCAGGAAGGCGCACTCGCTCGGAGTCAGCGCCGTCGCGTCCTTGTTGTAGTACGCACGTGCCGCCGCCTGGAGCCCCGAGGCGCCCCGCCCGTAGTAGGAGACGTTGAGGTACCCCTCCATGACCTTCTTCTTGGGCACGTTCTCACCGACCTTGAGCGTGATGAAGAGCTCCTTGACCTTCCGGCTCAGTGTCTGCTCCTGGGTGAGCATGGAGTTCTTCACGTACTGCTGGGTGATGGTCGAACCGCCCTGGGTGTCACCTCCCCTCGCCATGTTCCAGAAGGCGCGGGCGATACCCATGGGGTCGATGCCCCTGTCGTCCTCGAACGACTTGTTCTCGGCCGAGATGACGGCGTTCCGCATCGCTACGGGGATCTGGGCGTACTCGAGCGACTGACGGTTGACGGACCCACCGGTGGCGACCATCTGTGTGTCGTCGGCCCAGTAGTAGACGTTGTTCTGTGCCGTGGCGACGTCCTTGACCTCGGGCGGCACCACCAGGGCGTACGCGATGCCGGCCGCACCCATCATGAGACCCAGGAAGCCCAGGCACAGACCGGAGACCAGCCGCCACGACGGGACCCAGCGGCGGAAGCCGTACTTGCCGGCCCGCGGGTAGTCGACGAAGCGCTTCTTCCCGGAGTCGGCCCGACCTCGGTCGGATCCTTCGTGACCGCTGCCGTCGCCACCTCCCCGCCGCCGGCCTCCGCCGCGCTGCGCGGCGCGACGGGCTTCGGCGCGGCTGCCGTAGACCGGCTCCTCACCATGCGCGTCGGACGGTGATACTGAGGTAGCTCTGCGTGACGCATCGGTGCGGCGTCCAGCAGGCTGTTGGGCGGCTCGTCTGGCCGCTGCGCGCCCGCCACCTTGCGGTTGCGGCGTTTTGCGACGGTGCTCGCTCATCGAACGACTACTCCTCGGGCAGGCGAGAGCGCCTGGAAGCGGCAGTTGAGATCCGGTCCCCCCGAATTGCGGACAAGGCCCTGCGGAAGGCTTACCCGCAGTTCCGGCAGTCCGCGATTACTGACGCTCAGCGGCGTCTCACGGTTCCCGGTGGTCTGCATGCCGCACAGACTACGCACGGTCAAAAACCTCTGGGGACCGAACTTCACCTCAAATTACGCAAGTCGCTCCCTATGAATCGGGGATGTGACGCCGCTCACGAACCGCCCCCTTGTCGAACATCACGAGTCGATCTATCGTGCTGATGTATCGAGTCGATACATCAGCACGGCATAAGGTGGTCCCAGCGGCCTGCGGAAGCACCAGGCGGAGGAGGAGGCGAAGATGAGCAGACGCTCCGGCATCCTCGAATTCGCCGTACTCGGCCTGCTCCGCGAGTCCCCCATGCACGGCTACGAGCTGCGCAAGCGCCTCAACACATCGCTGGGGATCTTCCGTGCCTTCAGCTACGGCACCCTCTACCCCTGCCTCAAGACGCTGGTCGCCAACGGCTGGTTGATCGAGGAACCGGGAAGTGTTCCGGCTTCGCCACCCGCCGCGGGTCGTGGGGCAGCCCCCACGTCCTCGCTGGCCGGGCGGCGCGCCAAGATCGTCTACCGGTTGACGGCAGAAGGTAAGGAGCACTTCGAGGAGCTGCTCTCGCACACCGGTCCGGACTCCTGGGAGGACGAGCACTTCGCGGCTCGTTTCGCCTTCTTCGGGCAGACGGAGCGCGAGGTGCGGATGCGTGTGCTCGAAGGCCGCCGGAGCAGGCTGGAGGAGCGCCTCGAGAAGATGCGCGCCTCACTCGCCCGCACCCGCGAACGGCTCGACGACTACACGCTCGAGCTGCAGCGACACGGCATGGAGTCCGTGGAGCGCGAAGTGCGCTGGCTGAACGAGCTCATCGAGAGCGAGCGGTCGGGACGGGATCAGCGCCGATCCTCGCCCGGGAGCTCCAACCAGCACGACACATCAGGAGAAACGGGCGGCCTGCCCCGGCACCGGGACGACACCCGGCCGGATCCGTCCGACGACACGAAGTGACATCCCCGCGGATCCGCAAGGCGTCACCGGGGAACACCGAGAACACACAGGGAGCAATCGGCATGGGTTCGGTTCGCGTAGCCATCGTCGGCGTGGGCAACTGCGCCGCCTCGCTGGTGCAGGGCGTCGAGTACTACAAGGACGCCGATCCGGCCGGCAAGGTGCCCGGCCTGATGCACGTCCAGTTCGGCGAGTACCACGTGAGTGACGTCGAGTTCGTCGCCGCCTTCGACGTCGACGCCAAGAAGGTCGGCCTCGACCTCGCGGACGCGATCGGCGCCAGCGAGAACAACACGATCAAGATCGCCGACGTGCCGAACACCGGTGTGACCGTACAGCGCGGCCACACCCACGACGGTCTGGGCAAGTACTACCGCGAGACGATCGAGGAGTCCTCCGACGCCCCGGTCGACATCGTCCAGATCCTCAAGGACAAGCAGGTCGACGTTCTCGTCTGCTACCTGCCCGTCGGTTCCGAGGTGGCTGCGAAGTTCTACGCGCAGTGCGCCATCGACGCCAAGGTCGCGTTCGTCAACGCCCTCCCGGTGTTCATCGCCGGCACCAAGGAGTGGGCCGACAAGTTCACCGAGGCCGGTGTCCCGATCGTCGGCGACGACATCAAGTCCCAGGTGGGCGCCACCATCACGCACCGTGTGATGGCGAAGCTCTTCGAGGACCGGGGCGTCATCCTGGACCGCACGATGCAGCTGAACGTCGGCGGCAACATGGACTTCAAGAACATGCTCGAGCGTGAGCGCCTGGAGTCGAAGAAGATCTCGAAGACCCAGGCCGTCACCTCGCAGATCCGCGACCGCGACCTCGGCGCGGACAACGTCCACATCGGCCCGTCGGACTACGTGGCCTGGCTGGACGACCGCAAGTGGGCGTACGTGCGCCTCGAGGGCCGTGCCTTCGGTGACGTTCCTCTGAACCTGGAGTACAAGCTCGAGGTCTGGGACTCCCCGAACTCCGCCGGTGTCATCATCGATGCCGTGCGCGCTGCGAAGATCGCCAAGGACCGTGGCATCGGCGGCCCGATCCTCTCGGCTTCGTCGTACTTCATGAAGTCCCCGCCGGTCCAGTACTTCGACGACGAGGCCCGCGAGAACGTCGAGAAGTTCATCAGCGGCGACGTCGAGCGCTGATCCAGCCGCTCACGGCTGTTGCTGCACCCTGTGGGGGTCCTCGGGCAATCCGCCCGGAGGGCCCCCATGTGTGTGACCCTTGCACACATGCCTGTCGTACGTGATCTGGGCGTACTCCTGCGCCTTCGGAACTTCCGTCGCCTGCTCGCCGTACGACTTCTCTCCCAGTCGGCCGATGGCGTCTACCAGGTCGCGCTCGCCACCTATGTCGTCTTCTCACCGGAGAAGCAGGCAACGCCGGGTGCCATCGCGTCCGCCATGGCTGTGCTGCTCCTCCCGTACTCGCTGATCGGCCCGTTCGCCGGAGTCCTGCTCGACCGCTGGCTCCGGCGCCAGGTATTCCTGTACGGGAACCTGCTGCGGGCGGCGCTGGCCTGCTGCACGGCCCTGCTGCTCCTGAGTTCCGTTCCGGACTGGCTGTTCTACGCCTCCGCCCTCTGTGTCACCGCCGTCAACCGTTTCGTACTGGCGGGCCTGTCGGCAGCTCTGCCGCGCGTCGTCGACACCGAACGGCTCGTCCTGGCCAACTCCCTCTCCCCGACCGCCGGCACGCTGGCTGCCACCGCGGGCGGGGGAGTCGCGCTGGCCATCCGCCTGCTGACCGACGGGTCCGATGCCGCCGTGGTCCTGCTCGGCGCGGTCCTCTACCTTCTTTCGGCCCTGGCCTCCCTGACCCTGGCCCGCACGCTCCTCGGCCCCGATCGGGGCCTGCACCATGTGCCGCTGCGCGAGGCGCTCACCACTACCGCGCAAGGGCTCGTCGCAGGGTTGCGCCATCTGGCCGACCGACGGGACGCGGCCCACGCACTGGCTGCCATGTCTGTCATGCGCTTCTGCTACGGGGCGTTGACCGTGATGGTGCTGATGCTGTGCCGTTACGCCTGGTCCGACAACGAGTCCGACGGACTGGCCCTTCTCGGCCTCGCGCTCGGCGCTTCCGCTGGTGGGTTCTTCGTGGCGGCCGTGATGTCCCCGTGGGCGGTCGGACGCTTCGGGCGATACGGCTGGCTGGCGGGCTGCGCCGGGGCGGCCGCCCTCCTGGAACCGGCGCTG
Source organism: Streptomyces sp. NPDC005791 (assembly GCF_042871485.1). Taxonomy (NCBI): domain Bacteria; kingdom Bacillati; phylum Actinomycetota; class Actinomycetes; order Kitasatosporales; family Streptomycetaceae; genus Streptomyces; species Streptomyces sp. NPDC005791. The sequence continues at coordinate 257,757 of NZ_JBIAIP010000004.1, forward strand.
GGGCTCCCGTTCGCCCTTACTCCGATGCTGGCGGCAGCCTTCGTGCTCGGCCTCGTGACCCAGGGAGCGAAGATCGCTACGGACACCGAGGTGCAGACCTCCGTGGACGACGCCTATCGCGGCCGGGTCTTCTCGCTCTATGACGTGCTGTTCAACGTCGCCTTCGTCGCCGCTGCCGGGATGTCCGCGTTGGTGCTTCCGCCTGACGGGCGGTCCGTCGTCGTGGTGCTCACCGTGGCCGCGCTCTACGCCGTTGTCTCGGTGGCCGTGCTGCGTCGGCGGCGGGTGAGCCGCGCACTCCGGCACACCGGCATCAATGAGTGAGGGGGGCGTTGTTTCACGTGAAACAACGCCCCTCATCGCCTGCCTCCTGGTTCGCTTCCCGCGCCCTCGTGTTTCACGTGAAACGAAGCGGCTTGGCGGGAGGTCTCAGTCCTGCCGGGCCCACCATTCCTTGAGAGCAGCCACCGCGGCGGCGTGTTCCATCGGGCCGTTCTCCAGTCGCAGCTCCAGCAGGAACGAGTAAGCCTTGCCGATCACGGGCCCGGGCTCCACACCCAGGATCTGCATGATCTCGTTGCCGTCCAGGTCGGGCCGGATCGCCTCCAGCTCCTCCTGCTCCTGCAGCTGTGCGATGCGCTCCTCGAGGCCGTCATAGGTACGGGACAACGCGTTCGCCTTGCGCTTGTTACGCGTCGTGCAGTCGGAGCGCGTCAGCTTGTGCAGCCGGCTCAGCAGCGGCCCCGCGTCCCGCACGTACCTGCGCACGGCGGAGTCGGTCCATTCCCCGTCGCCGTATCCGTGGAAGCGCAGATGCAGCTCCACCAGCTTCGAGACGTCCTTGACCATGTCGTTGGAGTACTTGAGCTCGGTCATCCGCTTCTTGGCCATCTTGGCTCCCACCACTTCGTGGTGGTGGAAGGAGACGCGGCCGTCCGTCTCGAAGCGTCGAGTCCTCGGCTTCCCGATGTCGTGGAGCAGAGCCGCGAGACGCAGCACGAGGTCCGCACCGCCCTCCTCGAGGTCGATGGCCTGCTCCAGGACCGTCAGCGAGTGCTCATAGACGTCCTTGTGACGGTGATGCTCATCACTTTCCAGGCGGAGCGCGGGAAGCTCGGGCAGCACCCGGTCCGCCAGGCCTGTGTCCACGAGGAGCCCCAGCCCCTTGCGGGGGTGACCGGAGAGCAGCAGTTTGTTGAGCTCCTCCCGGACCCGCTCGGCCGAGACGATCTCGATGCGTCCCGCCATGTCCGTCATGGCCTTCACGACGGCGGGGGCCACCTCGAAGTCCAGCTGCGCGGCAAAGCGTGCGGCGCGCAGCATGCGCAGCGGGTCGTCGGAGAAGGACGCTTCGGGTGTGCCCGGCGTGCGCAGTACGCGCTGCGCCAGGTCGTCGAGGCCGCCGTGCGGGTCGATGAACTCCTTCTGCGGCAGCGCGACGGCCATGGCGTTGACCGTGAAGTCGCGGCGCACGAGGTCGTCCTCGATCGAGTCCCCGTAGGAGACCTCAGGCTTGCGCGAAGTCCTGTCGTACGCCTCCGACCGGTAGGTCGTGACCTCGATCTGGTAGCCGTCCTTCTGCGAGCCGACGGTGCCGAACGCGATTCCGACCTCCCAGACCGAGTCTGCCCAGGGGCGGACGATCTTCAGGACTTCCTCCGGGCGGGCATCGGTCGTGAAGTCGAGGTCGTTTCCGAGCCTGCCGAGCAACGCATCGCGGACCGACCCACCCACCAGGGCGAGACCGAATCCGGCCTCCTGGAATCGGAGAGCGAGGTCGTCGGCGACGGGGGACACCCGCAGCAGTTCGCTGACTGCGCGGTGCTGCACCTGACTCAGTGCACGGGGGCTGTCTTCGTTGGCGTTCGGCACAACAGAAAAGGGTACGTGCACCGACCGGCCCGGGCGTCATCGTTTCTCGCGGCCCTGCGAGACTCTCACGATCATGTGGCACGGTCCCCGGCACGCAGGCGTCCGGCACATCGTTACCATGCGGGGACGCAGAGACCGGCAGAGCCGGCACGAGCTGACGACGACGAGGGACGGATACGCGTGGCCGAGGCGGCAGACTTTCAGGGGATGAATCCCTCCCCTGCCCGCCGGTGGCTCCGGCGCACAGCCTCCTTGATCATCGGGGCACCGCTGATCGCCGGCCTCCTGGCCGGTCCCACGACACCCTCGGCGCAAGCTCAGGAAGCGACGAAGACCCCGACCGGCGCACGCACGGTCGATGTGTCCCTGGACACGCTCGCTCCCAGCGCACCGGTCGAAGGCGACACCCTCACCGTCTCCGGCACCCTGACCAACAAGGGCAGGAAGACGGTCACGGACGCCGAGGTGGACCTGCGCGTCGGCCCGCAGCTCTCGGGCAGAGGGGCTGTCGACGAGGCCGCCCAGCGCACCGGGTACCTGCCCGGCAGCGACCCGGCCAAGCTCGGTGGCACGTACACCCTGAAGGTTCCCGAGCTCATGTCCGGGGTCAGTCAGGACTTCACCCTCTCCGTCCCGGTGGACAAGCTGGACCTGGACACCGAGGGCGTCTACCAACTCGGGGTGTCCCTGACCGGCCGGACCACCGACAACGCCTACGACCAGGTGCTCGGCATCCAGCGGACCTTCCTGCCGTGGCAGCCGGAGGACACCAAGAGCAGGACGAAGCTCACTTTCCTCTGGCCGCTGATCGCATCGGCACACGTCACCGCCGAGACAGGCTCCGACGAACAGCAGACTCCCGTGTTCGCCGATGACGACCTGGCCCTCGAGCTCGCCCCCGGCGGCCGATTGGAGCAGTTGGTCTCCCTGGGGCGGCAGCTCCCTGTGACGTGGGTGATCGATCCCGATCTGCTGGCCTCGGTCGACGCGATGACGAAGAACTACCGCGTCAAAGTCGGTGACACCACCGTCGCCGGGAAGAACCAGGCCATCGCGAAGAAGTGGCTCTCGGATCTGCAGGCGGCCGTCAAGGACGGGAAGGTGGTGGCCCTGCCGTTCGCCGATCCCGATCTCGCGTCCATCGCCCATCGCGGCAAGAACGTCTCGGGTGCCCTCAGCCATCTTCAGACGGCGACCGAGGTCGCGGGGACGACGGTGGAAACCGTCCTTCATGTGAAGCCGTCCACCGACTTCGCCTGGCCGGTGGACGGTGCGATCGATCCCTCGGTCGTCGACGTCGCCACCTCGGCCGGTGCACACAAGGTGATCACACGCAGCGACAGTCTCAAGGAGACCGGCGGGCTGCCCTACACACCGACCTCGGCCAGGCCGATCGGCGGTGGCACCACCGCCGTCGTCGCCGACCACCGGCTCTCCACCACGTTCACCGGCGACATGTCCAAGGCCGGCGCCTCGACACTCGCCGTCCAGAGGTTCCTGGCCCAGACGCTGACCTTGACGGAGCAGGCGCCCGACAAGGAGCGCAGCATCGTCGTCGCCCCGCAGCGGACTCCCACCGCCGCCCAGGCACAGACCATGGCGCGCGCGCTGCAGGCCCTCACCACGGAACGCTGGACGCAACCCCTCGACCTGACGGCCGCAGCCGAGCAGCAACCCGACACACAGGCCACCACCAAGGTGCCCCGGGCCTCTCAGTACCCGAAGAAGCTGCGAAGTCAGGAACTCCCCACCCAGGCGTTCCAGGACATCAGGACGACACAGAACTCGCTCAACAGCTTCCAGGTCATCCTTACTCAGCCCGACCGGGTGGTCACCCCCTTCGGGAACGCGATCAACCGCTCCGTGTCGACGTCCTGGCGCGGGAAGTCGCTGGAGGCGCAGCGGTACCGTGATGCGGTCCGCACCTATCTGCAGGGCCTCACCAACGAGGTCCAGCTGATCGCGAAGTCGGATGTGACCCTGTCCGGGCGCAGCGCCACGATCCCGGTGACCGTGCAGAACAAACTGGTTCAGGGCGTCGATCACCTCGTTCTCCGTCTGACGTCGGGCAACGCCACTCGGCTCAAGCTCGACGACGGCGGAGCGGCCGCCCAGCGGCCCGTCGCCATCTCGGGCGGACACAGCCAGTCCGTGAAGTTCGACGCTTCGGCCAATGCCAACGGCCAGGCACAGGTCACCGCACGGCTGTTCACCACGGACGGTGCTCCGTACGGCGAAGCGATGACCTTCACGGTGAAGGCCTCGGAAGTCACCCCGACCGTGCTCCTGGTGATCGCCGGCGGGCTGCTGCTCCTGGTCCTGGCAGGCATCAGGATGTACACCCACCGCAAGCGCACCGTCGCCGGGAACGCAGCGGAGAACGGCGACGGCGAACCCGAGCAGCCGAGTGACCCCACGCCGGACACCGGTCCGGAAAGCGGGAAGCCGTCGGGCCCGGGTGAGAAAGTGGACCGTTGAGCGATGTCTGTCATGGCCTGTCGGCCGGGGACAATAAGGTGGGGTTTCGATGAACGCGCCGTACGACGGTGACCGCGGCCAGGGCGCGGGCGGAGCCGGTTCTTCCGACGGACCGCCGGTGCCGCCGGGCTTCGACCGGGGCGGGGAGGCACCCGACCCCTATCTGCAGCACGCGTACGACCACGACCCGTACCGTGCCCAGGACCTCGCCGCGCAGGATCCGGTGGCAGAGGCGCTGTACGACCGCGCTTCGCATCCTCCGCCGCCTCCGGGCACCTACCAGGAGCCGCCGGCCCTCTACCAGCAGCCTCCCGCTGCCCAGTACGCCCCCGACCCCCGGATCTGGGCCCAGACGCCGCCACCGGAGCCTGCAGGCCCCTCCCGGCACCTTCCCTACGGCGACCACGCCGCGACCACCCAGTACGTAGGGGTGGACGACCTGGTCACCCAGGCCTCCGGCGACCGTGGGGAGCAGGACGCCTTCGCTCACCTCTTCCGCGATCAGGAGGGCTCCGGCCGTCCTCCCGGCCCCCCTGCCGAGCCTGCGCCGGCTCCCGCTCCTGTGCCTCCGAAGTCCGGTGGCCGGGCCGCCGGGATACTGAAGTCCAGTGCGCTGATGGCGGCGGGCACCATGGTGTCCCGGCTCACCGGCTTCGTCCGCAGCCTCGTGATCACCGCGGCGCTGGGTGCGGCCCTGCTCGGTGACAGCTTCACCATCGCGTACACCCTGCCGACGATGATCTACATCCTCACCGTGGGCGGCGGGCTGAACTCGGTCTTCGTTCCCCAGCTCGTCCGGTCCATGAAGGACGACGAGGACGGCGGCGAGGCCTTCGCCAACCGGCTGCTGACGCTCGTCATGGTCGCCCTCGCTGTGATCGTCGCCCTGGCCGTCTTCGCTGCACCATGGCTCATCCACACGATGTCACCGACCATCGCGAACGATGCTGCGGCGAACAGCGTGGCTGTCACCTTCGCCCGCTACTGCCTGCCGACCATCTTCTTCATGGGCATCCATGTGGTGATGGGCCAGATCCTCAACGCCCGCGGAAAGTTCGGGGCGATGATGTGGACCCCGGTCCTGAACAACATCGTCATGATCTTCACCTTCGGCCTGTTCATCTGGGTCTACGGCACCTCGGCCGAGTCCCGGATGGGCGTGGAGACGATCCCGCCTGAGGGCGTCCAGCTCCTGGGTGTCGGCACACTGCTCGGCCTGGTGGTCCAGGCCCTGGCCATGATCCCGTACCTCCGCGAGGCCGGGTTCCGCTTCCGTCCCCGCTTCGACTGGAAGGGCCATGGGCTCGGCAAGACGATCAAGCTCGCCAAGTGGACCGTCCTGTTCGTGCTGGCCAACCAGGCCGGTGTCATCGTCGTCACGCAGCTGGCGACCTCGGCCGGAAAGCTGTCAGGCCAAGACGGCGCGGGCTTCCTCGCCTACTCCAACGCCCAGCTGATCTGGGGCATGCCGCAGGCCATCATCACCGTCTCGGTCATGGCGGCCCTGCTTCCCCGCATCTCACGCGCCGCGCATGACAACGACCCCGGGGCCGTCCGCGACGACATCTCGCAAGGTCTGCGCAACTCGGCGGTGGCCATCGTGCCGGTCGCCTTCACCTTCCTCGCGCTCGGCCTGCCGATGTGCACCCTGCTCTACGCGTCCAGCGGCACCGAGGCCGCACGGTCCATGGGCTTCATCCTGATGGCGTTCGGCCTCGGCCTCATCCCGTACTCCGTGCAGTACGTCGTGCTGCGCGGCTTCTACGCGTACGAGGACACCCGCACCCCCTTCTACAACACGGTCATCGTCGCAGCGGTCAATGCCGCGGCCTCCGCCCTCTGCTACGTGATTCTTCCGGCCCAGTGGGCAGTCGTAGGGATGGCGGCCTCCTACGGGCTGGCCTACGCGGTCGGCGTCGGCATCGCTTGGCGACGACTGAGCAACCGGCTCGGTGGCGACCTCGACGGTGCCCGTGTGGTGCGCACCTACGCCCGTCTCTGCCTGGCCGCGATCCCCGCGGCAGCCATCGGCGGCGGCGTGGGCTTCGCTCTCCTGACGACCCTGGGTGACGGAGCCGGCGGGTCGGTGGTGGCACTGGTCTGTGGCAGCGTCGTCCTGCTCGGCGTCTTCTTCGCCGCCGCGAAGAAGATGCGTATCGAGGAACTCAACGGCATGGTCGGCATGGTCCGGGGACGGCTCGGCCGCTGAATGCGCTCCGATCCGCACAACCATCGCTGGACACCGCGTGTCGTGCATAGCACCGGAGTGTGGGCACAATTGGCGTGACTGTGCAGAGCTGGCTGGCATCGCGCAACGGATGGGGAGGCAGGAACGACGGTGGCGGAACGTAGCACGGCTGCTGTCGACGTGGCCGACAACAGCGGCGACGAGCCGCTGACCGCCAAGGCGGACGCGGCCACGACCGACGGGACGGCACAAACCCAGGACGCAGAAGGCGCAAGGCAGCAGGACGCGACGAGCGGGCAGGGCAGCTCGGAGGCCGTACCGGCGTCGCCCGACCTGCACAGCGGGCACAAACTCGCCAGGCGCTACCGCCTCGAGGAGTGCGTCACCCGACTGGACGGATTCAGCAGCTGGCGCGCTGTGGACGAGAAGCTGCGGCGCGCGGTCGGTGTGCACCTGCTGCCTGCCGATCACCCGCGCGCGCGGTCGGTGCTGGCCGCGGCCCGCTCCTCCGCGCTCCTCGGTGACCCACGCTTCGTCCAGGTCCTGGACGCCGTGGAGGAGGACGACCTCGTCTACGTCGTCCACGAATGGCTGCCCGACGCCACTGAGCTCACAGCTCTGCTGGCCGGGGGGCCGCTGGAGGCCCATGACGCGTACCAGCTCGTGAGCCAGATCTCGCAGGCCATGGCCGCCGCACACCGCGAAGGACTCGCGCACCTGTGCCTCACACCCGGCGCCGTCCTGCGCACGTCGACCGGCCAGTACCGGATCCGCGGTCTGGCGGTGAACGCGGCGTTGCGCGGTATCACCGCCGAGCAGCCCCTGCGCACGGACACCGAGGCAATCGGCGCCCTCCTCTACGCCGCCTTGACCCGCCGCTGGCCCTACGAGAGCGACGCGTACGGCCTCTCCGGGCTCCCCAAGGACCTGGGCCTGATCCCCCCGGACCAGGTACGGGCAGGCGTCCACCGCGGTCTGTCCGAACTGGCCATGCGCGCGCTCGCCAACGACGGCGCCACGGCGTCGCGCCAGGAGCAGCCGTGCACCACCCCGGACGAGCTGGCGAAGGCCGTCGCGGCCATGCCGCGCGTCCTGCCCCCGGAGCCTGCGTTCACCGCGCCGCCCGAGTACCAGCGCACGACATACCAGCAGGGCACGTACGGGCGCCCATCGGCGCGCCCCAGCTCCGCCGCCCAGCCTGTCATCGCAGTGCCTCCGCCCCCTCTCCAGAGCCGTACGGGCAAGGCGCTCAAGTGGGCGGTGTCCGCGCTGCTCATCGCGGCGCTGGGCCTCGGTAGCTGGCAGCTGGCGGAGACCGTCATCAACCGGGGCAACGACTCCGGAGAGCCGGCCCCGACACCGACCGCCGACGACGGGGCCGACAAGAAGGCACCGGTCCAGCTCAAGGACCTTGATATCGCCGGAGCGAGGGAGTTCACACCCAACGGTTCGGGAATCAAGCAGCAGGAAGTGACGAACACCATCGACGGCCAGTCGGACACCGCCTGGATCACGCCGAGGTACATGGGTTACGCCAACTTCGGCAACTTGGCGAACCGCAAGGAGGGCAGCGGCATAATCGTCGACCTCGGGAGCGCGCAGGACGTCGCCGGCCTGGACATCACCATGTATCGAGGGCAGCAGAAGGCCGAGGTGCTCGCAGCCGACGAGGACGCTTCCGACCCCTCGTCCCTGTCCGACTTCCCCCACCGCCTCACGGACCTGGGGACGGTGGGAGGCACCGTGGAGAAGACTCTGTCCGAGCCGGTTCGGACTCGCTACATCCTGGTCCGCATCACGGAGCTGCCCTCCGACGGCTCATCGGGCTTCCGTGGCGGCATCTCGGAGATTTCCGTACTCGGCTGAACGAACGGGCCGGTGAGGAGCATGCTCACCGGCCCGTTCGGTGCCCCCGCCGCGGGATATCGCAGGTCCTTGCTGACTGACCGCGGAGACCGTGGTCGGACACCTGGGTGCCGCCGTTCACCGCGATGAGGAACCCGTCCGAAGCTTGACGCCAGGGTTTCTGGGAACAGCTACGGCACAGCTGGAACCGCCGCTCGGCTGAGGATCGAACCTGCAGGTGTCGACGCTCAGCTCCTCGATCCTGCCGCCAGGACACCACGCAGCCGCACGTGCCGTATCTGCTCCTCCGACAACGCCCACACCTGCAGGCGTCGCGGCTGAGATACTCATGGCCGCAGATCTCTTGCAGCCAGGCTTCTTCGTCTCCATGCTCTCTCGCTCGAACCGTGATAGACAGACCGGCACCCTGACCGGGCCGGCCCGACCAAGATCCAGAACCCGCGGTCAGACCATCCGCAGCAAGATCACGCAAGAGTGCTACTGATCGCCTGCAGGCAGGGGCTCAGGAGCAGGGAGGGGGACCGTGCAGCAATCAGACCCGCCCAGCGACCAGGACCTCCTGGCCCAGCACGTCGCCGGGGTCCCGGACGCCTTCGGTGAGCTCGTGCGGCGGCACCGTGACCGACTCTGGGCCGTGGCCCTGCGTACCCTCGGAGATCGTGAGGAGGCCGCTGACGCCGTGCAGGACGCTCTTGTCTCCGCGTTCCGCGCCGCCCACACCTTCCGTGGCCAGTCCGCCGTCACCACGTGGCTTCACAGGATCACCGTCAACGCCTGCCTGGACCGTGCCCGTAAGACGGCTTCGCGTAGGACGGCGCCGGTCGACGACACCGATCGACTCGATCAGCTCATGGAACCGCACGAATCCGCTGAGGCTCCCGCTGAGCGGCAGGACCTGCACCGCGAGCTTCTGGCCGCACTGGCCACTCTGCCTGCCGAACAGCGCGCCGCTCTCGTGCTCGTGGACATGCAGGCCTACCCCGTTGCCGAAGCCGCTCGCATTCTCGACGTACCGACCGGCACCGTGAAGAGCCGCTGTGCACGAGGACGGGCCAGACTGCTTCCCTTGCTGACTCATCTACGCAGCAACAGAGGTGCCGACGAGGACGGCCGCATGGAAAGGAACCGGACCCACGGGCCATCCGTCCCACCGGCGTCAGGACCGAAAGACTCAGGCAACAGCGACACTGCAGCGGTGAAGGGTGGAGGTGGGATCGCATGACATCCACAACCGACACGGCTCAGCACCCGGACGTCTCGGAGATCTCGGACCTCGCCGAAGGCCTCCTTCCCCCGGCCCGCGAGACGGTACTCCGCCGCCACATCGACGCTTGTGAAGACTGCGGCGACATCTACACCTCTCTCGAAGCGGTGCGCTCACTGCTGGGGACGGCGTCGCCCTTGAGCGAACCCATGCCCGAAGATGTCGCCGCCCGAATCGATGCGGCGCTGGCATCGGAGGCAGCGTCCGCAGCCAAGGTGGCCGGCACGGCGATTCCTGTTTCACGTGAAACATACGATCTGCCGACGGACGTCCCGGCCGCGCCCAAGCCTGTCGGCCACCCACGCGGAGCCACCGGCCCCGGCCGGAGCTCATCCCGCCGTCGGCGCCGCGCAATGATCCTCGGCACCGCTTTCGGGGCTGCGGCCATAGGCATGAGCGTCTTCCTGCTCCAGTCTCTGCAGCCGTCCCAGGATTCGGCCGACGCGACGGCCGACCGTGGAGTCAGCGCTGCGAAGAAGAGCCAAGGGGACTTCTCGCATGGCCCTCTGGAGGGCCATGTCCGGACGCTGCTGAGTGAGGCAACGGGTTCCGAGGAGACGTCCGACCACCCCCCGGCTCCGTCCCTGGACACCAAGTCGTCTCCCGGGAACCCGTCGCCCGACGTCATGTCCCCCCGCACTCCCCTCCGCAGCCCGATCGTGGATGTTCCCCCCTGCGTCACACAGGGAATCGGACGGAACGCGCCCGCCCTGGCCGTGGAAGAGGGGACCTATGAGGGGACAGCCGCGTTCCTGGTCGTACTGCCCCACGCGACCGACCCCACTCGTGTTCAGGCCTACGTCGTCGACGCGGCCTGCGTGCATTCCACACCTGCGGCAAAGGGACAGCTCCTGCTCACGCAGTCCTATACGCGCCCCTGAGGTCCATGCTGCTAGCTGGACCGGCACAGCGGGAATGCATGCCCCTTAGGATCCGTTGGGTGGGGTGAGAGTCATGGAACCGGCCCCAGTAGGCAGTAGGCAGTCCGCAGAGACGAGGAAGAACCCGTGAGCGACGTCCGTAATGTGATCATCATCGGCTCCGGGCCGGCTGGTTACACCGCCGCCCTGTACACCGCTCGCGCGTCGCTGAAGCCGCTGGTGTTCGAAGGTGCCGTCACCGCCGGCGGTGCGCTGATGAACACCACCGACGTGGAGAACTTCCCGGGTTTCCAGGACGGCATCATGGGCCCCGAGCTCATGGACAACATGCGCGCCCAGGCTGAGCGCTTCGGTGCCGAACTCATCCCCGACGACGTGGTCTCCGTCGACCTCTCCGGAGAAATCAAGACCGTCACGGACACCGCAGGCACGGTGCACCGCGCCAAGGCCGTCATCGTCACCACGGGATCCCAGCACCGCAAGCTCGGCCTGCCCAACGAGGACGCGCTGTCCGGACGCGGTGTCTCCTGGTGTGCCACCTGCGACGGCTTCTTCTTCAAGGACCAGGACATCGCCGTGATCGGTGGTGGGGACACGGCCATGGAAGAGGCGACCTTCCTCTCCCGGTTCGCCAAGTCCGTCACGATCGTTCACCGCCGTGACTCCCTGCGGGCCTCCAAGGCGATGCAGGAGCGCGCCTTCGCCGACCCGAAGATCAGGTTCGCGTGGGACAGCGAGGTTGCCGTGGTCCACGGCGACCAGAAGCTCTCCAGCCTCACCCTCCGGAACACCAAGACGGGCGAGACCTCCGAGCTCCCCGTGACCGGCCTGTTCATCGCCGTCGGCCACGACCCCCGCACGGAGCTCTTCAAGGGCCAGCTCGACCTGGATGACGAGGGCTATCTCAAGGTCGAGGCTCCCTCGACTCGTACCAACCTGAAGGGGGTGTTCGGCGCAGGCGACGTCGTCGACCACACCTACCGTCAGGCCATCACCGCTGCCGGCACCGGCTGCTCGGCAGCTCTCGACGCCGAGCGATACCTGGCCGCGCTCTCCGACGAGCAGCTCGCCGAACCGGAGAAGACCCCGGCAGTCTGACTGCTCCCCCAACCCACCCCCGCTAAGTTAAGGAGGTCGCCGTGGCCGGCGCCCTGAAGAACGTGACCGACGACTCCTTCGATGAGGACGTCCTCAAGAACGACAAGCCCGTGCTGGTGGACTTCTGGGCCGCCTGGTGCGGCCCGTGCCGCCAGATCGCGCCTTCGCTGGAAGCCATCGCGGCTGAGTACGGCGACGACATCGAGATCGTCAAACTGAACATCGACGAGAACCCGGCCACCGCGGCGAAGTACGGCGTGATGTCGATCCCCACGCTCAACGTGTACCAGGGCGGCGAGGTCGCCAAGACGATCGTGGGCGCCAAGCCCAAGGCCGCCATTCTCCGCGACCTCGAGAACTTCATCGTGCAGAAGTAGCGACTGGTTGTTTCACGTGAAACGGGCTCGCCCTTCGGGGCGGGCCCGTTGTGCATGTCCTGTCTTGCCTGCTGACGTCTTGCCGCTCTCGTTCTGCGTGCTTCCTCGATCATCGGCGCGACCGTCAGAGAGGCCGCAGCACCGGCTCCTTCTGGACGGCGCCCAGCAGTCGGTCCAATGCCAGCTCGACGTCTTCCTTCCAGGAGAGCGTCGTACGCAGCTCAAGCCTCAGCCGCGGGTACACGGGGTGAGGGCGCACGGTCTTGAAGCCGACCGCGAGCAAGTGATCCGCCGGCAGGACGCAGGCCGGTTCCTTCCAACGTGCGTCACCAAAAGCCTCGATCGCCTTGAAGTTGCGTCGCAGCAGGTCCTTGGCCACTGTCTGCACCATCACACGGCCCAGTCCCTGCCCCTGGAATCCTGGCGCAATCAACGAGGTCATCAGCTGCACGGCATCGGGGGAGACGGGGCTGGTGGGAAAAGCCGTGGCCCTGGGAACGTACGCAGGCGGAGCATAAAGAACGTACCCGGCTGGGACATCGTCCACGTAGACGATCCGCCCGCAGGAGCCCCACTCCAGCAGCACAGCGGAGATCCAGGCCTCCTTCTCGAATTCGGGCCTGCCCGCCTTTACCGCAGCTTCCCCGCTGACCGGGTCAAGTTCCCAGAAGACACACGAGCGGCAGCGTCTGGGGAGATCCGGAAGGTTGTCCAGTGTGAGCGGTACGAGCCGACGCCCCATGTAGGCGGTTCCTCACTTCCTTCGCCCGCCGCATCCCGCGCGGCTGCCAGCGCATTCCGTTCTCGGAACAGGCTGCCGACGAACCCCCCGACAGCGCCAAGCCCCAACCCGACTGATACCAGGTGGCTGCGATTCACTGATCGCACGGCCCCCGCCTCCTCTGCGGTGGATCACGATGATGGACCAAGGTGGTGGATACGCCATACAAGAACGCATCGTATCCACCTGCATGTGAAGGGGACACCGAGAGACGGCAAAGGGCGGGCCGCGTCTCGGAGAATCCCCGGACTCGGCCCGCCCACGCCGTCCGCCAGGGTCAGGCCTCGTCGGCCCCGGCCTGCTCCTCCTCGACGGCCCGTTCCAGCACGCGTCCCTCACCAGGGGCAAGACTGCCGAGAATGCGGTCCAGATCCTCCATCGAGGCGAACTCGACGACGATCTTTCCCTTCTTCTGTCCGAGGTCGACCTTCACCCGCGTCTCGAACCGGTCGGAGAGACGCGAAGCAAGATCAGTCAGAGCCGGTGCGACCCTGCCGCCGGCCCTGGGTCCACGTGGTTTCGCGGAGCTCGTGGGCTCGGATCCGAGAAGGCTCACGATCTCCTCGACCGCACGCACCGACAGCCCCTCGGCCACGATGCGGTGTGCCAGCCGGTCCTGTTCCTCGGAGTCGTCCACCGACAGCAGGGCCCTCGCGTGCCCGGCTGAAAGAACTCCTGCCGCCACCCTGCGCTGCACCGGCGGCGACAGCCGCAGCAGACGCAGCGTGTTCGACACCTGGGGGCGGGACCGTCCGATCCGGTCAGCCAGCTGATCGTGCGTGCACTTGAAGTCCTTCAGCAGCTGGTCGTACGCCGCTGCCTCCTCCAGTGGGTTCAGCTGAGCCCGGTGCAGGTTCTCCAGGAGAGCGTCGAGGAGCAGCTTCTCGTCATCGGTCGCGCGGACGATGGCTGGGATGCGCTCCAGACCGGCTTCGCCGCACGCCCTCCAACGGCGCTCACCCATGATGAGCTCGAAGCGGTCCTCGGCGACCTGGCGTACGACGACGGGCTGGAGGAGACCGACCTCCTTGATGGAGGTGACCAGCTCTGCCAGAGCATCCTCGTCGAAGACCTCGCGAGGCTGCCTGGGGTTGGGCGTGATCGAAGCGAGGGGAAGCTCAGCGAAGTACGCCCCGGCCACATCGGTCTGCCCTGCCGTGGTCTCCCTCTCTCCCACTGGCGGACTCGGCTCCGGAACCACCGCTCCGGAGGAGATCCCGGCCAGTTTCGCAGCGGCCACCCCCCGCGCGGAGGTCATGACGGGTGCCGAGCCCACGGCATGCGTACCGGATGCGGGGCCCGCGATCTGCTTCTCCTGTGGAGCTGTGGGAATCAGTGCACCGAGTCCACGCCCCAGCCCTCTACGACGCTCACTCACTGCATGCCCTCCGAATGGCTCTGCTGACTGTTCTGGACGCCTCTGTGGGCCGGCCCGCCCGTGGGAGCGTGCTGGGCCTCGTCATGCACTCCGACGCCTCTCAGCGCGATCTCACGGGCCGCCTCAAGGTAGGACAGGGACCCGCTGGAGCCCGGATCGTACGTCAGGACGGTCTGCCTGTAGCTCGGCGCCTCCGAGATACGCACGGAGCGCGGGATGCTGGTCCGCAGCACCTCCTTGCCGAAGTGGCTGCGCACCTCCTCTGCCACCTGTGAAGCGAGCCTGGTTCGGCCGTCGTACATGGTGAGCAGGATCGTCGAAACGTGAAGGTCCGGATTCAGGTGTCCTCGGACCAGGTCGACGTTGCGAAGCAGCTGGCCCAGGCCCTCCAGTGCGTAGTACTCGCACTGGATCGGGATGAGTACCTCCGCTCCAGCCACGAGGGCGTTGACCGTCAGCAGTCCGAGCGAGGGCGGGCAATCGATGAGGATGTAATCCAGCGGCTGGTCATACGCCTGGATAGCCCGCTGCAGTCGGCTCTCCCGCGCCACCAGCGACACCAGCTCGATCTCCGCACCGGCGAGGTCGATGGTCGCCGGCGCGCAGAAGAGACCTTCGACGTCCGGGACCGGCTGGACCACCTCGGAGAGCGGCATGCTCTCCACCAGGACGTCGTAGATGGAGGGAACCTCTGCGTGGTGGTCGATGCCCAGAGCCGTGGAGGCATTCCCCTGGGGGTCGAGGTCCACCACCAGGACACGCGCACCGTGCAGAGCGAGCGAGGCGGCAAGGTTGACCGTGGAGGTCGTCTTGCCCACGCCGCCTTTCTGGTTGGCAACGATCATGACGCGTGTCCGGTCGGGGCGCGGGAGCCCCTCACCGGCGCGACCCAGGGCTTCGACCGCCAGCTGAGCGGCACGGCCAATAGGTGTGTCGTCCATGGGTGGCGGTGTTTCACGTGAAACACCGTCCCCCAGGGACTCGGTACGGGGACCGGGGACCGGGTCGGTCATCGGTCCCGCGATGTTGGCGTCGGACCGCAAGGATTCACTCTCCTCGACTTCAGGCTCGCAATGAACAGAGCCTGCCATGCTTTCAGGGTCGTGAACCAGCGAGGCCGACTGTTCTGTGGATGAATCCGGTTCTGTGGACAACTCGGCAGCCCGTACGGGCTCGCGGTCGCGCGGCGCGGCGGCCACACGACCGCGACCGATGATTCCCTGCAGCAGAGAGCGACGTTTCACGTGAAACACGATGCCCTTGCAGCACAGCGGCGGTCTCTCGACACTCCGCAGGCGGAACATATCGCTGCTTGCATGGAGCATCGGCGCAAAGAGCTGCATGTACGCTGAAAACGCGCGGAACGGGCGTGTTCAGCTCCCGCTCATCGGCGGCGTCGCGTCCGGCCCACCCGTGCGGCCTTGGCTCGCTTTGCGGCGAACCTCACACCGCCCGGGCTCTCCCCGACCACCACACGCACCACTGTGGACGCGGGATCGACCAGACCTTCACCCACGTGCAGCACCTCGGTCTCCACCACTCCCAGCTTGCTCAGAGCGGCACGAGCTCCGTGGATCTCCTCCTCGGCCGTGCCCCCCTTGAGGGCCAGCATCTCTCCGTACGGGCGGAGTAGAGGCACTCCCCATCCGGCCAGCCGATCGAGCGGGGCCACCGCCCTGGCCGTCACCACGTGGACGGGCTGCAGGGTCCCCAGCACCT
Source organism: Streptomyces sp. NPDC005791 (assembly GCF_042871485.1). NCBI lineage: Bacteria > Bacillati > Actinomycetota > Actinomycetes > Kitasatosporales > Streptomycetaceae > Streptomyces > Streptomyces sp. NPDC005791. The sequence goes on from NZ_JBIAIP010000004.1 coordinate 273,659, forward strand.
CTTCGGCCCGGCCGCGGACGACCGTCACATGATCCAGCCCCAGAAGTTCGACGACCTCCTGGAGGAAGTTCGTGCGACGCAGTAGCGGCTCCAGCAGCGTGATCTTCAGATCGGGGCGTACCAGCGCCAACGGGATACCGGGAAGACCCGCCCCCGAACCCACATCGCACACCGTGACGCCGGCGGGAACCACCTCGGAGAGCACCGCACAGTTCAGCAGGTGGCGCTCCCACAGGCGGGGCACCTCACGAGGACCGATCAGCCCCCGCTTTACGCCGGCGTCCGCGAGCAGTTCCGCGTACCTGACAGCCTCTGGAAAGAACTCACCGAATACCGCCTGCGCCTCCTTGGGCGCCTGAGGGAGCTCTGCTTCCTCCGTCACGGGGACCGTCCTTCCGTACCGCACTAGCACGCTGACTATCAGGCTGACAAAGATCGGCCCCGCCTGCGAACAGACGGGGCCGATCGTACAAGGATCCGGTCAGGCCGGGAGAACGACGACGAAGCGCTGCGGCTCCTCGCCCTCGGACTCGCTGCGCAGACCTGCTGCAGCGATCGCGTCGTGCACGACCTTGCGCTCGAACGGCGTCATCGGCTCCAGCTTCACCGGCTCGCCCGAGCTCTTGACCTCATCCGCGGCCTTGGCGCCCAGCGCGGCCAGGACCTCACGCTTCTTGGCACGGAAACCGGCGATGTCCAGCATCAGACGACTGCGGTCACCGGTCTCACGGTGCACGGCCAGGCGCGTCAGCTCCTGCAGCGCCTCCAGCACCTCACCGTCGCGTCCCACAAGCTTCTGCAGCTCACGCGCCGATTCACTGATGATCGAGACCGCGGCCCGGTCCGCCTCCACATCCATGTCGATATCGCCGTCGAGGTCGGCGATGTCGAGCAGGCCTTCGAGGTAGTCAGCCGCGATCTCCCCCTCCTGTTCGAGGCGGGTCAGAGTGTCGCTGCCCTCAGCGGCCGTGGTGGTGGTGCCTTCCGTCACGGATGGACTCCTTCTTACTTCTTGGACGGGTGCTTGGGCCGCTGCGGGCCCTTGCGCTGTCCGGACTTGGCTTGGCGTGAGGAGCCGGACGCGGCGGACTTGCCCGCCGGCTTCGGCTTGTCGTCCTGCGATGCGTCCCGCTTCTCCAGTGACGTCTTGGATTCCGCACCGGTGGAGCCGGAGTCCTTCGCCGTGCCGGGATGCGTGGCTGCGGTGTGACGCTTCGCCTTGGTCTGGCGCTTGGGCTGCTGTCGCTTGGCCGCTGCACCGCCTTCGGCCTCGAGGACCGCGGCTTCGCTCTTCGCGACCGTCCCGTCCTCCTGGGCGGCGAGACCCAGCTTGGCCAGGCCGGTGATGAACTTGCGCTCGATGTCGTTGCGGTCGGGGCCCTTGGCGACGATCCTCTTGACGGTGTTGCGCCGCGTCCTGCCCCGCACCTCGCCATGAGAGGTCACGCTCTTCAGCAGGCGGCCCAGGTACTGGTCCTGCGCCTTGCTGCCCGGCGTCGGGTTCTGGTTGATCACGTACATCTGCTGACCCATGGTCCAGACGTTCGTGGTCAGCCAGTACACGAGGACACCGACGGGGAAGTTGATGCCCATGACGGCGAAGATGACCGGGAAGATGTACATCAGCATCTTCTGCTGCTGCATGTACGGAGTCTTGACCGTGAGGTCGACGTTCTTCGTCATCAGCTGGCGCTGCGTGAAGAACTGCGAGGCCGACATCATCACGATCATGATCGCGGTCACGACACGGACATCGGTGAGGGAGGCGCCGAGCGCCTGGACCTTCTCTTCGCTGTCCATGAACTTCGCGGCCAGCGGAGCGCCGAAGATGTGCGCCTGACGGGCGCTGTCCAGCAGCGGCTGGTCGATGACGCCGATCGTCTTGCCCGAGGCGATGGCCGATAGCACGTGGTACAGGGCGAAGAAGAACGGGGACTGCGCCAGGATGGGAAGGCACGAGGAGAGCGGGTTGGTACCCGTCTCCTTGTACAGCTTCATCATCTCTTCGGACTGACGCTGTTTGTCGTTCTTGTAGCGCTCCTGGATCGCCTTCATCTTCGGCTGGAGCACCTGCATGTTCCGGGTCGACTTGATCTGCTTGACGAACAGCGGGATCAGGCAGATCCGGATCAGGATGACCAGGGACACGATGGACAGGCCCCAGGCCCACCCCGTGTCATCGCCGAAGAGAGCTCCGTACAGCTTGTGGAACTGGACGATGACCCACGAAACAGGTGTGGTGATAAAGCTGAACAGACTGGCAATCGTGTCCACTAATCAGGCTCCTTGAGCTTTGGGCGAGGTCTCTGTGGCCGGGCTCAGGGGTTCGGAGACCGACCCCCCGGAAGGCACATCGGCGGCGGAGTCCCCGCCCTTGCCGCCACGCACACAGCTGCGCAGCAGTTCGTGCCAACGCGGACGTTTGCGTGGCGGTACGTGATCCACGCCGCCGGGTGACCACGGATTGCATCGCAGGATGCGCCAGGCGGTCAGCGCTGTTCCCTTGATCGCACCGTGCCGGTCGATCGCCGTATATCCATAGTGGGAACACGACGGGTAGTAGCGGCAGACGGGCCCGAGGAGCGGGCTGATCGTCCACTGGTACAGCTTGATCAGAGCCAGCAGCGGGTACTTCATCGCGCACCCCCTCCCAGCAGCCGCTGAAGAGCGGCGTCCAGGTCTCGGGCCAGCTGTGCATGGTCGGCGTCACCCGCTCCGGGCAACGCTCGTACGACAACAAGGCTACCGGGGGGCAGCTGAGCCAGCCGATCACGGACCAGATGGCGAAGCTTGCGCTTCACCGCGGTGCGAACGACCGCTCCACCCACTGCCTTGCTGACAACGAAACCCGCACGTGGCGGGGGAACACTCTCCCCTGTCACGTGCGGGTCCGTAACACCGCTGCGTAGATGTACGACGAGTAGCGGGCGTCCGGCCCGACGTCCCCGGCGTACAGCGGCTGCGAAGTCCTCGCGCCGCCTCAGCCGATTCTCGGTAGGCAGCACGTCATGACCTGGCCGCGATCAGGCGGACAGGTTGGCGCGACCCTTGCCACGGCGGTTCGCGAGAATCGCGCGGCCGGCACGGGTACGCATGCGCAGGCGGAAGCCATGGGTCTTGGCGCGACGACGATTGTTCGGCTGGAAGGTGCGCTTGCTCACTCGGGGGCTCCAGAAATGATTCGTGTGTTGGCGGGACATCGCCTGGCTGTCACCGTGCGCCCACGAGGAACTCGCGTAAACGCCTTAGTGCACCGCTTCACAATCACAGATCGTGATGTTTGCCCATCGGAGGCAGGCGGCAGCAGCCATCGACAACTCGACCTGGTCACGGTACGCGCGGCTACGCCATCCGGTCAAACCGGGTCCTCGGCACCCCCTGCTGTACACAGCCTGTGGACAACAACTTGAACCGCGCGGGTCGGCCTGACTACCGTGGCTGAACTCCGGTTCTTTTCCTTCCCCCCTGCCGGGCCTCACCCGACCCGACCCATCCCGTCCCGGGAAGTACACATTCGTGGGACATGCGAGAGAGCGTGCCTTGTGGCTGACGTACCTGCCGATCTTGCCGCAGTGTGGCCGCGAGTGCTGGAACAACTCCTCGGGGAGGGCCAGCAGGGCATCGAGCCGAAGGACAAGCAGTGGATCGAGCGCTGCCAGCCCCTGGCCCTCGTCGCCGACACCGCACTGCTGGCCGTCCCCAACGAGTGGGGCAAGCGCGTCCTCGAGGGCCGGCTCGCACCGCTGATCAGCGAGACGCTCACCCGTGAGTGCGGGCGCCCGATCCGGATCGCGATCACCGTCGACGACTCCGCCGGCGAGCCTCCCGCGCCCCCGATGCACCAGCCCCGCCAGGGGCAGCAGGCCCACCGCTACCAGGGGCCGCAGCACGACGAGCCCTCGCGCAACGACGGCTACGACAGCTACGGCTCCAGGCCCTCCGACGACGGCATGCCTACGGCCCGTCCCGCCTACCCGGACTACCAACAGCACCGCCCCGAGCCCGGCGCCTGGCCCCGCACCCAGGAGGACCTCTCCTGGCAGCCGCGGCACGGCGGCTACCAGGACCGTGACCCGTACGCGAGCCCGCGCCCCCAGCAGCCGCAGCACGACTACCGTCCGCAGCCGCCCGAGCACCAGGGGTACGAGCCGCGTGACAGCCGCGACCGCCACGATCTGCAGGACCAGCAGCCCCAGCACCGCCAGGGCGGCCCGGGGACCGGAAGGAACGGCGGCGGCCCCATGGGCACGCAGTCAGCGCCTCCGCCCGGCACCGGTGAGCCGCACGCCCGGCTGAATCCGAAGTACCTCTTCGACACCTTTGTGATCGGGGCCTCCAACCGCTTCGCGCACGCGGCTGCGGTCGCCGTCGCCGAGGCCCCCGCGAAGGCGTACAACCCTCTCTTCATCTACGGGGAGTCGGGGCTCGGCAAGACCCACCTGCTGCACGCCATCGGGCACTACGCGCGCAGCCTCTACCCGGGCACCCGGGTGCGGTACGTGAGTTCCGAGGAGTTCACGAACGAGTTCATCAACTCGATCCGCGACGGCAAGGGCGACACCTTCCGCAAGCGCTACCGCGACGTGGACATCCTGCTGGTCGACGACATCCAGTTCCTGGCGAGCAAGGAGTCGACGCAGGAGGAGTTCTTCCACACCTTCAACACACTCCACAACGCCAACAAGCAGATCGTTCTGTCCTCGGACCGTCCGCCCAAACAGCTGGTGACCCTCGAGGACCGGCTGCGCAACCGGTTCGAGTGGGGCCTCACCACCGATGTGCAGCCGCCGGAACTGGAGACGCGCATCGCGATCCTCCGCAAGAAGGCGGTCCAGGAGCAGCTCAACGCCCCGCCCGAGGTGCTCGAGTTCATCGCCTCCCGCATCTCGCGCAACATCCGGGAGCTGGAGGGTGCTCTCATCCGCGTGACCGCCTTCGCGAGCCTGAACCGCCAGCCGGTGGACCTCGGCCTGACCGAGATCGTGCTCAAGGACCTGATCCCGGGCGGCGAGGACTCGGCTCCCGAGATCACCGCGCCGGCCATCATGGCGGCGACCGCGGACTACTTCGGGCTGACGGTGGAGGATCTCTGCGGGTCCTCGCGCAGCCGTGTCCTGGTGACGGCCCGCCAGATCGCCATGTATCTGTGCCGCGAGCTGACGGACCTGTCCCTGCCCAAGATCGGCGCCCAGTTCGGCGGACGTGACCACACCACGGTGATGCACGCCGACCGGAAGATCCGCGCCCTGATGGCTGAGCGGCGCTCCATCTACAACCAGGTCACCGAGCTCACCAACCGCATCAAGAACGGCTGAGGCAACCACAAGCGCACAGAGCTCCCCGGGCGCCCCGGGAGGACCGTACGACGTCCTCCCGGGGCGCCCTTCTGTGCCCGGGGCCGCTGAGAACGGGGCCGGAAAACCCACGGGAAGCGCCTCTGGAGGGCTCCGGGGGCCACTCCACGCACCCGGTCACGCTCAGATCCACGGCTTGCGGAAGGGCTGAGACCCTGCGCGGTGTTCGAATACGACCCTCGGACCAGCCCTTCTCCACAGAAGAACGGGGAATCCGGCGTCCACAGCCTGGGGACTGCGAAGTTGTCCAGATTGCGTCCACAGGCACGACTGCCGATACTCCATCAGGCCAGGTCACATGCCTGGGGATTTGTGGTCAACGAACATCCACAGCCTGTGGACAGAGATACCGTCCACAGGGTCACGATGCCGTTGTCCACCGTCGGCCCACAGGCGCGCCTGTGTTGTCCCCAGCTTCTCCACACCCCTGTCCACTGTTCGGCAACACAACACCCGCTTTCACCGCCGAGAGTGAAAGGCGTCACATAGGGACCCTCGGTTGAGCTGTGGGGAACCTGGGTAAAGCTGGGGACAGCCCTGGGGAGAAGTCACCCTGCCCTGTGCATCGGGTGTGCAGAACTTTCGCGTGTCCACAGAATCGCCTGGTTGTCCACCGGTGCCACCCACAGGGTCGGTGGACAAAAAACGGCGTCTGACCTGCGCAAATGACGTTATCCACGGTTTCCACAGGGCCTACTACTACTACCACTCAGAGTTAGCCAGGAATCCGCTTCGAAGTGGGGCCTGTGCACAACTCGAGCGGCGAGCTCGGCGAACCTCTTGGTGCGACTTGACCCCGAGCAGCAACGGCTGTCGGCGCCGTACGTCAGACTGGACCCCGGCGGCCTCCCCAGCCCATCGGCAGGGAGCCCCGGTCAGACGACGAAGGCCAGCAGGGCGAGCGAGCAACAGCAGGAGGCGGTTCCGGTGAAGATCCGGGTGGAGCGCGATGTACTCGCGGAGGCAGTGGCCTGGGTGGCCCGCAGCCTCCCGGCCCGTCCGCCGGCGCCCGTTCTTGCGGGCCTTCTGCTGAAGGCTGAGGACGGCGCCCTCAGCTTCTCGAGCTTCGACTACGAGGTCTCGGCCAAGGTCTCCGTGGACGCGGAGGTCGAGGAGGACGGCACGGTGCTCGTCTCCGGACGACTCCTCGCCGACATCTGCCGCGCCCTGCCGAACCGGCCGGTGGAGATCTCCACCGACGGTGTGCGGGCCACGGTGGTCTGCGGCTCCTCGCGGTTCACACTCCACACCCTTCCTGTGGAGGAGTACCCGGCGCTGCCGCAGATGCCGACCGCCACGGGCACCGTCCCGGGTGAGGTCTTCGCCTCCGCGGCGGCCCAGGTCGCCATCGCGGCCGGGCGTGACGACACCCTCCCGGTCCTGACCGGTGTCCGGATCGAGATCGAGGGCGAGACCGTCACCCTCGCTTCGACCGACCGCTACCGCTTCGCGGTCCGTGAGTTCCTGTGGAAGCCGGAGAACCCCGACGCCTCGGCCGTGGCCCTGGTGCCCGCCAAGACACTGCTCGACACCGCCAAGGCACTGACCAGCGGCGACACGGTGACTCTGGCGCTGTCCGGCTCGGGTGCCGGCGAAGGGCTCATCGGTTTCGAGGGCGCCGGCCGCCGTACGACCACGCGGCTGCTCGAGGGCGACCTCCCGAAGTACCGGACGCTCTTCCCCACCGAGTTCAACTCGGTCGCGGTCATCGAGACCGCCCCGTTCGTCGAGGCCGTCAAGCGTGTGGCCCTCGTTGCCGAGCGGAACACCCCTGTGCGGCTCAGCTTCGAGCAGGGCGTGCTGATCCTGGAGGCCGGTTCCAGTGACGACGCACAGGCTGTGGAGCGTGTCGACGCCGTGCTCGAGGGCGACGACATCTCGATCGCCTTCAACCCGACCTTCCTGCTCGACGGACTCAGCGCGATCGACTCCCCGGTCGCCCAGCTCTCCTTCACGACGTCGACCAAGCCGGCTCTGCTCAGCGGCCGGGCGGCCGTCGACGCCGAGGCGAACGACTCGTACAAGTACCTGATCATGCCGGTCCGCCTCTCCGGCTGATCCGGCGGTCGTTCCTGTCATGGCAGTTTCCGGCGGGCAGGCTCAGCGCAGAGCGGGCCCATCGTGCTGCACCCCGCCGTGCTGTCCCGGCCGGGCGTAGGCTCGGTCCTGGGTACGAATCGGCACAACGCGTAAGGAATCTCTGATGGAGCTCGGTCTCGTCGGCCTCGGCAAGATGGGCGGCAACATGCGCGAGCGCATTCGCCGCGCAGGGCACACGGTCATCGGTTACGACCGCAACCCGGACGTCGCCGATGTCCACAGCCTCGAAGAGCTTGTGGGCAAGCTCAAGGGTCCGCGCGTCGTGTGGGTGATGGTCCCGGCGGGTGCCGCGACCCAGTCCACCATCGACGAGCTGGCCGAGTTGCTCTCCCCGGGCGACGTCGTCGTGGACGGCGGGAACTCCCGCTGGACCGACGACGAGAAGCACGCCGTCGAGCTGGGTCTCAAGGGCATCGGCTTCGTCGACTGCGGCGTCTCCGGTGGAGTCTGGGGCCTGGAGAACGGCTACGCCCTGATGTACGGCGGAACCGAGGAGAACGTCGCCAAGGTCCAGCCCGTCTTCGACGCGCTCAAGCCCGAGGGTGACTTCGGTTCGGTCCACGCGGGCAAGGTCGGCGCCGGCCACTTCGCCAAGATGGTCCACAACGGCATCGAGTACGCGATGATGCAGGCCTACGCCGAGGGCTGGGAGCTCCTGGAGAAGGTCGACTCCGTCACCGACGTGCGCGAGGTCTTCCGTTCCTGGCAGGAGGGCACGGTCATCCGTTCCTGGCTGCTCGACCTGGCGGTCAACGCGCTGGACGACGACGAGCACCTCGACCAGCTCCGTGGCTTCGCCGCGGACTCCGGTGAGGGCCGGTGGACGGTCGAGGCCGCCATCGACAACGCCGTGCCGCTGCCCGCGATCACCGCGTCCCTGTTCGCGCGCTTCGCCTCGCGCCAGGACGACTCGCCGCAGATGAAGATGATCGCCGCGCTGCGCAACCAGTTCGGCGGCCACGCGGTCGAGAACAAGAAGTAGGACCCCGCAGGCCGCGGGAGCACACAGTCCGTGGCACAGCGGCACACAGCAGAGCACGCAGTCGGAAGGGTCGGCGACCATGCACGTCACGCATCTCTCGCTGGCCGACTTCCGCTCGTACGCCCGGGTCGAGGTTCCTCTCGACCCGGGCGTCACCGCGTTCGTGGGGGCCAACGGCCAGGGCAAGACCAATCTGGTGGAGGCGGTCGGTTATCTCGCCTCACTCGGCAGCCACCGGGTGTCGTCCGACGCACCCCTGGTGCGGATGGGCGCGGAGCGCGCCGTCGTACGCGCCGCGGTCACCCAGGGCGAGCGCTCACAGCTGATCGAGCTGGAGCTCAACCCGGGCCGCGCCAATCGGGCTCGTATCAACAGGTCCGCGCAGGTCAGACCGCGCGACGTCCTGGGGATAGTGCGGACGGTGCTCTTCGCCCCGGAGGATCTGGCCCTCGTGAAGGGTGACCCGGGCGAGCGCCGGCGCTTTCTGGATGAGCTGATCACGGCACGTTCCCCGCGGATGGCCGGTGTCCGCTCCGACTACGAGCGGGTGCTGAAGCAGCGCAACACTCTGCTGAAGTCCGCCGCCATGGCCCGCAGACACGGCGGCCGGTCGATGGATCTGTCCACGCTGGACGTGTGGGACCAGCACCTGGGCCGGGTGGGGGCGGAGCTGCTGGCGCAGCGGCTCGACCTGATCGCGACCCTCCAGCCGCTGGCGGACAAGGCGTACGCGGACGTCGCCCCCGGCGGTGGACCGCTGACCCTGGAGTACCGCAGCTCGGTCGGTCCCGATGTGGAGCCCGCGCGTCATCGCGAGGAGCTGTACGAGCAGGTGATGGCCGCGCTGGTGCAGGCACGTAAACAGGAGATCGAGCGGGGCGTGACCCTGGTCGGCCCGCACCGCGACGACCTGGTGCTGGGCCTGCGCGGAATGCCGGCGAAGGGGTACGCGAGCCACGGGGAGTCCTGGTCGTACGCCCTGGCGCTCAGGCTGGCCTCGTACGACCTGCTCCGGACCGAGGGCAACGAGCCGGTGCTGGTGCTCGACGACGTGTTCGCCGAGCTGGACGCGCGCCGTCGCGAGCGGCTCGCGGAGCTGGTGGCCCCCGGCGAGCAGGTGCTGGTGACGGCCGCTGTGGACGACGACGTACCAGGTGTGCTGGCCGGGGCGCGGTATGCGGTGTCCGCCGGGGCGGTGGAGCGGCTGTGAGCGGTTCGGACGAGCGGGGCGGGTCCACTCCGGGGCCGGTGAAGCAGCCCGAGGCGTCGGGCGTGGACCTGGCGCGCGTCGCCCTGCGTGCGGCGAAGGAGCAGGCCCGGGCCCGGGGCGCCGCGGCGCAGCAGAAGAAGCAGGCGAGACGAGGTGGCGGTCTGCGGTCGGGCGCCCGGTCCGACGGACGTGACCCGCTGCCGCTGGGTTCGGCGATCAACCGGCTGATCACCGAGCGGGGCTGGGAGACCCCGGCGGCTGTCGGCGGTGTGATGGGCCGCTGGCCGCAGATCGTCGGGGACGACCTGGCCAACCACTGTGTACCGGTGCGGTACGACGAGGACCCGGCCGAGCGGGTGCTGACCGTGCAGTGCGATTCGACGGCGTGGGCGACGCAGCTGCGGCTGCTGGCACCCCAGCTGGTGGCCCGCCTGAACACGGATCTGGGCCACGGCACCGTACGGATGATCAAAGTGCTGGGCCCTGGCGGCCCGCAGCGCAGATTCGGCCCGCTCCGGACGCCGGGGAGCAAGGGGCCCGGCGACACCTACGGCTGAGCAGGCCTTTTCCTTTTCCGGGGGCCTTGAGCACCAGCTGCGGCCGAAGACGGCACGGGGGCGGTTCACTCCCCTCTGTCCTGATTCGCCGACGCCCACGTGTTTCCGGTTTGCTCGAATATCTGACGATTTGGTCCGCGCGTGGGCTGTGTAGCGTCCCTCACCGTAGCGGGAGGTTGACAGGCCGAAGCGCGCAAAGCCCTCGTGAGCCTCCCGGGGGCCCGTCCCGAATATGGGGAGTCGTCAGCCGCTCGTCCAGGGCGGCACATGCGTACTCAGGCACCGGCAAACCCCCATTCATGTCAGCGCTACCGGTAGACTGATGGACAATCCCGCTTCCTCGCGGGAGTCGTCGATACAAGCCGAACGACGCAGCCGCTCCCGCCTGCCGGAGAACGGCCTGTGCTGTGCCAGAAAGGGCGCTTCGTGGCCGATTCCGGCAACCCCAACGAGAACATCCCGTCCACAGCCGGTGAGCCCGGCGAGGTCAACGCCTCGTACGACGCCAGCGCGATCACCGTGCTCGAAGGCCTGGACGCGGTCCGCAAGCGACCCGGTATGTACATCGGGTCGACCGGTGAGCGCGGTCTCCACCACCTCGTGCAAGAGGTTGTCGACAACTCGGTCGACGAGGCGATGGCCGGGCACGCGGACACCATCGACGTCACGATCCTCGCCGACGGCGGGGTGCGCGTGATCGACAACGGCCGCGGCATCCCGGTCGGCATCGTGCCGTCCGAAGGCAAACCGGCCGTCGAGGTCGTGCTCACCGTCCTGCACGCGGGCGGAAAGTTCGGCGGCGGCGGTTATGCCGTCTCCGGCGGTCTGCACGGCGTCGGTGTCTCCGTCGTCAACGCCCTGTCCACCCGGGTGGCCGTCGAGGTCAGGACGGACGGCTACCGCTGGACCCAGGACTACAAGCTCGGCGTCCCGACCGCTCCGCTGGCCCGTCACGAGGCCACGGAGGAGACGGGGACGACCGTCACCTTCTGGGCCGACGGTGACGTCTTCGAGACCACCGACTACTCCTTCGAGACGCTTTCGCGCCGCTTCCAGGAGATGGCGTTCCTCAACAAGGGCCTCACCCTCAAGCTCACCGACGAGCGCGAGGCGGCGAAGGCCACGGCGGGCGCGGACAGCGCCGAGGTGGTCGACGTACCCGACGAGGAGCCGACCCGCACGGTCACGTACCACTACGAGAACGGCATCGTCGACTTCGTCAAGTACCTCAACTCCCGCAAGGGCGAGCTCATTCACCAGTCGGTGATCGACATCGAGGCCGAGGACAAGGACCGGCTCCTCTCGGCCGAGATCGCCATGCAGTGGAACACGCAGTACTCGGAGGGGGTCCACTCCTTCGCCAACGCGATCCACACGCACGAGGGCGGTACGCACGAGGAGGGCTTCCGCGCGGCGCTGACCTCGCTGGTCAACCGCTACGCGCGCGACAAGAAGCTGCTGCGCGAGAAGGATGACAACCTCACCGGTGAGGACGTCCGCGAGGGTCTGACGGCGATCATCTCGGTCAAGCTGGGCGAGCCCCAGTTCGAGGGCCAGACGAAGACCAAGCTGGGCAACACCGAGGCGAAGACCTTCGTCCAGAAGGTCGTCCACGAGCAGCTGACGGACTGGTTCGACCGGAACCCCAACGAGGCCGCCGACATCATCCGTAAGGGCATCGCGGCCTCCACGGCCCGTGTCGCGGCCCGCAAGGCGCGCGACCTCACCCGGCGCAAGGGGCTCCTGGAGAGCGCCTCGCTGCCCGGCAAGCTGAGCGACTGCCAGTCCAACGACCCGACGAAGTGCGAGATCTTCATCGTCGAGGGTGACTCCGCCGGTGGTTCGGCGAAGTCCGGCCGTAACCCGATGTACCAGGCCATCCTGCCGATCCGCGGCAAGATCCTGAACGTCGAGAAGGCGCGGATCGACAAGATCCTGCAGAACACCGAGGTCCAGGCGCTGATCTCGGCCTTCGGTACGGGGGTCCACGAGGACTTCGACATCGAGAAGCTCCGCTATCACAAGATCATCTTGATGGCGGACGCCGACGTCGACGGTCAGCACATCAACACCCTGCTGCTGACGTTCCTGTTCCGCTTCATGCGGCCGCTGGTCGAGTCCGGGCACGTGTATCTCTCCCGCCCGCCGCTCTACAAGATCAAGTGGGGCCGTGACGACTTCGAGTACGCGTACTCGGACCGTGAGCGCGACGCCCTGGTGGCGCTCGGCAAGCAGAACGGCAAGCGGATCAAGGAAGACTCGATCCAGCGCTTCAAGGGTCTCGGCGAGATGAACGCCGAGGAACTGCGCGTGACCACGATGGACGTCGACCACCGTGTGCTCGGCCAGGTCACGCTGGACGACGCGGCGCAGGCCGACGACCTGTTCTCGGTGCTGATGGGTGAGGACGTAGAGGCCCGGCGTTCGTTCATCCAGCGCAACGCCAAGGACGTCCGCTTCCTCGACATCTGAGTCGGCCTCGAAAGCAAGCCGCAGCGCGAAAGGACTTTGACCAGCAATGGCCGACGAGAACACCCCTGTGATGCCCGAAGAGGAGCCCGCCGTCCCGGGCGTGGGCATGCGTGTCGAGCCCGTGGGGCTCGAGACGGAGATGCAGCGCTCCTACCTCGACTACGCGATGTCCGTCATCGTGTCGCGTGCGCTGCCCGACGTGAGGGACGGTCTGAAGCCGGTCCACCGCCGGGTGCTGTACGCGATGTACGACGGTGGCTACCGGCCCGAGAAGGGCTTCTACAAGTGCGCCCGCGTCGTCGGTGACGTCATGGGTACGTACCACCCGCACGGCGACTCCTCGATCTACGACGCGCTCGTGCGACTGGCGCAGCACTGGTCGATGCGCATGCCGCTGGTGGACTCCAACGGCAACTTCGGTTCCCCGGGCAACGACCCGGCCGCGGCCATGCGGTACACCGAGTGCAAGATGATGCCGCTGTCCATGGAGATGGTCCGGGACATCGACGAGGAGACCGTCGACTTCCAGGACAACTACGACGGCCGCAACCAGGAGCCGACGGTTCTGCCGGCGCGTTTCCCGAACCTCCTGGTGAACGGCTCCGCGGGCATCGCGGTCGGCATGGCGACCAACATCCCGCCGCACAACCTGCGTGAGGTCGCCGCCGGCGCGCAGTGGTACCTGGAGCACCCGGAGGCTTCGCACGAGGAGCTCCTGGACGCTCTCATCGAGCGGATCAAGGGCCCGGACTTCCCGACCGGCGCGCTGGTCGTGGGCCGCAAGGGCATCGAGGAGGCGTACCGCACGGGCCGTGGCTCGATCACGATGCGGGCGGTCGTCGCGGTCGAGGAGATCCAGAACAGGCAGTGCCTGGTCGTCACGGAGCTCCCGTACCAGACCAACCCCGACAACCTCGCGCAGAAGATCGCCGACCTGGTGAAGGACGGCAAGGTCGGCGGCATCGCTGACGTCCGTGACGAGACGTCCTCGCGCACGGGCCAGCGGCTGGTCGTGGTGCTGAAGCGCGACGCGGTCGCCAAGGTCGTTCTGAACAACCTCTACAAGCACACCGATCTGCAGTCGAACTTCGGCGCGAACATGCTGGCGCTCGTCGACGGGGTGCCGCGCACGCTGTCGATCGACGCCTTCATCCGGCACTGGGTGGCCCACCAGATCGAGGTCATCGTCCGGCGTACGCAGTTCCGGCTGCGCAAGGCCGAGGAGCGGGCGCACATCCTGCGCGGCCTGCTCAAGGCGCTGGACGCGATCGACGAGGTCATCGCACTCATCCGGCGCAGCAACACCGTGGAGATCGCGCGCGAGGGCCTGATGGGCCTGCTGGAGATCGACGAGCTCCAGGCGAACGCGATCCTGGAGATGCAGCTGCGCCGCCTGGCCGCGCTGGAGCACCAGAAGATCACCGCCGAGCACGACGAACTCCAGGCGAAGATCAACGAGTACAACGAGATCCTTGCCTCGCCGGCGCGCCAGCGTCAGATCGTCAGTGAGGAACTGGCGGCGATCGTCGACAAGTTCGGCGACGACCGGCGCTCCAAGCTGGTGCCCTTCGACGGCGACATGTCGATCGAGGACCTCATCGCCGAGGAAGACATCGTCGTCACCATCTCGCGTGGCGGCTACGTCAAGCGCACCAAGACGGACGACTACCGCTCGCAGAAGCGCGGTGGCAAGGGCGTGCGCGGCACGAAGCTCAGGGAAGACGACATCGTCGACCACTTCTTCGTGTCGACGACGCACCACTGGCTGCTGTTCTTCACCAACAAGGGCCGGGTCTACCGGGCCAAGGCGTACGAGCTGCCGGACGCCGGCCGGGACGCGCGTGGCCAGCACGTGGCCAATCTGCTCGCCTTCCAGCCGGACGAGCAGATCGCGCAGATCCTCGCGATCCGCGACTACGAGGCCGCGCCCTATCTGATCCTGGCCACGAAGGGCGGTCTGGTGAAGAAGACCGCGCTGAAGGACTACGACTCCCCTCGCTCGGGCGGTGTCATCGCGATCAACCTGCGCGAGACGCAGGACGGCAGTGACGACGAGCTGATCGGTGCCGAACTGGTCTCGGCCGAGGACGACCTGCTGCTCGTCAGCAGGAAGGCCCAGTCGATCAGGTTCACCGCGACGGACGACGCGCTGCGCCCGATGGGCCGTGCCACCTCGGGCGTGAAGGGCATGAGTTTCCGCGAGGGCGACGAACTGCTCTCGATGAATGTCGTCCGGCCCGGTACGTTCGTGTTCACTGCCACCGACGGCGGGTACGCGAAGCGGACCGCGGTCGACGAGTACCGCGTCCAGGGTCGTGGTGGTCTGGGCATCAAGGCCGCCAAGATCGTCGAGGACCGAGGATCGCTGGTCGGCGCGCTGGTGGTGGAGGAAGCGGACGAGATCCTCGCCATCACGCTCGGCGGTGGCGTGATTCGTACGCGAGTCAATGAAGTCAGGGAGACGGGCCGTGACACCATGGGCGTCCAACTGATCAATCTGGGCAAGCGCGATGCCGTCGTCGGTATCGCGCGCAACGCCGAGGCCGGTCGTGAGGCCGAAGAGGTCGACGGGACCGATGAGGCCGAAGGCGCCACGGTCGAGGCCCATGCCGAGAACGTGGTCGAGGGCACAGTCGAGGGCACGGAGCCCTCGGCCGGGGAGCACGAGGAGTAGAGCGTGAGTGGAGCCACGGGCGCCGGTTCGGCCGCTTCCGGAGCTGGAGCGAACGGTGCCCGTGGCCCTGCCACGGACTCCCAAGGGGGCACTGTGACGGACACTCGGGGACCGCAGCCGCAGTACGAGGGGTACGCGACCGGGCCGTTGCCCGGTGAGCGGGAGCCCTCAGCGGCCAAGGCGGGGCCCTACCACCCGCCCCAGGCGTACCAGTCGCCTGCGGGCGGTACGCAGGGCGGAGGCACACAGGGCGGTGAACAGGGCGCAGGCGGCACGCAGGCGGCCCGGCTGCCCCGGACAGGAGCGCGGACCACTCCGCGTACGCGTAAGGCGCGTCTGCGGGTGGCGAAGGCCGATCCGTGGTCGGTGATGAAGGTCAGTTTCCTTCTCTCCATCGCGCTCGGGATCTGCACGGTGGTCGCGGCCGCCGTGCTGTGGATGGTGATGGACGCGATGGGCGTCTTCGAGACCGTGGGCGGCACCATCAGCGAGGCCACCGGCTCGAACGAGAGCAACGGCTTCGATCTGCAGTCGTTCCTGTCGCTGCCGCGGGTCCTCATCTTCACGTCGGTCATCGCGGTGATCGACGTGGTGCTGGCGACCGCGCTGGCGACGCTGGGCGCGTTCATCTACAACCTGTCGGCAGGCTTCGTGGGTGGCGTGGAGCTCACTCTCGCCGAGGACGAGTAGGACGCCGGCTATCGATTTTGGGACTGGCCCCGACGTGCGCTAATCTTCAGAAGTCAGCGCAACAGCGCGGCGGGGCTATAGCTCAGTTGGTTAGAGCGCATCCCTGATAAGGATGAGGCCACAGGTTCAAATCCTGTTAGCCCCACCAGCACGAAGGCCCCCCACCGGAAACGGTGGGGGGCCTTCGGCGTCTGCGGGGGACCTCAGCCGATCAAGTGGACCTTCCAGCAGCTCGGCGAGCATCGTCACGCTTCCCGATGCGCAGCCCTGGAACCTGGACGGCGGTTGTCGGCCATCGTTCGTACGGCCCATGAGGTGACCGGGAGGAACTGTCATTCCATGCGGGCCACGCGCCACGCATCGTCCTGCCGGTCCACCAGGAATGTGGTGTAGCCGAAGGGATTGGCGCCCAGACGTACGGTGTGCCGGGTTCCCCGCTTCTCGGCTCGGGTGTCGTCATCGGTCAGTTTCATGGCTGCCACGGCTTCGCGTTCCGCGGCGGTCAGTGGGTCGGCCAGGTCCCGTACGGCGGAGGGGCAGTCGTCCTTCCCCTGCTGGGCGGTCAGGGCCGTGGCAGCGGGTTTCGTCAGGAGGCCACAGGCCTCAGCTCCGTCTCCTCGGCCAAGCGCCTGCAGCAGTGTGTCGGCGGCACTGGTGGCTGCGTCCTCGTCCGCCCGGGCTTCCCGGCCCGACGGTATGACGAACACCGCGAAGGTGATGCCGAACATGACGGCCAGGACACCGAGGAGGATGAACGTTGCTGCATGATCGCGTCTGCTCATGGCGCGGAGCCTATGAGGTGGGTGCAGGCCGTGGGTGCCGGGGCGCACGGAAAAGGCCCCCGCCGGTGAGACCGGATCAGGGGCCTGGGTGGCGTCAGCGGCGCCCTCAGGGTGGCAGCGGGGCCGAGTCCCCGCCAGGCGTGGCGCCCTGGGCGGGGCGGGTGCTGCTCGCCGACTGGGCGGCGTCCGGGGAGTCGGCCGACAGTTGGCGGACGGCCGGCGAGGAGCCGTGGGCCTCGGCGCGGATGCGCTGTTTCATCGTGGGGGGCAGCGCGCTGTCACGCGGAAGGGCCCATCGCACCGACGGGGTGGTCGCGGTTGCCGGTGCGGAACCCGTGTGCTTCTGGTTCGTGACCGTCGGCTCCGCGGCCGCGGCCTGAGCGGTGGCGAGGCCCAGCGACGCGAGAAGTGCGAAGAAGGCGGTGACGAAGGCGGTCCAGATGCTCTTGACCCTGAAGGTGCTCATGGCCCCTCGCTTTCAGGTGGTCCGGTTTGCTTACCTTTCCGATGATGTGGATCCGGCCCCGGGAAAGCGGGATCGACGCCCCCTGAGTGCCGATCTTCCGATGAACACCACTCTTATGGTTCAACCGGCTCGAAATGGTTGTCCGAGGGGTGGCGGGCTGTCCGGAGGGGGCCCGGAAGGGGCGCCGAGCGGGTTCCGGGGAGGTCACCGATCGGTATCGGTCGGTGTGTATAGTCGGGCGGCAGAAGTCCCTTACGTCAAGGAAAGACGAGGTCGCGCGGTGAAGAAGCTTCTCCTGGTCGCACTGGCCGCCATCGGCGGGCTCCTCGTGTACCGCCAGATCCAGGCGGATCGCGCCGAGCAGGATCTGTGGACGGAGGCGACCGACTCCGTGCCCGCAGGTTCAGGTGTGTGAGACGGAACAGTCTGATAGGAGCCCCGGCCGCCGAGCGGCCGGGGCTTTCTGCTGTCCACGGCCCGCTGTCGCGTGATCGTGCTCGCCGCGCCCTTGTGTTCACTTGAGCAAATCATGTGGTTGCTGGAGTGAAGTGATGGGGAGAAGCGGGCCCCTGGGGCGTGGCGGCCGTACGACCGGGGTCGCAGACAGCAGTGGTACGGGCAGGGGAGGATGGACCGGCATCGCGACGGCTGCCGGAGCGGGCGCCGCGGTCTCTGTGCTCGCCGGGCTCCTTCTCGTACACGGCGGGCAGACACGCAGACGACGAGGGGAAACGCGTGAACAGGCAGCGCAACAGGGGCCGGGTGACGCTCGCGACGATTGCGGCGGTGTGCGCGGTGGGGGCGCTGCCGGGGCAGGCGCACGCGGCCGACGGCCCTGCGACGTACACCTTCGATCCCGCGGCGGAAGCGGTCCGGGGGGCGGAGACGAACGCCGACGCGGCGGAGCTGAAGCCCGGGTCGGTCTACAAGAGCTCCATCGGGCGGGGCCAGAAGCTCTATTACCGTGTGGAGCTCGACGACACGACCGATGCGTACGTCTCCGCCGTCGCGGTGCCGAAGGCAGGCACCAAGGTCGCCTACGGGGACGGCATCACGATCAGCATCAGGGACCTGGACGACACCCGGTGCAGTTCCGAGGACGCGGACTTCGAGTCGGCGGAGTTCCCGCGCCCCATCACCGCGTACGCCCACCGGACGGTGGAGAAGGGCAGCAGCCTCTGTGAGGCGGGCGGCACGTACAACGTCCTGATCGAGCGGGAGAGCAAGGCGACGTCGTCCCCCGACGCCTGGGGCCTGGAGCTTCGCTTCGAGGCGGAGCCGGCGCTGAAGGACGCCGAGTCGCTGCCGACCGAGGCGCCGGAGGACTGGCCCTCCGCCTCACCGGTACCGCCGTCCGGCAAGCAGGAGCGGCCCGGGGGTAGCAGCTTCTACGAGGCCACCGGCCTGGAGTCCGGGGAGTGGGGGGACTCCATCGTGCCCGGGCAGACCCGCTTCTACCGGGTACCCGTGGACTGGGGCCAGCAGATCTTCGCCACAGCCGTGCTCAGCAACAGCAAGAAGTCCACGGAGTACCTCGGCAACGCCTTGGTGATGGCGCTGGACAACCCGGCGCACGGTCATGTGGACAACGCGATGCTGTCGTACTCCGGGGGGTCCAGCTCCGTGGCTCTGGACCCGCTGCCCCCCGTGGCGTACGAGAACCGCCACGCGGCGGGCACGGACACCAGCGCCATGCGGTTCGCCGGCTGGTACTACCTGTCGGTGACGCTGTCGCCCGAGGTCGCGGAGCACTACGGGGACGAGCCCATCGGGCTGACGCTCAAGGTGAAGGTCGTCAACGAGAGCAAGCAGTCGCCCTACCGGGGGGACGCGGGGATCTTCGGGGTCACCGACGACGACAGGGACATGGCCAGGAGCGGGGAGAGCGCGCCCGAGGCCGTCGAGAGCGCCACGATGACGATGGTGGGCGCGGCGGGCATCGGCACGGGGTCCGTGCTGGTGCTCGGCCTCGGTGTCTGGACGGTGCTGGCCAGGCGCCGGGCGACTCCCGCCGCTGTGCCGCCGGGTGCGGGCGGGCAGCCGCCGTACGGCGGCCCGCCGCAGGCCTGGTAGGACCGCTCAGGCCTGGGTGAGCGCCCAGATCCCCACCGCGAAGCAGAGCAACGCCACCACCAGCACCGGGACCGCCACCTTCAGGGGCGGTCCCGGCCGCCTGACGGAGGGCTGCGGCGGTGCGACGTCCGAGGGAGCCTGCGGGTTCTGGGCCGTGTAGGCGCGGGTGGACGCCGCCCCGTACGACACGGGGGCCGTGGCGGCCTGAGCGAGGTGCGGGTCGGGGGCGTAGGGGGACGCCGGATGCCCCGGCAGCGGGGCGGACGGGTTCTGCGGCGGCGCCGGGTGAGGTGCGGGGTGCTGCGGTGGCGGCGCGAGATGGAAGCTGCCCGTCTCCGACATCGACGAGGGTGGCGCGTACGGCTGTTGGCCCGGCGCGCCCGGCGGCTGTGCGTACGGCTGTTGCCCGGCGCCCTGCTGCGGGGCGTGCGGCTGCGGCGCGGGCGTGATGGAGCCGCCGACGGCCTGTGCGGGTGGCTGAGGCCGCTCGTCAGGCGCGGCGGGAGTGTCGGGAGCTCCGGGGTTGACAGGCCCGTCGGGGCCGTATCCCTCCGGCAGCGGGCCGATCTGGTCGAACACCTCCACCGGCTCGTCGCCGGGCCCGGCTTCCGGCAGCATGTCGACCGCTGCCGACAGCGCCTTGCGCGCGCCCGTGGCCGTACGGAAACGGGCGTGCGGGTCCGGTTGCAGCAGTCCGGCGAGTACCTGCCACAGAGGCTCCGGCACCCCCTGGGGCGCGCTCGGGGTGCCGTGTGTGGCGAAGTACTCGATCAGCGCCTTGGAGTCCGGCTTCTTGCCCTGGAGCAGGTAGAGCGCGACCAGACCGACGGCGAACAGATCCGCCGGGAAATCAGGTTCCGCTCCCATCATCTGCTCGGGTGCGAAGTAACCAGGTGTACCCACGACGTAGTTGGTCTCCGTCAGCCGCGGTTCGCCCTTGCGCATCGAGATACCGAAGTCGGAGAGCCGCAGATGCGGCCGGCCCGTACCGGTGGCCTCCATCAGGATGTTGGCCGGTTTGATGTCACGGTGCACGACCCCCTCGGCGTGCACCGTGGACAGCCCGGACAGCAGTTGATCGAGCAGGAGGCAGACGAACCTCGGGGGCAACGGGCCGTAGTCGCCGATGACATGGGCCAGCGAACCGCCGCTGACCACATCCATGGTGAACAGGACCTTGTCGTCGTCAGCGGCCCAGCTGGCCGGAGCGAGCACATGCGGGTGTTCGATCCGCAGCGCCTGCTCACGGACGAAGCGCAGCAGCGTGTGCGCATCGCTCTGCTGCAGTACCTTGGCCGCCACGTACCGGCGGCGCCGGTGGTCCCATGCGCGCCAGACCGCGCCGACCCCACCGCGACCGATCGGATCGACCAGTTCGTACCGACCAGCGAAGACCTCACCCATTGCGCTGCGCCCGCTCCCGTTCCCGTTGCGTTCGTCCCCCGGCCGCCGGGTCACCGCCACGGCTCCGCCGCCCCCGGGCCCCGGGGCCCGGGATCCGTCCTAGCTCTGGTGGCCTTCGTAGTGCGCGACCGCGTCCGCGGTGCGTCCTGCTCCGTACACCCGGAGGAACTCTGCCAGTTCGGGGTGTGCCGGGGCGAGGGAGTCCGCCGCATCGATGATGTCGCCGGCCGCCGCTACCGACCGCAGGAGCGACTGGATCTCGCGGACCACACGCCGCACGGTGGGTGCTCCACCGGTGGTCGAGGTCTGGCCGGTGTTGGTCAGCACCGAGCCGCCCTGCGACTTCTTGATCTCTTCCATCCGGTCGGTGGCCTCTCCCGCGCTGACGCTGCCGTCCGCCACCTGGCTGGCGAGCTCCTGTAGTGCCTGGACCCGCTGGACGACCGCGGGATTGCCGATCTTGGCGCGCTGCCCACTCATCAGCTGGGAGAGCATGGGGGCGGACAGCCCGAGCACCGCCGCGAGGCGTGCCTGGTTGAGGCCGAGGTCATCTATCAGCCTGCGGAAGAGCGCACCCAGCGGCTCCCCGTACCAGCTGCGTTGGAGCTCCCGGGCTCTAGCCGTCGCCTCTTGCTGTGCTGCGTCCATTGCGTCTCCCCATCGCTGCGGCTTCGCTGCTGCGAACCTCGTGATGCATCTTACGGAGAGCGGTTGCGGGCCGGGAGCCCCAATCATTTTGCAGGATTCGGGGGGACACCCGGTACTCTGTTCTGCGACGGACGTCGCGGCATGCATGTGTCCTGTGATGTCCGCTTTCCGGGGCCTTAGCTCAGTTGGTAGAGCGCTGCCTTTGCAAGGCAGATGTCAGGAGTTCGAATCTCCTAGGCTCCACTTGTTCCACTTCGATGCCCTCCGGCCTGCGCGACGCGGGTCGGAGGGCATTCTCGTGTCCCGGGCGGGACACCATCGCGTCCACGCTGTCAGGTGCCCTGGCGTCCCCGCAGTTCCTCCACGGCGGTCCGGGCCGCTGCGCCGATCACCGCGTCGGCGCGCGGCAGCTTGGTGTCGGACCGGGCGGCCTGGGTGAAGACCACGGCGGTGTACGTGCTTCCGTCGGAGAGTTCGACGACGCCCGCTTCGTGACGCATGGACCCGAAGCTTCCGGTCTTTCCGTAGACGGTGACGTCGTCATAGGGGAAGCCGGAGGCGAGCCGGTGCGTCCACGGCTGCTTGCGCATCACGTCGCGCATGAAGGCGCAGCGCTCTCGGGACGCGGCCTGGTCGGTCCAGATCGCTCGCAGGAGCCGTGCCATGTCCGCTGGCGTGGTGGAGGCCTTGAACGCCGGGTCGTACACGCCCGAGGCCACGACCGTGTCGTTGTCCGCCACCTGTGCCAGGGCCGCGTCCAGGGAGGGGGCGCCTGTCTCTGCGACCAGCTGGCTGAAGGTGGAGACGACTCCCCCGTGGATGTGGGTGTCGGGCATGTCCAGGTCGCGGCACACGGCGTCGACCACGTCCGGTCCGACGGCCCGGAGAACGGCGTCGGCCGAGGTGTTGTCGGAGATGGTCATCATCAGCACCACCATGTCGCGCAGCGACAGGGTGACGGGGTCGTGCAGGATCGAGACGCCTGTCGGACCGGGCACGCGTTCGTCGGGTTCCAGTGTCAGTCTGCGACTCGGGTCGATCAGCCCCGCGTCCGCGAGGCGGCAGAAGGCGGCCATAAGAGGCACCTTGTAGACCGACCCCATGGGCAGTCGTTCCCCGGGATCGATGGTCACCTGGGCCGACGGACGGTGCAGTTCCGCCACGTGCAGCCAGCCTCGGACACCCGCGTCGTCGAACATGCCGCGGATGGCGCGCTCCGCACTCCCGCTCCTCCTCACGCTCACTCCGCCGCCTTCCGGGCCAGGGCGTCCTCGATCAGCCGCGCTGTCTCAGCGATCTCCTGCGAACCCGGACGCCGGGGGTCCCAGGCCACCCGCAGACGCAGGGGCAGAGGTGGGTCCGTCGCCGTCCGCCGCTCGACCTCGGTCGCCGTCAACGTGGGGTCCGCCGTGACCAGCACTGCCTGACCTGCCGCCACCAGGGCGAGGCCGGCCCGTTCGTCGGAGACGACCACGGTGTCCACCCTGCGGCCGCGGCCGGCCAGGGTGTCGACGAAGAGGTCATGGGCCGCGGGCGCTTCGGCACGAGGCCTCACGGCGACGGGCAGCTGCGACGCATGGGCGTCTCCGGCGTCACTCCGTCCGGCCGGAGCGAGTATCCAGGTCGGCAGCAGGACCACCCTGCCTGCGGCGAGACCGTGCAGTACGGAGGGGTGGCGGATCACGGCGATGTCGAGGCGCCCGGCCGCGACGTCGTCGAGGAGCACGGAGGTCGATGCCGTGACCACGCCGATCCGTGTGCGTTCGCCGGCCCGCACCGGCGAGGCCGCCACGTCGGCCGCGAGGGGCGTGGGGACCTCGGGAGTCAGCCCGAGCCGCAGGCGCCTGCCGTCGGCGTTCTCACGGGCACCGGTCTCCCGGAGTTCCGCGAGTGCGGCCAGTGCTCTACGGGCGTGCGGAAGCAGCAGGCCGCCCTCCTCGGTGAGGGACACTCCTCGCTCGCGGTCGAACAGGCGGACCCCGAGCAGGGCTTCCAGTCTGCGCAGGCCCTGCGAAAGAGGCGGCTGGGTGATGCCCACCCGTTGAGCGGCGGCACCGAAGTGCTCTTCCTCCGCCAGGGCGACGAAGATTTCCAGATGCCGTTCCGTCAGCACTCTTCCTCCTGAAGTGCAGCGATACAGCCTGCGAATCGGCGTGATGTCGAGAGCGTATTCGACATGTGCGAGGGGTCGGGCTTGACTCCGGAAAGAGGGCTGATCAGGCCTGACCCGGAACGGAGAACACTGTGACGCGTGACCACAGCCGGAACAGTCCCGCCCCGCCGCGGGGGCGGTCACGGCGCATCGGGCGCCCGCTCGGCATCGTCGTGACCCTCCTTCTGCTGGCGGGAGGGGGTTATGCCGCCTACGGCCTCGTGGGCGGCGACACTCGTGAAGAAGACGCGCAGGTGGAGTCCGCCCGAGAGCCCTTGACGGCGTTCCTCGCCGCGTGGGCGGGGCACGACGCGCGGAAGGCGGCGGGCTACACCGACACACCCGACGGGGCGGCATCGCTTCTCACCTCGGTACTGACCAACCTGAAGCCCTCCAGGACCACCATCGACGACGGTGAGGGCCGGAGGGAGGGTCCAGGAAAGGTGCGCTTCCCCTTCACCGTGACCATGGCGGTACCGGGCGCGGGCGACATCACCTGGCGCTCCCACGCGCGGGTGAGCGAGACGTCGGGGACATGGGTGGTCGAGTTCGCTTCGCCGATGGTCCATCCGGACCTGGAGCCGGGGCAGACGCTCGCGCTCAAGAGTGCCGGCAGCAGGGCGCAGGTCCTCGACGCCCAGGGCGACCCTCTCCGTGCGGAAAGCCTCGTCGGAACCGTCGACCCGGTCAGCGGCGAGGGCGCCTCAGGCCTGGAGGCCCGCTACGACGATGTCCTGTCCGGGGGCGGCAAGGCGGGGGCGAGCAGATCCCTGGTGGTCGCGGACCGGCAGAGTGGTCTCCCGGTCAAGGAGCTCACCGAGACCGCCCCGGCCGATGGCCGCCCCGTACACACCACCATCGACCCACGCGTCCAGGAGGCGGCAGCCGATGCCCTGGCCGGGACCGAGGCCAACGCGGCGATCGTGGCCGTCGACCCGCGCAACGGCCACATCCTCGCGGCGGCCAACCGGCCCGGCGGATTCAACCGCGCCCTCGAAGGGCGCTATCCGCCCGGCTCCGTCTTCAAGGTCGTCACCGCAGCGGCCTTTCTGAAAGACGGCATGAAGGCGGAAAGCCCCGCACCCTGCCCCAAGTTCGCGCGGGTCGACGGACAGCGCTTCGAGAACCAGAAGCAGTTCGAGCTGCCGTCCGGCTCGACCTTCGCGGACGCCTTCACACAGTCCTGCAACACCTACTTCGTCGACGCCCGCGACCGGCTCTCCGACACCGACCTGCGTGACACGGCCCAGGCCTTCGGAATCGGAGGCCGCTGGGACGTGGGCACGACCACGTATGACGGCAGCGTTCCCGTCACCACGAGCGACAACGACAAGGCCGCCGCCACGATCGGGCAGGCGCGCATCCAGGCGTCCCCGCTGGTGATGGCGTCCGTCGCCGCCACCGTCAAGGCCGGGACGTTCACCCAGCCGGTGCTGGTGCCGGACGCGGTGAAGAAGAAGCACCGCGCTCCGGAAGAACTGGACGGCGACGTCGTGGGCGAACTCCGCGCACTGATGCGAGCCACGGTGACCTCCGGTTCCGCCCACGCGCTCAAGGCCTTGCCCGGTCGACCGCACGCGAAGACCGGCACGGCCGAGTTCGGCAGCGGCACACCCCCTCGAACCCACGCCTGGATGATCGGTTACCAGGGTGACTCCGACCTCGCCTGGGCGGTTCTCCTGGAGGACGGTGGTTCCGGCGGTGCCGACGCCGGTCCGGTCGCCGAGCGGTTTCTACGCAAGCTGGCCCGTTGAGCACAGGTGGGCCAGGTCCGGACGAAGATCTCAGAAGGGAAAAGCCGCAACCACATGAGTACCCGAACCGCTGTCTCCCGCCGAGCCGCGTTAGCCGCCATGGCGGGCATCGCGACTCTGCCACTTCCCGGGTGCACCAGCTCCCCGGCCTCATCCGGCCCGCGCCGGCCCGGTGCCGCACCCTCCGGCTCGGCGTCCTCCGCGCCCCGGACGGCGCGCGCGTTCGCCGAGCTGGAGCGGAAGTACGACGCCCGGCTGGGCGTCTACGCGCTGGACACCGGAAGCGGCCGGACCGTCGTCCACAGGCCCGACGAACGCTTCGCCTACGCCTCCACCTGTAAGGCACTGCTGGCCGGTGCCGTGCTCGCCAGGAACTCGCTTCGCCGGCTCGACCGGCTTGTGCGGTACAGCCGTGGTGACCTCATCAGCAACTCGCCGATCACCGAGCGGCATGTCGCCACCGGACTGAGTGTGCGCGAGCTGTGCGACGCGGCCGTCCGCTACAGCGACAACGCGGCGGCCAACCTCCTCTTCCGCGAACTCGGAGGCCCTCGAGGGCTGCAGGACGCCCTGCGCGGGCTCGGTGACGACGTCACCCGCTGCGACCGTTATGAGGTCGCTCTCAGTGATGCGGTGCCGGGCGACCTCCGAGACACCAGCACACCCCGCGCTCTCGTCGATGACCTACGCGCCTACGTCCTCGGTACCGCACTCCCCCCGGAGAAGCGCGCCGTGCTGACCGACTGGCTCAAACGCAACACCACCGGGGACCACACCATCCGCGCCGGCACCCCTGTCGGCTGGCAGGTCGGGGACAAGACCGGTACGGGCGGATACGGCACCCGCAACGACATCGCCATCGTCTGGCCACCCGGCGCCGCGCCCCTTGCCCTCGCCGTCCTCTCCCGCCGGGACACCAAGGACGCCGAACGCGACGATGCGCTCCTCGCGCGCGCTGCTGAAGTCGCTTTCGACGGTTTCACGTGAAACAGGTAGGCGCTCCGCTCTGTTTCACACGGCGCTCCGGTCGACGTGGAACAGCCGAAGGGCGCCGGCGACCGTGAGGTCTCCGGCGCCCCGTCCCGGTGTCGTATCCGGGCGGACGGGTCGGTGGCGGCTTCGTCAGGGGCGGCCGTCGTGGTGGCTGCCGTCCGTCTGGTCCGATCCGCCTTCGGCGTCGTCCTGCTTGGTCCGGACCTCCGGATCGAGTACGGTCCGGTCGCCGCTGCCGTCGACCGAGGTCAGAGGAGCACGCTCGTCGCCCACCTCGGTGGGGGCGGGCGGCTCGACCAGCCAGTCCGGGTTGGCCTGCTTGTCCCACCACTTCCAGGCGGCGAAAGCTCCGCCGGCCAGGAGGCCCAGCACGAGGAACCCCTTGGTCGCCCGTCCTGCCTTGGCTCGGCGTTCGTGCTTCCTGACCAGCTTCTGCACCTCCTTGGCCGTCACCTGGCCACGGAGCGCGGCCAGCGCGGCTGTGCTGCGGGCGGTGGCCTCCTCAGCCATGGGCCGGCTCGCCGCCACCGCGTACTCGACGCGCGGCACGGTGTAGTCCGCAGCGGTGCGGGCGGCGCTGCGCGTGCGGGTGGCGGCCTTGTGCGCGGCCTCGTCGACCTTGGGAGGCACATGGGTCAGCGCCTGTTCGATCAGTGGTGCGAAATGCGTGCCGTACTGGACGCGGGCCTGCGCGGCTGCCTTCGACACCTTGGGCGCGAGCCGTGCGCGAGCCTCCTGTGCGTAGTGCGCGGCCTGTTCCTTGGCCGTGTCGGCGTAAGGCGCCACCACTTCCGCGGCGTGCTGCGCGCTGTCCTTCGCCGAGTAGGTTGCGGCGCGCACGCTGTCGATGCGGGTCACGGGATCCTCCTCCTTGGTGGCGGGTAGGTACTCCGCCTATCCACCCAATTCGAAATCATGCCCGCTGAGGCCTTGAGCGCCATGTGAGACGGGCATCCGGGTCATGTGACTCATTCTCGGACAATGCCGGGCAAGGGGTGTGCGCCGACGACGATGCCATGGTTCGTGTCGGGCCGCTCCGTGTCGTCGCGCACGTGGCCGCGTGCCGATCCCGTCGATCCCGCGGTACGTGTGGGAGAAGTGCAGAAAACCGGGCAACAAGGTGAGCGCCGCACGCCCCGGGGCGATGACCGGGCTGGGGAGAGATGCTCCGTGCGACGATCGGTCGTCATCAGCGGGGACTTACGGAAGGCAGACCGTGGCCGAGCAGCTTTACGCCACTTTGAAGACCAGCAAGGGCGCCATCGAGGTCCGGCTCCTGCCGAACCACGCGCCCAGGACGGTCAAGAACTTCGTCGAGCTCGCCACGGGTGAGCGTGAGTGGACCAACCCCGAGACCGGCGGAAAGTCCACTGACAAGCTGTACGACGGCACTGTCTTCCACCGTGTCATCGGCGGGTTCATGATTCAGGGCGGTGACCCGTTGGGAAACGGCACAGGCGGGCCCGGGTACGAGTTCGCCGACGAGTTCCACCCCGACCTGGCGTTTAACAAGCCGTACCTGCTGGCCATGGCCAACGCCGGGCCGGGCACCAACGGGTCGCAGTTCTTCGTGACCGTGTCGCCCACTGTCTGGCTGACCGGCAAGCACACGATCTTCGGCGAGGTCGTCGACGAAGCGGGCAGGAAGGTCGTGGAGGCCATCGCCGCGGTCCCGACCAATCCGCGCACCAACCGGCCGCTCCAGGACGTGGTCATCGAGTCGGTCGTCATCGAGACCCGCTGACGCGGGCACCGTGGCCGGCCTGGGGGCCGCTGACCCGACAGGCCGCAGACCCGGC
The DNA here is from genome assembly GCF_042871485.1 of Streptomyces sp. NPDC005791. Taxonomy (NCBI): domain Bacteria; kingdom Bacillati; phylum Actinomycetota; class Actinomycetes; order Kitasatosporales; family Streptomycetaceae; genus Streptomyces; species Streptomyces sp. NPDC005791. Next base: position 301,769 of record NZ_JBIAIP010000004.1, read on the forward strand.
GCGGGAACCAACCGCCCTGTTCGTCCGTACTGTTACATAACGGGCGAGCGGGGCGGTCGCATGTGGGCCGCCTCCACGGAAGAGGACCGAAGGGGCCGTGACCGATGGAGCAGCAGCCGCCGGAAGACCAGGACAGGTCCGCGGCTGCGGGCGGGCCCCCCACGTGCTACCGGCATCCGGGCAGGGAGACGGGGATCCGCTGTGTGCGGTGCGAGCGGCCGATCTGTACGGACTGCATGGTGGAGGCCTCGGTGGGCTTCCAATGTCCGGAGTGCGTCCGTGAAGGGTCCGGTACGGGCCACCACGCTGCGGCGAACCGGCCTCGCACCCTGGCGGGGGGCGGCGTCGCGGGCGACCCACGGCTGATCACCAAGGTGCTGCTCGGTACGAACCTCGCCGTCTACGTCGCGGTCCTGATCGCCGAACAGTCCGGGTACCCGCTGGTCGACGATCTGCTGTTGTTCGGCCGTGCGTACCCGGGCGATCCGTCGGCCGGGTACGAAGGGGTGGCCGAGGGGCAGTGGTACCGACTGGTGACGTCGATGTTCCTGCACCAGCAGGTATGGCACATCGCGTTCAACATGCTGGGCTTGTGGTGGCTCGGCGGCCCTCTGGAAGAGGCCCTGGGGCGTGCCCGCTATCTCGCGCTCTACCTGCTCTCGGGGCTCGCGGGCAGCGCCCTCACCTACGTGATCGCCGACCCCGCGCAGGGCTCGCTCGGTGCTTCGGGTGCCGTCTTCGGCCTGCTGGGCGCCACGGCCGTGCTGATGCGCCGCATGAACTACGACCTGCGGCCGGTGATCGCGCTCCTCGTGGTGAACCTGATCTTCACCTTCAACCCATGGGGTGCGATCGCCTGGCAGGCGCACGTCGGTGGTTTGGTCGCCGGAGCGCTGATCGCCGCGGCCATGGTCCACGCGCCGCGCGAACGTCGGAATCTCGTGCAGTACGGCGCCTGTGCACTGGTTCTCGTGGCGGTCGTGGCGGTCGTTCTCGTCAGGACAGCAGTGCTCACGTGAGCGGAATCCGTTGCTCCCGGCGTGCGGTTGTCCACAGAGCGTGCCGGATCTTGTGCACGACGTGTGGAACAGGTGTACCCCTTGTCCCTGAACCGGGTTCCGCCAGCCAGGACAAGGGGCACACCCTCCCGTGATGCGAAAGTGTGTAGTCACACCGGCGTCAACATGGAGGCTAGTTATCCACAGATCGTCTGACCTTTTCCCCCGCCTGTGGATAACTCTGTGGGTAACTTCAGGGCAGAGCTACTTCCATTGGGTGGAGACGCCGAAGCCACCTGCGATGAAGCCGAAGCCCACGACGATGTTCCAGTTGCCGAGGGCGTCGACCGGCAGGTCGCCCTCGGTGACGTAGAAGACCACGATCCAGGCCAGGCCGATGAGGAACAGCGCCAGCATCACCGGCGCCACCCAGCTGCGGTTGGTCAGCTTTATGCTCGTCGACTGCTTCGCCGGCGGAGGCGTGAAGTCTGCCTTCTTGCGGATACGTGACTTCGGCACGAGGGACTCTCCTGTCGATGCGCTGCGTGACCGCGCAGGGATCTGTGGCTGGCGCCGGGGCGCAAGGGGGAAGGCTGCCTCCCCGGGGCGTCCGTTAGCGTAGTGCTTCCGTGGCGCCTAAGGAGATAAGGGTACGTTGAGCAATTCTGCCGAATCTCATCGAGGCCCGGCCCGGCGCATGTCCCGGTGGTCGGTCCAAGGCCTCACCGCTGCCGTTTTCGCACTGGCCGGACTGATCTTCGTGACCAGCGCCAATACGGCCAAGGGAACCGATATCCGTACGGACTCCTCTCTGCTGAAGCTCTCCGATCTCATCCAGCAGCGCAGCGAGAAGAACGCGGAGCTGGACGAATCGACCGCTTCCGTACGCGCGGACATCGACACACTCGCCCGGCGCGACGACGGGAGCACCCGCGCCGAGGACGCCGAACTCGCGGCGCTGGAGAAGGCCGCAGGCACCACGGAAGTCACCGGTGAGGCGCTCGCCGTCACGCTGAACGACGCCCCGCCGAACGCCACCGCCAACCCCGGGTACCCGGAACCGCAGCCCAATGACCTGGTCATCCACCAGCAGGACCTGCAGGCCGTCGTCAACGCCCTCTGGGAAGGCGGGGCCCGTGGTATCCAGGTGATGGACCAGCGGCTGATCTCGACCAGCGCGGTGCGCTGTGTCGGCAACACGCTGATCCTCCAGGGCCGGGTCTACTCGCCCCCGTACAAGGTCACCGCCGTCGGTGACCGGGGGAAGCTGAGGCAGGCGCTCGAGGACTCCACGGCGATCCAGAACTACCAGCTGTACGTGAAGGCGTACGGACTGGGATGGAAGGTCGAAGAGGACGACAAGCTGACGCTTCCCGGCTATTCGGGCACCGTCGACCTCCACTACGCACAGCCCGGGGAGTAGCCCGCCGGTCACCGTGGGCGGACGGGCTCCCGTGCGCACGCGCAGCGGGGGACGGACACCCGGCAGGCGGCTTTCCACAGCTGACCCACGCCCGTGCCCCGGCCGTTTAGTCTGGTGCCGTACCGAATGGAGGCAACAGCATGTACGGCTGGATCTGGCGTCACCTGCCGGGCAACGCATGGGTGCGGGGCTTCATCTCGCTCGTGCTCGCCCTGGCCGTTGTCTACGCGCTCTTCCAGTACGTCTTCCCCTGGGCGGAACCACTGCTTCCGTTCGGTGATGTGACGGTGGACGGCGAAGGTACCAGCGGAGCGGGGTCCGGTCAGTGAGCGCGCGCATTCTCGTCGTCGACAACTACGACAGCTTCGTCTTCAACCTCGTCCAGTACCTCTACCAGCTCGGTGCCACGTGCGAAGTGGTGCGCAACGACGAGGTGACCACGGCACACGCCGAGGACGGCTTCGACGGGGTCCTGCTCTCGCCCGGGCCTGGCACACCCGAACAGGCCGGCGTCTGCATCGAGATGGTGCACCACTGCGCGCGGAGCGGGGTCCCGGTCTTCGGCGTCTGCCTGGGGATGCAGTCGATGGCCGTCGCGTACGGCGGGGTGGTGGACCGGGCGCCGGAGTTGCTGCACGGCAAGACCTCCCCCGTACTGCACGAGGGCAAGGGTGTGTTCGCCGGCCTGCCGTCCCCGTTCACCGCGACGCGTTACCACTCCCTCGCCGCCGAGCCGACGACGGTCCCGCCCGAGCTCGAGGTCACCGCACGTACCGCCGACGGCATCATCATGGGTCTGCGCCACCGCGAACAGGCGGTGGAGGGCGTGCAGTTCCACCCCGAATCGGTGCTCACGGAGCATGGCCACCTGATGCTCGCCAACTGGCTCGAGCAGTGCGGTGACGTGGGCGCCGTCGGGAGATCGGCGGGGCTCGCCCCGGTGGTGGGCAAGGCCGCCGCGTGACCCCACCCCACCCCCCCGCAGGGCAGGAAGGCCCGTACGCGCAGGGAGCGTACGAGCCCGACGGCACGTTCGAGGCGGCGGTGGAGCAACTCGCGGATCCGCTGAACGATCCGTTGCCGCGGCAGCTCATGGATCCGCTGAACGATCCGCCGCCGGGGCAGCACGCCTCACCCTGGTTCCGGGCGGAGGCCGCCGGGGTCGATGGCGGGGTACTCCGGGAGACGCCTCAGGAGGCGGCCCAGGGGCCGGTGGAGCCTCCGGGCGAGTGGTACGACCCGGAGGGGTATCAGAGGGACTGGTACGGGCACCAGGGGCAGGCAGCGCCCGCTGGCCAGGTCGGCGGGCAGGCCGCGGCGGTGATTCCCGGGCCGGGAGACCCCGCCCCCGGGCCGGCCGCACCTGGCCCTGGCTCCGGGCAGCCCCTCCTCGACGTGTCTCCGGTGCGGAGCGACGAGACCGTCGCTCTGCGGACCGCCGAGACACGGAGTGTGCCGCGGCCCGCCGGCTCCGGGGCCTCGGCGTCCGCCCTCGGACCCTCACCGACGGGCGGCCGGGCCGAGCGCCGACGGGCGGCCAAGGGACGTGGCAGACGGCGGGACGAACCCGCGCGTGCCGTGGAGTCCGAGGTGTCGGAGCCCGCAGCCCCGATGTCGCGGCTGGAGGCCCGGCGCGCGGCCCGTGCCGCCAAGGACAGCCCCGCCGTGGTGGCCAGCCGGGTCGTCGGCGAAGTGTTCATCACCTTCGGCGTGCTGATGCTCCTGTTCGTCACCTACCAGCTGTGGTGGACCAACGTCCGCGCCGATCAGATGGCCGGCCGGGAGACGAACAAGATCCAGGACGACTGGGCGAACGGCGAGCGCAGCCCGGGTGCCTTCGAACCCGGTCAGGGGTTCGCCATCATGCACATCCCCAAGCTGGACGTGGTCGCTCCGATCGCGGAGGGCATCGACAAGGAGAAGGTCCTCGACCGCGGAATGATCGGTCACTACGCCGAGGGCAAGCTGAAGACCGCGATGCCTTCCGCGGAGCAGGGGAACTTCGCGGTGGCGGGTCACCGCAACACCCACGGCGAGCCCTTCCGCTACATCAACAAGCTGGAACCGGGCGATCCGATCGTGATCGAGACGCAGGACGCCTACTACACGTACGAGATGGCCCAGATCCTTCCGCAGACGTCACCGTCCAACGTGGCCGTGATCGACGAAGTCCCCGCGGGGTCCGGGTTCACCGGCCCGGGCAGGTACATCACGCTGACGACCTGTACCCCTGAATTCACGAGTACGTACCGAATGATCGTGTGGGGCAAAATGGTCGACGAACGACCGCGCAGCAAGGGGAAGCCCGACGCGCTCGTCGGCTGAACATCATCACGACAGGGACGGTGCGGTGGCAGCGAGGACCGAGCACGAAGAGCGCACCGACGAGCCGGTGACCCCGGTGCGGCGCAGGAGCCGGCATCCCGTCGCGACGGCGGTGAGCCTCTTCGGCGAACTGCTGATCACCGCCGGGCTGGTGCTGGGCCTGTTCGTCGTCTACTCGCTGTGGTGGACGAACGTCCTCGCCGACCGTGAGGCCGACAAGCAGGGCAACACCGTCCGCGACCGCTGGGCGGGCGGGCCGGGGGCCTTGGACACCCGCGACGGCATCGGCTTCCTGCACGTCCCCGCCATGAAGAACGGCGAGGTGCTGGTCAAGAAGGGCACCGACACCGAGACGCTCAACAACGGCATCGCCGGCTATTACACGGACCCGGTGAAGTCGGCCCTGCCCTCGGACGAGCAGGGCAACTTCTCGCTCGCCGCCCACCGGGACGGTCACGGCGCCAAGTTCCACAACATCGACAAGGTGAAGAAGGGTGACGCGGTCGTCTTCGAGACCCAGGACACCTGGTACGTCTACAAGGTCTACGCGGAGCTGCCGGAGACGTCGAAGTTCAACGTCGACGCGATCGCCCCGGTGCCCAAGGAGTCGGGCGTGGACAAGCCCGGCCGCTACATCACGCTGACGACCTGCACGCCGGTCTACACGTCGAAGTACCGCTACATCGTGTGGGGCGAGCTGGTGCGGACCGAGAAGGTGGACAGGGACCGCACGAAGCCGGTGGAGCTGCGGTAGCACCACGGACACGGACAGGGCCCCGGTCACCTTCGAGGTGACCGGGGCCCTGTCCGTGGTGCGCCGGGCGGGTCAGTCGTCCGAGCCGGGCAGGCCGCCGATGAGGTTGCCGTCCCCGCCGCCGTTTCCGCCGCCGTTTCCGCCCCCGATGGTGGTGAGGGTGACCGTGGAACCCTTGGCCACCTGGGAGTTCGGCCCCGGGTCGGCCTGCATCACCAGGGCGTTCGGCCTGTCGGACGAGTTGGGTGCGAGTGCGACCACGAGGCCGAGGCCTTCGAGCGTGGCCTTCGCCTGCTGGTACCGCTGGCCGGCGATGTCAGCCGGGACCGTGACCTGCTCGGGCTGTGCAGGGCCCTTGGAGACCTTCAGGACGATCTGGGCGTCCTTGGCCTGCTTGCTCGGCCCCGCCGGGGTCTGCCCGACGACCGTGTCCTTCGGCTCCGACGAGTCGACGTACTCCTGCTGGATGTTGGTGAACCCGATGCCCCTGAGCTGGGCCTCGGCCTCGGCATACGTGCGGTTGAGTACCGGCAGGTCCAGCAGGGCCTCCCTGGCCACCGTGATCGTGACCTCGGAGTCCTTCTCGGCCTTCGCACCCGGCTCCGGGCTCTGCTTGGTGACCGTGCCCGTGGTCGCCTCGGACTCGACCGATTCGACCTTCACCGTGAAGCCCTCGTCCTCCAGCTTCTTACGGGCACTGTCCTCGGACTTCTCCAGGACGTCCGGGACCTCGACCTTGGGGGCGCCGGTGGAGACGACGACCGTGACGGTCTCACCGGCTTCCATCTGGGCGTCCGCGGACGGGGTCTGGCTGCAGATCTTGTCCTTCGCCTGGTCCGCGCAGGGCTCCTTGGAACCGACCTCCAGTTTCACCTCGGCGTTGTCCGCGAGTCTCTGCGCCTCCGCGACCGTGGAACCGATCAGGTTCGGCGCGTCGAACTTCCCGTCGCCGCTCTCGGCGGAGCTGGTGACGTAACGGCCGATCAGGATCGCGCCGATGAGCACCAGGATGCCCGCGACGATCAGGAGGATCGTCGAGGTGTTGCTCTTCTTCTGGCGCCGGCGGGCCGGGCGGTCGTCGTAGCCGTAGCCGCCGTCGTCCGGATTGACCGGGGGCAGCATGGACGTCTGGGCGCCGCCCGGGTCCGCCGCACGCAGAGCGGTGGTCGGCTGGTCGTTGCCGTAGGCGTCGTACCCGCCGTAGCCCGCGGCGCCCATGGCCGCCGTGGCCGCGACCGGCTGGCCGTCGAGGCAGGCCTCGATGTCGGCGCGCATCTCGTCGGCCGACTGGTAGCGGTAGTCCGGATCCTTGGTCAGCGCCTTCAGGACGATGGCGTCCATCTCGGGCGTGATCTCGGGGTCGAAGTTGCTCGGCGGCTGCGGTTCCTCACGTACGTGCTGGTACGCGACCGCGACGGGCGAGTCACCGACGAACGGCGGACGGACCGCGAGCAGCTCGTAGAGCAGGCAGCCGGTGGAGTACAGGTCGGAGCGCGCGTCGACCTGCTCGCCCTTGGCCTGCTCCGGGGAGAGGTACTGGGCTGTGCCGATGACCGCGGCGGTCTGGGTCATCGTCATGCCGGAGTCACCCATGGCACGGGCGATACCGAAGTCCATGACCTTGACCTGGCCGGTGCGCGTCAACATGACGTTCGCCGGCTTGATGTCGCGGTGGACGATCTGGGCGCGGTGCGAGTACTCCAGCGCCTGGAGGATGCCGACCGTCATCTCGAGGGTCCGCTCCGGCAGCAGCTTGCGGCCGGAGTGCAGGAGCTCTCTGAGCGTCGACCCGTCGACGTACTCCATCACGATGTACGGGATGGAGACGCCGTCGACGTAGTCCTCGCCGGTGTCGTAGACGGCGACGATCGCGGGGTGGTTGAGCGAGGCGGCCGACTGGGCCTCACGGCGGAACCGTGCCTGGAAGGACGGGTCGCGGGCGAGGTCGGCCCGGAGTGTCTTCACAGCGACGGTGCGGCCGAGCCGGGTGTCGTGCGCGAGGTAGACCTCGGCCATGCCACCACGGCCGAGCACCGAGCCCAGCTCGTACCGGCCGCCGAGGCGACGCGGCTCTTCCATAACTGATCCAGCCCTCTCCGTCAGTCCCGACCGCACCCGTGTGTGGTCCGGCGGTGCGCTGTTCCGGGCATACGCTACCGGGCACCCCCGGCGTGATCGGCCCGCACCCGTCAGCTGATATCCGACCGGTATCCCAATGTGCTGGTGTGGACAGAAGTTGTGACGGGTGTCACTACTTTCCGTCGAGTACCGCCTTCATCACGTTCTTGGCGATCGGTGCGGCCAGACCACCACCGGAGATGTCGTCCCTGTTGGCGTTGCCGTCCTCGACCACCACGGCGACGGCGACCGGGGAGCCGCTGTCGGTCTTGGCGTACGAGATGAACCAGGCGTACGGCTTCTCGCTGTTGTTGAGGCCGTGCTGGGCGGTACCCGTCTTGCCACCGACAGTGACGCCGTCGATCTGCGCGTTGGTTCCCGTGCCGTCCTCGACCACGGTCTCCATCATCTGCTGCACCTTCTGGGCGTTCTCCGCCGAGAGCGGCTGGCTGAGCTGCTCCTTCTCGTGCGTGTAGATGACGTCGAGGTTGGGTGCCTGGCGCTGGGCGACCATGTACGGCTGCATCAGCTTGCCGTCGTTGGCGATCGCGGACGCCACCATGGCCATCTGGAGCGGAGTGGCACGGTTGGACGCCTGGCCGATGCCTGCCATGGCGTTCTGCGGCGGGTTGTCCTTCGGGTAGACGCTGGCGTCCGCCCGGACCGGGGTGAAGACCTCTTCGTTGAAGCCGAACTTGTCGGCCTGTTCGATCATCTTCTCGTTACCGAGGTCGTCGCTCATCTTGCCGAAGACGGTGTTGCAGGACCACCGCAGGGCTTCCCGGAGCGAGGCGTCCTCGCAGGGGATGCTGCCCTCGTTCTGCAGCAGGTTGGTCGACTGCGGGAGGCGCCAGGGCAGCGGGGAGTCCGTCTTCGCGTCGATGTCGGAGTAGAGGCCGTTCTCCAGCGCCGCCGCAGCCGTGACGACCTTGAACGTCGACCCGGGCGGATAGGTCTCCCGCAGGGTCCGGTTCAGCATCGGCTTGTCCTTGTCGGCCAGCAGCTTCTGCCGGGCCTCGGAGTCTTTCATCGAGTTGCCGGCGAAGACCGAGGGGTCGTACGAGGGCGTGCTGGCCAGCGCCAGAACGGCACCGGTCTGCGGGTCGAGCGCGGCGACGGCGCCCTTCTTGTCACCGAGTCCCTCGAAGGCGGCCTTCTGTGCGGCACCGTCGAGGGTGGTGACGATGTTGCCGCCGCTCTTCTTCTCACCGGTGAACATCGTCAGGGTGCGGTCGAAGAACAGGTCGTCGCTGTTGCCGGTGAGGATGCCGTCCTCGATGTTCTCCAGCTGCGAGGAGTCGAAGGCCTGTGAGGAGAATCCGGTGACGGGGGCCCACATGGGGCCGTTCTTCCAGACGCGCTTGTACTTGAAGTCACTGTCCGTGGTCTCGACCGAGCCGGTGACGGGTTCCCCGTCGACGATGATGTTGCCGCGCTCGTGGGCGTAGCGCTCGATCTGGACGCGGCGGTTGTGCTCGTTCGCGTTGAGCTCGTCGGCACGGACGTACTGGAGGTAGTTGGTGCGGACCAGCAGGGCGAGGACGAGGATGCCGCAGAACATCGCGATCCTGCGGAGCGGCTTGTTCACGGTCGGACCACCTGGGTCATCTCGGCATCCGGTGAAGGCGCGGGAGCCGGGGCCGGGCGCCGGGCCGTGTCGCTGATTCTGATCAGGATGCCGATGAGGGCCCAGTTGGCGATGACGGACGAACCACCCTGTGCGAGGAACGGCATGGTCATACCGGTCAGCGGGATGAGACCCATCACGCCGCCGGCGACGACGAAGACCTGGATGGCGAAGGAGCCGGAGAGGCCGATCGCCAGGAGCTTGCCGAACGGGTCGCGGGCGGCGAGTGCCGTGCGGACACCGCGCTCGACGATCAGACCGTAGACGAGCAGCACGGCCATCATGCCCGCCAGCCCGAGCTCTTCGCCCACCGTGGCGAGGATGAAGTCGGAGTTGGCGGCGAAGCCGATCAGGTCGGAGTTTCCCTGTCCGAGACCGGTGCCGAGGGTGCCGCCGGATCCGAAGGCCATCAGGGACTTGGCCATCTGCTCGCTGGCGGGGATCTTGCCCCAGCCCGCGAACGGGTCGAGCCAGGCGGTGACGCGGTCCTGGACATGTGGCTCGAACGTGGCCACACCGACGGCCCCGGCCGCGGACATCAGCAGACCGAAGACGATCCAGCTGGTGCGTTCGGTGGCGACGTACAGCATGACGACGAACATGCCGAAGAACAGCAGCGAGGAACCCAGGTCCGTCTCGAAGACCAGGATGAGGATCGAGAACGCCCAGACCATGAGGATCGGCCCGAGGTCACGGCCGCGCGGGAGGTAGAGCCCCATGAAGCGGCGGCTGGCCAGGGCCAGGGCGTCGCGCTTGACCATGAGGTAACCGGCGAAGAACACCGCGATGACGATCTTGGCGAACTCTCCCGGCTGGATGGTCCCGACGCCTGGGATGTTGATCCAGATCTTGGCGCCGTTCACGGCGGGGAAGAACATCGGCAGGATCAGCAGGATCAGCGCCACCACCATGGAGATGTAGGTGTAGCGCTGCAGGATGCGGTGGTCCTTGAGCGCGATGAGGACGCCGACCATCAGGGCCACGCCGACCGCGGAGAAGATCAGCTGCTTGGAGGCCGCAGGGGCGAACGTCTTGAGCGCCTGGAAGCGTTCCGACTGGTCCAGGCGCCAGATGAACGCCAGCCCCAGCCCGTTCAGCAGCGTCGCCAGCGGCAGCAGCAGCGGGTCCGCGTACGGGGCGAATCTACGGACGGCGATATGCGCTATTCCGCCGAGCAGGGCGAGGCCGAGGCCGTATCCGAGCATGCCGGCGGGCAGTTCGCCGTGGAGGGCGAGGCCCACGTTGGCGTACGCGAACACCGAGATCAGGACGGCGAAGGCGACCAGCGCCAGCTCGGTGTTACGGCGGCTCGGCGCGTCGATCGCGCCGATGGTCGTGGTGTTGGTGACAACGCTCATGTGCTGAAGGCCCCCTACGGCTTACTGCTTACCGCACTGCAGGGCCAGCTTCTTCTCTTCCTCCGAGAGGCTGGGGCCGGGAGTGGGAGTCGCGGTCTTGGTCCCCTTGGCGGGAGACGTGGCTGACGTGCTGTCGGAGGCGTTGCCGGTCTCGCCCTTGTCCTTGGCGGCATTGGCGTCCGCCTCGGCCGCGCGGCGCTGCGCGTCCTTCTCGCAGGCGGAGGCCTGTGCTTCGAGCTCGCTGATCTTCTTACGGGCGTCGGTGAGGCTGCCCTGGGAGATGGTCGCCTCGACCTGCTTGCGCCAGTAGGGCGGGAGGTACTTCAGTTCGATCTGGGTGTCCTCTTCGACCTTCGAGAGGGACACCCAGGCGAGGTCCTGGCTGATTCCGCGGAACAGCGCGACGTTGTCGTCCTTCGCGCCCACGTAGAACTGCGTCTGGGTCCAGCGGTATCCGCCGTAGACGCCACCGCCGATGACGGCCAGCGCGAGCACGATGTAGAACGACCTCTTCAGCCACGTGCGGCGGCCACGGGGCTTGACGAAGTCGTCGTCGGCGTACGAGCCGAAGGCGCTGTCCGGCCCGGAGCCGTAGCCCATGTCGTCGCCGCTCCCGGGAGGGCCGAAGCCTCCGGCCGGCGGCGGCACCGGGCGGCCGAGGCCGGCCGCCCGGCCGGCCGGGGTCTCCATGGCCCGGCCGTCGTTCGCCTGGGCGGCCTGGTTCTCGGCTACCGCACCGACGATGACCGGGGTGTCGTTGAGCTGTGCGGCCAGGGTGTCGTTGCTGTCGACGTCCAGGACGTCGGCGACGATGCAGGTGATGTTGTCGGGACCGCCGCCGCGCAGGGCGAGCTGGATGAGGTCCTGGATGGTCTCCTGCGGGCCCTGGTAGCTCGCCAGGGTCTCTTCCATCGTCTGGTGGGAGACGACGCCGGAGAGGCCGTCCGAGCAGATCAGGTAGCGGTCACCGGCGCGGACCTCCCGGATGGAGAGATCGGGTTCCACGTGGTCGCCGCTGCCCAGGGCCCGCATCAGCAGGGAACGCTGCGGGTGGGTGGTGGCCTCTTCCTCGGTGATCCTGCCCTCGTCGACGAGGCGCTGGACCCATGTGTGGTCCTGGGTGATCTGCGTCAGGACGCCGTCACGCAGGAGGTAGGCACGGGAGTCGCCGACGTGGACGAGGCCGAGGCGCTGACCGGTCCAGAGCAGGGCGGTGAGCGTGGTGCCCATGCCCTCCAGCTGGGGGTCCTCCTCGACCATGACGCGCAGCTGGTCGTTGGCCCGCTGCACCGCGGTGCCGAGCGAGGTGAGGATGTCGGAGCCCGGCACGTCGTCGTCGAGCTGGACGAGCGTGGAGATCACCTCGGAGCTGGCGACCTCTCCGGCCGCCTGGCCGCCCATGCCGTCGGCGATGGCGAGAAGGCGGGGGCCGGCGTAGCCGGAGTCCTCGTTGCCTTCCCGGATCATGCCCTTGTGCGATCCGGCGGCGAAGCGCAGGGACAAGCTCATGCGCACCTCGCCCGTCGGTTCGGGGTACAGCCGGTCTCGAGCCACACTGCCCACCCTCCGGTCGGGAGCCGGGCCGGGTCCGTCGTCAGGACCGCCGCGGCTCGCTCGCTCCGCTCGCTCATTGTCGTACTACTTCCGCAGCTCGATGACGGTCTTGCCGATGCGGATCGGCGCGCCCAGCGGAACAGGTGTCGGGGTGGTGAGCCGGGTCCGGTCGAGATAGGTGCCGTTGGTGGACCCGAGGTCCTCGACGATCCACTGGCCGTCACGGTCCGGGTAGATCCTGGCATGCCTGCTGGACGCGTAGTCGTCATCCAGCACGATCGTTGAGTCGTGCGCCCGGCCCAGGGTGATGGTCTGGCCCTGGAGCGCGACGGTGGTGCCGGTGAGCGTGCCTTCGGAGACGACCAGCTTGGTGGGTGCCCCGCGGCGCTGGCGCCCGGACTGCTGGCGCTGCTGAGGCGGCGCTGCTTGTTGTTGTTGGCGCCCTTGCTGCGGGCGGGCGTCACCGGCAGTGCGGCGTGAGCCGCGCTGCGTGACGCGCGTACCGAACAGGTCGCTGCGAATGACCTGGACGGCCACGATTACGAATAGCCACAGAACAGCTAGGAAACCTAGCCGCATGACCGTCAGGGTCAGCTCTGACATTGCCCCCGCTTCACCCTTCGGCTTGCCGGTAAACGATGGTGGTGCTGCCCACGACGATCCGCGAGCCGTCGCGGAGCGTAGCGCGGGTGGTGTGCTGTCCGTCCACCACGATGCCGTTGGTGGACCCTAGATCCTGGATCGTCGAGGGCGTTCCGGTCCGGATCTCACAGTGCCGGCGCGATACGCCGGGGTCGTCGATCCGCACGTCGGCGTCGGTGCTTCGTCCCATCACCAACGTCGGGCGGGAGATCTGGTGGCGGGTGCCGTTGATCTCGATCCAGCGCCGCACCTGGGCGTCCGGGACGGGGCCGGACGCGGCGGGCGGGCGCCAGTCGCTGGACGCGCCCCCGGAACGTCCGGCGCCCGGCGGCGGGGCCGCGGGCATGGGCGGGGCGGAAGTCGGCGGATAGCCGTAACCGCCCTGCCCCTGTGGAGCGCCGGGACGGTTCGGCTGGGGATGAGAAGCAGGGTTTTGCTGGCCCTGCTGTGACGTACTCGACGCCAGCGTCCGGCTGCGTACCCGGTAGAGACCCGTGTCGAGGTCGTCCGCCTTCTCCAGATGGACCTTGATCGGCCCCATGAAGGTGTACCGCTGCTGCTTCGCGTAGTCACGGACGAGGCCGGACAGTTCGTCGCCGAGTTGACCGGAGTACGGGCTGAGCCGCTCGTAGTCCGGGGTGCTGAGTTCGACGATGAAGTCGTTGGGCACAACGGTCCGCTCGCGGTTCCAGATCGATGCGTTGTTGTCGCACTCGCGCTGGAGGGCTCCCGCGATCTCGACCGGCTGCACCTCGGACTTGAAGACCTTGGCGAAGGTGCCATTGACCAGACCTTCGAGACGCTGCTCGAAACGCTTCATGACTCCCATGGGGCACCTCCTCCGGTGTCGTCGTCCCTGCACTGCTTACTGATCGTATCCACGCGTCGGGAAATCGGCTGGTTCCCCTTGTCTGCACAGTGGATGAGTGTCACCTCTCACACGGATCGTAGAGGTGACCTCCTGACAGTGTCCCGCACTCCGGGTGCACTCAGGAGGAGTGGGGCCGGGCTTTCCGCGTTCCCGGTTCCCCTCGCGAGTCCGCCGAAACAACGGATGTGAATCCACCCTGTCCAGCGTGCTAATCTTCCGGATGTCGCCAGGCGCTCACACCAAACGGTGAGAGAGTCTGAAAACACCACTCATGCGCGAGTGGCGGAACGGCAGACGCGCTGGCTTCAGGTGCCAGTGTCCTTAGGGACGTGGGGGTTCAAATCCCCCCTCGCGCACAACGGGCAGTCGCTTGCGATTGCCGGGTTGGTTCGACAGAACCCCCGCACCGGAGAGATTCGGTGCGGGGGTTCTTCGTTGTGTTCTGCGTGCCACTACGCGCGTGTCGTTTCACGTGAAACGTCGGATCCGCGCCATCGGGGTGTTTCGCGTGGCCCCTCATGAGGGCTGCGCCGTGTTACGGGCGGCTGTACGGTCATCCGCAGCTGATGTTGGCCGGGTGGACGAGGGCGGGGGAGGCGGCGCTCCATGGGCGAGGTCGATGTGACGGAGCCGGTTCAGCGGCTGGCGGGGGACGGACGCATTCCCGTCGTCCCCGGATTCGCGCGGCGGGTGGCCGGCGGGGTGCGGCCGCCCGGGACCGGGGAGGCGTCCCCGAAGACGGCCGGTAAGGCACTGAGGCATGCGGTGCCCCGGTCCGCGCACAGTTCCCTCGTCCTGCCCGCAGGACGGCCGGACGCGGTTCAGGCGGTCGAGGAGTCCAACCGTGACCGGGTGCCTGGCCTGACGCCGATACGGGTAGGACGGATGGCGGCGACGCCGTTCGCTTTCATGCGCGGCTCGGCCGGATTGATGGCCCATGACCTGGTGGGCACGCCGGTCACCGGGGTGGGCGCCCAGCTCTGCGGCGACGCGCACGCGGCCAACTTCGGACTGTACGGCGATGCGCGCGGAAACCTCGTCATGGACCTCAACGACTTCGACGAGACCGTGTTCGGACCGTGGGAGTGGGACCTCAAGCGGCTTGCCACCTCGCTGGTGCTCGCGGGCCGGGAAGCGGGTGCGGACGAGGTCACCTGCCGACAGGGCGCTTACGACACGGTGGGCGCCTACAGGCGCACGATGCGTCTGCTGGCCGGTTTGTCCGCACTCGACGCGTGGAACGCCATCGCGGACGAGGAACTCGTCTCGCACACCGACGCGAGGGACCTTCTCGGGACGCTGGAACGGGTTTCCGCCAAGGCGCGCAACAACACGAGTGCGCGCTTCGCCGCCAGGTCCACGGAGGACTGTGAGGACGGCGGGCGCCGCTTCGTCGACGCACCGCCCGTGCTGCGCCGGGTGCCGGACGAGGAGGCCGCTGCCGTCGCGGCGGGGCTCGAGGGTTACCTCGGGACCATCTCGGAGGACAGGGTTCCGCTGCTGGCGCGTCACGCGATCCATGATGTGGCGTTCCGGGTGGTCGGCACGGGGAGCGTGGGGACCCGGTCCTATGTGGTGCTCCTGCTCGACCACCGTGGCGAGCCGTTGGTCCTGCAGGTGAAGGAGGCTCGTCCGTCCGCACTGCACCCCTATCTTCCGCAGGTCGGCTTCGAGGTGCCGGTCGTGGTGCACGAGGGGCGCCGGGTGGTGCTGGGACAGAAGCGGATGCAGGTGGTGAGCGACATCCTGCTCGGCTGGGCCGAGGTCGACGGCAGGCCGTACCAGGTGCGCCAGTTCAGGAATCGCAAGGGCAGTGTGGATCCGGCCGCTCTCGCGGCCGACCAGGTCGACGACTACGGGCGGATGACCGGGGCGCTGCTGGCCCGGGCCCATGCGCACAGCGCCGATCCCCGGCTGCTCGCGGGTTACTGCGGGAAGAACGCGGAGCTGGACGCGGCGGTGGCCGATTTCGCCGTGACGTACGCGGACCGGACGGAGGCGGACCACGCCGAGCTCGTCCGGGCTGTCCGAGCCGGGCGGATTGCCGCCGAGCTCGGGGTCTGAGCGGGTCCTGCGGCCCTCGCGTGTCTTCGCGGTGCGAGCCATGGCCATACGCTGGACGGGTGACCCACGAAGCCGCCGGGGTGCCGACCACCCGGAACGACGAAGACCGGCAGAACCAGGACCGGCCGGACGAGCCGCAGCACGTGCACGACGCGCCGCAGGCGGGTCCCGCCGCAGGCGACGCGGCGGCAGGTGGGAGCGGTGCTCCTCGGCCTGAGGAGAGGCTGGCCAAAGCCGTCCGGGTTGCCGAGCAGGCGCTGATCGAGTTCGAGATCGCCGTGGAGACCTTCCGGGTCGAGGTGGAGAACTTTTCCCGGCTGCACCATCAGAAGCTCGGCCCGATGTACGCACGTCTGGACGAACTGGATGCGCAGATCGCGGAGGCGCGGGCCGCGAAGACCGGTGATCCCGAGGATCTGCGCAAGGCCCAGGAGGCGCGGGCGATCGTCATGCCGATGCCTGGCGTCGACGAGCTCTTCCACGACTGGATGGACTCGGACGGGCTCTCGCCCGAAGCGTCGGCCATGCTCACCGAGCAGCCCGTTCGGCCGCCGAAGCGGGTCAGGCCGGGTGAGGAGGCGCGCAAGCTCTACCGGGAGCTGGCCCGTCAGGCGCACCCGGATCTGGCGCCGGACGAGCAGGAGCGGACACGGCGGGACGCGTTCATCGCGCGTGTCAACGCGGCCTACGGACGCGGCGACGTGGAACTGCTGAAGGAGCTGGCCGCCGAGTGGGCGGCCGGGCCTGTGGCGCCGGAGCTGCAGTTGAGCGAGAGCGAGGAGCTCTACGCGCGGCTGGAGTGGCTCAGCCGTCGTAAGGAGCTGCTGACGGTTCTGGCCAAGGAGCTGGAGGACAGCGCGATCGGCTCGATGTTGCGGATGGCACCGGACGACCCCGACCGGCTGCTCGACGACATCGGCGAAAAGCTTCTGGCGGACGTGTCCCGGCGTGAGGACGAGTTGGCAGGGCTGGTGCAGTAGCGTTCCGGATGACCCGGCGCGTACGTACGAAAGAAGGCATATCCATGAATTTCGCTCCGCTGCCCTCGATGGACGTCGCGGCGGTGCCGTCCGACGGCTTCGTGCTGGACGTCCGGGAGGACGACGAGTGGGCGGCCGGGCATGTCGAGGGCGCGCTGCACATTCCCATGAGTGACTTCGTGGGCCGCTTCGGGGAGCTGACCGAGGCGATCGACGACGGCCGTCGCGTGCATGTGATGTGCCGCGTCGGAGGCCGGTCCGCCCAGGTCACGCAGTACCTGGTGCAGCAGGGCATCGACGCCGTCAACATCGACGGCGGCATGCTGGCCTGGGACGGCGCCGAGCGCCCGATGGTGACGGAGAGCGGAAACTCGGCTTTCGTCCTCTGAGGCCGTGAACGGTTGCGCACGGGGAGCCCGTGCGCACGGACACCCGTGCGCACGAGCATGAGGTGGTCCGTGCGGGCCGTCAGCGGTCGAAGTCGAGTTCGACTTCCGGGGTGACGGGGTGGGACTGGCAGGCCAGGACGAAGCCCGCGCCGGTCTCCTCCGGTTCCAGGGCGAAATTGCGGTCCATCCGCACCTCGCCCGAGACCAGGAAGGCCCGGCAGGTCCCGCACACTCCTCCCTTGCAGGCGTACGGAGCGTCCGAGCGACTTCGCAGCACCGTGTCCAGCAGCGATTCGCCGTCCTGGACCGGCCAGCTGCCCGATCGCCCGTCGAGTGTTGCCGTGAGTCTGCTGTCCGACGGCGCGGCCGCTCGGGCGACCGCCGACGCAGCCGTGCCCTCGGCGACGTGAAAGATCTCCTGGTGGATGCGTGACCGTTCGACGCCGAGTGCGTGCAGGGCCTTCTCTGCCCCCCGGACCAGGCCGAGCGGCCCGCACAGGAACCAGCCGTCCACGTCGGACACCGGCAACAGGGCAGGCAGCAGCCCGGTCAGCCGCTCACGGTCCAGCCGGCCCGAGGGCAGTCCGGCTGCTTGTTCCTCCCGGGACAGCGCGGTGACCAGCTGGAAGCGGTCCGGATAGCGGTCCTTGAGGTCTGCGACCTCGTCGAGGAACATGGTCGACGCAGCCGTTCGGTCGCCGCGGATCAGACAGAAACGCGCCAGGGGCTCCCGTGCCAGCAAAGTGGACGCCATCGACAGGACCGGTGTGATGCCGCTGCCGCCGACGATCGCGGCGAAGCGGCCCGGACGCGGATCGAGGACGAAACGGCCCGTCGGAGCCATCGCCTCCACCTGGTCCCCGACGGCCAGCTCCTTGAGGGCGTAGGTCGAGAACACGCCCCCGTCGACCATGCGGATGCCCACCCGGAGCAACGGTGCGCCTGGCTGTTCCGTGGCGGGTGCGCAGATCGAGTACGACCGCCGGATCTCGTCGCCACCGGCGCGGTAGCGCACGTTCAGGTGCTGACCGGGTGTGTGGCGGAAGGTCTCGCGCAGCTCGGCCGGCACGGCGAAGGTGACGGCCACCGCGTCGTCCGTGATCCGTTCGACCGCGCTGACCCGGAGCGGATGGAACATCTACAACTCCTTGAAGTGGTCGAACGGTTCGCGGCAGGCCTCACAGCGGCGCAGTGCCTTGCACGCCGTGGAGGAGAACCGGCTCAGCAGTTCCGTGTCCGTGGAGCCGCAGTGCGGACAGCGGACCGAGAGAGTCAAAGGCACCGGACCATTCGGCGCGCCCGGCCCACTTCCCGGGCGGGGCGGCGCTATGCCGAACTCCTCGAGCTTGCGACGCCCTTCGGCGCTGATGTCGTCGGTGGACCAGGCCGGCGCGAGGACCGTGACCACGGACACCTCCGCGACGCCGTGGTCGTGCAGCACCCGCTCGATGTCGGCGGACATGGCCTCGATGGCCGGGCAGCCGGTGTACGTCGGGGTGAGCCGCACGATGACCTTGTCCGCCCCGTCCACTCGCACACCGCGGAGCACACCGAGCTCGTCCAGAGTGAGGACCGGCAGCTCGGGGTCGGGCACGGAGCCCGCCAGCCGGTGGAGCTCGGCTTCCAGCGGAGTCTCGGTGGTCACCATGACGCCCCCGGGTGGCTGCGGTGCAGGTGCTGCATCTCGGCAAGCATCCGCCCGAACGGCTCAGTGTGCAGGCCCTGTCGACCCGCCCCTGCCGTCCAGGCCCCGGACTGGGGCCCTGACGGCAGGGTCAGGGTGGCCCGCCTCACCACGGAGGTGACGGCGGCCAGCCAACGGGCGCGCAGGGCGTGCGAGTCGACATCGACTCCCTCGACGGGCTCGAACAGTTCGCCGGTGTACCGCCACAGGGCGCCCAGGGCACGCTGCATGCGCTCATGGCTCTCCGCCGTGCCGTCACCGAGTCGCAGGACCCACTGCTCGGCGTGGTCCCGGTGGTAGGCGACTTCCCTGACAGCTTTGGCCGCGAGATCGGTGAACACACCCGCACCCGCCGCCAGTTCCTCGTACAGCAGGTGTTGATAGACGGAGAAGTAGAGCTGGCGGGCGATGGTGTGGGCGAAGTCGCCGTTCGGCTGCTCCACCAGCTGGACGTTGCGGAAGGACCGCTCCTCACGGAGGTAGGCCAGCTGGTCCTCGTCCCCTACCAACGAGAGCAGCATCCTGGCCTGGCCCAGCAGGTCCAGGGCGATGTTGGCCAGCGCCACCTCCTCCTCCAGCACGGGGGCGTGGCCCGCCCACTCTCCCAGCCGGTGCGAGAGCACCAGCGCGTCGTCGCCGAGGGCGAGGGCCGCGGTCACAGGTGCTTCACCCCTTCCGGGATCTCGTAGAACGTGGGGTGGCGATAGGGCTTGTCCCCGGCCGGTTCGAAGAACGAGTCCTTCTCGTCCGGCGAGGAGGCGGTGATCTCCGTCGAGGGAACCACCCAGAGGGAGACGCCTTCCGAGCGGCGCGTGTACAGATCGCGGGCGTTGCGCAGGGCCATCTCTGCGTCCGGTGCGTGCAGGCTGCCCGCGTGGGTGTGGGACAGCCCGCGCCGGGAGCGCACGAAAACCTCCCACAAGGGCCAGTCGGTCGAGCTGCTCATGCGGTCGCCTCCACGGGCTGGGCGGGCGCTCCGGTCGAACCGGGCGGTGCCGCGTGCTTGTCTGCGTATGCCGCTGCCGCGTCGCGGACCCAAGCACCCTCTTCGTGGGCCGAACGCCGCTGAGTGAGCCGCTGGTCGTTGCAGGGGCCGTTGCCCTTGAGGACTTCCTGGAACTCCGTCCAGTCGATCGCTCCGTAGTCGTGCTGTCCGAGCTCCTCGTTCCACCGGATGTCGGGATCGGGGAGGGTGAGACCCAGCGCCTGCGCCTGCGGGACACAGATGTCGACGAAGCGTCGGCGCAGCTCGTCGTTGGAGTGCCGTTTGATCTTCCAGGCCATCGACTGTGCCGAGTGCGCCGAGGAGTCGTCGGGCGGACCGAACATCATCAGAGAGGGCCACCACCAGCGGTTCACCGCGTCCTGCGCCATCTCGTGCTGGGCGGGGGTACCGCGGCTGAGGGCGAGCAGCAGCTCGTACCCCTGGCGCTGGTGGAAGGACTCCTCCTTGCAGATACGGACCATCGCCCGCGCGTACGGGCCGTAGGAACAGCGGCAGAGCGGCACCTGGTTGGTGATCGCGGCACCGTCCACCAGCCAGCCGATCGCGCCGACGTCCGCCCAGGTCAGCGTGGGGTAGTTGAAGATCGAGGAATAGCGCTGCCGGCCGGCGTGGAGTTTGTCGAGCAACTCCTCGCGGCTGGTCCCCAGGGTCTCGGCCGCGCTGTAGAGGTAGAGACCGTGCCCGGCCTCGTCCTGCACCTTCGCCATCAGGATGGCCTTACGTCGCAGGGAGGGCGCCCGTGAGATCCAGTTGGCTTCGGGCTGCATGCCGATGATCTCGGAGTGGGCGTGCTGTGCCATCTGACGGATCAGTGACGCCCGGTACGCCTCGGGCATCCAGTCCCGGGGCTCGATCCGGTCGTCCGCCGCCACCGAGGCGTCGAACGCCGCCATACGCTCCGCGTCCGCTTCCTCAGCCGTGCCCGCTGTCCCCTGCGTCGTACGGCCCGCAGTCCCTGCCGCCATCCCGAGCTCCCTACCGACCGATCGTTCGGTTCCTTGACTTCAATGGTGGGTCGGAGGCCCGTAGGGTGTCAACCCTGTGGATAACTGAGCGGTGATCGATGGTGATCGGGGCGGGATGGACGCGGACCACGGTGGGCGCACGGGAAACGAGAAGAAGCTCGTCTGGCCCGATGTGACGAACCGCCCGCACACGGATCAGGACGGGCCTGTCCCGGAGCCCGCCGGTCGCCGTCCGGGCGGAGGGCTGGGCGCGCTCCCGCTGCCGTACCAGGTCCCAGCGGCTCTCGCGCTGGCTGTCATGGGCCTGTTCGCCTGCGCGCACATAGCCATGATCTTTCTGCACGTCGCGCCGTCCAACACGCTGACGAAGCAGCACGGCGAGGTGGTCGACGACTGGGTCTACCCCGAGTTCGAGCAGAACTGGAAGTTGTTCGCCCCCAATCCGCTGCAGCAGAACATCTCCGTGCACGTACGGGCCGAGGTGGCCGACAACGGCGCCGACGGCAGCAGGGTCACACGCTGGATCAACCTCTCGCGTGACGACGGTGAGGCGATACGCGGCAATCTCCTCCCCAGCCACGTCGACCAGAACGGGTTGCGCCGTGCCTGGGACTTCTACACCGGGTCCCACGACAGCGAGAACCGCCCCAACGGCCTGCGCGGTGAGCTGTCCGAGCGCTACATCCGCCGCATCGTCATGCTGCGCCTGGCCGAGCACGGCTACGGTGGCACGGTGGAGCGCATCCAGGTGCGGTCCTCCGTACGCTCCGTCGGAGCCCCGACGTGGAGTGACGAGAAGATCAACACCCGGCCGGAGTACAGGGAGCTGCCGTGGTGGACCGTCACCCCGTCCGATCTCCCGGGGGCGACCACGGCGGACCGGGCCGCACAACCCTGGAAGGCCGAAGAATGAGCGCCCCAGCCCCGGCCCCCGCCCCGGCCCGTCGGCACGCCGACAACGCCGCCCGTTCGCTCGCCCGCGCCGTCCAGCGCGTCACGGCTTCCCCCCTCGGCTCCTACCAGAGCGCCGTCGTCCGGATCGGTGTGGCCGCCACCTGCCTGCTGTTCCTGCTGCGCGAGCTGCCTCACCGTCATGAGCTGTACGGCCCCGACGGTCCATGGAGCTGGGGCATGGCGCGCCGTCTCATCAGCAACAACGACGCCTTCACCGTCCTGATGTGGTCGGACAGCACGCTGTGGTTCGAGACCGTGTACGTGCTCACGTTGGTCTCGGCCGCGCTGCTGATGGCCGGCTGGAGGACCCGGGCCACGTCCGTCGTCTTCATGGTCGGGGTGCTCTCGCTGCAGAACCGCAGCATCTTCATGGGCGACGGCGGCGACAACGTCATCCACCTGATGGCGCTCTACCTGGTGCTCACGCGCTGTGCGCGGGTCTGGTCCCTGGACGCGCGCCGTGCGTCGCGGGACGCCGTACGGCGCGGAGAGGACGGCGGGCCGGGCCGTGACGTCGTGGGGCCGGCCCTGTGGACCGTACTCGGCTGTGTTCTCCTGCCCGCCACCTTCATGGGCGGATTCGGCGGCACCTGGTGGCTGCCGTCCCTCCTGAGCGTCCTGTGGCTGGGGAACGGTGGCTGGTGGGTTCTGAGCCGGTACGCGCCGGGCCATGAGCTGCGGGCCCTCTGCGACGTCCTGGCCAACTTCGCCCACAACGCCACGCTTCTCGTGATCATGGCCGAGGTGTGTCTGATCTACGCGACTGCCGGCTGGTACAAGGTCCAAGGATCCCGCTGGCAGGACGGCACCGCGATCTACTACCCGCTCAAGCTGGACTACTTCACCCCGTGGCCAGGGCTCTCCGGCCTGCTCGCGTCCAGCGCCCTGGCCATCATGCTGCTCACGTACGCCACGGTCATCGTGCAGGTCGCCTTCCCCTTCACACTGTTCAACCGGCGGGTCAAGAACGTCCTGCTGGTCCTCATGATCGGTGAACACGCCGGCATCTCCGTCCTGCTGGGGCTGCCCTTCTTCTCCATGGCGATGATCGCCGCGGATGCCGTCTTCCTGCCGACGGTCTTCCTGGTGTGGCTGGGAAACCGGGTGTCGTCCTGCCGGCACCGCCTGTTCGGCCGGACGGTGAGCAGGCTCCGACTGCCCGGACAGCGACGGGCGGCACCGGACGGCGAGGAGGCGACGCGCGGCGCCGGCGGCAGTGGCCATACGCTCGTCGGGTGACCAGCGAGACCGGCAGTACCGAAGAGCCCCCGGCGGCAGCCGTGCCCGACCCGACCGCGGAACCGATCCAGTACGACGACGGGTACGGCTCCGTCATCGGCGTGGGGCCGCACCCGCTGCCGTGGCCCGAGGAGGAGCGCTACGACCCCGAACTCCTCGCCCACGGTGACCGGCGCAACGTGGGCGACGCCTACCGGTACTGGACACGGGAGGCGATCGTCGCCGACCTCGACCTGCGGCGGCACGACTTCCATGTGGCGGTGGAGAACTGGGGCCATGACTTCAACATCGGGTCGGTGGTGCGCACCGCCAACGCCTTCCTCGCGAAGGAGATCCACATCGTGGGGCGGCGGCGCTGGAACCGGCGGGGGGCGATGGTCACCGACCGCTATCAGCATGTGCGGCACCATCCGGACACGGCGGACCTGACCGCGTGGGCGGAGGCGGAGGGCCTGCCGATCATCGGGATCGACAACCTTCCCGGGGCCGTGCCGCTGGAGCGGACGGAGCTGCCACGCCGGTGTGTGCTGCTCTTCGGACAGGAGGGCCCGGGGTTGACGGAGGAAGCGCGCAAGCACGCCTCGCTGGTGTGCTCCATCGCGCAGTTCGGCTCGACGCGGTCGATCAACGCCGGTGCGGCAGCCGCCATCGCCATGCACGCCTGGGTGCAGAGGTACGCGGACATCTCGGGCCCGGAGGGCCGGTGACCGGTGGAGCGTGACTCGCTCCACCGTCACCGGCACGCCCTAGGCCTGGCGGCGGACCTCCACCACACGGAAGCGGTTGGAGACGAACGCCCCGTCGCACAGCGCCGCGTTGGCCGCCGGGTTGCCCCCCGAGCCGTGGAAGTCGGAGAAGGCCGCCGTCTGGTTGACGTACACGCCGCCGGTGAGATTCAGCGAGAGCTGAGCTGATTCGTCGAAACAGACGTTCTCCACCGCACGCTCCACCTCGGCGGAGGTGGTGTAGGCGCCAACGGTCATCGCACCCTTCTCGCGGATCGTTCGGCGCAGGAGGTCGAGCGCGTCAGCGGTCGAGTCGACGGCGACCGCGAAGGAGACCGGGCCGAAGCATTCCGAGAGG
This sequence comes from Streptomyces sp. NPDC005791, assembly GCF_042871485.1. Classification (NCBI taxonomy): domain Bacteria; kingdom Bacillati; phylum Actinomycetota; class Actinomycetes; order Kitasatosporales; family Streptomycetaceae; genus Streptomyces; species Streptomyces sp. NPDC005791. The sequence continues at coordinate 325,803 of NZ_JBIAIP010000004.1, forward strand.
TAGGCCGCTCCGTCGTCGGGCTTGGTGCCGTCGAGTTTCACGAGAGCCGGCGTACGGACCACGGCGTCGGGGAATTCGGGGTTCGTCACGGGGCGCGAGGCGAGCGCGACGTCCCCCAGGGCCGAGGCCCCTTCCAGCCGGGCCTTCACGTCCGGGTTCACCAGGGCGCCGAGGAGTCCGTTGGCGCGGGCGTCGTCGCCGAGGAGCCCGTTCACCGCGTCGGCGATGTCAGCCACCACGTCCTCGTAGGACTTGGCGCCCGAGTCGGTCGTGATGCCGTCGCGCGGGATCAGCAGATTCTGCGGGGTGGTGCACATCTGGCCGCTGTAGAGGGAGAGCGAGAAGGCCAGATTGGAGAGCATGCCGCGGTAGTTGTCGGTGGAGTCGATGACGACCGTGTTGACGCCCGCCTTCTCCGTGTAGACCTGGGCCTGCCGGGCGTTGGTCTCCAGCCAGTCACCGAAGGTGGTGGATCCCGTGTAGTCGATGATCTTGATCTCGGGCCGTACCGCCAGGGTCTTGGCGATGCCCTCGCCGGGCCGCTCGGCCGCCAGGGCGACGAGATCGGGGGCGAAGCCCGCCTCGGCCAGGACCTCGCGCGCCAGCTGAACGGTGAGCGCCAGCGGAAGGACCGCCCGCGGGTGCGGCTTGACCAGGACGGGATTGCCGGTGGCCAGCGAGGCGAAGAGGCCCGGGTAGCCGTTCCATGTGGGGAAGGTGTTGCAGCCGATCAGCAGGGAGATACCGCGCCCGGCCGCCGTGTACGACTTGTGCAGCTGGAGCGGGTCGCGCTTTCCCTGGGGCTTCGACCAGTCGGCGCTGCGCGGCGTACGCGTCTGCTCCTCGTACGCGTAGGCGACCGCCTCCAGGCCGCGGTCCTGGGCGTGCGGTCCGCCTGCCTGGAAGGCCATCACGAACGCCTGCCCGCTGGTATGCATCACGGCGTGGGCCAGCTCGTGCGTACGGGCGCTGATCCGGGCGAGGATCTCCAGGCAGACCAGGGCCCTCGTCTCGGGCCCCGCCGCACGCCAGGAACCCATGGCCGCGAGCATGGCGGGCAGCAGCGCGTCCGGGTCGACGTGCGGGTACTCGACGCCCAGCCGGGGCCCGTACGGCGAGACCTCTGTGCCGGTCCAGCCGTCGGTGCCGGGCTGGCCCAGGTCCAGCCGGGTGTTGAGCACGGCGTCGAACGCGGCCTTGCCCTCGGCAGCGCCGAGGCTGCCGGGGAGACCTCCCTCGCCGTAGGCCTTCGGGTGCTCGGGGTGCGGTGACCAGTAGGCGCGCGTGCGGATCGCGTCGAGGGCCTGGTCGAGCGTCGGGCGGTGGATCTCGGACAGCTTCTCGGGGGAAAGCTCGGCGGCCATGACGGACCAACTCCTCGTCGAGCCGGGCAGGGACGTGCTGACGGAGTTAGAGTAACCGAACGATCGGTCGGGACAAGGGGCCCCGAAGAACCTGTGGACAACGCATGGGGGAGGATCGCGGTCATGACCACGGCCAAGCGGGACACGTACACCCCGGAGACACTGCTGACCGTTGCCGTCCGGGTCTTCAACGAGCGCGGTTACGACGGCACGTCCATGGAGCACCTCTCCAAGGCGGCGGGCATCTCCAAGTCGTCCATCTACCACCATGTGGCGGGCAAGGAAGAGCTGCTGAGGCGGGCTGTGAGCCGAGCGCTCGACGAGCTCTTCGGCATCCTCGACGAGAAGGGGGCGATACAGGGGCGGGCCATCGCCCGGGTCGAGTACGTCACGCGCCGCACGGTGGAGGTGCTCCTGGCGGAGTTGCCGTACGTCACGCTGCTTCTGCGGGTGCGCGGTAACACGACGACGGAACGATGGGCGCTGGAACGCCGGCGCGAGTTCGACCAGCGGGTTTCCGAGCTGCTCGAAGCCGCAGTGACGGAGGGTGACCTGCGTGCCGACGTGGATATACGCCTGGCGACCAGGCTGCTCTTCGGCATGGTGAACTCGCTGGTCGAGTGGTATCGCCCGCAGCCGGGCGGTTCCGCGGAGGCCGAGCAGCTCGCCGACACCGTCGTCCAGCTCGCCTTCGAGGGCATGCGGGCCCGCTGACCCCGGGCGAACGGCCCTAGGCGAGCTCGGCCGGGCGGTCGGGGCGCGGGCCCAGGTCGGTCTCCTCGAACACCAGCAGGGTGCGGGTGGAGAGCACCTCGGGTATGGCCTGGATCCTGGTCAGGACCAGCTCGCGCAGCGCCTGGTTGTCCGGGGTGTGCACCAGGAGCAGGACGTCGAAGTCGCCGCTGACCAGTGCGATGTGGGTGGCGCCGGGAAGGGCCTGGAGCTGTTCGCGCACGGTGCGCCAGGAGTTCTGGACGATCTTGAGCGTGATGTACGCGGAGGCGGCCTGGCCCGCCCGTTCGTGATTCACGCGTGCGCTGAAACCGCGGATCACGCCGTCCTCCACGAGCCGGTTGATCCTGGCGTACGCATTGGCCCGCGAGACGTGCACGCGTTCTGCGACGGCCCGTATGGAGGCCCGGCCGTCCGTCCGGAGGATGCGCAGGATGGCGCGGTCGGTGGAGTCCAGCGGTCGAGGGGGCGGCGTGCGGACCGGGTCCCCGCTCCCGGCGGCCATTTGTTCAGCTTCCATCTGCCCGCGCCTCCCTGTTGTGGACGACCTGTCTCTATCCCAGGCTGTGGAGAACCGTTTGTCCACAGGCTGGAGGTGCCTGTAGCCAAATTGCGCCCACGACCGAACAATCGGTAGGTGAGGCACGACACGCCGTGCCCGGTACACGCCCCGACATTGCTGCAGATTTCGACCCCCTCGACAGATCTCGATGCCAGGAGGTGCTTGTCATGACGGTCCAGGAGCTCCCCGGCGCAGCCGCCTACCGGCCCACGCCGCCCCCGGCCTGGAAGCCGCTCACCGATCCCGCGCCGCTGCTCCCGGACGCCGAGCCGTACCGGGTGCTCGGTACGGCCGCCGCGGCCGGCGCGGACCCCGAACTGCTGCTCAGGCTCCATGCCGAGCTGGTGCGCGGGCGCCGGTACAACGCGCAGGCCACGGCACTGACCAAGCAGGGCAGACTCGCGGTGTACCCGTCGAGCACGGGCCAGGAGGCCTGTGAGATCGCGGCGGCGCTCGTGCTGGAGGACCGGGACTGGCTCTTTCCCAGCTACCGCGACACCCTCGCGGCGGTGGCGCGTGGCCTGGACCCGGTCGAGGCTCTGACCTTGCTGCGCGGTGACCGGCACACGGGCTACGACCCGCGTGAGCACCGCATCGCCCCGCTGTGCACCCCGCTGGCCACCCAGTTGCCGCATGCCGTGGGCCTGGCGCACGCGGCCCGCCTCAAGGGTGACGATGTGGTGGCCCTCGCGATGGTCGGCGACGGCGGTACGAGCGAGGGTGATTTCCACGAGGCGCTCAATTTCGCGGCGGTCTGGCGCGCCCCGGTCGTCTTCCTCGTGCAGAACAACGGCTTCGCGATCTCCGTGCCCCTGGCCAAGCAGACCGCGGCACCGTCCCTCGCCCACAAGGCCGTGGGGTACGGCATGCCGGGACGCCTGGTCGACGGCAACGACGCGGCCGCGATGCACCAGGTGCTGGGCGAGGCGGTGGCACGGGCCAGGCGGGGTGAGGGGCCGACGCTGGTCGAAGCGGTCACGTACCGCATGGACGCCCATACGAACGCCGACGACGCCACCCGTTACCGCGTAGACAGCGAGGTGGAGGCGTGGCGCGCGCACGATCCGATCAGGCTCCTGGAACGGGAGCTCACCGGGCGCGGGCTGCTGGACGAGGACGGCATCGCGACGGTGCGGGAGGCGGCGGAACGGATGGCGGAGGAGCTGCGGGAGCAGATGAACGCCGATCCGGTGCTCGACCCGATGGATCTGTTCACCCATGTCTACGGCGAGCAGACCGGGCAGCTGAGGGATCAGGCCGCACGGCTGCGGGCCGAGCTGGACGCCGATGACGGTACGCATGACGAGCACGGCGCGAAGGGTGGGCGATGAGCACCGTTGCCGCGACGGCCGGTGAACGGACCGGCAGGGCCAGGCCGGCCACGATGGCGCAGGCCCTAGGAAGAGCGCTGCGCGACTCGATGGCGGAAGACCCGACGGTGCATGTCCTCGGGGAGGACGTCGGCACCCTCGGTGGTGTCTTCCGCGTCACCGACGGCCTGGCGAAGGAGTTCGGCGACGAGCGCTGCACGGACACACCGCTGGCCGAGGCCGGCATCCTCGGCGCGGCCGTGGGAATGGCGATGTACGGGCTGCGGCCCGTGGTGGAGATGCAGTTCGACGCCTTCGCGTACCCGGCGTTCGAGCAACTGGTCAGCCATGTCGCCAAGATGCGGAACCGGACCGGGGGCGCCATGCCGCTTCCCATCACGGTGCGGGTGCCGTACGGCGGCGGGATCGGCGGGGTCGAGCACCACAGTGACTCCTCCGAGGCGTACTACATGGCGACGCCCGGTCTGCACGTCGTCATGCCGGCCACGGTCGACGACGCGTACGGGCTGCTGAGGGAGTCGATCGCCTCCGACGACCCGGTGGTCTTCCTGGAGCCGAAGAGGCTCTACTGGTCGAAGGCCGACTGGTCGCCGGACGCGCCCGCCCAGGTCGAGCCGATCGGGCGTGCCGTGGTCCGGCGTCCCGGCCGCAGCGCGACCCTGATCACCTACGGGCCGTCTCTCCCGGTGTGCCTGGAGGCAGCAGAGGCGGCCACGGCCGAGGGCTGGGATCTCGAGGTGGTGGACCTGCGCTCGCTGGTGCCCTTCGACGACGACACCGTCGCCGCGTCGGTCCGCCGCACGGGGCGCGCGGTGGTCGTCCACGAGTCCTCCGGTTTCGGCGGTCCCGGTGGGGAGATCGCGGCGCGGGTGACCGAGCAGTGTTTCCACCATCTGGAGGCGCCGGTCCTGCGCGTCGCCGGGTTCGACATCCCCTACCCGCCGCCCATGCAGGAGCGGCACCATCTGCCGGGCGTGGACCGGGTGCTCGACACGGTGGCCCGTCTTCAGTGGGAGGCGGAGAGCTGATGACGCAGGTGCTCGAATTCAAGCTGCCCGACCTGGGCGAGGGGCTGACCGAGGCCGAGATCGTGCGCTGGCTGGTGGAGGTCGGTGACGTCGTCGCCATCGACCAGCCGGTCGTCGAGGTCGAAACGGCCAAGGCCATGGTGGAGGTGCCCTGCCCCTACAAGGGTGTGGTCACCGCACGGTTCGGCGAGGAGGGAGCGGAACTGCCGGTGGGGGCGCCCCTGCTGACGGTGGCGGTCGGGTCCATGGAGCCGGTGGCGGGAGACGAGCCTCCCGGCGCGTCCTCCTCCGGCAGCGGTGCCGGAAGCGGGGCGTCCGGCAATGTGCTGGTCGGTTACGGCACGGGGGCACCGGCTGCTCGCAGACGCCGGATCAGGCCCGCCTCGTTCGCGGCGGGGGGTGCACCGACGGCAGCAGCCGTGGAGGTGAAGGAGCCACAGGGACCTGTTGCCGTGATCTCGCCCCTCGTCCGGAAGCTGGCGCGGCAGCACGGTCTGGATCTCCGGCAGGTCACCGGTACAGGACGGGACGGGCTGATCCTGCGCGGTGATGTGGAGTCCGCGATCACGGCCGCGGATGAGAAGCGGGCAGCAGGCTCCGCCGCGGTGGCCGTACCGGAGCCGGACACCTCGGCCGAGCGGATTCCGCTGCGCGGGGTCCGGGGCGCGGTCGCCGACAAGCTGTCGCGCAGTCGGCGGGAGATTCCGGATGCCACCTGCTGGGTCGATGCCGATGCCACCGAGCTGATGGCGGCGCGGGCCGCCATGAACGCCGTCGGTGGTGCCGCGTCCGCACCGAAGGTGTCGGTGCTCGCACTGCTGGCCCGTATCTGCACGGCCGCTCTGGCCCGGTTCCCCGAACTCAACGCGACAGTGGATGCCGATGCCCGGGAGGTCGTGCGGCTGTCCGGAATCCATCTGGGCTTCGCCGCCCAGACGGAGCGAGGGCTGGTCGTTCCCGTCGTCCGGGACGCGCACACCCGGAACGTGGAGTCGATCGGGGCGGAGATCACCCGGCTGACCGAGGCAGCCAGGGACGGGAAGCTGACCCCGGCGCAGCTCACCGGAGGGACGTTCACGCTGAACAACTACGGGGTGTTCGGCGTCGACGGTTCGACCCCGATCATCAACCACCCGGAAGCGGCGATGCTCGGCGTCGGACGCATCATGCCGAAACCCTGGGTGCACCAGGGCGAGCTGGCGGTCCGCCACGTCGTCCAACTCTCGCTCACCTTCGATCACCGGGTCTGCGACGGCGGCACAGCGGGTGGCTTCCTGCGGTACGTGGCCGACTGCGTGGAACAGCCGGCGGTGCTGTTGCGCACCCTGTAACGGCGACGGCGACGGCGACGACGACTACGGAGACGGGGACGGAACGAGGCGTCACCGGGCCGGGCTTCTTGTGAGTTCGGCCCCAAGGGGGGCCGACGGGGGCGGGCGGCACGCATACTCGGGACATGACCGCGTATGACGCCATCGTCCTTGCCGGAGGGGCCGCGAAGCGCCTCGGCGGGGCTGACAAACCAGGGCTCCGCGTGGGCGGCCGTGCGCTGCTCGACCGGGTGCTCGCCGTATGTGCCGACGCCGGTTCCACCGTGGTGGTGGGCGGCCGCAGGCCCACCGTGCGCCCGGTCACCTGGACACGTGAAGTGCCGCAGGGCGGCGGACCGTTGGCCGCTCTCGGCGCCGGCGTACGACACACGGACGCGGAGAGCGTCCTGGTGCTCTCCGCGGATCTGCCCTTCCTGGGGGAGACGACTGTGCGCTCGTTGCTGGCCGCGGCGGAGCCGGGGGGCCGAGAAGGAGCCCTGTGCACCGATCAGGACGGTCGGGACCAACCGCTGGTAGCGGTCTACCGGGCGGAGCCGCTGCGCCGTGAACTGGCTCTCATCGCCACGGAACACGGGAGCCTCGCCGGTCTTCCGCTGCGGCTGCTGACGGCCGAACTGGACCTGGCCCGGATCCAGGCCGGTCCACTGGCTTCGTTCGACTGCGACACCTGGGAAGACATTGCTGCCGCCAGGGCGCGGATCAGGGAGCATGGGACCGTGCTGGACGAATGGATCACCGCAGTCAAGAACGAGCTGGGCATCACACTCGACGTCGACACCGACGTCCTGCTCGACCTCGCCCGTGACGCCGCGCACGGCGTGGCCCGGCCGGCCGCGCCGTTGACCACCTTCCTGGTGGGGTACGCGGCGGCGATGGCGAGCAGTGGGAAGAGTCCGGAGGCCGCCGCGGAAGCGGTGGCCGAGGCTTCCCGCAAGGCCACCGCCCTGGCGCTCCGGTGGGAGGAGGAAACGGAGGCCGGCAGCGGGCCCGGTACGCCATGACCACGCCCGGAGGTGAGGCGCGGACGGCCGCAGAGGAACGGGCAGCCGAAGGAAGAAGGGCAGCCGAGGAAGAGCGGGCAGCCGAGGAAGAGCGGGCTGTCGAGCAGGCTCTGGCTCTCGTCGGACGGCAGCCGCAGGCAGCGCAATCCTCGCCGGACCGGTACGACACGTCTGCTCCGGATCCCTCGCCGACACCGACGCCATCGGCATCACCCCTGCAACCCCCGGCCTCGGGCCCTTCCCGGCGACACGGAACCTCGCCGGGCAGTGGCTCCCCGTCCTCTCCGCACGCCCACCGGGCCGGTGCCACCGCCTGGGCCGGGGCGCGTGACCTGGCGGAGCGCCTCGGCCGTACCGCTTCCCTGACCGCCCACCGGCTGCCGCTGAACCGGGCTCTCGGGCACGTACTGGCCGAAGCCGTGGTCGCGCTCACCGATCTGCCGTCGTTCGACACCTCGGCCATGGACGGCTGGGTCGTCGCGGGACCGGGGCCCTGGTCCGTGCAGGGCGGGGAAGGGCTGCTCGCCGGACGCGGAACCACGAAGCCGCTCCCCGACGGGCAGGCGTTGCGGATCGCCACGGGCGCACGTCTGCCGGCGGACGCCACCGCCGTGATCCGCAGCGAGCACGCGCACCACGACGAGGCCAAAGCGCTGTTGCACGCTACCCGTGAGGTCGTCCCTGGCCAGGACATCCGTCCCCGAGGCCAGGAATGCCGGTCCGGTGACGAGCTCCTGCCCGTGGGAACCGTGGTGACCCCGCCCGTTCTCGGACTGGCGGCAGCCGCGGGCTACGACGCTCTCGTCGCCGTACCGCGGCCCCGCGTGGACATCTTCGTCCTGGGCGACGAGCTCCTCACGGCGGGGCTTCCACGCGAAGGGCTGATCCGGGACGCGCTCGGCCCCATGCTGGGTCCCTGGCTCCGCGCGTTGGGGGCCGACGTGGCCGAGCCCCGGCGGCTCGGCGACGATGCCGAGTCACTCCGTCAGGCCCTCGTCTCCTCCGATGCCGATCTGATCCTCACCACAGGTGGTACAGCCGCCGGCCCGCTGGACCATGTCCACCCGGTTCTGGCCCGGATCGGGGCGGAACTGCTGGTGGACGGGGTGGCTGTGCGTCCCGGTCATCCGATGCTTCTCGCGCGACTCGCCGAGGGCGGCCCCTGCCTGGTGGGTCTGCCCGGAAACCCCCTGGCCGCGGTGTCCGGCCTGCTGACGCTGGCCGAACCCCTGCTCCGGGGGATCGCCGGCAGGCTCCCGCAGGACCGTTACCACGTGCCCGTTCGCGAGGACGTGCATGGACACCCGCATGACACCCGGCTGATCCCTGTGGTCCATCGCGACGACAGTGTCGTGCCCCTCCATTACAACGGGCCCGCCATGCTCCGCGGGATCGCGGCCGCGGACGGGTTGGCCGTGGTGCCGCCCGGCGGGGTACGGTCCGGCACCGAGGTACAGATCCTCGATCTACTGTGGGCCTCGGCATCGCCGTGGACGGAAGGGTGTTTCACGTGAAACTTCCCGGCCACGACGCGATGGCCAGGCGGGCGGACGAACACGTCGTCCCGACGCGCGTGCTCCTGCCCCGGCGGGTGGTGGACAGACCCCTGCGCCAGGTGGCCAAGCGGCTGGCGATGGCCCTCGCGGTGCTGGCCATGACGGTCTTCATCGTCTGGGCCGACCGGGACGGCTACCACGACAACGCCGACGACAAGGTCGACTTCCTCGACGCCGTCTACTACGCGACGGTGACGCTGTCGACGACCGGCTACGGCGACATCGTCCCGTACAGCGACCCGGCCCGGCTCGTCAACGTCGTGCTGGTGACGCCGTTGCGCGTGCTCTTTCTGATCATCCTGGTCGGCACCACTCTCGAGGTCCTGACGGAACGGACCCGGGAAGACTTCCGGCTGAATCGTTGGAGAACCAACTTGCGCGAACACACCGTGGTCGTCGGCTTCGGCACCAAGGGCCGCTCGGCGATCCAGACGCTCTGTGCCACCGGCCTGGGGAAGGATCAGATCGTCATCGTCGATCCCGCCGGCAAGGTGATCGAGGCGGCCAACGCCGAGGGGTTCGTGGGTGTCCTGGGCGACGCGACGCGCAGCGACGTGTTGTTGCGCGCCGAGGTCCAGAAGGCTCGTCAGGTCATCATCGCCACCCAGCGCGATGACACCGCCGTGCTGGTGGCCTTGACCGCGCGTCAGCTCAACAAGGGCGCGAAGATCGTGGCAGCCGTGCGGGAGGAGGAGAACGCGCCACTGTTGCGGCAGTCCGGTGCTGACGCTGTGATCACCAGCGCGAGCGCGGCGGGCCGTCTGCTGGGGCTGTCCGTCCTCAGTCCCAGCGCGGGCACGGTGATGGAGGACCTCATCCAGCAGGGCAGCGGACTCGATCTCGTCGAACGTCCGGTGATAAAGGCCGAGGTCGGCAAGAACGTCCGGGAGACGGACGACCTGGTGGTCAGCGTCCTGCGCGGCCACCGGCTGCTCGGGTACGACGATCCGGCGGCCAGCCCCCTGCAGCTGACGGACCGGGTGATCACGATCGTGCGTGCCTCACCGATCCACACGCTGCCGACGAACCATCCGCACCAGCCCAATCAGCGCCTGTAGAAGCGGCCGCCGAAGCAGGTGCGGAAGCGGCCGCGGAAGCAGCCTTAGGGAATGGGCCCGGGACACGGCGCGGGCCGGTCGCCCCGTCCCGGACTTCGCACGGAGTAGCCTCGCGCCCATGTATGCGATCACGATCCCCGAACCCGGCGGTCCCGAAGCGCTCGTATGGGCCGAGGTCCCCGATCCTGTACCAGGCGAGGGCGAAGTTCTCGTCGAGGTCGTGTCCAGTGCGGTGAACCGGGCCGATGTCCTGCAGCGGCAGGGCTTCTACAACCCGCCGCCCGGCGCGTCCCCCTACCCCGGCCTGGAATGCGCGGGCCGCGTCGTGGCGCTCGGCCCCGGCGTGACCGGGTGGTCCGTGGGCGACGAGGTGTGCGGACTGCTCGCGGGCGGCGGGTACGCGGAGAAGGTCGCTGTGCCGGTCGGCCAGTTGCTGCCCGTACCGGACGGGGTGGACCTGGTCGAGGCCGCCGCACTGCCCGAGGTGGCGGCGACCGTCTGGTCCAACGTGTTCATGGTGGCCCACCTGCGCCCCGGCGAGACCCTTCTCGTCCACGGCGGGTCCAGCGGGATCGGCACGATGGCCATCCAGCTCGCCAAGGCCGTCGGCGCGCGTGTCGCGGTGACCGCGGGTGGTCCCGAAAAGCTGGCGCGCTGTCAGGAGCTCGGCGCCGACATCCTTATCGACTACCGCGAGCAGGACTTCGTCGAGGAGCTGCGCCAGGCGACGGACGGTGCGGGCGCGGACGTCATCCTCGACATCGTCGGGGCGAAGTACCTGGACCGGAACGTACGCGCGCTGGCCGTGAACGGCCGCCTCGCCATCATCGGCCTGCAGGGCGGCGCCAAGGGAGAGCTGAACCTGAGCGCCCTGCTGAGCAAGCGAGCCGCTGTCACGGCGACGTCGCTGCGCGCGCGGCCGCTCGCGGAGAAGGCCGCGATCATCGCGGCGGTGCGTGAGCACGTGTGGCCGCTGCTCGCCGACGGCGTCGTCCGGCCCGTCGTGGACCGCACGATGCCGATGGCGGACGCGGCGGAGGCTCACCGGCTCATGGAATCCAGCAGCCACATCGGCAAGATCCTCCTCGCCGCGCCGACGTCCTGACGCGAGCGGCTGCCCGCAGCGGACGCGACACGAGAAGCGACCGGCCGGCCGCGTTCACACATCATGGGCAAGCACCGGGGCCCGGCACACGCGAGGTGTGCCGGGCCCCGGTGCGTACCGCGGTCGGTGGAACCGAATGCTGCGGGACTGGGAGCTGGAGGGGCCGGGCTACAGGTACGGGCCGGAGCGCGCCGGTCCGTGCGGATCGACGCCGCCTTCCACGTCCTCATGCGCGACGCCCGGAGGAAGGGCACGGCGCATCTGCTCCAGCTGCGCACGGGCCGCCATCTGCTGGGCGAACAGCGCTGTCTGGATCCCGTGGAAAAGGCCCTCCAGCCAGCCCACCAGCTGTGCCTGCGCGATCCGCAGCTCGGCCTCGGAGGGGACGGACTCCTCGGTGAACGGCAGCGAGAGCCGTTCCAGCTCCTCCACGAGCTCCGGCGCCAGACCGTCCTCGAGCTCCTTCACCGAGCTCGCGTGGATCTCCTTGAGCCTGACCCGGCTCGCCTCGTCGAGAGGAGCCGCCCTGACCTCCTCGAGAAGCTGCTTGATCATGCTGCCGATGCGCATGACCTTCGCAGGCTGCTCGACCATCTCCGTCACCGGGATCTCGCGCGACTCGTCGTCACCGCCACCGCCACCGCCGCCGATAGCCATTCCGTCCTGCCCCACCACGAGGACTTGGGGGTGCTCCTGCGACCGTTCATTCCTCGGCATCTCCATGACGCCATTGTCGCGTACACCTGCGGCACGGCGCGGCGGTGCCCCCGGAAAGGATGCTCCACGGCTGTATCGGGGGTCGAGGGCGCCCTGGTGGGAGTAGCGGGGCCCCTTCTGGCAGAGGGGGTCAGTTGGCGCGTCGCATGCGGACGGCCAGAAACGCGAGCCCCAGTCCGACCAGCGCGATGCCGCTGCCCAGCGACACGTCCCGCACATGGCGCAGGCCCGGCTCGTCCAGCGCCTGCCGCTGTCGTGCTGTCTCGCCGGGCTCCGGGAACGCCTCGGGCGGCGGCGTGAAAGCGGGCACCTCTGCCGGGTCCGGGTCCGGCGGCACCTCGTCCGCCGCGGCCTCGGAGCTGGCGGCCTCCACGGGAGTGAGCGACCGTCCGGGCCGCGCCCGGCCCTCACCGGCCTGCCGCCCTGCGAGGGGTGCTTCCCCGGGGGAAGAGCCAGGGGATGGGGAGAGACCCCTGCCCGGGGCCACCGACGGCGCCAGGCGCCGCGGTCGTGCGTCGTCCCCCTGCGCCCAGGCGATCGGTCCGAGTGCCGTCCCGGCCGCCATCACCAGGCAGGCGACGCACCGTGACGACCGTGAAGCCCGGAGTGCAGGAGACATGGGATCAGCGTCACATGCCTCGATATGTCCGGCATCCCGAGTGCGTCAGGAAGCCGGGCCCCGATCCCGGCACGGGGCCGGCCCGTGGCCCGGGCCCCGATCCCGGCGTGGGACCAGCCCGTGGCGTCGCGCGGAGCGGTGGGGACAGCCGATCAGGCCGGGTCGCCCGTCGCGATCCGGAGTTCGAAGTGGGCGCCCCGCTCCGGCACGGCCGTGCCCGGGGTCGGGAACTGATCGATGACCTGGTCCTCGGCGTAGGTGTTGCCCTCCACCTCGATGACCTTGACCGTCCAGCCCGCTTCGCCCGCGCAGGACTTCGCGGAGTTGATGTCCTTGTAGACGAAATTGGGTGCCTGGACCTTCGCCGGATCGTTCGTGTCCTCCGGGGCGTCGGTGCAGGCATCCTCCTTCATCGTCCGGTTCCGCTCCGGGGGCTTGTGCTCGCCGGCGACGGAGGACTCGCCGGTACCCGGGTCGTCGCCCTTGCCGTTCTCCGATTCACCGTTCATGTTCAGGAAGGCGATCAGGCCGCCGATCGCGACCAGCGCGACCACGATCGACCCCACGACGACCGGCATGTTGCGCTTGGATCCCCCACCGCCCGGGCCTCCCATGGGCTGCGGGGACATCGAGTACGGCGGCGGGGTCTGCTGCTGCCCCGGGTGCGCGGGAGTCCCGTACGGCTGGGCCGCCTGCGGGTAGCCGTAGCCCGGCGTGGGCGCCGGGGTCGGTACGCCGTACGGGTACGGCTGCTGCTGGGGGTGCGGCTGGTACGGCGCCTGCACGCCCTGCGACGCGGGGGTCCCCTGGTCGACGGGCGGGAAGACCGCCGAGCCGACGCCCGAACCGCTGTTCGCCGGGGCGCCGCCGCCGATGATCACCGGGGCGCCCGCCGGGCCGCTCGCGCTCAGCACCCGCGCGATCTCGTCCTGCATCGCCGCGGCGCTGGGGAAGCGCTCGTTCGGGTTCTTCTTCAGCGCACGGGCGACGAGGGCGTCCATCGCGGGCGTGATCGCACGGTTGATGCTGGACGGGGCGACCGGCTCCTCCTGCACGTGCGCGTACGCGATGGCGAGCGGGGAGTCCGCGTCGAACGGGATGCGGCCCGTCAGCAGCTGGAAGAGCATGATGCCGACCGAATACAGGTCGGACCGGGCGTCGACGCCGCGACCGAGCGCCTGCTCCGGCGAGAGGTACTGCGGGGTGCCGACGACCATGCCGGTCTGGGTCATCGAGGTGACGCCCGACTGCATGGCCCGGGCGATGCCGAAGTCCATGACCTTGACGACACCGCGCTTGGTCATCATCACGTTGCCGGGCTTGATGTCGCGGTGGACCAGGCCCATCTCGTGGCTCGTCTCCAGGGCGGCCAGCACATCTGCTGTCACCTTGAGGGCCTTCTCGGCCGGCATCGCGCCGTACTGCTGGATGTCCGAGTGGAGCACGGAGCCGAGCGGCTGTCCCTCGACGTACTCCATGACGATGTACGGCATCACCGCGCCGCCGAGCTCGTCCTCGCCCGTGTCGAACACCGAGACGATGTTGGTGTGCTGCAGTTTGGCGACGGCCTGGGCCTCACGCCGGAACCGCTCGCGGAAGGACTGCTCGCGCCCCAGCTCCGTGTGCAGCGTCTTGATGGCGACCTGCCGGTCGAGGGCGGAGTCGTACGCGAGGTAGACGGACGCCATGCCGCCTTCGCCGAGCAGGTCGCGCAGCTGGTAGCGGCCGCCGGCCACGGAACCGCCCGCGTAGCGCCCCTGTGCGCCGTCGTGGCTCATGACTTGCTCCCCCTCGGCGCCCGACGGACGCGATCATCCCTATTACCGGCCAAGTCTGCCCGAGGGGTACGACACGTCAAGCCAGGTGCCCGTTCCGTGACCCTACGCACAAGAAGCGTCTCGGAAGCGTTACAGGAAGCGCATGGAATTTGCGCGTACGGCGCGCGAGCCGATTGGATGGCCCGTCACTCTGAAAATCCGGCGTGTCGGCCAGAGGCTGTAGCGTGACGTGGCAAATGCAGCAAGGCACCGTGAGAACCCGCGGACGCGCGGACAGATACGACGGCGAGGACTGATGGCACCCGAATCCGAAGCAAACGGCGGCGGGTTCTCGGATGGCACCGACTCCTGGGGTGTCGGCGGTGTGGTCGGAGACGGCCGTTACCGCATGACCCACCGGCTGGGCCGCGGCGGCATGGCCGAGGTCTACGCCGCGGAGGACGTCCGTCTGGGACGCACGGTGGCAGTGAAGCTGCTCCGTTCCGACCTTGCCGAGGACCCGGTCTCCAAGGCACGTTTCACCCGCGAGGCACAGTCGGTCGCGGGGCTCAACCACCATGCGATCGTCGCCGTGTACGACTCCGGCGAGGATGTCGTGGGCGGGTCGACCGTGCCCTACATCGTCATGGAGCTCGTCGAGGGCAACACCATCCGTGACCTGCTTCTCGAAGCCGAGGCCCCGCCGCCCGAGCAGGCGCTGATCATCGTCTCCGGTGTGCTGGAGGCGTTGGCGTACTCCCACCAGCACGGCATCGTGCACCGCGACATCAAGCCGGCGAACGTGATCATCACGCACTCCGGCGCGGTCAAGGTCATGGACTTCGGCATCGCCCGCGCGCTGCACGGAGCCCAGTCGACGATGACCCAGACCGGCATGGTCATGGGCACGCCGCAGTACCTCTCCCCGGAGCAGGCGCTCGGCAAGGCCGTCGACCACCGCTCCGACCTGTACGCCACCGGCTGCCTGCTCTACGAACTGCTCGCCCTGCGGCCCCCGTTCACGGGCGAGACCCCGCTCTCCGTCGTCTACCAGCACGTCCAGGACATGCCGGTCCCGCCCTCCCAGGTCGGTGCCGTCCCGCCCGAGCTGGACGGGCTCGTCATGCGTTCCCTCGCGAAGGACCCGGACGACCGGTTCCAGAGCGCCGAGGAGATGCGCGGCCTCGTCCAGTACAGCCTGCAGATGCTGCAGGTCCAGGGCGGCCACACAGGTACGTGGAACACCGGCCCGGTCAACGCGCACGACGCCGGTCACACGGCGGCGATGAACATCGGCGCCACGACGGCCATGGGCCACCCCACGCACGGGGACACCTCGCAGGGCCCGATCCTGCCGCCCATGAACCCTGACGACGGGGCGTACGCGGGCGGTCATCACAACGGCGGCGGCCGCAGCAAGATGTGGCTCTTCGTCCTGCTCGCGCTGATCGCGATCGGCGCGGGCGTGGCGTTCGCCGTCCAGGCGGCGAGCGGCGGCGACGACACCAAGAAGAAGCCGGTCACGCCCACCACGTCGAGTTCCCCCTCGCCGACCCCTTCGTCGGCGGAGCCGACGGACGAGGAGACGCAGGAGGAGACCGAGGAGCCGTCCGGTTCCACGGGTGGGCAGCAGTGGCCCACCGAGGAGTCGACGTGGACCCCGACGCAGAAGCCGACCGAGCCGAGTCCGCAGCCGACGGAGGAGACCCCCTCGCCGGACCCGGGTACGAGCGACGGCGGCAGCACGACGCCGGACGGCGGTACCGGTGACGACGGTGGTGCCGGCGACGACGGCGGCGCCGAGGACGGCGGCGCCGGCGATGACGCGGGAGGGGCGGCGGAGGGAGCCTCGGTCGGCACCTCGGTCGGCACCTCGACAGGCACCGCCGAGGGAACCACGGCGGGCTCCACCGCCGGCCAGTGACGACCGCCTTCACTCCGTGAAGGCCTCGCCCACCGCCTCGTACTCCCGCGTCCACCACACCGCCAGGGCCGACACCGCAGGGAACTGCGGGTCGGCCCTGCGGTCGTTCAGGCGGTAGCGCCAGCTCAGTATCCAGAAGTCGTTGAGGCGCTCCCACCACACCCGGTGCACCGCGGCCGCCAGCTCGGCCGCCCCGGCGCCCGCCGACCGCCGGTAGGCGCGGGCGTACGCCCGCACCTTCTCCAGCTCCAGCTCGCCGTCCGGCCGTACGAAGAAGATCGCCGCAGCCCGTACGGCCTCCTCCGCGCGCGGCTGGACGCCGAGCCGGTCCCAGTCCACGATCGCGACGGGGTCGGCGCCCTGGTAGAGCAGGTTCAGCGGGTGGAAGTCGCCGTGCACCCAGCCCCTGGCGGATCCCTCGGGAGTGGGCGGGCGGCGGTGCGCGTGCTGCTCCAGCAGGGCACGGCGTTCGACGAGACGGTGCACGGCGAGCTCGTCGAAGGCGTCCCGTGGGCCCAGGTGCCGCGCGGCCGTCAGCAGCTCGTCGATCAGCGTGAACGTGTCGGCGGGGTCGGGGCTCTGGCCGCGTACCGGAGGTGGCTGGTCCGCCTCCATGACCTGCTCCAGGCCCATGTGTACGGCTCCGAGGAGCGCCCCGAGGCGGCGCGACTGGGCGGTCGTCAGCTGGGCGCCGTCCCGGTGGAGGCCGTCGACCCATCGGTGCAGGGCGTAGCGCTGCCCGTCGATGACGGTGACCGTGTCACCCTGCGTGTCGGTCAGGGGCGGGGCCACCGGTACACCGAGGGAGTGAAGCTGCTGGGTCGCCCGGTGTTGCCGGACGATCGTGGCGTGGTCGCCGCTGGCGTCGTCGAGGTGATGTTTGTCGAGGTGGTGCTTCAGGAAGTACGAACCGCGGGTGGTGGACACGCGATAACCGTGGTTCAGCAGGCCTTTGTCGAGGGGCTCGCAGGCGAGGGGCTCACCGGCGTCGGGGTAGCGGCGCAGGACCTCGCCGACCGGAGGGACAGGCGGGTGGGTCACATATGAGCGCAGCACTTGCCACATGTTAGGTGACCCTGCGTGTCCGGTTTTACGGACTTGTGTCAAACGTCAAAGTGTGTATAAGGGCGAGTTCTGGATCGAGCCGCAGATACACCGGATCGAAGTCCTCGCCGTTCACTTCGGCCGGGCCGGGCCCGAACCGTCCGCGCTGCTCGGCGGCCGGGTGCACCATCTCGACGGGGCCGGTGAACTGCACCGACCAGAGGTCTTCCACGCCGCTGGACACGCCGCCGGACACACCGCCACCCAGGCCGCCGGAAGCGTCACCGGACGCGGCGGAGTTGCAGTTGTCCGCCCCGTAGGCGATGACACTTCCGTCGCAGGCCTCGTGGAAGCCGAGCCCCCGGTGCATCCGCAGGATGACACGGCCCTCGATGACCAGGTGCCGGGCCACCGCCAGGAAGGGCAGCGCGCGCATGCTCATGGCCAGACGGCCGTACCGGACGCTGCCGAGCAGCTCGATCGCCAGCAGCCTGTCCGCCGCCGAGGAGGCGGAGGCGGACGCGGCGGGGGAAGGGGCGGGCGCGGCAAGGACGGGCGGCCCGGCAGGGCCGGAGGAGTGGATACCCGTCGCCGTACCGGTGCCGGAGGGGCGGGAGGAGAGCATGCTCCCACTCTCCGCCACGGGTAGGAGCCGTGTAAGGGCCTGCCGCCCCGACGGGCAGGGACCAAAGTCCCCGCACCGCCCGCTCAGCGCTTCTCGGCCTGCAGCCTCGCCACGTACGCCGCCGCCTGTGCGCGCCGCTCCATGCCCAGCTTGGACAGCAGACTGGAGACGTAGTTCTTGATGGTCTTCTCGGCGAGATGCAGCCGCTCGCCGATCACCCGGTTCGTCAGTCCCTCGCCGATCAGATCGAGGATCTTGCGCTCCTGCTCGGTCAGCCCGGCCAGTCGGTCGTCGCCCTTGCCGTCCTTGCCCTCGCGCAGGCGCTCCAATACACGGGCGGTGGCCGCGGGGTCCAGCAGGGACTTGCCGGCCGCCACGTCGCGCACGGCGCCGAGCAGCTCGGCCCCGCGGATGGCCTTCAGTACGTACCCCGAGGCGCCCGCCATGATCGCGTCGAACAGGGCTTCGTCGTCGGCGTACGACGTGAGCATCAGGCAGTGGATGCTCTCGTCCGCCGAGCGGACCTCGCGGCAGACCTCCACCCCGCTGCCGTCCGGGAGCCGTACGTCCAGGACGGCGACGTCGGGACGGGTCGCCGGGATGCGGGCGAGCGCGTCCGCGGCCGTGCCGGCCTCGCCGACGATCTCGATGTCCTCCTCGGCGGTCAGCAGCTCATGCACTCCCCGGCGGACGACTTCGTGATCGTCGAGCAGGAATACCGTGATTTTTCCTTCTTCGCGCACATTCGCAGTCTCACACACTCCCTTCTGCTCCGCCCTTCCCTGCGACTGAGTACCGGGATAACGTGCCGTTGTTCCGGCCGCCTGCCGGGCCGTTACCAGTGCTGTGACCAGCGGGAGTTCGTGATTTTGGCGATTTACTTGGAAATCCAAGCAAAATCGCAGGTCACAAGGTGTTTCGCAGTTATGCGATGCACTGGGTAACGTGCTTATGACAGGACGCTCGCCGGGGCACCTGTCACGCCTGTTCCGGCCGAGTGGCACCCACCCCGTGCACGGGTCCGGACGCAGGCGAGCCGCACTGGTTCCCGGCCATCCCGGGGGCCGGACCGACGGAGGAGCACGCACGTGACCGTGGAGAGCACTGCCGCGCGCAAACCGCGACGCAGCAGCAAGCGGACCAGCGCCGCGAAGACGCCCGCGAAGACGCCGGAGCAATCCGGCCCCCAGCTGGTGCAGCTGCTGACGCCCGAGGGCGAGCGCGTCGAGCACCCGGAGTTCCAGATCGACCTGAGCGCGGACGAGCTCCGCGGTCTCTACCGGGACATGGTCCTGACCCGTCGCTTCGACGCCGAGGCCACCGCGCTGCAGCGTCAGGGCGAGCTGGGTCTGTGGGCCTCGCTGCTGGGCCAGGAGGCCGCGCAGATCGGCTCCGCCCGGGCGCTGCGCGACGACGACTACGTCTTCCCGACCTACCGTGAGCACGGCGTGGCGTGGTGCAGGGGCGTCGACCCGACCAA
This sequence comes from Streptomyces sp. NPDC005791, assembly GCF_042871485.1. NCBI lineage: Bacteria > Bacillati > Actinomycetota > Actinomycetes > Kitasatosporales > Streptomycetaceae > Streptomyces > Streptomyces sp. NPDC005791. Next base: position 345,037 of record NZ_JBIAIP010000004.1, read on the forward strand.
TCTGCTCGGGATGTTCCGCGGCGTGAACCACGGCGGCTGGGACCCGAGCACCAACAACTTCCACCTCTACACGATCGTCATCGGCTCGCAGACGCTGCACGCCACCGGCTACGCCATGGGCGTCGCCAAGGACGGCGCGGACTCGGCCGTGATCGCGTACTTCGGCGACGGCGCCTCCAGCCAGGGCGACGTCGCGGAGTCGTTCACCTTCTCCGCCGTCTACAACGCTCCGGTCGTGTTCTTCTGCCAGAACAACCAGTGGGCGATCTCCGAGCCGACCGAGAAGCAGATGCGTGTGCCGCTCTACCAGCGCGCGCAGGGCTTCGGCTTCCCCGGTATCCGGGTCGACGGCAACGACGTACTGGCGTGCCTGGCCGTCACCAGGTCCGCGCTCGAGCGTGCCCGCCGGGGCGAGGGGCCGACCCTCGTCGAGGCGTTCACGTACCGCATGGGTGCCCACACCACCTCCGACGACCCGACCAAGTACCGGGCGGACGAGGAGACGGCGGCCTGGGAGGCCAAGGACCCGATCCTGCGGCTGCGCACGTACCTGGAGAAGCAGAAGTTCGCCGACGCGGCGTACTTCACCGCGCTGGACGAGGAGAGCGAGGCCCTCGGCAAGCGGGTGCGCGAGGTGGTGCGGACCATGCCCGAGCCCGACCGGCTGGCGATCTTCGACCACGCCTACGCCGACGGCAGCCCGCTCGTCGACGAGGAGCGCGCCCAGTTCGCCGCCTACCAGGCATCGTTCGCCGAGGAGGGCAACTAGCCATGGCCGCCACGAAGATGTCTCTCGCGAAGGCGCTCAACGAGTCGCTGCGCAAGGCTCTCGAGACCGACCCCAAGGTCCTCATCATGGGTGAGGACGTCGGCAAGCTCGGCGGGGTCTTCCGCATCACGGACGGTCTCCAGAAGGACTTCGGCGAGGACCGGGTCATCGACACCCCGCTCGCCGAGTCCGGGATCGTCGGTACGGCGATCGGCCTCGCCCTGCGCGGTTACCGCCCGATCGTCGAGATCCAGTTCGACGGCTTCGTCTTCCCCGCGTACGACCAGATCGTCACGCAGCTCGCGAAGATGCACGCCCGTGCCCTCGGCAAGATCAAGATGCCGGTCGTCATCCGCATCCCGTACGGCGGCGGCATCGGTGCCGTCGAGCACCACAGCGAGTCGCCCGAAGCACTGTTCGCGCACGTGGCCGGCCTGAAGGTCGTCTCGCCGTCCAACGCGAGCGACGCCTACTGGATGATGCAGCAGGCCGTCCAGAGCGACGACCCGATCATCTTCTTCGAGCCCAAGCGGCGCTACTGGGACAAGGGGGAGCTCGACACCGAGTCCATCCCCGGCCCGCTCCACAAGGCAGCCGTGGCCCGTGAGGGCTCCGACCTCACGCTCGTCGCGTACGGCCCGATGGTGAAGGTCTGCCTGGAGGCGGCTGCCGCGGCGCAGGAGGAGGGCAAGTCGGTCGAGGTCCTGGACCTGCGATCGATGTCCCCGATCGACTTCGACACCGTACAGACCTCGGTCGAGAAGACCGGCCGACTCGTGGTGGTCCACGAGGCGCCGGTGTTCTACGGCTCCGGGGCCGAGATCGCGGCCCGGATCACCGAGCGCTGCTTCTACCACCTCGAAGCGCCGGTGCTGAGGGTCGGCGGCTATCACGCCCCTTACCCGCCGGCCCGGCTCGAGGACGAGTACCTGCCGGGTCTCGACCGGGTGCTCGACGCCGTCGACCGCTCGCTGGCGTACTGAGGAGAGGGTTCGTGACGACGATGACCGAAACGTCTGCTCGCTTCCGTGAGTTCAAGATGCCCGACGTGGGCGAAGGGCTGACCGAGGCGGAAATCCTCAAGTGGTTCGTCCAGCCCGGAGACACCGTCACCGACGGCCAGGTGGTGTGCGAGGTCGAGACGGCCAAGGCCGCGGTCGAGCTGCCGATCCCGTACGACGGGGTGGTGCACGAGCTGCGCTTCCCCGAGGGCACGACCGTCGACGTCGGTGAGGTGATCATCGCGGTGGACGTGGCGCCCGGCAGCGGTGACGCCCCGGCGGCTCCCGCAGCGGTGCAGGAACCCGTGAAGGAGCCCGAGTCGGAAGCGCCCGAGGGCCGGAAGCCGGTGCTCGTCGGCTACGGCGTGGCCGTGACCTCCACCAAGCGCCGTGCCCGTAAGGGTGTCGAGGTCCCGGGTCCGGCCGCCGCCGCGGTCCAGGCCGAGATCAACGGCCACGGAGCGGTGGTCCCGGAGAGCCGGCCGCTCGCCAAGCCGCCGGTGCGCAAGCTCGCGAAGGACCTGGGCATCGACCTGGCGACGGTCACCCCGACCGGCGAGGGCGGCATCATCACCCGCGAGGACGTCCATGCGGCCGCCGCGCCGGCCGCCGCCGAGGCCCCCGCACCCGCGCCCGTACCCGCCGCGGTTCAAGCTCCGCCGGTGGAGACCGTCGCGGGTGCCCGGGAGACGCGTATCCCGGTCAAGGGCGTACGCAAGGCCATCGCGCAGGCCATGGTGGGCAGTGCCTTCACCGCGCCGCACGTCACCGAGTTCGTGACCCTCGACGTGACGCGCACCATGAAGCTCGTGGCGGAGCTCAAGGAGGACAAGGACATGGCGGGGGTCCGGGTCAACCCGCTCCTGATCATCGCCAAGGCGCTCCTGGTCGCGATCAGGCGCAACCCGGGGATCAACGCCGCCTGGGACGAGGCCAACCAGGAGATCGTGCAGAAGCACTACGTCAACCTGGGCATCGCCGCCGCCACCCCGCGCGGTCTGATCGTGCCGAACATCAAGGACGCCCACGACAAGACCCTGCCCCAGCTGGCCGAGGCACTGGGCGAGCTGGTCTCCACGGCCCGTGAGGGCAAGACGTCCCCCGCGGCCATGGCGGGCGGCACGGTGACCATCACGAACGTCGGTGTCTTCGGCGTCGACACGGGTACGCCGATCCTCAACCCGGGCGAGTCCGCGATCCTCGCGGTCGGGGCGATCAAGCTCCAGCCCTGGGTCCACAAGGGCAAGGTGAAGCCCCGCCAGGTGACCACGCTGGCGCTCTCCTTCGACCACCGGCTGGTCGACGGCGAGCTCGGCTCCAAGGTCCTCGCGGACGTCGCGGCGATCCTGGAACAGCCGAAGCGGCTGATCACCTGGGGCTGACGGCCTCAGCGGTACGTGTTTGCGGTGGGCCCGCGCGAAGGATGTGCGGGCCCACCGGCATGTCCGACCCTCGTAGCGCGACGTCGGCGAACACGGTCTTCCCGACGGTGCGTGGCTCGACGCCCCACCGGTCGGCGAGCTGCGCGACGACCATGAGGCCCCGCCCGTCACAGTCGTCGGCACCCGCCTCCCGTGGAGTCGTCCTCGTCCCCGCCGCTTGGGTAAGTTTCATAGCGGGTCTGCGTCGGCAATCGTAAGAACGACGGAAGGCCCTGCCCGCGCACCGCGCGGGCAGGGCCCTCGTCCGTCCGAGCAGCGGACCTACTTCTTGAACGCGTAGTCCATGAGCTTCTTCGCGTCCGTCGTCCGGCTCGTCGCGGACGTCGACGTGAGCACCGTGCCGATGACCGTCTTGCCGTTACGCGTCGCCGCGAAGACCAGGCAGTACTTGGCCGTCGGCCCGGAGCCGGTCTTCACACCGATCGCGCCGCTGTAGCTCCCCAGCAGGGGGTTGGTGTTCGACCACGACATGTAGCGGTAGCCACCGCTCTTCGTCGTGACCTTCTGCTTCGTCGACTTCGTCTTCACGATCGTGCGGAACGTGGAGTTCTTCATCGCGCTGCCGGCGATCTTCGTCAGGTCGCGCGGCGTGGAGTAGTTCGAGCCACTGCCGATGCCGTCGAACGAATCGAAGTGGGTGTTCTTCAGGCCGAGGCTCTTCGCCGAGGCGTTCATCTTGCCGATGAACGACTTCACCCGGGCCGCGCGTGTGGAGCCGGAGCCGAACTTGTCGGCGAGGGCGTACGCGGCGTCGCAGCCCGACGGCAGCATCAGGCCGTACAGGAGCTGGCGGACCGTGACCTTGTCGCCGACGATCAGCCGGGCCGACGAGGCGGTGTTCTTGACGATGTAGTCGCTGTACGCCTTCTGGACCGTGACCTTGGCATCGAGGTTCAGGTTCTTCTGCGCCAGGACCACCTTGGCGGTCATGATCTTCGTCGTGGAGCCGGTGGAGCGGCGGGTGTCGGCGGTTTTGCCGTACAGCGTCTTCCCCGTGCCGCTGTTCATCACGAAACCGCCCTTGGCGGTGATCGAGGGCGTCGGCGGAGCCGCCGCCTGAGCCGCGGTGGCGAACGCGCTGCCCGCCAGGACGGCACCCGCGGTGAGAGCCACAGTGGCGGCGATGCTGGCGCGGTTTATGTTCTTCAGACCGTTTTTCAAGTCGAATGCTCCAAATGCACCTGAAATGCGGCCACATGGGGTGCCGCTCGGTGATGAGACTCCTGAGGCGGCCGGATGGATGTGCTCACGTACGGGTGAATGTGCACACGCCTCGTCAGACCTCGGTTGATCCCTGTCGGAGAGGAATGTCGGTCAGCCGTACGACTTGAGCAGCGTGTCCAGCGTCCAGATCGTGGCCCGGACACCAGAGGTGCGGGCGAGGTACCGGTCCCGCTCGATCAGGATGTTCAGGTCACCGCAACCGAGGCCGTTGCAGGCATGCTCGATCAGGCTGCTGCCGGTGCTGCCGCCGTCGACCAGGGCCCGCAGATGCGCGGCATCCCACTCGACCTCGTTGAGCGCCCAGGGGGCGTTGCCCTCGATGACTGTGACCAGGACTCCGGAGAGCCGTTGCGCACACGAGCGGCGCGCTCGGCCGTCGGACACCTGGGCGATGTGGTTACCCGTCTCGATGATCGCGGTGACCGGAAGCAGAAGGTCGGTCTCCCGCTGTTCACGCTTGCTCTTGAGCTCGTCGATCACCTGCTTGCGGTCCTGACACTTCCCCGGCACCTCCAACAGGTTGCACAGGATCGACGTGTCGGTTCACCCGATCCCGAGGAGCCGGTCGAACTCCGCGTAGTCATGTTCGCCGCGGTCCTGCCGCACCAGCCTGTCGTAGGTCACCACGTCTCCCAGCGGTCCGGAGCCCATCGCCGAGGCATAGCCGTCGAGCTCTGTGAGCCGCGTCAGGAGGCTGGTGCCCGTCGTGCGGTCCCGCGAACAGACGATGACACCTTGGTGGTCGTCGCCGCTCAGCGCGGAGAGCAGCGCGGGGCTGTGGGTGGTGATCAGGACCCGGGTCGTGCTGCCGCCGGCCGCTTCCTGCACCAGGTGCAGCACCTCCCCGGCCTGGGAGGGGTGCAGCCCGTTTTCCAGCTCCTCGATGACCAGCGTGAGCGATCGGTCGGTGTCGTCGTCCGGCGCCGAGCCCAGATCCAGCCCCTCACCCCCGGTCAGCAGCGAGGTGGTGACCGCGAGGAACCTGAGCATGCCGTCACTCATCTCACGGGCGGGGGTGAGCCCCAGCGGCCCCTCGTCGAGGGCGAGCATGACGTCTCCCAGCTCGGACCTGGTGACGGCCAGCCGCTCGATGTCGTGATCGGCCAGACCTCTGAGGAGACTCACGAGGCTCCTGAAGGTCCCCGGGTCATGGCGTTTGATGTTGCCGATCGCCGCAGAAAGGTTTTCCGCCGTCCTGCGAAGACGGAAATCACGGGCCTGGACGTACTGCCGCATGAGATGCGGTACGGGATCCAGGTGGAACGCCCCGGTCAGCGCGGTCAGTAGGGCGTCGGCCGCCCACACGGTGTCGATCTCGCCCTCGCTGTCACCGGGCACCCGCAGGGGCAGCTGGGATGTGAGCAGCCGTGTGCTCCGGAAGGGGGCACTCGGGTTCCGGCCCCGCTTCCCGTTGTGCCATGAGGCGTCGATGTCCGCGCGGTGCGGGACCGGCTCTCCGCTCACGAGGAGCGGGCGGATGCCACCACTCGTGACGGGGCCGGTGAGTCGTTCCTCGATGATCTGGACCTCGGGCTCCACCTGGATCGTCACGTCGAAGGTGATGGGCCCGTACTCCGTACTCACCGTGCAGCCGAGCGAGAAGTGGTCCGAGCCGTGCGGTACGCAACCGTTCAGTCCACCGCGCACCGGGCCGGCGGCGCTGTGCCGGCTCTCGATCGCCTCGTTGACGTCGTCACCACGGGCCAGCCGTGAGAGGACTTCGAGGCCGTCCAGGGCATTTGACTTGCCGCTGCTGTTCCGTCCGATGAGGACGGTCAGGGGGGCCAGCGGGAGCACCGCGCCATGGAAGCTCTTGAACGCGGTGAGACGTACCTCTTCGATGGCGTGGCCTGTCACCTCATCAACCTAGCGCAAGCCGCAGCGCCCCGGGCGGGTGAGCGGCCCGCGTGCCACGGCGCCTTCGGCGGTCCAGGATCCGGACGGCGCACCCATGCGCGCATGTTGTATCTATGCTGTGTTCATGCCTGCCGCACCCACCGCCGCCCTCGCCCGTAAGGCGGACCCGAAGCCTCCGCCCGCAGCCGAGCGGGTCTACACCCACATCAAGGAAGCCGTCCTCGACCGCCGCTACGAAGGCGGCACCTTCCTCACCGAAGGTGACCTGGCCGAGGCCGTCGGCGTATCCCGGACCCCGGTGCGGGAAGCGCTGCTGCGCCTCGAGGTCGAAGGGCTGATCAAGCTCTACCCGAAGAAGGGTGCGCTGGTGCTCGCGGTCTCCGCGCAGGAGATCTCGGATGTGGTGGAGACCCGGCTGCTGGTGGAGGAGTTCGCCGCGCGCAAGGCCGTGCCCGCGTCGGCGCAGCTGATCGCCCGGCTCGAACAGCTCCTGGAGGAGCAGCGGCAGCTGGCGGAGATCGGTGACCTGGCCGCGGTCGCCGTCAAGGACCGCTGTTTCCACGCCGAGATCGTGAAGAACGCCGGCAACGAGATCCTCTCCCGCCTCTACGACCAGCTCCGCGACCGGCAGCTGCGGATGGGCGTCGCCGTGATGGAGGCGCACCCCGGCAGGATCGCCGCCAACATCACCGAGCACGGTGAGCTGCTGGACGCCATCAGGTCCGGTGACGCCGAGGGCGCCGCGCAGGTCGTGCGGCGCCACGTCAGCCGGGTCAAGGTGCTGGTCCGGGGTGATGACCGATGAGCTCCGCGGCCCCCACCCTGTCCCTGCCCGGAGACCCGCCGGGCGGCCGTCGTGCCGTGTGGGTCTGGGGCATCGGTGTCGTCGTCTACTTCGTCGCGATCATCTTCCGTACGAGCCTGGGCGTCGCCGGACTCGACGCCGCCGACCGGTTCGACGTCAACGCCTCGGCCCTGTCGACGTTCTCCATCCTTCAGCTGCTCGTCTACGCCGGCATGCAGATACCCGTGGGTCTCCTGGTCGACCGCCTCGGCACCAAGAAGGTCCTCACCATCGGAGTGGTGCTCTTCACGCTGGGCCAGCTGGGCTTCGCGCTCTCCCCCTCGTACGGGATGGCGCTGGCCTCCCGCGCGCTGCTCGGCTGCGGTGACGCGATGACCTTCATCAGCGTGCTGCGGCTCGGCGCCCGGTGGTTCCCGGCCCGGCGTGGACCGCTGATCGGGCAGGTGGCCGGCCTCTGCGGGATGGCGGGCAACCTCGTCTCGACCCTCTTCATCGCCCGCGCGCTGCACGGGTTCGGCTGGACCACGACCTTCGTCGGCAGCTCACTCGCGGGCGTGGTGGTGCTGGTCCTGCTGCTCCTCTTCCTCAAGGACCACCCCGAGGGCCATGAGCCACCGCCCGCCGAGCACGCCGGAGCGGCGTACGTGCGCAAGCAGATCGCCACTTCGTGGCGGGAGCCGGGCACCCGCCTGGGGATGTGGGTGCACTTCACGACGCAGTTCCCCGCGATGGTGTTCCTCCTGCTGTGGGGCATGCCGTTCCTCGTCGAGGCGCAGGGGCTGAGCAGGGGTACCGCCGGCGAGCTGCTGACCCTCGTGGTGCTCTCCAACATGGTGGTGGGGCTCGTCTACGGCCAGATCATCGCCCGCCACCACGCGGCGCGTGCCCCGCTGGCTCTGGGCACGGTCGCGATGACCGCGCTGCTGTGGGCGGCCACCATCTTCTACCCCGGCGACCACGCGCCGATGGGGCTGCTGATCACCCTGTGTGTGGTGCTCGGCTGCTGCGGTCCGGCCTCGATGATCGGCTTCGACTTCGGCCGTCCGGCCAATCCTCCGGAACGCCAGGGCACCGCCTCCGGCATCGTCAACATGGGCGGCTTCGTCGCGTCGATGACGACGCTGTTCGCGGTCGGAGTCCTGCTGGACGCGACAGGGGACAACTACCGCATCGCGTTCGCCTCGGTCTTCGTCCTGGAGGTGCTCGGCGTCGTGCAGATCCTGCGGCTGCACGCCGGCGCCACGCACCGGGAACGCGACCACCACGTCGTCAGCCGGGTCGAAGCCGTACACGTGCCCGCCTGACAGCCGCCTTGGCGAGGCCCTGGCAGTCGTCCCGGCGGCGCGCCCGTCCCGGCCCGTACACGGGCGGGCGCCGCCGGTGACGGCGTCACGGGGTCACGGGGTCACGGCGAAGTGGCGCAGGATCTCGGCCGCCAGGTCCTGGTCGCCCTCGATCGTAATCAGGTCCCCCACGGCCTGGGCGCGGACCCGCCCGCAGGCCAGCCGGTAGTACGTCTCCCAGTCCATCGCCAGGGTCGCCGCGGGGCCGAGCGACGGGGCGCCGTCGACCGAACCATGCCCCTCACCGTCGACCCTGACCGTGCGCAGGAACTCCAGCGGGCCGTGCACATCGAAGACCACGGCCGAATGGGGCGGGGCGCCCGCGTCCTTGGCGACCACCTTCGCCAGTCCGGCCAGCAGCGTGTCCCGCACGATCAGTGCGCCGGGAGAATCCAGATTGCCGGGCTGTCCCAGCGTCGTCCGCAGATCCTGCTCGTGCACCCAGACGTCGAAGGCCCGCATGTGCAGTGCCAGTTCGAGCGTCTGCTCGGCGCCCAGCGGCGCCCGCACCATGGTCTCGGGGGCCCGCGACTCGTTGCGCAGCTGACGCATGCGCCGGATGAGCGTGTACTCCAGCTCCGAGGTCATCTCCGGCGCCGTGTGGTGGCGCCGGACGTCGACCTGCATCTCCATGTAGCGCTGGTGGTCGTTCTGCACGTGGTAGAGGTCGCGGGGCAGTGTGTGGATCGGGCGAGGGTCGCCGAGCTGCTCGCACTCCATGCCGATGACGTGCGAGACGATGTCGCGCACCGACCAGCCCGGGCAGGGCGTCCGGCGGTTCCACTCCCCCTCGACGAGCGGCTTGACCAGCTCGGATATCGACTCGACGGAGTGGGTCCAGGCATCGGCATAGGTCTGGAGGCTGGGATGGACGGTCACGGGACCCCTCGTGCGGTTCTGCGGTGCATGGGCTGGAGAGCAGGGAGTGCCGGACGGGACGGCCGGCACCGACGGTGCTGTCTGCGGTCTGCGTGGGAGGTTCGCTCGCTAAGTTACGCTGCGAGCAAGCACCCCGGCAGTGCTTTCGTGTGACGATCGTAGGCCCGCGTTGACGGCTCCCATGCCAGGACGGTGGTAGTGTGCACGCCTCCCTCATCCAGATCGCAGTAAACTCGGATGAATCGGTCAATTCCCGTAGAGAGCGCGCGGCTTCACTGGTGGTGGCCCAACGGGATGCGGACCTGGTCGTCCTTCCCGAACTCTGGCCGGTCGGCGCCTTCGCGTACACGGCGTTCGCCGACGCGGCGGAGCCGCTGCAGGGGCCCACGCACGACATCATGGCGAAGGCCGCGGCCGAGGCAGGGGTCTGGCTGCACGCCGGGTCCTTCGTCGAGCGCGCCGAGGACGGCACGCTCTACAACACCTCACTGGTGTTCTCGCCCGAGGGCGAGCGCGCCGCCGCCTACCGCAAGATCCACCGCTTCGGCTTCGACAAGGGCGAGGCGGTACTGATGGGGGCCGGTGAGGAGCTCGTCACCGTCGCCCTCCCGGAGACCACGATCGGCCTTGCCACCTGCTACGACCTGCGCTTCCCCGAGCAGTTCCGGGGGCTCGTCGACGCGGGGGCCGAGACCCTGGTCGTCGCGGCCGGCTGGCCGGAGCGCCGCCGCTCGCACTGGACGCTGCTGGCGCAGGCGCGCGCCGTCGAGAACCAGGCGTACGTCCTGGCGGTCGGGTCGGCAGGCACTCATGCCAGGGTCGAGCAGGCCGGGCACAGCATCGTCGTCGATCCCTGGGGCGAGGTGCTCGCCGAAGCCGGGGCGGGCGAGGAGGTGCTGACCGTGGAGTTCGACGCGACCAAGGTCGCCACCACCAGGGAGCAGTTCCCGGCCCTCAAGGACCGCCGTCTCGGCCTGGCCCGGCGCCGCCTGGCCTGATCGGTTCCGCACGGACACGCGTGACATGACGGCCGGGGTTCGTTTCACGTGCAACCGGGCCGTCGCTCTGTGTGTTCCGCCCTTCAGCCCTCGCCGCGCTCCTTGTCGTGTTCCTTGTCCGCGAGGACGACCACGCACACCGCCACGGCGATGAGCAGAGAAACGTCGGCGTCCTCCCGCACGATGTCGACGCCGTAGGTGTCGCGGACGGTCAGCCAGCGCCGGGAGATCTGGGCGAGCAGCTCTCCGTCGTACTCGATGGCGAACTCGCGGTCCAGGATCTTCCCGCTGACGTCCAGCTCGGTGCCGTCCATCAGGGCCACCCGGTAGTGGTTGCGCAGGAGCGAGAGCCGCTTCCGCCTGACCTCGGCGAGCTCCTCGCCGTCGCGCTCGATGACCATGGTCTCGCGCAGGCTGATCAGCTTCCGGCGGATCTCCACCAGCACCCGGCCGTCCGTGTCCTTCAGCTCGAAGGTGTCCCGGAGCCGCATGGCCTTGCCGTCGACGAGGAACAGCTTCCGCCCGGCCGCGTCCTCGATCCAGTAGTCGTCACCGACGCCGAACAGTCGCTCACGTACCAGAAGTCTCATGGATCACAGGTTCCCCGACGCCTCACCGGAATGCTCGCAGGCCACGGTGCTGTTGACTGTTGGCATGACAGCACGTGCACGTGTCCGCGCCCCCGAACTGATCGGCAAGGGCGGCTGGCTCAATACAGGCGACCGGCAGTACACCCTTGCTGACCTGCGGGGACGCATCGTCATTTTGGATTTTTGGACCTTCTGCTGTGTGAACTGTCTGCATGTGCTCGATGAGCTGCGTGAGCTGGAGGAGAAGCACCGCGACACGGTGGTGATCATCGGTGTCCACTCCCCGAAGTTCGTGCACGAGGCCGAGCACCAGGCCGTGGTCGACGCCGTCGAGCGGTACGAGGTGCACCACCCCGTCCTCGACGACCCGGAGCTCGCCACCTGGAAGCAGTACGCCGTCCGGGCCTGGCCCACGCTCGTCGTCGTGGACCCCGAGGGTTACGTCGTGGCCCAGCACGCCGGGGAGGGGCACGCGCACGCCCTCGAGAAGCTGGTCGAGGAGCTGGAGGCCGAGCACGCCGCGAAGGGCACGCTGCGCCGTGGCGACGGCCCGTACGTCGCTCCGGAGCCGGTCGCCACGCACCTGCGATTCCCCGGCAAGGCGCTCGCGCTCCCCGACGGCGGTCTCCTGGTCTCCGACACCACCCGCCACCGTCTGGTCGAGCTCGACGCCGACGGGGAGACCGTGCGCGGGCACTTCGGCAGCGGCGAGCGTGGGTTCGCGGACGGCGGACGGACCGAGGCGCGGTTCAGCGAACCGCAGGGCCTCGCCTTCCTGCCGGACGGCCGCATCGCCGTCGCGGACACGGTCAACCACGCGATCAGGGCCCTCGACCTCGCGACGGGCGTGACGACCACGCTGGCCGGGACGGGCCGCCAGTGGTGGCAGGGCTCCGCCACCAGCGGCCCCGCCACGCAGGTGGACCTGTCCTCGCCGTGGGACATCGCCTGGTTCGACGACCGGCTGTGGATCGCCATGGCCGGAGTACACCAGCTGTGGACCTACGACCCCGAGCGGGGCACGGTGCGGGTCGCCGCCGGTACGACGAACGAGGGTCTCGTCGACGGGCCCGGCGCCGAGGCCTGGTTCGCGCAGCCGTCGGGTCTGGCCGCGGCCGGTGACCGTCTCTGGGTCGCCGACCCCGAGACCTCCGCGCTGCGTTACGTGGACCTGGAGGGCGCCGTCCACACGGCCGTCGGCACCGGCCTCTTCGACTTCGGCCACCGCGACGGCCCGGCGGCGCAGGCACTCTTCCAGCACCCCCTGGGCGTCACGGCACTGCCGGACGGCTCCGTCGCCGTCAGCGACACCTACAACCACGCGCTGCGGCGCTTCGACCCGGAGACCGGCGAGGTCACGACGCTCGCCACGGATCTGCGGGAGCCGAGCGACGCGGTACTCGTGGACGGTGATCTGGTCGTCGTCGAGTCCGCGCGGCACCGGCTGACCCGGCTGCGGCTGCCTGAGGAGGCCGTGCGGGTCGCTGACCGCGCTCACCGCACCCAGCGGGCGGCCACCGAGGTCGCCGCCGGCACGCTGCGGCTGGATGTGGTCTTCCAGGCGCCCGCCGGACAGAAGCTGGACACCCGGTACGGCCCCTCCACCCGGCTGCTGGTCTCCTCGACCCCGCCGGAACTCCTGGCCGGGGGATCGGGTGCCGGTACGGATCTGAGCCGTGATCTGGTCCTGGCGGACGGAGTCACCGAGGGCGTCCTGCATGTGTCCGCCATGGCGGCGTCCTGCGACGACGACCCGGCGAACGAGTACCCGGCCTGCCATGTCCACCAGCAGGACTGGGGCGTTCCCGTGAGCGTCACCGCGACGGGGGCGTCCAGGCTCCCGCTGGTGCTGGCCGGGATGGACGAGCGGGGCTGACGGCTCGGAAGTCGTCGGCGCCGTTGCGCAGCTCGGGCGTCCAGTAACCGGTCGCCCACGTCGCCGCGGTCCACCGCGACGCCCTCGGCGCCGGGCGCCTTCACGACGGCCATGCCGGCGTTGTCCGGCAGCGTGACGGAGAAGTCCTCCACGGTCTGGACGTCCGCGTCCATCCCGCCGTCCGGCAGCCTGACGAGTGCGTACGCGGGAGCGCCGGCCTCGAGCACCACGGGGGCTCGGCCGGGACCGGTGGGTTCGCAGGCGCGGGCGGCGTCGGTGCCGACGCCGTGCATGCGCCGGCCGCCGCCGGTCGGGATGCCTCCGAGCTTCTTGACGTCGACGCTCGGCGGCCGCGTGCACCGGGAGCCCCGGGCTCTCAGGGCTCCCGCGTGAGCGGCTGTGTATGGCGTCAGCGTGCGAACTTTTCGATGGCCGCTGGGGTGACGGGGGTGAAGAAGTTGACGAGGTTGCCGTCGGGGTCGCGGAACAGCAGCGACCGGTTGCCCCAGGGCATCGTGGTGGGCTCGGTGACGAAGTCGGTGACGCATCCGGTCAGGTTCTGGTAAACGCGGTCCACGTCGTCGACGAGGAACTCGGTGATCACGCTGTGGTTGTCCGCCGGGCGGGCGGAGCCCGGGGCGAACAGCGGGACGGTGCGGGTTCCGGCGATCGCGAGGGTGGCGCCCGCGGCCTTGAGTTCGGCGAAGTCCTCGGTGGCCCACGTCGCCTGTACCCCTGTGGCTCGCTCGTAGAACTCGACGAGGCGCGCTACGTCGCCGGTGATGATGCGGATCGAGACGAAGTCCATCGGAATCTCCTTGGCTGTGCTGGAGGCGTGCACGTCGCAGGCTAGGAGAAATAGTGGACAGAATCGGTCCTGTATTCGCGTTAGGCTCCGAACATGCCTCGCCCGACCGCCCGCGTGCTGACCCTCCTGGAGCTGCTGCAGTCGGGCGGCACCCGGACCGTGGCCGAACTCGCCGACCGCCTCGGCGTCGAAGGGCGCACCGTGCGGCGGTACGTGGACCAGCTGATCGGCCTGGACGTGCCCGTGGAGTCGGTGCGCGGCCGCTACGGCGGGTACCGGCTCGCCCCCGGGTACCGTTTGCCTCCGCTCATGCTCAGCGGCGACGAGGCGCTGGCCGTGCTGCTCGGCCTGGAGGCCGGCCGCCGGGCAGGGCTGACGACGACGGAGCACACGGCAAGCGAGACGGCATCGGCCAAGATCCGGCGGGTCCTGCCCAAGCACATCGCCCATCGGCTCGGCACACTCCTGGAAGCCCTCGCCTTCACGAATCGGCCCGGCGGGTTCGACACCCCGGACGCCGAGGTCCTGCTCACCGTCGCCGATGCGGTGCGCCACTGCCGACCGGTCTCGATCCGCTACACCGACCGCGACGGACGGCGCAGCGAACGCACGCTGCACGCGTACGGGATCGTCGCCCATGCGGGCCGGTGGTACGTCACGGGCAAGGACGCCCGGATCGACGAGGACCGAACCTTCCGGCTCGATCGCATCGAGTACGCGAGGACCCTGCCCGGCTCATTCGAAGCGCCCGCAGGGCCCGGTCCGGCACAGCGCGTGCTGTCAGCGTTCGCCACGGCCGAGTACCGGCATGAGGTGACCCTGCGCATCCACGGGACGGTCGAGCAGATCCGCGCCCGCCTTCCCGCCGGCGTCGCAAGCCTGGAGGAGTACGCGCCCGTGGCAGGCGAGGACCGGGCGACCGAGCGCTGGCTGCGCGTCGAGCTGCGGGCGGAGCGGCTCGACTGGTTGCCTCCGGTACTCGCCTCACTCGACCGGCCGTTCGTCATCGAGCGCCCCGATGAACTGCGCGACCTCGTCATCGCGCTCGCCGATCGCCTCACGTCCTCCGCCCGTCAAGCCTGACAGCGAGGAACCGATCGGCGGGCCCGAGCGGCAGCGGACCGGTGTGCGTGTCGAAGGAGACCGTGCCGAGCAGCCGGAACTCCACGGGCAACTTTCCTTCCGGGCAGGATCACCCGGTGAGGGGCCCGGATCGAGTCCCAGAGCATCGGCGCCGCCCCGGGACCGACGCACGGTCACCCCGAGGGTGTGGCAGGGTGCCTGGCTGCCCCTCAGGTCACGGGTAGCGGCGCTCGTCCTCCTGGACGACCGTCGTGGTGGGCGGCACGACCATGCGGCGGCGACGCGCGATGCTCACGTAGACGAAGACCCCGATGAGGCCGACGAGCATCATGATCCAGCCGACCAGGTCGACATTGACGGTGTCCATCTCCCAGTCCGTGGCGAACGCCAGGATCGCCCCGCCACCTATCAGGAGAATGCATCCTCCGAGTCCCATGATTTCCGCCTCCTCGACGGCCCGGTGACTCCGGGCCGGTGTACAGGTCGCGTACCCGGCCCGGCAACCATCATGTCCCGGCGCCGCGTCGAGGAGTGGAGAGCTCAGCCGGCCAGGAACGCCGTCAGGGCGTTCGCCAGCAGATAGGGGTCGTCGGCGCCGCACAGTTCACGGGCGCTGTGCATCGACAGGATGGCGACGCCGATGTCGACGGTGCGGATGCCGTGCCTGGCGGCGGTGATCGGGCCGATCGTGGTGCCGCAGGGCATCGCGTTGTTGGAGACGAACGTCTGCCACGGCACCCCCGCCTTCTCGCAGGCCGCCGCGAACACGGCACGGCCGCTGCCGTCCGTCGCGTACCGCATGTTGACGTTGACCTTGAGGATCGGGCCGCCGTTGGCCACCGGGTGGTGCGTCGGGTCGTGCCGCTCGGCGTAGTTGGGGTGGATCGCGTGACCGGTGTCGGAGGAGAGGCAGATGGTCCCCGCGAACGCCCGGGCCCGGTCCTCGTACGCACCGCCGCGGGCGAACACGGAGCGCTCCAGTACCGTGCCGAGCAGCGGGCCGTCCGCGCCGGTGTCGGACTGGGAGCCGTTCTCCTCGTGGTCGAAGGCGGCGAGCACGGGGATGTAGGGGATCTCGTCGTCCGGCTGCCCGGCCACGGCGACGAGCGCGGCGGTCGCGGCGTGCACCGAGAGCAGGTTGTCCATGCGCGGGCCTGCGAGCAGCTCGCGGTCCCGGCCCAGATAGGCGGGCGGCTCGACGGCGTGCGGCATCAGGTCCCACCCGATGACGTCGTCGGCTTCGACGCCCGCCTCCTGGGCGACGAAGCGGATGAGGTCGCCCTCCTCGACCGCACCGAGCCCCCAGATCGGCTGCATGTGCTTCTGGCGGTCGAGCTTGAGTCCGTCGGTGTTCGCGGACCGGTCCAGGTGCACGGCCAGCTGCGGTACGCGCAGCAGCGGACGGTTGATGTCGACCAGCCGGTGTGTCCCGTCACGCAGCGAGATCCGGCCGGCGAGACCGAGGTCCCGGTCGAGCCAGGTGTTGAGGAGCGTTCCGCCGTAGATCTCGACGGCGATCTGGCGCCAGCCGTACGCGCCCGTGTCGGGCAGCGGCTTGACCCGCAGGTTGGGGGAGTCGGTGTGGGCCCCCGCGATCCGGAACGGGGTGTGGGCGGCGGCCCCCTCCGGCACGTACCAGGCCACGATCGCTCCGCCGCGCAGGACGTACTTCCCACCCGTGGTGGCGTCCCATTCCGCGGTCTCCTCGACCTCCTGGAAACCGGCCTCCGCCAGCCGGGCCGCGGCGGACGCCACGGCGTGGTACGGGGAGGGGGAGGCCATCAGGAAGGTCATCAGGTCGTCGGTGTGACCGCGGTCGAAGCGGGCGGGAGGTGTGCTCATGCGCCACACCCTACGACGTGCCCCTGCCGCCCGGACGCGGGACGGCACAAGGGCCCGCGTCTCCGGAAACGCGGAGACGCGGGCCCTCGTGGAGCTGGTGGGGCAGAGGCTAGAACGCGGCCTCGTCCAGTTCCATCAACGAGTTGTCGACGGCCTCGGCCAGCGCGCGCTCACCGGAGACGCCCGGCAGGACGTTCGCGGCGAAGAACTTCGCAGCGGCGATCTTGCCCTGGTAGAAGGCGACGTCCTTGGCGGAGGCGTCGCGCAGCTTCTCGGAGGCCACGAGCGCGCCCTTGAGGAGCAGGTAGCCGACGACGACATCACCGGAGGCCATCAGGAGGCGGGTGGTGTTGAGGCCGACCTTGTAGATGTTCTTGACGTCCTCACCGGTGGCGGTGAGGTCGGTGATCATCGTGCCGACGATCGCCTCCAGGTCCACCGCGGCCTTGGCGAGGTTGTCCAGGGAGCCGGACAGCTCCTCGTTGCCGTGGGCGTCCGCGAGGAACTTCTTGATCTCCTCGGAGAGGGCGTTGAGCGAGGCGCCCTGGTCGCGGACGATTTTCCGGAAGAAGAAGTCCTGACCCTGGATCGCCGTCGTGCCCTCGTACAGGGTGTCGATCTTGGCGTCCCGGATGTACTGCTCGACCGGGTACTCCTGGAGGTAACCCGAACCGCCGAAGGTCTGGAGCGACTGCGCGAGCTGCTCGTAGGACTTCTCGGAGCCGTAGCCCTTGACGATCGGGAGCAGCAGGTCGTTGAGGCCGTTGAGCGCCTTGGCGTCCTCGCCCGCGGCTTCCTGGACCTGGATCGCGTCCTGGACGGAGGCGGTGTACAGGACGAGGGAGCGCATGCCCTCGGCGTACGCCTTCTGCGTCATGAGGGAGCGGCGCACGTCGGGGTGGTGGGTGATGGTGACCTTGGGGGCCGTCTTGTCCATGAACTGCGACAGGTCGGTGCCCTGGACGCGCTCCTTGGCGTACTCCAGGGCGTTGAGGTAACCCGCCGACAGGGCGGCGATGGCCTTCGTGCCGACCATCATGCGGGCGAACTCGATGATGCGGAACATCTGACGGATGCCGTCGTGCTTGTCGCCGATCAGCCAGCCCTTGGCGGGGTGCTGGTCGCCGAAGGTCATCTCACAGGTGTTGGACGCCTTGAGGCCCATCTTGTGCTCGACGTTCGTCGCGTACACGCCGTTGCGCTCGCCGAGCTCACCGGTGGTCCAGTCGAAGTGGAACTTCGGGACCAGGAAGAGGGAGAGCCCCTTGGTGCCCGGACCGGCGCCCTCGGGGCGGGCCAGCACGTAGTGGAGGATGTTCTCGGACATGTCGTGCTCGCCCGAGGTGATGAAGCGCTTCACACCCTCGATGTGCCAGGAGCCGTCCTCCTGCTCGACCGCCTTCGTGCGGCCGGCGCCCACGTCCGAACCGGCGTCCGGCTCGGTCAGCACCATCGTCGAGCCCCACTGCTTCTCGACGGCGATCTCGGCGACCTTCTTCTGCGCCTCGTTGCCCTCGTCGAAGAGGATGCCGGCGAACGCCGGGCCGGAGGAGTACATCCACACGGCCGGGTTCGAGCCGAGCAGCAGCTCCGCGTAACCCCAGATCAGCGAGCGGGGGGAGGTGGTGCCGCCGATCTCCTCGGGCAGGCCCAGACGCCAGTACTCGGAGTCCATGAAGGCCTGGTAGGACTTCTTGAAGGAGGCCGGTACGGGCGCGGTGTTCGTCTCGGGGTCGAAGACCGGCGGGTTGCGGTCGGCGTCGGCGTACGAGTCGGCGAGCTCGTTCTCCGCGAGGCGGGTGACCTCGTCCAGGATGCTCTTCGAGGTGTCGACGTCCATCTCCGCGAACGGACCGGTGCCGTACACCTTGTCGCGCCCGAGGACCTCGAAGAGGTTGAACTCGATGTCGCGGAGATTCGACTTGTAGTGCCCCATGGGAAGGCTCCGTAATCAATAGCCGTGGCGCGCAGCGCCCCGTGGAGGAGTGAGGTTCGGGCGGCGGACAGCCTGACGTGGGTATGTCACCTGACCCCTCCGATGATGCTACCCGTCAGTAATAAGACGCAACCCCTCAAGGCGTGGATGTGGCCGATTACTCTTTGCCGCATGTATGGCTACGACCAGAACCCAGGCGTGCAGCAGCAGATGGGCGGCGGCTACGGCGAGCAGCCGTTGTACCCCGAGCCCTCGCCGCCGTCCCTGGCCGACGCGGTACGGGCCTTCACGACCGGTTCGCTGTCCGCGGAGGACTTCCAGCAGATCTTCGCCACGGCGAAGGTCTACTGTCCGCGCGGTGACAATCCCGGCTTCCTGGCGCTCCACAACACCCAGCAGCCGGTGATCCCCATGTTCACCACGCTCAAGGAGCTCCGGAGCTACGCGGGCAAGGAGTCCAAGTACTTCGTGATCACCGGCGCCGAGGTGATCGACCTGCTGCCGACCGGCTACGGCTTCGTCCTGGACATGGAGGGCGATCACCGCATGGTCTTCGACGCCAAGGCGGTGGAGCAGATGGTGGACTTCGCGATGCGCCGCATGTACGGCTGAGACGCCTCTCCAGGTTTCCGGTCCGAGGGCCCGCACCCACCCGGTGCGGGCCCTCGCCGCTGTCCGGGGGCGGGAATCGCTGTCCGGGGGCGGCGGGAATGAACGCCGCCTTGCAAGATGTTCACTGTTCAACTAAATTGAGAGCAGAAGACTCCCGGAGGTGGCTCCCATGCCCGCAGTGACCGTCGAAAACCCGCTGACCCTGCCGAAGGTGGCGGCCCAGGCCGAGGCCACGGCCCGCCCCGTGCTGACCGTCACGACCGCGCCGAGCGGTTTCGAGGGCGAGGGGTTCCCGGTGCGGCGCGCCTTCGCCGGGATCAACTACCGACACCTCGACCCGTTCATCATGATGGACCAGATGGGTGAGGTGGAGTACGCCGCCGGCGAGCCGAAGGGGACTCCCTGGCACCCACACCGCGGCTTCGAGACCGTCACGTACATCATCGACGGCAGCTTCATCCACAAGGACAGCCACGGTGGCGGCGGCGCCATCGAGAACGGCGACACGCAGTGGATGACCGCGGGTAGCGGTCTCCTCCACATCGAGACGCCGCCGGAGTCCCTCGTCATGTCGGGCGGCCTGTTCCACGGTCTCCAGCTCTGGGTGAACCTGCCCAAGGCCGACAAGATGATGGCGCCGCGCTACCAGGACATCCGCGGCGGCCAGGTCCAGCTCCTCGCCTCCCCGGACGGCGGCGCGCTGCTCCGTGTCATCGCCGGTGACCTCGACGGCCATGAGGGCCCGGGCATCACGCACACCCCGATCACCATGGTGCACGCGACGGTCCGCCCGGGCGCCGAGGTGACGCTGCCCTGGCGCGAGGAGTTCAACGGCCTCGCGTACGTCCTGGCCGGACGCGGGAGCGTCGGTGCCGAGCGCCGTCCCGTCCACACCGGGCAGACCGCGGTCTTCGGCAAGGGGTCCTCGCTGACCGTCCGCGCCGACGAGACGCAGGACGGCAACACGCCGGACCTGGAGGTCGTGCTGCTCGGCGGACGCCCCATCCGTGAGCCCATGGCGCACTACGGGCCGTTCGTGATGAACACCCAGGACGAGCTCAAGCAGGCCTTCGAGGACTTCCAGGCCGGCCGTCTCGGCAAGGTCCCGGCCGTCCACGGCATGTGACGCGCCGCCGGCGGGCGTACGGGTGACGAGCCGTCACCCGTACGCCCGTGCGGGAGGGACACCGCTCCCGGCCCGTGATCGGGTGGGACGGTGCCTACCCGCAAGCCCCTCCTGCCCGACGCCGCACGGCGGACGGCCGCCTGGTGCGGCGTCCTGCTCCTGGCCGCCGGGGTCGTGGCGGTCGCCGTCTGGCTGTGCGTGGCGCTCAAGACCGCTGTCACCCCGGTCCTGCTGGCCCTGCTCGGCACGGCGCTCCTCGGGCCCGTCCACCGCTGGCTGACCGCCCACCAGGTGAACAGATCGGTGGCTGCCGGACTCACCTGCGCCGCGCTCGTCGCGGTGGTCGGCGGCGCCGGATACATCGTCGTCACCGCACTCGTCGACACCGGCGACCAGATCGTGGCCTCGCTGAAGGACGCCGCGCAGTGGGTCATCGACCATTTCGACATCGCGGGTGTCGCCGACGTGGACGACCTGGCGGAGAACGCCAGGAACCTCGTCGGGAGGTTCGGCGCGAGCGCGGCGGGCGGACTGCTCACCGGGATCAGCCTCATCGGGTCGCTCGTGACCACCGCCGTCCTGGCCCTGTTGCTGACGTTCTTCTTCCTGCGGGACTCCGACCGGGCCGTGCACCTCGCCCACACGGTCGCCCCGCGCGGCACGGGCGACCTCGTGGAGGCCATGGGGCGCAGGGCCTTCGAAGCCGTCGAGGGGTTCATGCGCGGCACCACCTTCATCGCCCTGATCGACGCGCTGTGCATCACGGTGGGCCTGCTGATCCTGGGCGTACCGGGGGCGGTGGGACTGGGCGCGCTGGTCTTCGTCGGCGCCTACATCCCGTACCTCGGGGCCTTCCTCTCCGGGGCCGTCGCCGTGCTGGTCGCACTCGCGGACCGGGGCTTCGTGATCGCGCTCTGGGCGCTGGGCGTGGTGCTCGCCGTGCAGGTGCTGGAGGGACATGTGCTCCAGCCCGTCATCCAGAGCCGTACGGTCCAGATGCACCCCGCCATGATCATGGTCGCGCTGACCGCCGGTGCGAGCGTCGCTGGGCTGCTGGGCATGCTGCTCGCGGTGCCGCTGTGCGCCGCTGTGTCCGGGGTGATCGGCGAGCTGCGCCACGGGGACGCGGCGTCCGACGGCACGGGACGCGCGGTCCCGGACGGTTCATGAGCCGGGGGAGCCCCCGGCCGGTTCCGCGGGCTCCGCCGACTCGTACAGCTCGAACCAGATCGACTTCCCCTCGCCCCTCGGGTCCACCCCCCACACGTCGGCCAGCATCTCCATCAGGACCAGCCCGCGGCCGCTGGACGCCATCTCCCCCGGGCGCCGTCTGTGCGGCAGCTCGTCGCTGGCGTCGGCCACCTCGACGCGCAGTCGCCGTTCCCCCCGCTCGCCCGTGACCTCGGCCAGGAGCAGTGCGTCACCGTCCGTGTGGACCAGCACGTTCGTGGACATCTCGGAGACCATCAGCTCCGCGGAGTCGATCTGTTCGGCGTCCGACCAGTCGTGCAGCAGCTCCCGTAGCTGCTGCCGGGCGGCCGCGACCCGCTCCGGCTCCGCCTGGGCGATGGTCATGGCCGAACGCCGCCCCGGGGTCCTGCGCGTCCGTGCGGCCTCGCGGCGCAGCACCAGCACCGCGATGTCGTCCTCACGGCGGTCCGCCAGCGGCCCGGTCGTGTAGTGCGAGCCCGGGCCGTGCACGGCCTGGACGAGGGCGTCCGCGAGCTCCTCCAGGTCGTCGACGGGTTTCTCCAGGACCGGCCTGAGCCGGGTCCACCCGGTGGCCATGTCGTGTCCGCCGGTCTCGATGAGCCCGTCGGTGCACAGCATGATCGTCTCGCCCGGCCCCAGGACGACACGGGTCGTCGGGTAGTCGGCGTCCTTCTCGACGCCCAGGGGCAGCCCGCCGGCGGTCTGCCGGATCACCGCGGTGCCGTCGACGCTGATCACCACCGGGTCGGGATGGCCCGCCCTGGCCACGTCGAGGACGCCGGTCTCGGGGTCGGCCTCCGCGTACAGACAGGTCGCGAAGCGCGTCGCGTCGGACGGGTCCTCGCCGTCGGCGCGGTCGTACGTCTCCGCCAGCCCGGCCAGGAAGCGTGAGGCCCGGGAGAGCACCGCGTCGGGGCGGTGCCCCTCGGCGGCGTACGCGCGCAGGGCGATGCGCAGCTGGCCCATCAGGCCGGCCGCCCGCACGTCGTGGCCCTGGACGTCACCGATGACGAGGGCGATCCGGCCGTTGGGCAGCGGGATCATGTCGTACCAGTCGCCCCCGATCTCGAGCCCGCCTCCCGTCGGGATGTAGCGGGCCGCCACCGACAGGCCTGGGACGCCGGGGCCGAGGGACGGCCTCATCGCCTTCTGGAGGCCCAGGGACAACTCCCGTTCGTTGTCGGCCGCCCCCGCCCGGGTCAGGGCCTGGGCCAGCATCCTGGCCACCGTCGTCAGCACGGAGCGCTCGTCCGGCGAGAAGGCCACGTTGTGCCGGAACCCGGCCATCCAGGCACCCATGGTGTGCCCGGAGGCGATCAGTGGCAGGAAGGCCCAGGAGCGGCGCCCGAACGCCACGGCGAGGGGCCAGGTGGCAGGGAAGCGCCGCCGGTACTCCTCAGGGGACTCGAGGTAGATCGGCCGGCCGGTCCGTACGACCTCGGCGGCCGGATAGTCGGTCTGCAGGGGCATGTCGGTGAACGGCTTCTCGTCGCCGTCGTTGTGCCCGTGGTGCCCGATGATCGTCAGCCGCTCACCCGAGACGCCGAAGACGGCGAGTCCGTCCGGGGAGAAGCCGGGCATCGAGAGCGAAGCGGCGACCCGCAGGACCTCCTCGGTGGACCCCGCCTCGGCCAGCGCCCGCCCCGCGTCCAGCAGGAACGCCTCGCGTGACCGTCGCCAGTCGCCGGTGAGCGGGGTCTGCGCCGCGGCGCCGTCCGGAGGCTGGGCGACCTCCTGGAGGATGCCCATCAGTACGTAGGTGAGGCGGCCCGGGGTGTCCAGCGGGACCGGCTTGGAGCGGGTGCGCACCGTGCGTATGACCGAGCCGTCCTCGTCCAGGATCCGCATCCTGGCCTCGGCGACCGTGCCCTCCGCGATCGCGAAGTTCACGATGCCGTCGATCTCGTTCCAGTCGGCCGGGTGGAAGCGGTCACGCACCTCCGTACCGGGCCGGACCGTGGCCTCGGCGGGCAGTCCCACCAGCCGCGCCGCCTCGGCGTCGAGCGTGACCATGCCCGACGAGCTGTCCCAGCTCCACAGGCCGGTCCCGATCGCAGCCAGGATCTCCTCGGTGCGCATTGCCCCACTTTAGGAAGATGTTCTTCCCGGCCGCCACCGAAGGGACGCCACCCGGCGGCCATCGCGTCAGCCGCCCGTCAAGGGCCCCCGGACGCCGTCGGACGGCTCTCGGACAGGCGTACGGCGGCAATGCCAATGAAGCGGTACGGCCACGGGCGGTAGCCTGGGGTGTCAATCCACCCCGAACCGCGAAGACTGGATGAACGACGATGCATCGGTACAGGTCCCACACCTGCGGCGAGCTCCGCGCCTCTGACGTCGGCACCGACGTCCGGCTGAGCGGCTGGCTGCACAATCGCCGAGACCTGGGTGGCATCCTCTTCATCGACCTGCGCGACCACTACGGTCTGGTGCAGCTCGTCGCCCGTCCGGGCACCCCCGGCAACGAGGCCCTGGCGAAGCTGACCAAGGAGACCGTCGTCCGGATCGACGGCAAGGTCTCCGCGCGCGGCGCCGACAACGTCAACCCCGAGCTGCCGACCGGTGAGATCGAGATCGAGGTCACCGAGGTCGAGGTGCTGGGCGAGGCCGCCCCGCTGCCCTTCACGATCAACACCGAGGACGGGGTCAACGAGGAGCGGCGCCTGGAGTACCGCTTCCTCGACCTGCGCCGCGAGCGCATGCACCGCAACATCATGCTGCGCTCGTCCGTCATCGCCTCCATCCGCTCCAAGATGGTGGCCCTCGGCTTCAACGAGATGGCGACCCCGATCCTCGCCGCGACGTCCCCCGAGGGCGCCCGTGACTTCGTGGTCCCGTCCCGCCTGAACCCGGGCAGGTTCTACGCCCTTCCGCAGGCGCCGCAGCAGTTCAAGCAGCTGCTGATGATCTCCGGCTTCGACCGCTACTTCCAGATCGCGCCCTGTTTCCGCGACGAGGACGCCCGCGCCGACCGTTCGCCCGGCGAGTTCTACCAGCTCGACGTCGAGATGTCGTTCGTCGAGCAGGAGGACGTCTTCCAGCCGATCGAGAAGCTCATGACCGAGCTCTTCGAGGAGTTCGGCAACGGCCGCCACGTGACCTCGCCGTTCCCGCGCATCCCGTTCCGCGAGTCGATGGTGAAGTACGGCAACGACAAGCCGGACCTGCGCGCCCAGCTGGAGCTCGTCGACATCTCCGACGTCTTCGCGGACTCGGAGTTCAAGGCCTTCGCGGGCAAGCACGTCCGTGCCCTTCCGGTGCCGGACACCGCGGGCCAGTCCCGGAAGTTCTTCGACGGCCTCGGCGCGTACGCGGTCGAGCACGGCGCCAAGGGCCTCGCCTGGGTCCGTGTCGGCGAGGACGGCACGCTGGCGGGCCCGATCGCCAAGTTCCTCACCGAGGCCGACGTGAAGACCCTCACCGAGCGGCTGTCCCTCGTCCCCGGCCACGCCGTCTTCTTCGGCGCGGGCGAGTTCGACGAGGTCTCCAAGATCATGTCCGTCGTCCGCGTCGAGGCCGCCAAGCGCGCCGGCCACTTCGAGGAGGGCGTCTTCCGCTTCTGCTGGATCGTCGACTTCCCGATGTACGAGAAGGACGAGGAGACCGGCAAGATCGACTTCTCGCACAACCCGTTCTCCATGCCCCAGGGCGGCATGAAGGACCTGGAGGAGAAGGACCCGCTCGACATCCTGGCGTGGCAGTACGACATCGTCTGCAACGGCATCGAGCTGTCCTCCGGTGCCATCCGCAACCACGAGCCCGAGGTCATGCTGAAGGCCTTCGCGATCGCCGGTTACGAGGCGGAGACCGTCGAGCGGGAGTTCGCGGGCATGCTGCGCGCCTTCCGCCTCGGCGCCCCGCCGCACGGGGGCATCGCCCCGGGCGTGGACCGCATCGTGATGCTGCTGGCCGACGAGCCCAACATCCGCGAGACGATCGCCTTCCCGCTCAACGGCAACGCCCAGGACCTGATGATGGGCGCCCCGAGCGAGCTGGACGAGACCCGGCTGCGCGAGCTGAACATCCAGCTCCGCAAGCCCGTCGCAGCGGCCAAGGAGAAGGCCGAGGCCAAGGACTCGGTGGCGCGGGACACCGGCGCGAAGTGAGCGGCCTCGTGCCGCTCCGGTTCCACGTGAAACAGCGGTAGCGGGAATCTCCCGGTGAAGGGCTCGGACCGATCACGCGATCACGGTCCGGGCCCTTCGCATGCGTACGGGTGGAGGCGCGGGATCACCCGGCCCCGGTCATCCGGGCGGGGCGGGTACATCCGGATGGCCCCGGTTCCGGTTCGGCGCCGTCCGGCCCGGCAAAGACTGGCACGGGAAGCGCTCGTCCGACCCCCCACCGAGGAGTCCCGCCCGTGTCCGTCCCGCGTCGTCCGTACGTCCTGCTCGTCGCCCTGTTCCTGCTGGTCATCGGTTGTTCCGCCGGGGCCGTGCACACCTTTGACCCCTCCGCGCCCCGGGGCGCGGCCGGTCCCACGGCCTCGGCCACGCAGTCCCGCTCGGTGGAACCCCTCCGCAGCCCCACGGACATTCCGGGGCTGGGCCCGCTGACCCGGGCGCGGATCCCCGCCACGGCCCGGCAGGCCGTCGTGGTGACCGGTGAGGGCCCCGACTCCCCCCGCTCCACGGTCGTGCTCCACCGTTTCGACGACCCTGCTCTCGGCTGGAGACCCGGGGAGGGCCCCTGGCCCGCCCACAACGGCATGCGCGGCTGGACGGACCATCACCTCGCGGACGACCTGCGGTCCCCCGTCGGGGTCTTCGGCCTCACCGACGCGGGCGGCCGGCTGCCCGACCCGGGCACGCTGCTCCCGTACGACGAACAGCCCCGCTTCTCGGTGACCGGCGAGGGCTTCCTGGGGGAACCCCTCGAAGGCTCCTTCGACCATGTCGTCGCCATCAACTACAACCGCACCCCGGGCACGAGCCCGCTGGACCGCACCCGGCCGCTCGGTGAGGAGAGGGGCGGCGGCATCTGGATCCACGTGGACCACGGCGGCCCCACCCAGGGCTGCGTGTCGCTCACCGAGGACCGGATGCGCGAGCTGCTGCTCACGCTCGATCCCGAGAAGCACCCGGTGATCGTGATGGGGGACGCCGCGTCGCTGGCCCGGTGAAAGGCGGAACGTGTGCCGCGGCCTGCCCGTACGATGAAGTCGTCACCCGGTTCCGGAGGAGGCAGTCGTGAGCGTTGCCGAAGAGTCCGTCCTGACGCAGGACGTTTTCGAGGACCTGGCCCGTAGCGCCATACGCGCGGAGGAAGCGCTACGGCTGGAATTCGTGAACGGGAAGCTAGGGGTCAAGGCTGTGCCGGACGGGGACCACGGGCGGATCATCGCCTGGCTGACGCAGATCTGCATGCAGGCGGATCCGAGCCGATGGCTTTTCGGTGAGCAGGGGCTGCGTATCGAGTCCTACCGCAGGGGCAACGCCCGGCCGGATGCTTCTCTCGCCCCCATGGAGACATTCGCCGGCCAGGGCCAATGGGCCGACCCCGACGGCGTTCTCATGGTCGTCGAGGTGACCTCGTACGACGAGGACACCGACCGCCGCGACCGGGTCGAGAAGCCACGTGCGTACGCCGAGAGCGGCATCCCCGTGTATCTGCTGATCGACCGGGACACCTGCGAGGTGAAGGTCCACTCACAGCCCGACGGTGTGCGGTACGAGCAGGTGATCACCGTGCCGTACGGCAAGACCGTGACGCTTCCCGAGCCGGTGGGGATCGAGCTGGACACGGAGCCGCTCAAGAACTGGACGCGCTGACGCGTCACGCGGAAGGAGCCCGGGACCCGATGTGCGGGTGCCGGGCTCCTTCGCTGCGTACACGCCTACGCGGGCTTCTCCTCCAGGCGCGGGAACAGCACCGCGCCCTTCGTCACCGTCGCGCCCACGGGCAGCTGGCCCCAGCGGCCCGCGTCCTGCACCGGCTGGTCGGCCAGGGCGCCCAGGGACGCCTCGGCGCCCAGGGACTCCCACAGCTTCTGCGAGGTGTCCGGCATCACGGCGTTCAGCAGGACCGCGACACCGCGCAGCGAGTCGGCCGCCGTGTACAGGATGGTCGCGAGGCGGGCCTGGCCCTCCGGCGACGTGTCCTTGGCGACCTTCCAGGGCTCCTGCTCGGTGATGTAGCCGTTGACCTGCTTCACGAAGTCGAAGACCGCCAGGATGCCGCCCTGGAAGTCCAGATCCTCGCCGATCTTCCGGTCCGCGGTGACGACCGCCTGGGCCAGGCCCTCCTGGACCGCCTGCTCGGCGGCCCCGGACGCCGTGGCCTCCGGGAGCGAGCCGCCGAAGTACTTGCCGACCATGGCCGCCACGCGCGAGGCGAGGTTGCCGTAGTCGTTGGCGAGCTCCGAGGTGTAGCGGGCGCTGAAGTCCTCCCAGGAGAACGAGCCGTCGCTGCCGTACGCGATGGCACGCAGGAAGTACCAGCGGTACGCGTCCACGCCGAAGTGCGAGGTCAGGTCCTGCGGCTTGATGCCCGTCAGATTCGACTTCGACATCTTCTCGCCGCCGACCATCAGCCAGCCGTTGGCGACGACCTTGCCGGGCAGCGGCAGACCCTGCGCCATCAGCATGGCCGGCCAGATGACCGAGTGGAAGCGCAGGATGTCCTTGCCGATCAGGTGGACGTCCGCCGGGAAGGTGCCGTCGAACTTCTCCTGATTGGCGCCGTAGCCGACCGCCGTCGCGTAGTTGAGCAGCGCGTCGATCCACACGTAGATGACGTGCTTCGGGTCCCACGGCACCGGGACGCCCCAGTCGAAGGTGGAACGCGAGATCGACAGGTCCTGCAGCCCCTGCTTGACGAAGTTCACGATCTCGTTGCGGGCGGACTCGGGCTGGATGAAGCCCGGATTGGCCGCGTAGAACTCCATGAGCTTCGGGCCGTACTCACTCAGCTTGAAGAAGTAGTTCTCCTCCTTGAGGAGCTCCACCGGCTTCTTGTGGATCGGGCACAGCTTGGTGCCGTCCTCGGCCTCGACGAGGTCGCCGGGGAGCTTGTACTCCTCGCAGCCCACGCAGTACGGGCCTTCGTACCCGCCCTTGTAGATCTGGTCCTTGTCGTACAGGTCCTGCACGAACTCCTGCACACGGTCGGTGTGCCGCTTCTCCGTCGTACGGATGAAGTCGTCGTTCGCGATGTTCAGGTGCTCCCAGAGGGGCTTCCATGCCTCCTCGACGAGCTTGTCGCACCAGGCCTGGGGCGTGACGTCGTTCGCCTCGGCCGTGCGCAGGATCTTCTGGCCGTGCTCGTCCGTGCCGGTGAGGTACCACACCTTCTCGCCGCGCTGGCGGTGCCAGCGGGTGAGCACGTCGCCTGCGACGGTCGTATAGGCGTGCCCCAGGTGAGGAGCGTCGTTGACGTAGTAAATGGGGGTCGATACGTAGAAACTCTTCACGCCGTCGCCCCCTTGCTTCTCGGATCCAGTGGCCGCCATGGTCGAAATCCTAACGGTCCGGCGGAGATCCACTCACATCGATAACGGGGGCACCGGCCGCGGAGAGCTTTGCGAAACATCCTGGGGGCAGGGCTCGGGGCTCGGCCTGTCGGTCGTGCGGTCCGTCACCCTGGCCCACGGCGGTACGGTCACGGCGGTTCCCGGCCCGGAGGGCGGGCTCGCCGTGACCGTACGACTGCCGGTGGATCAGTCCTGCGCGAGGACTCCGCGGGCCTTGGCCCAGGCGGGCAGTCCGGCGAGGACCTCCCGGTAGAACGTCGCGTCGGGTACGTCGCGCGGGGCGGGGCCCGCGTGGAAGAACCCGGCGTTCTCGACGTCCAGCCTGCGCAGGAAGTCGAAGCCCTTCGCGTCCTCGTCGCCGAACGCGACGAACTGGAAGAACAGCGGCAGCCGTGCCGCGTCCGCCAGTGCCTGCTTGGCAGCCACCTTGGCGTCCGGTGCGCCGTCCGTCTGGAAGATCACCAGCGCCGGGCCGGTGGCTCCGGACTTCTCGTAGTGCGCGACGACCTCCTCGACGGCGCGGTGGTAGTTCGTACGGCCCAGGCGTCCGAGGCCCGCGTGCAGCTCGTCGATGCGGCCCTCGTGGGCGGTGAGGTCGATCGCCCCGGTGCCGTCGATGTCGGTCGAGAAGAAGACGACGGGCACGGTGGCGTCAGCGTCCAGGTGCGCGGCGAGCGCGAGGGTGCGGTCGCCGAGGTGCTGGGCGCTGCCGTCCTTGTAGAACGGCCGCATGGACCCGGAGCGGTCGAGCACCAGGTACACGGTGGCCCGCAATCCCGTCAGCCCGTGCGCCTTGAGCTTGGTCTGCGCGGCCTTGTACGGGGCTACGAGGGCGGGCGCCGCGCTCTTGACCTGGGCGAGCGTGACGGCCGGCTCACCGAGGGGGGCGGCGGACTCGGTTTCGGCGGCGGTTTCGGCCTCCTGCTCGGGCTCGGGCTCGGGCTTCGGCTCGGCGGCGGGCTCGGGTGCGGTTTCGGCCTCCTGCTCGGCCGCGGGCTCGGGCTTCGGCTCAGCGACCGGCTCGGGCTTCGGTGCTACGGGCTCAGCTTCCGGCGCGGTTTCGGCCTTCGGCTCGGTGACCGGCTCGGCGGCGGGCGCGGCCTCCTGCTCGGCGACCGGCGCGGCCTCCTGCTCGGCCTCCGGCTCGGTGGCGGGCTTCTCGATGGCCGCCGGCTCGGGTGCGGCCTCCACCGCAGCCTCGCCGACAGGCGCTTCGGCAGCGGGCGCCTCAGCAGCCGCCGGCTCCTCGACCGCGGGTGACGCGGCGTCAGGCGCGGCCGTCTCGGGCGTCCTGGGCTTCTCGAGCGGGACATCGGCCTCAGGGGCCGCCTCGACCGAGGCCGCCACAGGCTCCGCCTCCGGCTCCGGGTCGATGTCGATCGTGATCGGCGTCGCGGGCGCAGGCTCGACCACGGCGGCCGGCTCGGCCTCCGGGGCGGTCTCCGCAGCCGGCTTCGCCTCAGGGGCCGACCCCTGGGCCGGGACCTTCGGCGCCGGCGCGGGTGCCGCCTTGTCGAAGGCCGCCGCCACCAGGTCCGACGCCTGTCCGCTGTCGTGCTCGGCCCCGGCGGACCGGTCCGAGGGGGAGGCCGGGGCCGGCACCGAGGCCTTCGCGGGCTCGGCCGCCGACGTGGTGCTCTCCGGCTCCAGCTCCGTGGGCTGGGTGCGCTCGGCCTGGGGCGGGACGGTGGCCGTGGTCGGCTCGTCCTGCTCCGTGCGGCCGAACACCTTGCGCAGCAAGCTCCGAATGCCCATGGGCGAGGCCTTTCGCATGAGTTGATGAGGTGGGTGCGATGCAGACCGACCGGCACATGGAGGGCGGCTGTCGCGGGGGCCGGGTGCGCGCGTCTGCGGCGTCGTCGTCGATCGACAACGCTCCGCGTTGCCTCGATCCACCGCCTGCAGTCGCGCGCACCCTGCTCCGCTCCTTCTCCCACCCTCCATGTGCTGCCGGTCTTATGTCCGTACTGCGGGAATTGCTCCCTGGCCAGGGCGGATACGTAAGGTTAGCGGCCGGATCCGGCCGTTCGCCGGTCCGGCCCGCCCCTGCGTCAACCGAGCTCCAACCGAGTCGTCACCGAGTCCTGGAGGGGCCCCGCCGGGCAGGAAGCGCAGCGGTGTCCCGGACTTCACCCTCTGTTCACCGGCAGTCCCACGTACGGCGTGGATACGCACCTACCGTCACGTGTGACACACAGACGGAGGGACGAAAACGTGCGCAATCTGCTGCCGCTCATCGGCTCGCACCCGGGCGGGCGCTCTGCGCTGACCTGCCGCTACCGCTGCGGTGACGCCTGCTTCCAGGACATCCCGAACACCAGCGACAACGAGTACGCGGGCGACATCATCGCCGGTGCCCTGTCACGCCGGTCGATGATGCGCGCCGCCGCCGTGGTGACCGTGGCCGCCGCCGCCGGAACGGCCGCGATCGCCGGTCCGGGGGCCACGGAAGCCGAGGCCGCACCGCTCGCGGGCCGGCCGGGCGGCAAGCCGAAGCCCACTCCTTCGGGAGCCCGGGGCCTGCGTTTCGCGGCCGTAGCGCCCAACAAGGACGACAAGGTCACGATCCCCGACGGTTACGGCCAGAACGTCGTGATCCGCTGGGGCGAACCGATCCTGCGCGGAGCTCCCGCCTTCGACCCGGACAAGCAGTCCGCGAAGGCGCAGGCGGGCCAGTTCGGTTACAACAACGACTTCCTCTCCCTGCTCCCGCTCCGTGGTGAGCGCGGCCGTCAGGTGCTGGTCGCCAACCACGAGTACACGGACGAGGTCCTGATGTTCCGTGGCTACGATCCGGCCGCCCCGACCCGTGAGCAGGTCGAGATCGCCTGGGCCGCGCACGGACTCTCCGTGGTCGTGGTCCAGGAGGAGAACCGCACCGGCAAGCTCGGCCCGGTCAGCCGGCACCCGCTGAACCGCCGTCTCACCGCGACCAGCGAGTTCCGGGTCACCGGCCCGGCCGCGGGGAGCCCGTTGCTCCGTACCTCCGCCGACCGCACCGGCCGCAAGGTGCTCGGTACGCTCAACAACTGCGCGGGCGGCACCACTCCGTGGGGCACCACGCTGCACGGCGAGGAGAACTTCAACCAGTACTTCGCCAACGGTTCCAGCGACACCGACAAGCGCTACGGCATCGGCACGGCCGCCACCGAGCGCAAGTGGGAGCGGTTCGACAAGCGCTTCGACCTGGCGCAGGAGCCGAACGAGGCGCACCGCTTCGGCTGGGTCGTCGAACTCGACCCGTACGACCCGGATTCCACGCCCCGCAAGCGCACCGCGCTCGGCCGGTTCAAGCATGAGGCGGCGCAGCCCCGGCTGACCTCCGACGGCCGCCCCGTGGTCTACATGGGCGACGACGAGCGCTTCGACTACTTCTACAAGTTCGTCTCCAGCAAGCGGATGAAGAAGGGGAACTCGCGGGCCGCCCGTGAGCACAACCTCACGCTGCTGGACGAGGGCACGCTGTACGTCGCCAAGCTGACCGGTGACTCCCCGGCCGCGGAGTTCGACGGCACGGGCAAGCTCCCCTCCGACGGCGAGTTCGACGGCAGCGGCGTCTGGATCCCGCTCGCCACGGGCACCACCTCGCACGTCCCGGGCATGACGGCCGACGAGGTGTACGTCTTCACCCGTCTGGCCGGTGACAAGGTCGGCGCCACGAAGATGGACCGTCCCGAGGACGTCGAGCCCTCGCCGCGCACCGGCCGGGTCTACGTCGCGCTCACCAACAACACCGACCGGGGCAAGGCGGGCAAGGCCGGCACGGACGAGGCCAACCCGCGCAACGCCAACAAGCACGGTCAGATCCTGGAGCTCGCGGAGCACTGGGACGACCCGGCGGGTGACGGGTTCGCCTGGCGGCTGTTCCTCGTCGCGGGCGACCCGGAGGACCCGGCGACGTACTTCGCCGGGTTCCCGAAGGAGAAGGTCAGCCCCATCTCGTGCCCCGACAACGTGGCCTTCGACGACCACGGCAATCTGTGGATCTCCACGGACGGTGCCCAGCTCGGCTCGCACGACGGCCTGTTCGGCGTCGCGACGCAGGGTGAACGGCGCGGTGAGCTCAAGCAGTTCCTGACCGTCCCGACCGGTGCGGAGACCTGCGGACCGGTGATCCAGGACCGCCGCGTCCTCGTCGCCGTGCAGCACCCGGGCGAGGTCGACGGCGCCTCCGTCGAGAAGCCGGCGAGCACCTGGCCGGACGGGCCGGGCAAGGTCGTGCGCCCGTCGGTCGTCGCCGTGTGGCGTAAGGACGGCAGCGACATCGGCGTCTGAGCGTCGGCACGCCGGGGGCGCGACGACGCCGGAACCGGAAGCCGGCCTTCGGCCTGTGCTCGCGCGGTGCACGCCTGATGGGTGTCGTTCACATGTGCGCAGGCAACGCGGTCGCGTTGCTAGCGTGACCGGCCGGTGCGCCTGATGACTGATCAGGTGCACCGGCCGATCGCTCACGCGCACTCACGAAGGGCCCCCACATGGGACAACCATCCCGTCGAACACGTCTCGCGGCCTGTGCCGTGGCAGCAGGCGCACTGCTGACCGCGCTGGTGCCGGCGACGGCTGTCTCCGCCGCGCCGCTCACCGTCGCGGCGGACGACCCCGTACCGGGCCATGAGGGCATGCCGGACGACGGGTTCGAGAACGCGCCCGAAGGGGAGCAGGACGACCTGGCGGGTACGGGCACCGCGCCGTCCGCGACAGCCGAGGCCGAAGCGCAGGCGGTGGTCCCCGGGCGCCCCGGCGACTTCACGCTGGCGGCCGGCTCCGGTCTGACCGGGCTCGTCGACAAGCTCGACGCCGCCCTGCCCAAGCAGGGCCTCACCGAGGTGATGACGCTGGCCAACCGTGACGCCGGCTGGAACTCCACCTGTGGTGACACCGGCATCTACGGCCCCGACCTGACCGCAGCCCCCCGCGTCTGCTGGAAGGACGACGACGCCACCTCCTCCGAGTGGGTGCCGCAGGCCATCACCGGGGTCTCGGACGCCCAGGAGGACGAGGACTGGGGCACGTCGGACGCCGAGCCCATCGCGGTGGCGAGCTACGACGACCAGAACCCGGGCCGCAGCAACTACGCCTCAGGCCGTAGCAACTGTGTCCAGGACTCGGCTTCCGACGCCTGCAACGAGAAGGGCATCCGGGTCAGCTTCTTCAACCAGGCCACCGAGAAGTACCGCCATGTGCTGTTGGCCTGGCCCTACATGAACTCCAAGGACCACATCTCCTTCGACGCGCTGCACGCGAGTGAGGGCACCTGCACGCAGGAGTCCGGGGTGACGGACGCGTGCAGGGCGCAGAACGGCATCCACGCGGGCGGCATGGTCTGGTACGGCAACTACCTGTACGTCGCCGACACGGCCAACGGCATGCGGGTCTTCGACCTCCGCAAGATCATGGACCTCAACCCGGACAACGACTCCGCGGTCCACGACCCGACGCCGGACGGCCTGGTCAGCAACGTGGTCGACAAGAAGCGGGTCGGCCGCCAGAACAACGTCTGGTACGCCTACGGCTACCGGTACGTGATGCCCCAGGTCGCCACGCTGAAGTTCACCACGGCCAGGAACGGCGGAAGCACCGCCGAGAACCAGTGCTACGCCACCGGCCGCCCGAAGGCCTCGTACATCTCGCTCGACCGGACCGGCGACGACCACATGGTCCTCGGCGAGTACTGCAACACCAACAACGGAGGGTCCAGCAACGGCCGCGTCGGCACCTACCCGATGACCGCGCTGACCGCCGCCGTCGAGGGCGCGTCGGGCACCACGGCCAAGGCGGACCTCGCGTACGGGCTGCCGGGCACGGGGACCTTCGGGGGCGAGGACCTCTGGCACAAGATCCAGGGCGTCACGCGCTACGACGGCACGTGGTACTTCCACCGCAGCAACGCCTACGACAACGGCCGGCTGATGCAGGCCACCCCGGGGACCGTGGACGGCACGACGCAGCTCGTCGCCAACCCGAAGATCCTGGAGAGCTCGTTCGGCCCCGAGGACCTGTATCTCGCGCACGGCCGGGGCGACGGATTCGCCCCGAGACTGTGGTCGCTCAGCGAGCACGCGCCCAGCAGGTGCGGGGTCTGCAAGCGGGAGCTGTACAGCTACGACATGGGTGAGGTCATCAGCGGTTTCGGCTCCTGACCCCGCCAGGCGCCTCACCGGATTAGAGTCGTACGCATGGTTTCCGGTGAGGCGCCGCAGGCGGAGGGAAGCGTCCGGGTCGATGCCTGGATCTGGGCGGTCCGGCTGACGAAGACCCGGTCGCAGGCGGCTGCCGCCTGCCGGGCGGGACACGTACGGGTCAACGGCGAGCGCGCGAAGCCCGCACAGGCCCTGCGTACGGGCGACGAGGTGCGGCTGCGGCACGCGGGCCGGGACCGGATCGTGGTCGTCTCCAAGATCGTGAAGAAGCGCGTGGGCCCGCCGGTGGCGGCCGAGTGCTTCGTCGACAACAGCCCGCCCCCGCCGCCGCGCGAGATGGCGGTCCAGGTCCCGGTCCGCGACCGGGGCACGGGCCGCCCGACCAAGCGGGACCGGCGCGAGATGGAACGCCTCCAGGGTCTTCACGGCCCGCAGGGCAGAGGCCCGGACGGCGGCCCTCAGCTCCGGTAGCCCTCCACCTCGTCGGCGGGGCGCACCTTCGCTTCCGAGGGGTCCTCGCCGTACTCGCTGAGCGCGCGCCGCCGGCGCAGCAGGTCCCAGCACTGGTCGAGCTGAACCTCCACCTCGCGCAGCCGTGACCGCTCCTCGGAGGTCAGGCCCAGTTCGGCGGTCGAGCGGGCGCGCAGGGCGCGCTCCTCGGCGACCAGCACGTCGATGTTCTCGAAGATGTCCTGCTCGGCCATGGGTGTCTCCCGGTTCCGGTGTCCTTGGGCCAGGGGTCTTCCACTGTCACCCGGCCCCTGCGCCCCCGCACGTCGCACTGCGTCGGGCGAACGGCGTCGCCAGGCAGGCGGGACTTTCGAAACACGCCCTAGCCGCGCCGGGAGACCACGACCCGTCCCGCCGCGCCGCCGACGGCCAGGACCGCTCCCGCGATCAGCACGGCCCACACCGTCGTCAGCAGGGAGCCGGTCAGCGCGTCGTACACCGCGGCGGCCCCGCCCCGGTCGGTGCCGGGCACCTCCTCGAGCACCCGGTCGCGGCCGACGGCGACGGCGAGCCGCAGCAGGACCGCGCCGAGCACCAGCCCCCCGCCGGCCACGGCCGCGGTCGTCGGACCGGCGCGAGGGCCGCCGCGTACGAGGGCGAGACCCGTCACCAGGACGAGCAGCACGGCCGTCGCCACGGCCGGCCAGACACTGCGGGACCGCAGCCACCGGAACGTGGACCGCAGGTCGTCGGCGCGGTCGGCGGACAGCACGGTGATCGAGGTCTCCCGGACCGGGATCCGGTCGGCGAACGGCACCCCGTCGCCGACCAGTTCCTCCTTGACCTCCTCGATCACCGGCGCCAGATCGATGGTGACCGCCTGCCCGTCGTCCCCGTGCAGCGCGGCGGTCACGTCCTGGTGCGCCATCCGGTTCGCGGCGTCCCAGGCCCGCCGGAAGGCCTCGGTGGTCGTGAACGACAGCGCCGTTTCGTGCAGGAACTGCCCGACGGCGTCCTGGAGCGGCCCGAGGTCGACGTTCTTCATCGTCTCGTCGGTGATCAGGGTGGCCACGGTGTCGCGGACTTCCGCGTCCGAGGCCAGCGGGGAGACGGCGGCCAGATACCGGTCGGTGTCCTCCAGCTCCAGATCGACCCAGGCGGAGAGCGCGCTCAGCGGGACCAGCACGGCGAGCAGGACGAGCAGTACCGCCGACAGGGCCGCTGAGATGGAGGTCCGCACGGACACCAGCCAAGCGCGTGCGGCGGCGGGGCGCTCCGGGCCGTACGCCGTTCGAGTTGCCGGGCGGTCCGGTCGGGTGTGCGCTGGAGGGACACAGGGACGGGGCGACGGAAGGAGCTGTGTGCCATGGCCACACACGCGACGATGCCGATGCGACGCCGCACGCACGCACGCACCCCCGCCCGGCGGGAGCACGGGCACAACGCGCTCGTCTGGGCGGTGCCCCTGGTGCTGGGCGTGATCCTCGGCTTCTGGGCGTTCTTCATCAGGCGGGACGGCGGGGCGACCACCGGCGGTCAGATCTGGCTCGGTGTCGTGTCCGGGGTGGTCTTCGCCACGCTCTGCTACGCGCTCGCGCGCTTCCGCTGGGCCCTGTCGCCCGGGCTGCGCGCCACGGCGTTCGGTGTGCTGACCGGGGGCGCGGTCGGCTTCCTGTCCAGCCTGAACGGCAGAAGCGTGCTGATGTCGAGCTTCATCGGACTGGTGGTCGGGGCGGGGATGCTTTGCTCGTTGTTCTACCTCTTCCACACGCACGACGACTGACCTCGGTCGTCCCGAGGAGGCCGTGGTGGAACGAGTGGGCGCGGTGTCGGGGCGCGGAGCCGGTGACGATCAGGGAGACGGCTCAGTCGCGGACGACGGTGACCGGGCAGGTGGCGTGCTGGGCGACATGGAGGCTGACCGAGCCGAGCAGGGTCGCCTTGAAGCCGCTGTAACCGCGCGCGCCGACGACCAGCAGGTTCGCGCCCCTGGAACGCTCCAGCAGGGTCTGGGCGGGATTGCCGATCACGACGATCTTCTCGACCGCCGCCGCGCCCTCGGCGCCGAGAGCCTCCTCCAGCGCCTCGGTGAGCGCCACGGTCGCCACCGCCTGCGGGTCGAAGTCCTCAGGCATGCCCGGCATCATGGACGCCCAGCTGGTCGCGGG
The DNA here is from genome assembly GCF_042871485.1 of Streptomyces sp. NPDC005791. NCBI lineage: Bacteria > Bacillati > Actinomycetota > Actinomycetes > Kitasatosporales > Streptomycetaceae > Streptomyces > Streptomyces sp. NPDC005791. The sequence goes on from NZ_JBIAIP010000004.1 coordinate 382,669, forward strand.
GTACTCCCAGCTGTTGACCGCCTCGACGGTGTCCCCGGTCAGCTCGGCCTGACGCACGGCCCATCGCAGCGCCTTGACCGACGCGTCCGATCCGTCGACGCCCACGACGATCCTGCCCATGTCTGCCTCCAGTGTGTACGAACATGTACGGCATACAGGGGCGACTCTAGCCAAAACCGTCGTCCGGGGGCCGGGTGGGCCCCCGGACGACGCGGTCAGCTGATCCGCAGATCCGCGAGCTGCTGCGCGAACGGGACGACCGCGTCCTCGCCGTCGTCGAGGGTGAGGGCCCGGGACGCGCCGGAGACGGTCCGCCCCGTGACGGCGGAGGCGAGCTCGCCGCCCGCACGCCGGATCCGGGCGGGCAGCCCTTCGGTGTACTCGTCGCCGGGTGAGCCCCAGTCCTCCGACGCCGCGTACACGGAGGTCGGGAGGACGACGGCCCTCAGATAGGCGAAGAGCGGGCGCATCGCGTGCTCCAGTACCAGCGAGTGCCGGGGCGTCCCGCCGGTTGCCGCGATCACGACGGGCTTGCCGGTCAGCGCGGTGTTGTCGATCAGGTCGAAGAACGACTTGAACAACCCGCTGTAGGAGGCGGTGAACACCGGTGTCACGGCGATCAGCCCGTCCGCCCCGGACACCGCGTCGATCGCCTTCCCGAGCCCGGCCGGCGGGAAGCCGGTGACCAGGTGGTTGGCGATGTCGACGGCCAGATCGCGCAGCTCGACGACCTGTACCTCGACGGGGCGGTCCTGCTCGGCCGCCAGCCTCTCGCGGGTGGCCTCGGCGAGCCGGTCGGCCAGCAGTCGGGTGGAGGAGGGGCTGCTGAGTCCGGCCGCGACGGCGACGATCTTCAGGGGGGTGGTGGCGGGCACGGTCGTCAGAGCTCCTTCGGGTCTGCGGTGGCGGCGGCGCGGGCGGCGGCGACCGCGGGGTGGACGGGGGCGTCCGGCACTCCGGCCGGGCGCAGCCGGGCGAACTCCTTGCGCAGTACGGGCACGACCTCCTCGCCCAGCAGGTCGAGCTGCTCCAGGACCGTCTTCAGCGGCAGGCCCGCGTGGTCCATGAGGAACAGCTGGCGCTGGTAGTCGCCGATGTCCTCACGGAAGGACAGGGTCCGCTCGATGACCTCCTGCGGGGAGCCGACGGTCAGCGGGGTCTGCTGGGTGAAGTCCTCCAGGGAGGGCCCGTGCCCGTAGACCGGCGCGTTGTCGAAGTACGGGCGGAATTCCCGTACCGCGTCCTGCGAGTTCTTCCGCATGAAGACCTGACCGCCGAGGCCCACGATGGCCTGCTCGGCGGTGCCGTGCCCGTAGTGGGCGTAGCGCTTGCGGTAGAGGGCGACCATCTTCCTGGTGTGCTCCATGGGCCAGAAGATGTTGTTGTGGAAGAACCCGTCGCCGTAGAACGCGGCCTGCTCGGCGATCTCCGGGGAGCGGATCGAGCCGTGCCACACGAACGGCGGGACGCCGTCCAGCGGGCGCGGGGTCGCGGTGAAGGACTGCAGCGGGGTGCGGAACTTCCCCTCCCAGTCGACGACGTCCTCACGCCACAGCTTGTGCAGCAGCGCGTAGTTCTCGATCGCGAGCGGGATGCCCTGGCGGATGTCCTTGCCGAACCACGGGTAGACCGGTCCGGTGTTGCCGCGGCCCATCATCAGGTCGACGCGGCCGTCGGCCAGGTGCTGGAGCGTGGCGTAGTCCTCGGCGATCTTCACCGGGTCGTTGGTGGTGATCAGGGTGGTGGAGGTGGAGAGGATCAGCTTCTCGGTGCGGGCGGCGATGTAGCCGAGCGTGGTCGTCGGGGAGGACGGGACGAACGGCGGGTTGTGGTGCTCACCGGTCGCGAAGACGTCCAGGCCCACTTCCTCGGCCTTCTGCGCGATCGCGAGGGTCGCCTTGATCCGCTCGTTCTCGCTCGGTGTCGTACCGGTCGTGGGGTCGGTGGTGACGTCCCCGACGGTGAAGATCCCGAACTGCATGGCGCCCGCCTCCAGAAAAGAATGGTTGAACGTTGAACTATGCGAACACACCCTACAACGGAGCACCCCTCTTGCCTATTCCGCTCGCTCCGACGCAGGTGGAAGTCCAGCGGGGCCGGTCTGCGAACTCCGGGCACGGCACCTGACGGCCGCCTGACGGAGGGGTGCCGATGAGCCGGTGCGCGTTAGACTCGCCCCATGACCTCCGTACCGTGCCGGAACTGGTGGCCCTCCTCCTAGGAGCGGCCACCTTCTTCTGCGCGGAACCAGGGCCGTTCGATCTTCGGACGGTCCTTTTCGCTGCCCCGTGACGGGCCGTCCTCCACGCGTACACCACCAGCGAGGAGAGCCCCGTGACCATGACCACCGACGATCTGCCCGTCAGCCCCGCCGTCCGCCGCAGCGCGGAACTGGAGCAGCAGCTCGCCCTGGACCCCGGCCGCTTCCGTGTCCTCACCGGGGACCGGCCCACCGGGGCCCTGCACCTCGGCCACTACTTCGGCACCCTCCACAACCGGGTGCGCCTCCAGGACCTCGGGGTGGACGTCTTCGTGCTCATCGCCGACTACCAGGTCCTCACCGACCGGGACGTCGCCGAGCGGCTCACCGAGCATGTGGAGGGGCTGCTCCTGGACTACCTCGCCATCGGGATCGACCCTGAGCGGTCGACGGTCTTCAACCACAGCGCCGTCCCCGCCCTGAACCAGCTCCTGCTGCCGTTCCTCTCCCTGGTCTCCGTCGCCGAGCTGGGCCGCAACCCCACGGTGAAGGACGAGATCGCCCATGCGCGGCAGTCCGCCGTCAGCGGCCTCATGTACACCTATCCGGTGCACCAGGCCGCCGACATCCTCTTCTGCAAGGGCAACCTCGTCCCCGTCGGCCAGGACCAGCTCCCGCACCTGGAGATCGCCCGCACCGTCGCCCGCCGCTTCAACGAGCGGTACGGAGCGGTCTTCCCGGAGCCGGACGCACTGCTCTCCGCCGCGCCCCTGCTGCTCGGCACCGACGCCACCAAGATGAGCAAGAGCCGGGGCAACTCCCTCGCGCTGGGCGCCGACGCCGACGAGACCGCCCGGCTGATCAAGGGCGCCACCACCGACGCCGACCGGCACATCACCTACGACCCCGAGCTGCGACCCGGGGTGTCGAGCCTGGTGCTGCTGGCCGCCCTCTGCCTCGACCGCGACCCGCACGAGGTCGCCGAGGAGATCGGGAACACCGGTGCGGTCGGCCTGAAGCGCACCGTGACGGAGGCCGTCAACACCCGCATGGCCCCGATCCGCGCCCGGCGGGCGGAGTACGCCCGGGACATGGGGTACGTGCGCGACGTGCTGCGCGCCGGGAACGAGCGGGCGAACGCCGTGGCCGAGACGACCCTCCGGGAGGTGCGGGACGCCATGGGGATGTTCCGCTAGACACGGCGCGGGCCGAGCGGCTCAGCGGCGCGTCGCCGAGCGCTGCCCGCGCAGCAGCTCGGCCAGCCCTCGCCGGGTCGCGGCGATCACCACCCGGTCCTCCGCCCGCAGCACATATCCCGGGTGCAGATCCCAGACCAGGCCGGCGGGCCGGTCCGAGGAGCCTGCGCCCGGAGGGCCGAGGGGGTCGAACGGGGGCACGGCGGCCAGGTCCGGGACGCGATCGGCCGGCGGGGTGGCGTCGAGGGCCAGGACCCGCCAGGCGCCCGCCCGGAACGCCTGGTCGACGGTCCGGCCCTCCAGCTGGGGGTGCCCCGCCACCTCCAGCGCCGCGAAGAGCATCACCTTGCGCTCCACCGGTACCGCGCCCAGGATCTGCCGGCCCATCATGGCGACCGCGAACGCCGGGGCGGCCAGATGGGACACGGAGCGGGAGCGGGTCAGGGCCCCCGGGTGGGCCGTGCGCAGGGTGCGGTAGACGGCGGTGGCGAACTCGTCGTCGTACAGGCGCAGTGCCACCCGCAGGTCCGGCTTCACCGAGCGGGCGTACAGCGCGGCTTCGAGGTTCGTCGTGTCGACGCTGGTCAGGGCGAGCAGTGCGCGGGCCCGGCGGATCTTGGCCGCCTCCAGGACGCCCTCCTGGGTGACGTCGCCCAGGACCGTCGGGACGTGCAGGCTGCGGGCCAGCGGGATGCCGCGCGCCTCCGGGTCCTCCTCGACGACCACCACCGGTATGTCCAGCTCGCGGAGCCGCACCAGGACCCTCGTACCGATCTTGCCGAGGCCCAGCAGGACCACGTGGCCGGACAGACCGCGTGGCGGGCGACGCAACGAGGACGCGGTGCGCAGCGTGCCGAACGCCTCCAGGACGGCGGCGATCAGCAGGGGCAGCAGCAGGAGCCCGGCCAGGCCGGAGAGCAGCTGGATGACCTGGCGGGACGCCGAGTCGTCCGTCTCGAGCGCGGGGTCGCCCATCGCCAGCAGGTCGAGCATGGTCAGGTAGGCGGCGTGCAGCGGGCTGTCGCCCGTGGTGATCACCGAGGCGACGGCCAGGGCGACGACGGCCGCCGCGACGCCCAGCGCCGACCAGCGCAGCCGACGTGAGAAGACCTGGCCGAGCGGCGCCCCCCTGCCTCCCATGCGGGAGGGTGCCCGGTCGGGCCCCGCCTGGCTGATGGCCTCCAGGACGATCGTGCCCCGGCCGGTGGCGGCGTTCACCGTCGCCAGGTCGGGCAGGAGCTGGGGACCCTCCGCGCCGCTGCTGTCGGAACCCTCGGCGCCGGCCGGGTCCTGGCTGGTGGAGGAGAGCAGGGCGAGGGTGCACAGGCCGGGGTCGGCGAGCTCACCCGGCCGGGGCGGGGTGCGTTCGACGGCGCGCAGGAGCAGTCCCTCGGCCTGGATGACCTTGCTGCTGCCGGTCAGCGCGGTGGCGGCCAGGGCCGGTGCGGCGGTGTCGGCGTCGGACAGGACGGTGGTGGAGGCGTCCAGCGCGGTCGGGTCGAGTCCGGGCACGGAGACGGCGGCCGCCTGGTCGAGCAGCGTCTCCAGGTGCTGGCCGAGCTTGCGGTTGTAGAGCCGGATGACCAGGCGCAGACGGGGATTGAGCCGACGGGCCGTCAGGGCGGCGCGGATGTTCAGTTCGTCGTCGTCGTAGACGAGCGCGAGGGCGGCGGCCCGGTCGACGCCCGCCTCCTCCAGTACCTCGTCGGAGGGCTCGTGTGACTCCAGGATGCGGACGGCCTCGACCCCGGCGTTGGTGTCGCCGTCCCCGCCTGCCCCGCTGCGGTTCATCGCCGCCGACATCCGTCCGAACAGGGCCCCGGCGCGGGCCCGTTGGGTCAGCGGCAGCTCCGGCCTGCTGGTCTCACGGCCCGGCGGGACCAGGAGTGTGACCCGCTCCCCGTAGACGTAGCGCAGTTCGACGGCGAGCCGGCGGGCGAGGGTGTCGTCGCCGCACACCACCATGTGCCCGCTGGTCAGGGGGCGTTGGGGCTGTTGAGGAAGTGATGCCACGGAACCCAGCATGCCTTGCTCTCTCCGTTTCAGTCGGGCGTGTCGGTGATCATCGCGTGACGGGGGCGTGGACCGGCGCCCGTCCGGCGTAGGCCCGCGGCCCGCTCGATGGCCGCCTCGACCGCCGAGAGCCGGTCCGCGAGCAGCCCCAGCGCCCCGACCGCCCGGGAGGCGGGGTCGCCGTCCGGGCCGCCGAGCGCCTGCGCGCGTACGTAGGAGGACGTGACGGCCGCCCACCGCTCCGCCTGCGCCGGGGTGAGCGTGCCCCGCAGCGCCGCAAGCTTCAGCAGGTTGGCCTCGGCGCCCGTGGTGAGCGTCTGGGCCTCGCCCGCGTAGTGGTCGTCGATGACGGAGGCGAGCTCGGCGTCGTTCATGACGGGCACGATCCGCTGCGCGATCTTGTTCATGTCGCGGTACGAACCCTGCAGACGGAAAGGCGGTTCGGTGCGCGAGGCGTCCGTCTGCGCCGCCGAGGCGATGTACGCCGCGTTCACCGCGAGGACCGTGTCCCGGGCGGTCAGCAGATGGCGCAGGACGGAGACGATCCGGTCCAGCTCCGCCGGGCTGTACGGGTGCTCCAGCCGATCGGCGGAAGCCGGGAGGTCCGCGCCGGAGGCGAGGCGCACGAGCAGGGCGAGGTCGCTCCGGGAGCGGGCGGCGAGCGGCGCCAGCACCGGGTTGGCGGTCAGCGCGTTCTCGACGAAGCTCAGCGCGAAGACCTCGTCCCGGCCGCTCAGGACCTCCCCGAGATTCCATACGTCGGCCCGGTTGGCGAGCATGTCCGGAATCCGGAACCGGGCCCCGGACTCGGTGTACGGATTGCCCGCCATCACCACGGCGAACCGCTTGCCCCGCAGGTCGTAGCTGCGTGGCCGGCCGTCGTGGACCCCCTCGACACGGCGGGTGGCGTCGCAGAGCGGGATGAACTTCTGGAGCAGCTCGGGCGAGGTGTGCTGGATGTCGTCCAGATGCAGGAGCGTGTTGGCGCCCGCCGCCAACGCGAAGTTGATCTTCTCGACCTCCCGGCGGGCGGTCACCCCGGGCGCCAGCGCCGGGTCGAGGGACGTCACCTCGTGGCCGAGGTTCGGGCCGCTGACCTTGACGAGGACCATCCCGAGCCGCTCCGCGACGTACTCCACCAGCGTCGTCTTGCCGTAGCCCGGTGGGGAGACCAGCAGCAGCAGCCCCTGCGAGTCGGTGCGGCGGTCCCCGTCGGCGGTGCCGATCTGCTTGGCCAGGCTGTCACCGATGAGCGGGAGGTACACCTCGTCCAGCAGCCGGCTGCGGACGAACGCCGGCATGGCGCGCGGCCGGTGGTCGTCCAGCCGCAGCCGGGAGCGCTCGGCCGCGACGAGGGTGGTGCGCAGCCGCTGGTAGGCGCGGAAGCCCGGCACGGTGTGGGCGCGGAACTCGGCCGTGCGGGCGAGGATTTCGTCCAGCCGGACCGTCATCCGCCCCCGCACCACGCGGGGGTGGTCACCGAGGAGCCCGTCCACCGTCGCGGTGAGCGGGGCGTCGCAGTCGTAGCGCTCCAGCTCCGGGCACAGCTCCACGGCGACCGCCTCAGCGAGGTCGCCCTCGGCCGGGTCCCCGCCGTCCGGGTGCGTGCCGCTCGCGGCGGCGTAGGAGGTGAGCCAGCCCTCCACCAGCCGGCGCCGGGCCGGGAGGTCACCGGCCAGAGCGGCCAGGTCGTCGTCGTACGCGGACGTGCCCAGGGCGCGGCGGAACGTGTCGAGGAGCGTGCGGACCGGCGTACGCGTGACGAACCCGGCGGGGCCGCAGGCCAGCTCCTCGAAGAGGTACTCGGCGACGGCCGGTTCCGACCGCATCACCGCCGCCCACTCCTCCTGCAGTGTCGCGACGGCGGGAGCGAGCCCGAAGGTGTCCCGGGCCCGCGCCAGCGAGCGGGCCTGCCGCGTCCAGGACGTACGCAGGGCATCGTCGGTGTCGTGCGCCCAGAAGAGCTGCGCCGCCGCGCGCACCGTGGGCGTGAAACGCAGCAGCCCGGCCCCGGCGCGCAGCCGCAGCAGCACGGTCAGGACGGCGAGGGCGTCCTCGTCGTGGACCCCGCGCCGGTACCCCTCGTCGTATGCCGACGCCGCCGCCTCCCGCACGAGCGCCGCGAGGTCGGCGCCGGCCAGGGCGTCCGCCCCGTGCTCGTCGAGGAGCCGGGCGGCCAGGTGCTCGGCGCGGTAGACGTGCGGTGTCTCCGAGGGCAGCACCTGGTCCCGGTGCGTGCGGGCGGCCAGGAACTCCGGGTCGGTGACCGGCGCCCGGTAGTCCGTACCGGTGAGCGCGAAGGCGGCCCCGTCCCCCGACGGGACCAGGGTCAGGTCGAACGGCCGGGTGTTCACCGCGAAGCGGTGGCGGCCCAGCCGGATCACCGAGCCGCCGTCCGTGTACAGCTCGCCCCGGTCGCGCAGCGCGCGCCCGGCCTCCTGCCGGGCCGTCCTCAGCCGGCCGTCCAGCTCCTCGGCGCGCACCGGGTCGCCGAGCGCACGGAGCTCCTCGGCGGTGCGGCGGACCTTGGCGACCATGGGGTCGGAGGCGAAGTACGTGTGGACGGCGTCCACGTCCGCCAGCCCGGCCAGCCGCCGGGAGACCGTCTCCAGGACCCGGGCGGCGGACTCCGCGAGCCGTTCCGCCCGGCGGGCCCGGGCGTCCTGCAGCGTCTGCTTCCGGCCCGAGAACGCCTCGTACACCTCCGCACGGCGCTCGCCGAGCCTGCTCAGGAAGTCGTCGGACTCCGCGAAGCGGGATTCCAGGTTCTCCAGCTGGAGCAGCAGGCGGGCCAGCTGTTCGTCGCAGGCCTCGGGGGAGTCCGCCGTGGCCAGGGCCCCGGTGACGGCCTGCCCGAGCAGCGCGAACTCGGCGGCGAACTCGGCCCGCCCCTCCCGGGACACCAGCTCCCCGCGCCGGGCGTCCAGGGTCGCGCGGGCGCGGTTGGCGCCGCCCAGCACTTCGGCGATCCGCTCCAGGACCGAGGTACGGACGGTGGCGTCACCCATGTCCAGTCCGGCGACGACGTCCGTGACCGTCGCCAGGCCGTCCGTGATCTCCGTCAGCCGTTTTTCGGCCGCTGCCGCGTCGGCGACGGTGTCCGACGCGTCGGCGCTCGCGGTGATCTCCGCGAGGTCCTCGTGGTATCCGCTGAACGCGTCCTCGCGGGCGAGGAAGGTGATGGCACGCCGGGCGGCCGATGCGAGCTCCCGCTCGGTCTCCTCGCGGAGTGCGGCGATGCGTTCCGTGTCGGCGTACCGCATGTCGGCGAGGGTCGACAGACGGCCGTGTGCGCGCCGTAGTTCGGAGAGCCCGGCGACCCAGGCGGCGGCCGAGCGCGGGGCCTCGCCCCGGATGCGGCGGACCAGGGCGGTGAGCCCGGTGGCCGCCTCGTCGAGTGCGTCGGCGGCCTGCCCGGTCAGCTCCTGGACCGTCTCGAACTCGGCCAGGACCTGGAGGGCGGTGGCCCGCAGCTCCTCCAGCGGCTCGGCGAGCGCGCCCAGTGCGGGGTCGGCCAGCCAGTGGTAGCGGTCGCCCGCCCGCCCGCAGTCGGCGACGAGCCGGCTGTACACGGCGGCGGTAGGCGTCATGTCCCGCACACCGTTCGCCAGGGCCAGGCAGTCGGAGATCCCGCGCACCAGGTCGGCGTTACCGGTCCGGGCGAGCGGTCCCGTGCCGACGGGACGGGAGGCGGCGTAGGTGTCGGAGACGTACGGGGTCTGCCAGCGCTGCAGCGGGTGGACCCGCCCCGGCCCGTCCGCGCCGTCCTTCAGCAGGATCAGGGTGCCGTCGTCGAGGAGGGCGTGACCCCGGCCGGCCAGCGGAGTGGCGACCTCCTGGCGGATCAGGTTGTAGGGCAGGAGCAGGGTGCGGCTGCCGTCCCGGGACCGGTAGACGTACAGCACGTCCTCGCCGTCGGGTGAGGGGACCGCCTCCTCGAAGACGGGGTCGTGGAGCTCCCCGGCGGTGTCGAAGGTCCTGGCCGTGCCGTTGGTGAGGTAGTACCCGCCGGGGAAGATGATCCCCTGGTCCTCGGGGAGCAGACGGCAGGACGGCCCGATCGCGTCGAGGCGCCGCACGGTGGACAGCAGGGTGTTGAAGACCAGGTGGCGCCAGACCTCCTCCTTGTACGGGCGTACCCGCAGCAGGATCAGCGGCCCGGCCACGGCGTATTCGACGGCGGCGTCCGCCAGGGACTGCAGCGGCTCGTCGACGGGCTCCTCGTGGATCCCGTCGGGGGACTCGGTGTCAGCGGTGGTCCTGACGGTGAGCGTGCCGCCCAGCGTGTCCACGAAGACCGTGTCCAGCACGGAGACGTGGGGATGCCGGCCGGCCACGTGGGCGTCCCGCCCCACGGGGATCCAGTCGACGTCGTGCGACGGCGGGAAGGTGTGGTCGCGGTCGCCCCGGGCGTCCAGGAAGGCCCCGGGCGCGCCGTCGGGGCCCAGCGCCCAGCGCAGGACGCGGATGTCCTCGGCGGTCTCCCCGGTGCGGAAGACGGCGAGCAGCCGGCCGTCGACGCGCCGCAGCCGCAGCAGCCGGGCGTCACGGTAGTAGCGGTGCAGGCCGGCGAACTCCCGTACGAAGGCCTCGTCGTCCAGCAGCCCCGCGTCCGCCTCCTCCAGACCCGGCTCGCGCAGGACCAGGACGTCACCGACCCCGGCGTCCCCGGGCGCACCCGGCCCACGCTCGAAGCCGAACAGCAGGCGCCCGCCCACGGCGACCAGATCCCGGGCCACCGAGGGGTGCTCCGTACGCACCTGTTCGGTGGCGAGCAGGCGCAGTCCGGCGGAGCCGAACTCCTCGGTCCGCCGCGCGTTGAGCGACTCGGCCCGCCGGACCAACTCGTCGGCCTGCTCGTGGAGCCGTCGCCGGAGCACCTCGTGGGCATCGGCGTCGGCATCGGTGAGGGTGATGTCGCGGTCCATGGGTCAGGCTCCCTGCGAGATGACGTTCGACAACGCGTCCGTCCGTGGCCGGGCCGCGGCGGCCCGGCCACGGGCGGGGTCCTGCTCCTATCCGACTGCCGCGCCGTTCCGCGAGGCCGGGCCCTGCGGGGTGCCGTGCGCCGGGGCCGCCTCCGCGAGGGACGACACCGTCATCCCTGCCAGGCCCAGTTGCTCCGCCGCGGCCAGCAGCTGCTCCACCTGTCCCGAGGCCGCCCCCGGGGCCCGCATCAGCCGCGTCAGCAGGGCCGACACCGTCAGATTCCGTACGTCCCCCGTGGACACCGACCCCAGCACCTTGGTCAGGTCGTCCGTGAACGACCCCCGGCCGTCGAGCCACGGTCCGGCCAGCGCCCGTGCGGTCTTCGAGTTCTCCACGAAGCCGTCGACGCTCCGGCCCAGCGAGATCGAGGACACCAGCCGGTCGAAGAACACGGAGTCACCGCCGACGATGTCGATGTCCGCGTTCTCCAGCCCTGTCGCCAGCACCGTCGCCTGGGCCTCGGCGACCTGCCGCTGGACGTCGAACTCCGCGAGCCTGATCTCCTTCTCCGCGTCCAGCCGCAGCCGGTACTCCTCGTGCCCGCGGGACGCCTCGTCGAGCGCCGCCATCGCCGCGGCCTTCTGGGTGAGCCCTGCCGCCTCGGCCTTCAGCTTCTCGCCGATCACCGCCGCGTCCGCGGACGCCTGTGCCTGCGTGCCCTCCGCGACCGCCAGGGCCTTGAGGCGCGCACCCTCCGCCTCCGCCCTGAGCCGGGCCTCGGTGGCCTGTGCCTCCGCGCGGCCGGCCTTCTCCGTGACCTCGGCCTCCGCCTCCCTGACCCGGACGTCCGCGAGTCCGGCAGCGGCGCTCTCCGCCTGGACCCCCTCCGCCAGCCGCAGCTTCGCCTGCGCGTCCAGGTCGGCGGTCTTCAGCCGCGCCTCGGCGAGCGTCAGCTGCTCAGCCGCCAGGTGCGTCGCCGCCGCCTCCGCGGCCTCCGCCGCCTTGATGTCCTTGACCAGCTTCTCCTGGGCCTCCGCCTCCGCAGCGATGATCACGGACCTGCGGGTGCGCTCCGACTCCTCGACGGACCGCAGCGTCAGGATCGACTCCTCCTGCTCGGCGACCGTACGGTCCACCGCGATCCGCTCCCGGATCACGTCCGCGACCTCACGGCGCTCGGCCTCGACCTCCTTCGTCGCGGCGATCCTGTTCAGCTCGGTCTCCCGCTCGCGGCCGATGACCTCCAGCAGCCGGTCCTTCTCGATGCGCTCGTTCTCCACCGCGATGACCCGCTCACGGTTCTTCTGCGCGACGGCCACCTCGCGCGCCTGGTTCTCCCGCTGGATGCCGAGCTGCTCCTCGGTGCGGATGAACGCGCTCTGCGCACCGAGCCGCTCCTCCTCCTGCACCCGGGCGGTGACGGCCTCCTCGCGGGCACGCAGCGTCTCGACCTCGCGGCGCTGCTTGATCTCCGCCTCGGCCTGCCGGCGCTCCAGCTCCAGGATCGTCTCGCGGGCGTCGACGTCCTGCCGGGTGATCTCCTTCTGCTCGGTGCGCTGGAACTCGTTGGTCCGCACGTGCTCGATCGCCGTCAGCTCGGTGATCTTGCGGATGCCCTGCGCGTCCAGGATGTTGGCGCCGTCGAGCTGCGCCATCGGCGTCTGCTCGAGGAAGTCGATCGCCGCGTCGTCCAGGTGATAACCGTTCAGGTCGGTCCCGATGACCCGGATGATCCGGTCCCGGAACTCCTCCCGCTTGGTGTAGAGGTCGACGAAGTCCAGCTGCTTGCCGACGGTCTTGAGCGCCTCGGAGAACTTCGCGGCGAAGAACTCCTGGATGGCGGCCTTGTCGCTGGCCCGTTCCGTGCCGATGGCCTGCGCGACCTTGATGACGTCCTCCACGGTCTTGTTGACCCGGACGAAGAACGTGATGTGGATGTCGGCGCGGATGTTGTCCTGGCAGATCAGGCCCTCGCGGCCGGTACGGCGGATCTCGATGGTCTTCACCGAGATGTCCATGGTCTCGGCCTTGTGCAGCACCGGAAGGACCACCGCACCGGTGAAGGTGACATCGACCTTCTTGGTCTTGGAGATGATCAGCGCCTTCCCCTGCTCGACCTTGCGGAAGAGCCGGGTGATGACGAAGACCAGAGCGATGGTGATGAGCAGGACAACGGCGATCATCACGCCGATGCCCCAGGAGATGGCATCCATGTCAGTCCCAGTCGTACGAAGAGGAGGAGCGCCCCGCAGCACGGCGCGCGGAACCACGGGCCCGGGGCCCGGGGGAAGGGAAGGAGGGTCAGCCGGCCTTGCGCGGCAGGGGCCGTGGGGCGAGCGCCGCGTCGTAGGGCGAGACCCAGAAGAACTCGCCGTCGGCGTCGTAGGCGTAGAGGAGCCCCGTGCTGCCGGAGCTGAACACGTCACTCGGCCCGGACGGCCTCAGTGGCTGCCTGACCTGCACGATCGCGGTCGAACCGTCGTCGGCCGCGACCTCGGCCTGCCCGAAGTCGGCGCTGACGGAGCCGGTGCGGATCGTGCAGGTCCGGCCCACGAAGTCCTCCCTGGACGGTGGAGGCTCCGCGGGGAAGAACCGGCGGAAGCGGCGTACGAGCATGCGGACCACCCCCCAGGCGATCAGTAGCGCCCCCGCCAGGACGGCGAGGTGGAACACGGCCCGCAGGGTGCCGGTGGCTCCGCTGCGGAGCACCAGGACCGAGCCGGTCAGGCCGGTGAACCAGGCGATGACGACGAACAGCGACACCGACACGGAGACGGGCACCCCGCCGAAGCCGACCGCGTCGGTGTCGAGGTCGCCGTCGAACGAGTCGTGCCCGGCCGCCCCGGCCAGGACCAGCAGCCAGAAGCAGACGACGACCACCAGCGCGGCGCCGAGGACGACGGCCGGGAAGGCGAGTGCTGCGGAGAGGAATGCGGTCATCGGTCCCTGCTCCCGTCCCACCGGTCGCTGTACGGTCGCGGAGGCCGGGCGGCGGCAGGCGGGACGGGGGAGCCGGCACCGCGACACCGCGAACGGCCCCACGGCAACCGGTTCCTTCCCCCGTGATCCCCCGTAACCCCCGTGCTTCCCCCGTGTGTTGCTGGACTCATCGTGTCAGCCGGGGCGGCACGGGCGCACTGCCGGAATCCGGCAGGCTTCACGGGCCCCCACTGCCGGGCACCGGCACTCACCCCCGGACGTTGGTGAGGTGACAGTGGTGCGGAGGTACGGAGGAGCGCGACGTGGCGGAGCCCGAGATCCCTGAGAGATTCCTGGAGGGCTATGCCCCCGTCCTGGCCGAGGTCGCGGAGACCGGCCGCCGGCTCACCCGGGACGAGCTGGAGACACGGCGCACGCTCGGCCGCGAGGCCGCGGAGGCGGGGCATCAACTGCGGGCCCTGGTGCGGCGTCACCTCGAGGAGACCCGCGCCGCCTGGCCGCGCGCGGCGGGCGCCTCGGCCACCGACGCCGTGCTGGGCGCCGTGGAACAGGCGGTGGACGCCTTCGCGGAGGGCTTCGAGCGGGCGCAGCGCCTCACTGTGCGCCGCGAGGAGGCGGCGCGGCGGGAGTTCATCGACGACCTGCTGTACGGGCGCAGCGACCTGGGCAGACTCGCGGAGCGGGCCACCCGGTTCGGGCTGCGGCTCTCGCGGGCCCACGCCGTCGCGGTGGCGGCGGGCCCCGAGGCGTACACCGAGTCCGACGCCGTGCCCCGCAGTGTGGAGGCGGCGCTGCTCGCGCGCTTCGGCGGCCGGAAGATCCTGCTCACGACGAAGGACGGGCGGCTGGTCTGCATAGCCCCCGGCAGTCAGCCGGACGTCCTGCGGTACTTCGCCAAGCAGGCGCACGCCGCGACGGACGGCGGCCAGGTCGCGGTCGGCCGCCCGCACCGCGGACCCGGCGGGGTGGTCCACTCGTACGACGAGGCGCTCGAGGCCCTCGACCTGGCGCGGCGGATGACGCTCGACGACCCCGTGCTGTACGCCGCCGACCTGCTGGTCTACCCGGTGCTGACCCGGGACCGGCAGGCCATGGCCGACCTGGTGCGCAGCGAGCTCGGCCCGCTCAAGGAGGCGCGGGGCGGCGCGGAACCCCTGCTGCGGACGCTGTCCGTCTACTTCGACGCGGGCTGTGTGGCCGCCGAGACGGCCCGCCGGCTGTCGCTGAGCGTGCGCGCGCTGACGTACCGGCTGGAGCGGATACACCAGCTGACGGGCTCCGATCCGTCCGACCCGATGCACCGGTACACGCTGCAGACAGCGGTGATCGGCGCCCGGCTGCTGGACTGGCCGGCGAAGGAGCTCTGACGGATCCGGTGCGGCGGTTCCACGGCGCGTACGACCCGAGGGCCCGGGCCGTACGCGGCGGTGTGCGACCTACAGGTCGAACTCGTGCGGCGGCAGGTCGAGCGTGAAGCACGCCTCGCGCACGACCGCCTGCTCCGACTTGTCGAAGTCGCCGTCGGCGCCGCCGATCACGATGCCGATCTGGATCACGGCACGCGCCTCGGCGGGCTTCTTCTTCGCCTTGGCGATCTCCTGGAGCACGCTGACCTTGCCGAAGGCGAAGTCCGCGGTCAGCTTGTCCACGTACGCGTTGAACCGGCGCTGGAGGTCGTCCGCCGGGAAGTTCTGCAGCACGTCGTTGGTGGCGATCAGGGAGGCGACGCGCTGCCGCTCGGACGGGTCGATGGAACCGTCCGCAGCGGAGACCAGGGCGCACATGGCCATGCTCGCGTCCCGGAACGCCCCGCTCTTCAGGTCGTTCTTCTTCGCCTCCAGCTGCGTCTGCATCGTCGACGCGGATTCCTTGATCCGATCCCAAAGGGCCATGACGTCTCCATACCTTGCGTTGCCTGTGGTGCGGGAACCAGTCAAACTCTACAACTGTGTAGAAGAACAGTGGGTGGCCGCCGTCCGCACGGTGGCCGACGGGCCCGGCGCGGCCACTCAGTAGGATGCGGCGATGAACAGGCCTATGGATACGGACGGCGGCGGCGGCCCGGACGGCCCGCGGACGCCCAGGCGCGGGCAGGGTCAGCTGGAGTCCCAGGTCCTGACCGTGTTGCGCTCGGCGGGCGGGCCCGCGACGGCCGGCTGGGTCCAGGAGCACCTCGACGGCGACCTCGCCTACACCACGGTCATCACGATCCTCTCCCGCCTCTACGCGAAGAAGGCCGTGACCCGCACCCGGCAGGGCCGTTCCTACGTCTGGACCCCGGCCTCCGACGAGGCCGGCCTCGCCGCCCTGCGGATGCGCCGCGTCCTGGACGGCGAGAGCGACAGGGAGGCCGTCCTCGCCCGGTTCGTCTCCGCGCTGTCCCCGGGCGACGAGGCACGGCTCCGCGCACTGCTCGCCCGCGCGGCCGACACCCCCGACGTGTCCGAGGCGTCCGACTCCTCCGACTCCTCCGACTCCTCCGACGACGACCCCGTAGCTCCGGAAGGCTGAGAGACACCACGATGGGCGTCTTCGTCTACCTGCCACTCGTCCTGCCACTGACCGCGCTGCCCATGGCGCGTCTCGCCGAACAGCATCTGCACCCCAGGAGCGCCACCCGGCTCCTCGCCGCCGTCGGGTCGACGTTGGCGCTGTGCAGCACGCTCTGCCTGGCCCTGCTCATGGTGGTGGGCACGGCCCAGCTCCCCGGGAACCCGCTGCCCGACGGCTGGTCGGACCCCGAGGTGCGTGCCGCGGTGCCGTACGAGGAGAAGGCGGGCCTGATCGCGATCGTCGTCCTGGGAGCGGTGCTGACGGCCTGCGGCAGCACCCTGCTGCGGCACGTCAGGACCCGGATCCGCGCCGCCCGCGCCCTGCCGCCGCAGCGCGCCGGCGACGGGGACCTCGCGGTGGTGCCGTCCCCCGATCCGTACGCGTACGCCCTGCCCGGAACGCCCGGCCGTGACGGCCGGGTCGTCGTCTCCAGCGCGATGTTGGAGTGCCTGGACGCCCGCGAGCGCCGCGCCCTCGTCGCCCATGAACGCGCGCACCTGACGGGCCGGCACCACCGCTACCTGCTGGCGACGCAACTGGCGGCGCGGGCCAACCCGTTCCTGCTGCCCCTGCGTACGGCGGTGGCCTACAGCACCGAACGCTGGGCGGACGAGGAAGCGGCGTACGCGGTGGGCAGCCGCCGTGCCGTCGCCACGGCGGTCTGCAAGGCGGCGCTGCTCTCACCACGGCACGAGACGGGGCCTGCCGTGCTCCCCGCCTTCGCGGCTCCTTCGCCGGCGGGCCCCGTGCCGCGCCGGGTGGCGGCGCTGCTCGATCCCGAGCCCTCGGCAGGACTCTGGCCCCCGCGCTCCGCGCATCTGGTCCTGGCGGCGGTGACCGCGACGGTGGGGACGGCTGCCTCGGCGCTGTCGTCGCTCAGCGCGACGGTGGCGCTCGTCGGCATCCTCCACGCGGCCACCCCGCTCTGACCCGTCGGGGGGCGGGCCTCCGTCAGTCGGAGTCGCGCCCGGCGTGCTCCGGAGTGAGGTCGTCGTGCGACGGCATCGGCTCCTGAGTGTCGGCCGGCTTCCGCTTCTCCGTCGCGACGGCCGGCTCCGGCTTCGTCCCCTCGGCGGCGGCCGACTTCTCCCGCCTGCCGGCGAGCGCCGCCTGCAGCTTCGAGGCGACCGGCTCCGTCCACCGGGCGGTGAGCGGCCCGACGATCACCAGGATCAGCACGTACGCGGTCGCGATGGGCCCGATCCGGGGCTCCGTCGCCACGGCCAGACCGGCGATGACGATCGAGAACTCCCCGCGTGCGACCAGCGTGCCGCCCGCGCGCCATCGGCCGCGCGGTCCGATCCCGGCCCGCCGGGAGGCGTACCAGCCGGTGCCGATCTTCGTGAAGACCGTGACGATCGCCAGCAGCGCCGCCGGAAGCAGCACGGGCGGGATCTCCGCCGGATCGGTGGACAGCCCGAAGAACACGAAGAACACCGCGGCGAACAGGTCCCGCAGCGGCGTCAGCAGCTTGCGCGCGCCCTCGGCGACCTCGCCGGAGAGCGCGATGCCCACGAGGAACGCGCCGACGGCCGCCGACACCTGCAACTGCTGGGCCAGCCCGGCCACCAGGACGGTGAGCCCGAGGACGACGAGGAGCAGCATCTCGGGGTTGTCGGAGGACACCGCACGGCTGATGAGCCGGCCGTGACGCAGCGCCAGGTACAGCACGAACCCGACCGTGCCCAGTGCGATCAGCAGCGCGATGCTGCCGCCGGCCAGACCGACACCGGCGAGCATCGCGGTCAGCAGCGGCAGATAGACGGCCATGGCGAGGTCCTCGATGACGAGGACACCGAGGATGACGGGCGTCTCACGGTTACCGAGCCGTCCCATGTCGGTCATCACCTTGGCGATCACACCCGACGACGAGATCCAGGTGACACCGGCCAGCGCGACGGCGCCCACGGGCCCCCACCCCAGCATCAGGCCGGCTGCCGCGCCGGGTGTCGCGTTGAGCACGAAGTCGACGACTCCGGACGGATACTGCGTCTTGAGGCTGGTGACGAGTTCCGACGCGCTGTACTCGAGCCCGAGCAGCAGCAACAGCAGGATGACGCCTATCTCCGCCCCGATGGCGGTGAACTCCTCGCTGGCACCGAGCGGCAGCAGACCGCCCTCACCGAACGCGAGCCCGGCCAGCAGGTACAGCGGGATCGGCGAGAGCCCTATCCGCCCGGCGAATCGTCCGATGATGCCGAGCCCAAGAATGACGGAGCCGAGCTCCACCAGCAGTGCGGTCGTGTCGTGCACGGTCAGCCCTCCGCAATGATCTCGGAGAGCGTGTCGACGCCCTCACGCGTTCCGACAACGACAAGCGTGTCCCCGATGGCCAGACGGAAGTCCGGCCCCGGCGACGGATGCGCACTGTGCGTACGCAGCACGGCCACGATCGAGGCCCCCGTCCGCGTCCGCGCCCTGGTGTCCCCGAGCAGCCGCCCGCCGTACGGGGAGCGGGTCCCGAGCGGAATGTGCTCGGTGACCAGGTCGATCCCCTCGGTCCGCACGGCATCGATCGGCGCCGCGTCGATGAGGTGCGCGAGCCCGGTGGCCTCGGTGGTGGTCAGGGGTACGGAGAACACGCACGAATCAGGGTCGTCCTTCTCGTAGAACCCCAGGAACCGCCGTCCGTCGTGGTGCACGACGACGGAGATGTGCTGCCCCGACTCGGTGGTGTAGTCGTACTGGACGCCGACTCCTGGCAGCGATGTGCGGTGGGTTCCCATGGCTTCCTCCCGAGGAGCACGGCGGCGCCGGTGTGACGCTTTTGATCATCTCTTTATCCGCTCATTACCCTAACCGGAGCCGGAATCCAGCCGTCGGGGCGGCGGTGGCGGGGCCGGACTCGCTCACCGCGTCTTCTGGAAGCGCGGAGGAACGGGTGCTCGTTCCGGTCAGGAACGAACGCTTTCGACATCTCTCCGTCGATCTCCGCCGATCGTGCCAAGGGCAGTGCGGGCCGGGCACGATGACGGTAGCCATAGTCATGGACAGGGACGAAGCGGGACCCTGTGACGAGCGCGCCCGACTACAGTTACAGCAGGGGTGCCGACGCCGAGCGAGCCCTCAGGTTCGCCGTCCAGCACGTGCGCGGGGACCGGGTCCAGATCATCGAGGGGATCATCGAACCGGTGTCGCACACCTGGGACCACGAGCGTGCCGCGAAGCTCGTCCGCCGGCAGATCGACACCCGCGTCGAGAGCCTGCGACCGGGCTCCCGCCACCCCACTCGGAGTGACGCTTCCGCCGAACGGCGCTGACCAGGTTTCGACTGCGGTAACGTAATCGCGTCATCACGCTGTGTGCGTACGCGCGCATGGCGCGGTCCCCGGAGGTGTGTAGGAGCACCAACCGAGGACCTTCACCGCCAGTGGATAACGAGGTCCACCAGGATGCTTTGGCATGCTATCGCGCCGTCTCGCGGCTATACGAAGGCCGCGAATGATCTGGTACGCAATCAGCGTCTGAGCAGTGACGCGAAGATCCTCCTCCTCTACGTGCAGGGCCTCCCTGACGACCGGCGCGGTGCGGCCCTCAGCGAGCACGCGCGAGCCCTGGGGATCACCGGGCGGGCCTATCAGAAGGCCAAGGAACTGCTGGTCACGCACGGGTTCCTGTACGAGTGGCGGCAGCAGGGCGGACGGGGCTTCTGGACGACCGAGCAGCTCCTCGCGAATGTGGCCCTCAGCCCGGAGGCGGCGAGGGAGGCCCGGGACGGCAACGTGGTGCCGGTCGTCGTGTCTCCGAGTGTGAGGAAACCGACGGTCGGGCAACCGGGAGGTCGGATGGCCGGTGGCTGTGAACCGGTGGATGAAGAACGGGGGAAGAACTGTTCCCACCCACCCACCGAACCGGAGGCGCGGGACGAGCAGGCCGACTCTTCCGATCCCGAAGCGGTGGAGGCCGAGCGGGTGTTGCTCTCCCTGCGGCACGTGCACCGTTCGCTGCATCTGGGTGTGGCGGAGGCCCGGAAGCTGGTGAAGCTCGCCGTGGCGTGGCTGAGGCGTGGGGTCGCGGCCGACGACATGCGGCGGGTGCTGGTCAGCGATTTGCCGGTGGGCGGGGTGCGGTCGGCCGTGGGATTCCTGCGGCACAGGCTGGTGCACAAGCTTCCCGAGGAGCCCGCGCCCGTGCCGAAGCCCGAGCCTCCTGCTCCCGTAGCCGCGTTGGCGGTGTGTTCCGGGCCCGGGGACGAGCATCTGTTCCGGCCGGGGCCGGGGGAGGACGGCGAGACGCGGTGCGGGCCGTGTCGTCGGGAGGCCGCGTGGGCGGCGTGGGGCGAGGCCCGGTCGGCCCAGCTCGCCCTTGAGGGGGACGACGATCCCTACGCCCATACGCCCTGGCGGGAAAGGGTGGCCGCTGTTCAGGGGGCCGGGATGGGCGCGGACAGGGATGCGCCCGGCCGGTGAGTCTCCATCGGCCGGGCGCGGGGACGGGGCCGGGTCAGTCCTTGATCTCGATCTTCTCGCCGTTGGTGGCGGGAGCGGGGACCGCCGGTGCGGCCTCCGTGCCGCCCGCCCTGCCCTGCAGGTCGCGGAGCAGCGCGGCCAGGTCGACGCCCGTCGTGGAGCTGAGGAGTTCCAGGCCCTGGGCCACGTTGTCGGTGACCGTGCGGGAGAGCTGGCTCGCGCCGTCCGTCGAGATGACCGTCAGCTTGTCGATGGCGCCCAGCGGTTCGGACGCCTTCGCGACGACCTGGGGGAGCACCTCGACCAGCATCTGGAGGACGGCCGCGTCGCCGTACCGCGCGAAGGCGTCGGCCTTCTTCTGCATGGCCTCGGCCTCGGCGGCGCCCTTCGCGGCGATGGCGGCGGCCTCGGCCTCGCCTTCGATGCGTACGGCGTCGGCGAGGGCCGAGCGGTGGAGCTTCTCGCCCTGGCCGGTGAGGCGGGAGCGCTCCGCGTCGGCCTCGGCCTCCTTGACCTGGGCGATGCGGCGGGCCTCGGCCTCCTGCTCCGCCTGGTAGCGGGCGGCGTCGGCGGGCTTGCGGACCTTGGTGTCGAGTTCGCGGTCGGTCAGGGCCGCCTGGCGCGCGGCGACCTTCTCCTGCTCGGCGAGAACCTCCTGCTGGCGGGCCGCCTCGGCGAGGGGCCCGGCGGCGTCCGCCTGGGCCGCGGCGGCTTCGGTCTCGGCCTTGATCTCGGCCTGCTTGAGGTAGAACGTCCGCTCGGCGATGGCGATCTCCTCGGCCGCCTTCAGCCGGGCCTGCTCGGAGGCGCGCCGGGCGATGGCCTCGGCGATGTCGGCCTCCTGCTTGGCGCGGGCGGCCTCGGGGCGGCCGAGGTCCTCGAGGTAGCTGCCCTCGGTGGTGATGTCCTGGATCTGGAAGGCGTCCAGGATGAGGCCCTGGCCGGAGAGGCTGGCCTCGGCCTCCTCGGCGACCTGGGCGGCGAAGGCGGCGCGGTCCCGGATGATGTCCTCGACGGACATCCGGCCGACGATGGCGCGGAGGGCTCCGGAGAGTACTTCCTGGGTGAAGCCGACGATGCCCTTCTGCTGCTGGAGGAAGCGCTGGGCCGCCGCGCGGATCGCGTCCTCGCTGCCGCCGACCTTGACGATCGCGACGCCTTCCAGGTTGGACTTCACGCCGCGCAGGGTCACCGCCCCGCGTACGGCGACGGGGATGTGCCGGCTGGAGAGGTCCAGGGTGAACTTCTGCTGGACGAACGGCACGACGAAGACGCCGCCGCCGACGACGACCTTCTGGCCGCTGTTGTCGATGCTGGTGCGCCCGGTCACCGGGTCGGTGGACTTCTTGCCCCGGCGGCCCGTGATGATGAAGGCCTGGCTGGGGCCCGCGACCTTGTACCGGGTGATGACGGCGAGGGCCAGAAGTACGACGAGTACGACGATGCCGATGACGGCGATCACTACTGGACTCATGAGCGGTGTCCCCCCTTGCCCTCCCGACGGGACGGCGGTGTGTTCGGCTGTACGGGTTCGGTCAGGCGTACGGCTCGGCGGTGGTCAGCGCTCGACGGGGCGGACCGTGACCGACGTGGTCGAAAGGGTGGCCTCCACCCAGATCTCCGCGCCGCGTTCGACGGGAACGGCGCTCTTCGCGGAGAACTTCACGGTCTGACCCGCGAGTCGGAGCAGCACCTCGCCGTAACCGTCGGCGGGGATGGGTGTGACGACGGACCCCGAGGTGCCGACGAGGTCGTCACCGCGTGGTGTGGCCGTGGTCTGGTCCCGCATCAGGGCCTGGCTGAACTTCCAGGTCAGCCAGGCCGCGACCAACCCCGCCCCGGCTCCCGCCATGACGGCCACCGGGGTGCCTGCGTCCGTCGTGCCGAGGACGATCGCACCGCCGAAGCCGAGCATGGACAGGAAGCCGGCGATGACGGGCAGGGAGAGCAGACCGTCGAAGAAGCCGTTCAGCAGCCCGCCGAGCGCGTCGCCGAGGAGCCCTTCGAGAATTCCGTCGAAGATCAGGGAGAGGGTGAGAAGGACGATTCCCGCAATGCCGAGACCCAGGAACACGGTCACGCGATCACTCCCCCGGTGTTCGCAATCCCCCGATATGTTTCCGTCGAACTGGCTGAATGGTCCCATACGGTGCGCGCCAGGGATACTGCCGAAGTCCGGCAGTTTTCACGGCGTTTCGATGCCGGAGAGCTGCTCGGCGAGCGTGTCGAGCGACTGGAACGTGGCCCCGAGGAGGGCGACGTGCTTCCACCGCAGCACCCCGTCCGGCCCGATCAGGAAGACGGAGCGGCGTACGCCGATGCCCGGCGCGGCGACCCCGTAGGCGCGGGCGGTCTCCCGTCCGGTGTCGGCCAGGAGGGGCATGCGCAGGCCATGGCCCCGGGCGAACGACTCATGGCTGTCCACACCCTGTGGACTGATTCCCCAGACCTCGGCGTCGAGGCTCTCGAAGGTCTCGAAGCCCGAGGAGTACGAGCAGAGCTGCTTGGTGCAGACGGCCGTGTTGTCCCCGGGATAGAAGGCCAGCACGACGCTGCGGCCACGAGCGGCGGTGAGCGTGTAGTCGCTCCGCACGAAGCTGTCGTCGCCGAGTACGCCGCCGGGGAGGGTGAAGTCCGGTGCGAGTGAGCCGATTCGGGGTCCTGACGCCATGGCGGCGCCTCCTTGGGTCGCGTACGGATGGGTGAGTACGGATGGATGAGAGTACGGATGGACGCGTACGGATGGACGCGTACGCCGGACGGTGAAGAGCACAGTCAACGGCACATTCCACGCATCGACACGTTCGGCCCATCCGTAGGCCCCCCGGCACCGACCATGGGGTGTGCGCGGGCACCGGCCCCGCACCTCGATCGGGAGGTATGTGTGGCCGAAAGACCGCCGTCGGCAGCGGTGCTCATCCTGCACGGCGGCTACGAGACGGGGCTGGCGGCACCGGCACCCGGCGCCCTGAACCTGCCCGGCCTGCGGATGCTTCCGGTCTCGCGCGTCGTGTCCCGCGCGGTGCGCGGTGACTCCGGTGTGTGCGTGCGGCGCGTCCGCTACACGCACCGGGGCTGGAACGGCTCCCGCCAGGACCCGCTGCACGACGCCTTACGGGTGCTGGACGACCTGCGGCGGGAGGCGGGGGACATCCCCGTGACCCTGCTCGGTCACTCCATGGGGGCGCGCGCAGCCCTCCACGCCGCCGGGCACCCGCTGGTCCGCTCGGTGGTGGGCCTCGCCCCGTGGTGCCCGCCCGGCGACCCGGTGACACAGCTGGCGGGGCGGGACGTCGTCCTGCTGCACAGCACCCGGGACCGGGTGACGAGCCCCCTGGCGTCCCAGTCGCTCACGGCCAGGGCACGCCGCGCGGGCGCTCGCACCTGTCTGGTGACGATCCCGGGCAGCGACCACGCGATGATCCGCCGCGCCCCGGCCTGGCACCGTCTGGCGGGGCTGCTGGTCACGGGGCTGCTGGGGCTGACCCCGGTGCCGCAGCGGGTCGCGGCGGCGTTCGAGCTGCCGCCGGGCGCCGCGGCCTTTGAGGGGACGCTGTCGCTGGACGGACTCGAGGCCGGTGGGCCGGGTCCGCTGAGATGCGGGGCGGAGCGGGGCGGCTGAACGCCTCGGCCGTACGGGGCCGTTGTCAGTGGCGGGTGCGAGGATCCACGGCATGGAACCTCTGCTCCTCACCGACATCGAAGCCGCCGTCCGCAGCAGCTGGGGCGCGGACACGACCACGCCCGCACACCGGGCGCAGTGGAATCCGGGCAACCCCGCCCGGGACCAGTGCGGCGTCACCGCCATGGTGGTCAACGACCTGCTGGGCGGGGAGCTGATCCGGGGCGAGGTGCGGGTCGACGGCGTGCGCGTCGACTACCACTGGTGGAACCGGCTGGGCATGGGGGTGGAGATCGACCTGACGCGGGAGCAGTTCGCCCCGCACGAGATCGTGTCCGGGGGCGTGGTGATCGAGCGCCCGGCGGAGTTCGTCCGCCTCCGCGAGGAGTACGAGCTGCTGCGTGCCCGGGTTCTGGAGCGGTTGCGCGGGCGCGTCCGGGCGGAGGCGCGGACCGGGGCGGTCTGAGCCGCCGGAGGCGGGGCCGTTTCAGCCGGCGTGCCGCCGGGAGTGACCTCGCAGCCGGCGCAGGATGAGCAGGGCGGACGTGGCCAGGGGCAGCAGCCCCGCCATGGTGTTCGCGGCGGTCAGTTTGTCCTGGGTGCCTCCGGCACGGCGCATCCGTTTCACGGTGCGGACGACGGCAATGGCGCTGCTGCCCAGACTGAGGAGCAGGCCGGCCTTGGAGTTCGCGGATTTCCTGTGCATCTGCGTGCCTCCCGGTGACATCGCTGCGCGGCCCCTGCGTCCACGTAACCGGCTTCGGAGCGGGTCCGCAATCGGGGATCCGGGTGTCCGCGGGCCTCAGGCGAACAGGAAGCCGGCCGCCGTCGCCGCCCCGACGGCCGCCCCCGCGGCCGTCTGGGCCACCGAGTGGTAACCCAGCGCCACCCTCGACCAGCACACGGCGAGGGCGGGCACGCTCGCGCAGAGCCACCACGGGGAGTGGGTGACGCCGAGAAGAGCGACCACGGCCGACGCGACGGCCGAGTCGACCGAGATCTTCCAGAGGGTGTTGACCGCCAGGAGCACGGTCGTCATGACCCACAGGGAGATCATCGCGATCAGGATGCCGCGGGGCGCACCGCCCAGGACCATGATCAGCGCGCCGGTGCCGACCGATCCCAGGATCACCAGGAACACGGGTCCCCGCTGGGTCCGGTCCACGACGTGGCGGTCGCCCCAGGTCCCGCGTCCGCGCTCCCACTCGATGTAGCCGGCGGGTACGAGGCCGGCGCAGAGCGCCCCGAGGAAGCCCCAGGGGAGCCCGGTCCAGTCACCTGCGGAGGCCGCCCCGATGGCGAGCATGCCGACGAGCAGCACATTGCGGGGTTGCAGGAGGTCCGTGACCGTGCGGGCCGCCGTCGTGGTCCTGTCGGTGCCGCTCATGCCGTGGGTGCTCCGGGTCGCGTGGACTGCGCGGGCCGCGTGGGGCGTGAGGGCGCCCGGTGGCCGCGCGTGCATGTAGCCCTTCACGACGGGGGATGCGTGAAGGGCTACGCGTGCAGTATGACCGTTTGGCGGTCCGCCGACAACTGACCGGCCGGTCAGCGGTGTTGGAGTGTCCCGGTGGCTCCGGACGGGCCTCGGAGGGCTCCCGCCGGGCCATGTCCGGCAGGCGGCCGTGCGCCGGTGGCGCCATGGACGGCGGAAACCTGTTCCGGCGGCGATAGACATGACCTACCGGTACGCCTAGGGTTTCTTGTGCAGCCAGGCCATATCGGTGGTCCGGTGCGCAGCAGAAGAGGTGCAGATGCCCCCGGATTCCCCGTCGCACGCCGCGGACCGTCTCGACGATGACGACTACCCCGCGTACACCATGGGGCGAGCCGCCGAGATGATCGGTGCGACGCCCGGCTTCCTCCGTGCCATCGGTGAGGCCCGGCTCATCACCCCGTTGCGTTCCGAGGGGGGTCACCGCCGCTACTCGCGCTACCAACTGCGCGTCGCGGCCCGTGCCAGGGAGCTGGTGGACGGCGGCACGCCGATCGAGTCCGCTTGCCGCATCGTCATCCTGGAGGACCAGCTCGAGGAGGCCCTGCGCCTCAACGAGCAGCTGCGGCGGCCCGCGGCCGGCCGGAGCAGCGTCGATTCCTGACCGGCACACGGGTGTATATCTGTTTCGGCGGGCACAGAAATACGCGTAATGAGCGGTGAGAGTTTATACAGTGTGCGGAGGAGTGACGCCGTAGTGATATGGCGTACAGCTCGCTTGTGCCCGAATCGTGCTACTGTTGATCTCAGTTGCAGTTGTGGTTCCCAAAACTTTGAGTGCACTCACCGTTATCACTCCGGTGGGCGCTCTTATGTATTTCCGGTTTCTTCCGGTCGGGGCAATCATTTGCGGCGACGTAGGGCTCGCACAGTGTGGGCCCACGGGCAACGCCCCGAAGGAGATATGACATGGCTACTGGCACCGTGAAGTGGTTCAACGCGGAAAAGGGTTTCGGCTTCATCGAGCAGGAGGGTGGCGGCGCTGACGTCTTCGCCCACTACTCGAACATCGCCGCCCAGGGCTTCCGCGAGCTGCAGGAAGGCCAGAAGGTGAACTTCGACGTCACGCAGGGCCAGAAGGGCCCGCAGGCGGAGAACATCACCCCCGCCTGATCACTCAGGCGTATGGCGCAGCTGGGGCCCGCACCTTGGGGTGCGGGCCCCAGCTCGTTGTGTTTTCCCGGCCGCTGTCAAGGCTGACGCACCGTCGGAGTAATTCCGGTGTGTACAGGTCATGACGCGGCGGTTATATGCAGTCATATGGAGTGCCGAATCCGGCTGGTTCATCCGCCGGACGGGCTTCGTTCTTGGTTATTTCACCGGCTCGTTCTTGCGATTCTTGGCGCCCTACATGGCTGCAGCCGCCCGGAAAGAATCCCTCGACACGCGCCATTCGAGGGAAAGGTTCTCCATTGAACCGCGATCGCACAGCTCGCACGAACGACCGATTCTCCCGGACGCGTTCCGGTGGATCAGCCGGCAGTCGTACCGCCAACGGATTCCGCTCCTCGGGATCCGGCCGGCCGGGCGCCCCGGGTTCGCAGGGCCGCTCCGGTGGTCCGAAGCGCTCCGGCGGCTACGGCCGCCGCTCCTCCTCCGTCTCGGGTGAGTTCGCCCTGCCGGTGACCATCACCCCCGCGCTGCCCGCCGTCGAGGCCTTCGCGGACCTGGAGATGCCCGCGCCGCTGCTGGCGGCACTGACGTCCGAGGGCGTGTCCGTGCCGTTCCCCATCCAGGCGGCCACCCTGCCGAACTCGCTCGCCGGACGGGACGTCCTGGGCCGCGGCCGCACCGGATCGGGTAAGACGCTCGCCTTCGGGCTTGCCCTGCTGGCCCGCACCGCGGGCAACCGTGCCGACGCGCGCCGCCCGCTGGCCCTGGTCCTCGTCCCCACCCGGGAACTGGCCCAGCAGGTCACCGACGCGCTCACCCCGTACGCCCGGTCCCTCAAGCTCCGGCTGGCCACGGTCGTCGGCGGCATGTCGATCGGCCGCCAGGCCAGCGCGCTGCGCGGCGGCGCCGAAGTCGTGGTCGCCACCCCGGGCCGCCTGAAGGACCTCATCGAGCGCGGCGACTGCACGCTCGACCGGGTCGCCATCACCGTCCTCGACGAGGCCGACCAGATGGCCGACATGGGCTTCATGCCCCAGGTCACCGAGCTGCTGGACCAGGTCGGCCCCGAGGGCCAGCGCATGCTGTTCTCGGCCACGCTGGACCGCAACGTCGACCTGCTGGTCCGCCGCTACCTGCACGACCCGGTCGTCCACTCGGTGGACCCGGCGGCCGGCGCGGTGACGACGATGGAGCACCACGTGCTCTACGTCCAGGGCGCCGACAAGTACGCGACGACCACCGAGATCGCCGCCCGCGAGGGCCGGGTGATCATGTTCCTGGACACCAAGCACGCGGTGGACAAGCTCACCGACCACCTGCTGCACAGCGGTGTGCGGGCGGCCGCGCTGCACGGAGGCAAGTCCCAGCCGCAGCGCACCCGCACCCTGGACCGGTTCAAGACCGGCCATGTCACGGTGCTGGTCGCCACGAACGTCGCCGCCCGCGGCATCCACGTCGACAACCTCGACCTGGTCGTCAACGTCGACCCGCCCAGCGACCACAAGGACTACCTGCACCGCGGCGGCCGTACGGCGCGCGCCGGCGAGTCCGGCAGTGTCGTCACGCTGGTGCTGCCCAACCAGCGCCGCGAGATGACCCGGCTGATGGCCGATGCAGGCATCACGCCGCAGATCGCCCAGGTCCGCTCCGGCGAGGCCGAGCTCAACCGCATCACCGGAGCCCAGGCGCCGTCGGGTGTGCCCGTCACGATCACCTCACCGTTGTCGGAGCGCAAGAGCAGCGGTTCCGGCCCCCGCGGCCGGCGCGGCGCGCGTCCCGGCCAGGGGCGCCGATCCAACGCCAACACGGCGACGCCGCAGGCGCGTGCCGCGGCTGCGCAGCGCCGGTCCAACAAGGCCGCGTAGCCATCCGGCCGGAAGCCCGGCCGAACCCGTCCGGCTTTCTCCACGACCACCTTGTTGAGGCACCATGCGCTGTGTCATCGCCCGTTTCCCCTTCGACCTCTTCAAGAACGAGGTCGAGGAGTCGATGAAGGGCGTCAAGCCCGAGCCCGTCACCGGTGACGCGGTGGTCATCAGCCGCCGCGTCTACCCCGTCAAGCAGGTCGGCGAGATCATCACCCGGCAGGACCGCCGGGACTTCTCCGCCGGCGAGGTGACCAGGGCGCTGACGCGTCTCGGCTTCACCTGCCGCCCCGCGGAGGTGCCCGCTCCCGCGGTGCCGCTCACCCCGCTGGAGAACGCGTCCGCCCTGCTCGGAACCCCCGACGCCTGAGCCGCCGCTCCGTCGGTACGTCGCACCCCCGAGCCCTCTGGGCCCGGGGGTGCGGTGCGTCCGGGGCCGTTGCCGTCAGGGTGCCGGTGCCGGCTTCCTGGCCCAGTCGAGCCGGGGCTCCACGGCGTACCGGAACATCCGCCGGACGGGCGGGGTGCAGAGGGCCGTGACCATGGCCGCGGCGGCGACGGACACCAGGATCCGGCCCAGCGGGGTGGAGACGACGTCCACCTCGTAGAGGTCGAGCTTGACCGCGCCCTTGATGACGAAGCCGTGCAGCAGATAGCCGTAGAGCGTGCCCGCGCCGAGTGCGGTCATCCACAGCCTGCGGTTCGGTACCCAGGCGAGGAAGCAGGCGCTGAGCACCAGGGCGCAGCTGAACAGCAGGAGGGTCACCACGGCGCCCGTCCAGGCGGGCGAGCCGAGCTGCTCGGCGCCGTAGCGGCGGAAGAACCATGAGGTCGTGGTGCGCGGCACCGCCCAGTAGGCGGCGGCCAGGGCCACCAGGCAGACGGGCACGGACGCGAGGCGCACGGTGCGACGGCGTACGAGGTCGAAGTGCGCGGGGCGCAGCTGGAGGCCCAGGACGTAGTACGGCAGGAACTGCAGGACGCGCTGGAGGTGCAGGTCGCCGCCGATGTTGCTCGACACCGCCCCCATGGCCGCGATGACCAGGGCCACCGCCACGGGCCACCGGACCGTCTCCCAGAAGGGGGTGGTGAGACGCCAGAGGAACAGGGCGGGCAGGAACCACAACAGCCAGTACGGCGTGAGCGGGCTCAGGGAGAAGTCCGGGGAGCCGGTCAGGCGCTCGAAGAGGGTGTAGGCGATCTCGAAGACGGCGTAGGGCACGACCAGGCTGGTGACGAGCTTCCAGACCCGGCGGGACCGCAGGTCGAGGCCGCGCGAGAAGTAACCGGCGATGATGATGAAGACCGGCATGTGGAACGTGTAGACGAAGGTGTAGAGCGTCTCCACCAGGCGTCCGCTGTCGGGCAGGGGCTCCCAGGAGTGCCCCACCGCGACGAGGACGATGGCCAGGTACTTCGCGTTGTCGAAGAACGGGTCACGGCCGGGGCGGGCGGGTGCGGTCGCCGGCGCACCGTCCCCGGCGGCGGCCGGCCCCGGGGCGTGTGAGGTCAGGGAGGGCATCGGGCCACCCTAAGGGCTGTCCCGCGGGGTCTCTCGTCCAGAAGGCCCTGGCGACCGCCGCACGACGGGGAGTGCACCAGGTCGTCAGGGCTGTTCCGTGGCCGAGGTCCGCTCAGGGAGTCAGGATGAGCTTTCCGGTGGTCCGGCGGGCGAGCAGGTCCTCATGGGCTCGCCGGGCGTCGGCGAGCGGGTAGCTGCCGCCGGTCACGGGCTTGAGGCGGCCCTCGGCGACCAGGGTGAAGAGCTCCTTCAGAGGGCCGCCGACCGCGCCCGGAACGGCCAGGGTGGGGCGCAGCCAGAAGCCGACGACGGAGGCGTTGAGCCGGCCGAGCCTGCCCGGGTCGACCGGGGTGAAGCCGGAGCGGGCGGCGTTTCCGTAGGTGACCAGCCGGCCGAAGGAGGCCAGGGAGTCCAGGGCCTGGTCGAAGAGGTCCCCGCCGACGGCGTCCAGGACGACGTCCGCCTTCTCCGCGAGGGGGTAGGTGATCACCTCGTCCGCGCCGAGGCCCAGGACGAGCCGCTCCTTGGCCGGCGTGGAGACCTGGGCGAGCACCCGGCCCGCTCCGAACTCCCGGGCCAGCTGGACGGCGAGGCTGCCGACACCGCCCGCCGCCGAGTGCACGACGACACTCTCGCCGTCACGCAGCCGGGCCGCCGAACGCAGCAGGTGCCAGGCGGTCAGTCCCTGCACCATCAGGGCGAGTGCCTGGGCGGCGCCGAGATCCTCGGGGATCTCCACGAGGCCGGACTCCTTGGCGGTCACCTGCTCCGCGTAACCGTGCGAGACCCGGGCCAGCACCCGCCTGCCGTCCGGGGTGCGGCCGACGACCTCGCTGCCGGGGACGTACGGCAGGGCGTCGGCACCGAGGTAGGAGCCGTCCACCTGATGGGTGTCCGCGAAGTTCACCCCGGCGGCCTCGACGGTGAGGAGCACCTCTCCGGGGCCGGGCGTGGGGGCGGCCAGTTCCACGGGGCGGAGTACGTCGGGGCCACCGAATCGGTCGAACTGTATGGCGAGCATGCCGCACGGTACCGCGAAGCCCTTCGGACAGCCGCAGGCTCTGTGAACCTCCTGCCGGTCTTCTGCCGAGAGTGGGGCGAAAACAGTACGTACGGTCTGTTATCGCCGTGACGTTGCGTCGAGGCTTTGGGGTGAGCACGACCGTGGCCGCCGGGCAGGGTGGCCTGCCAGACTGCGGCCATGAGCGATCTTCTGCACGACAGAGTCGTCCTGATCACCGGGGCGAGCAGCGGTATCGGCGCGGCGGCGGCGCGGGTGTTCTCCGAGGAGGGCGCGACGGTCGTCCTGGCCGCGCGCCGGGAGGACCGGCTGGCCGCACTGACGGCCGAACTGAGGGACAAGGGGGCTCACGCCTCCTACGTCGTCTGCGATGTCACGGTGGCCGAGGACGCCGCCCGCGCCGTCGGCTTCGCGGTCGACACCTACGGGCGCCTGGACTCGGCCTTCAACAACGCGGGGCTCGGCGGCGACCGGACTCCCCTGCACCTCATGGGCGACGACGTCTACGACGCGGTCATGGACGTCAATGTGCGGGGCGTCTGGAACTGCCTCCGGCCCGAGATCGCCGCCATGCTGGAGAACCCCGGCGACTGCTCCATCGTGAACAACAGCAGTGTGGGCGGCCTGGTGGCCATACCGTCGGCCGCGGCCTACATAGCCGCCAAGCACGCCGTCGTCGGGCTCACCAGGGCCGCTGCGGACGAGTACGCCCAACAGGGCATCCGGGTGAACGCGGTGGCCCCGGGCACCACGCGCAGCGAGATCACCGCCGACTGGTTCGGACGTAACCCGGGGCTGGAGCAGATGGTCAACAGCCGTACGCCTCAGGGGCGTACGGCCGAGCCGGAGGAGATCGCCAACGCGGTGGCCTGGCTGCTCAGCGACCGGTGTCCCTTCCTCACGGGCACCGTTCTCCCGGTGGACGGCGGCTTCATCAACCAGTGAGCCTCAGCCGCAGGGGCCGCTCAGCCCGCCCCGGAAGACCGTCTCCCCGTCCTGCGTCGCCGTGACCAGGACGGAAGCCTCTCCGGGGGCGGCGGGCAGGAGCTCCGCCTCGACCCAGCAGGGGCGGTCGAATTCTGCGTAGCGCTCGAACGCGCTGGTGACGGTGGTCGCCTCGAAGCGGGCGGGATGCAGGGCGGCCCGCGCGGCCTGGTCGGCGGCCTCCATCAGGACGAGCCCGGGGACGTGGTCGACCGGGTGGTCGTACAGCACGGTGTCGGCCACGTCGTTGCGCAGCTGCCAGTGGCGGGGCCGGTCACCGGCCGCCAGGACCACCTCGGACGGGACGGCGCGGCCGACGGTGTGCGCGTCGACCGGGGCGGGAAGTGGCCAGGTGTTCCAGTCGGCGGTGAGGTGTGCGCCGCGGAGCCGGCGGTAGGCGCGCGGGGAGACCCAGCCGAATTCGGAGTCCGCGTGGGCCACCAGGCTGCCGCCCTGGAGGACCCGGACGTCCATGCCGAGTGAACTGACGGAACGGCCGCGCTTCTTCGGGTTCGTCACGGACACCTCGACAGCGAGTTCGCCGGGCCCCTCGGTGGGTACACGGAAACCGGGGGAGACGGTGAAGTCGAAGTAGTGGAGCAGGGTTTGATCCTCGAGCGGGACGCCGTACGCCGCGTGCGCGATGACCAGCCCGCTCTGCCGAATGGTCTGGGTGAGCACCCGGGGGTCGTAGGCGCGCCCCGCCGCGGGAGCCGGCCACCTCGCGGACAACGAGAACTCGCCCTCCTCCAGGCTTCGCCAGGAGGTGAGGAGAACCATGTCGGAGCGTCGGAGGTGGACGTACTCCTTGGGGACCCCGTCCCGAACCTCTGCCATGGTCCGTGGCGGGCGCGGTACAACAGGTATGTCGGGCACGGCCCTCCCGGACATGGCGCAGAATGAGCATGGCGGCGCTGATAGGATACCGTCTCACCGGTACTTTTTGAAGAAGCGTCACGCCACGTTCAAGGGGAGCGCGAGTTGGCACGACAGCAACGGGCGATCCGCACGCGCAGGATCTTCCTGGAAGCCGCTGCCGAGGTCTTCGACGAGCACGGTTACGACGCCGCCACGATCGCCGCGATCCTCGACCGGGCCGGTCTGACGCGGGGTGCGCTCTACTTCCACTTCACGTCGAAGGAGGAGCTGGCCCGTGGTGTCCTCCAGGAGGCGGTGACCTCGGACGGGGTCACCCCGCAGACCTTCAAGCTGCAGGAATGGGTGGACATAGCGCTCCTGCTCGCCTACCGGCTGCCCAGGGAGCCCCTGCTCAGTGCCTCGATCCGGCTGTCCGTCGACCCTCGGGCGCGTGGGCTGTTCGGTACCCGCTGGCCGGACTGGATAGTCCTCGGCACGGAGATACTGACCGAGGCCAAGGAGCGCGGAGAGCTCCTTCCGCACGTCGACCCGGAGGCCACGTCCCGGCTCTTCGTCGGCGCCTGGACCGGAGTCCAGCTGGTGACCGAGTCGATGGCCGAGCCGCCGGACCTGGTCGGCGAGATCTCCGCCCTCTTCGAGCTCATCCTGCCCAACAACGCGGTCCCGGGAGTGCTCGCCCGGCTCGACACGTCCCCGCACCGCGCGGCACGCATCGTCGAGCAGCAGCAGCAGACGGTCGCCGTTTCCTGACCCTCGGGCGCTGCCACGGCCGCGCCGCCACAGGTCACCCGATCGGATGCCGGATACCTGCGACGTGGCTGGTCAGCGCGCATGGTGGCCCTATGTGGCTTCGCCGAACAGCCGTGGGCGCCATGGTCGTGCCGCTGGCGTTCCTGGTCTTGCGGGACGCGCCGGTACGGCTCGTCGCGCCCGAGGGGGGCACCGCGAAGCCGGCGACACCGGCCGGGGCCCCGCGGCCCGCGATCGTCACCCGGGCCCAGTGGCACGCGGACGAGAGCCTGGTGAAGGAGGACGCGGTGTACACGGGGACGGTCAGGGCCGTCTTCGTCCATCACACCGGGCACACCAACCAGTACGACTGCGCCGACGCCCCCGAGATGCTCCGAGCGATGGAGGAGGCGCACGTCCGGGGTGAGGGCTGGGACGACATCGGCTACAACTTCGTCGTCGACCGCTGCGGGACCGTGTACGAGGGCCGGGCGGGCGGCGTCGGACGCTCCGTGCGCGGGGCCCACGCCACCGGGTTCAACGCGCACAGCGTGGGGATCGCGGCCCTCGGCACCTTCGGCCCCGGTGTGCGGGTACCGAAGGCGCTCATCGAGGGGATCGCGAAGGTGGGCGCGTGGAAACTGGACCGGGCCGTCGACCCGAAGGGCTTCGTGCGGATGGTCTCGACGAACGACGAGAGCCTGTACCGGCGTGGTGAGGTGGTGTACCTCCATGCCGTGGCCGGTCACCGCGACACCTTCCAGACGTACTGCCCGGGCGAGGCGTTGTACGAGCAACTGCCCACCGTCCGGGCGGAGATGGCCCGGCTGAGGGCCGCCGCACGGCAGCCGTAGCGGCTACCTCGCTACGTACTGGGTGAGGACGGCCTGGACCTCGTAGATGTCGACGCCCTTGGTGAACGTCTTCTGGATGGGTGTGGGGGAGCCGCTGATCCAGATCTTGAGCTCGGCGTCCAGGTCGAAGGTCCCCGCCGTCTCCACCGCGAAGTGCGTGATGCTCCGGTACGGGACGGAGTGGTACTCCACCTTCTTGCCGGTGATCCCCTGCTTGTCGATGAGGACGAGCCTGCGGTCGGTGAAGAGGATCGTGTCGCGGATCAGCAGATACGCGGCGTGCACCTGCTCGCCCTGCCCGAGGAGCCGTGCGTAGTCACGCTGTGCGGCCGTCGGATCGACGGTGTGCGCGTTACCGAACAGTGCCATGAGAGACCCCCACCTGAGTGAATGTGCGGACGTCGAACGCGTCGCAACCCACGGAAAAGAATATCGGCGGCTTATCTGTTCCTGCCCTCGCACACCTTCCGGAGCACAGCGGAGGAATACCGTCATGCCGACATCACCCCTCGCCAAGCGGCCCGTCGAATCGGTGCTCGCCCTTCTGCTCGTCCTCCTGAGCGTGCTCGGCCTCGCCGGCCGCAGCGTCGCGGACGCCCCCGCCAAGGCCCCGGCCCAGGCCCCCACCCAGGTGGCCCCCGCCCAGGCCGCCCCCGCCCGCGTCCTCATCGTGCACACGGTCACGGCGGGTACGGACTGGGACCGCATCGCCGAGTGCGAGAGCAGCGGCAACTGGAACATCAACACCGGGAACGGCTACCACGGGGGACTGCAGTTCGCTCCCTCCACCTGGCGGGCCTACGGCGGCGGGCAATACGCGCCCCGCGCCGACCTCGCAACCCGGGCCGAACAGATCGCCGTCGGGGAACGCGTCGCCCGCTCCCAGGGAATGGGCGCCTGGCCCACCTGCGGACGCCTCGGCGCGAACGGTACGTCGTCGTCCCCCTCGGAGTCCTCGGAGTCCTCGTCGTCCTCGTCCGAGAACGCGGACCGGAGCGACACCGCGCCGACGGCACCCCAGCAACAGTCGAACGGCAGCCCGAACAACGGCTCCCCCGGCAGCTCTTCGTCCGGCAGCTCCTCGTCCGGCAGCTCCTCGTCCGACAGCTCGACGGGCGGCACCCACGACAGCGACGTGACGCACCACGCCGAGGACCTCGCCGACGCGCGGACATACGTCGTCGAGGCCGGCGACTGCCTCTCGGTGATCGCCGAGCGCGCGGACGTGTCCGGTGGCTGGCGCGCGCTGTACGAGCGGAACCGTGACGTCCTCGACCGCGGACCGCACCTGATCTTCCCCGGTCAGCGCCTCCAGCTCAACGCCTGACGCACCACCCCGGGCAGTGCGGGGACAGGGGACATGCGGGCCTGGTGAGTGGTCAGGACATCCAGTTCTCGGACACCACCGCATGCGAGAAGCGTGTCACGGCCGAAGTCGGCAGTCGCCCCTCAGGAGTGAAGGTGCAGGTCTCGTCGACGAACAGCACGCCACTCAGGGCGCTTTCGAAGACGCCACGGTGATCCTCCCCCACGCACCGCCGGCGGAACCGGCGGACGGAGCCACATTCCCTCTTCTCCTGCTCCGGTGACCCGGACCGGACCTGGTCCTGAGCCCCCTTCACCGCCCTCCGACGGAACCGAGGCCCCGCGCGGAACCGGACGTGTTCCCGGACTCCGTCTCGTAACTGCGGCACTCGGGGTTGTGACACGGGCCGGCTCCCCAGTGCGGGACGAAGATGCCGAGGGTCTTGTGCCGAGTCAGTACGGTCTCGACGGGCTGCTTGCAGGCCGGACACACGTACTCCGCCTGCCGATCGGTCTGACGCTCGGTTCTGGCCATGCTCTTACGGTAGTCCCGAAAAGGGCGCAGAGGCACTTTTGCGACATGTGCCAAGGTTGGTCGCGAGGGGCGGCCCACGAGGGGCGGCCCGGCCCGGAACCTGGTGCCATGGGACGGGGGGACGCCTCGACGAAGGGACCACCCGGTCATGGCACGCGCACCGTCACCGGCCGCAGTCCTGCTCTCCGTGCACGCCGTGGTCTTCGACACGGACGGAGTGATCACCGACTCCGCCCCGGCGCACGCCGCCGCGTGGAAGCCGGCCTTCGACGCCTGCCTGGCCGCCCACGAGGGGCAGCGGCCCTTCGACGAGGCGGAGGACTACCGGCGTCACGTCGACGGCATGTCGCGCAAGGACGGTGCTGCCGCCTTCCTCAGGTCCCGGGGCCTCGTCCTCCCCGAGGGCAGCCCCGACGACCCCCCGGGCACCGGGACGGTGTGGGCCGTCGCCGCACGCAAGGACGAGGCGTTCACCCGGAGCCTGCGCACCCACCCGATCGCGGTCTGGCCGGGGACGGTCCGCCTCCTGCACGTGCTGCACGACGCGCGTGTCCCGTTCGCCGCCGCGTCCGCGTCCCGGCACGCGACGGAGCTGCTGGCCGGGGCCGGCCTCCTGGACCTCTTCACCGCGGTGGTCGACGGCAACGAGGCGCGCCGCCTGGAGCTTCCCGGCAAACCGGACCCCGCCCTGTTCACCGAGGCGGCGCGGCGTCTGGGGGTCCCGGCCGGGGAGACCGCCGTGGTGGAGGACGCGCTGGCCGGAGTGGAAGCGGGCCGGCGGGGCGGCTTCGGGCTGGTCATCGGGGTGGACCGGACGGACAGTCCTGAGGCCGCCAACGATCTGCGGCGGCACGGCGCGGATCTCGTGGTGGCCGATCCGGGAGACCTGCTGATCAACGGGGAGGACTGATGGCGCGCGGCTGGATCTGGGCGTACGAGGGGTACGAACCGGAGAAGGAACGCCTGCGCGAAGCGCTGTGCACCCTGGGCAACGGTTACTTCGCCACCCGGGGAGCCGCGCCCGAGACACCCGCGGGCGACACGCACTACCCGGGCACGTACGTCGCGGGCTGCTACAACCGGCTGACGTCCTCGGTCCAGGGACGCCAGGTAGAGAACGAGGACCTGGTCAACCTCCCCGACTGGCTGCCGCTGCGCTACCGCATCCACCCCGCCGGTGGCCGGCCCGGCCCGTGGCTGACCCCCGACGACGTCTCCCTCGTGGACCACCACCAGTCGCTCGACCTGCGCGGCGGGACGCTGACCCGCCACTCGGTGTACGACGACGGGGAAGGCAGGCGGCTGACCGTCGGGCAGCAACGCCTTGTGCACATGGGCGACCCCCATCTCGCCGCGCTGCACACGGTGTTCACCGCCGAAGGCTGGTCGGGGGAGCTGGAGGTGGAGTCCTCGATCGACGGCGATGTCCGCAACACCGGGGTCGCGCGCTACCGGAATCTGGCCGACCGCCATCTCACCGGATGGGAGACCGGCACGGAGCCGGAGTCCGCGGTGTGGCTGCGCTGCCGCACGGTGGAGTCGGACATCGGGATCGCGCTGGCCGCCCGCACCGTGGCCTCCTGCGGTCCGGAACGCGACGGCGCCCACCGGGCCGAACCCCGGCAGGAGCCGCGCGCGGTCCACCAGATGATGACGCTGCCGCTGGCCCCGCACCGCGACGCCGTGGTCGACAAGACGGTCGCGCTCTTCACCTCCCGTGACCCGGCGATCGGCAGCCCGCTGCGGGCCGCGGCATCCGCGGTCGCCACCGCTCCGGCGTACGACCGGCTGCTGACCTCGCACCGCCGGGCCTGGGCCGATCTGTGGCAGCAGGTCAAGCTCGAGGTGCCAGGGGAGTCCGGACGCATCCTGCGGCTGCACCTCTTCCACGTGCTCCAGACGCTCTCCCCGCACACCGCGGAACTCGACGTCGGGGTGCCGGCCAGAGGGCTGCACGGTGAGGCGTACCGGGGGCACGTCTTCTGGGACGAGCTGTTCGTCCTGCCCTTCCTGAACCTGCATCTCCCGGAGATCTCCCGGGGGTTGCTCGACTACCGCCACCGGCGGCTCCCCGCGGCCCGCGCCGCCGCGCGTGCCGTGGGCAGGGCGGGTGCGATGTACCCGTGGCAGAGCGCCGACGAGGGGCGCGAGGAGACCCAGGCGGTCCACCTCAACCCGCGCTCGGGGCACTGGCTGCCCGACCGTTCACGGCTGCAGCACCATGTCGGCTCGGCCGTCGCGTACAACGTGTGGCAGTACTGCCAGGCCACCGGCGACACGGAGTACCTCTACTCCAAGGGCGCCGAGATGCTGATGCAGATCGCCCGTTTCTGGGCGGACAGTGCCGCATGGGACGACGACCTCGCGAGGTACCGCATCCGGGGGGTCGTCGGGCCCGACGAGTACCACGACGCCTATCCGGATTCCGACGCGGCGGGGCTCGATGACAACACGTACACGAACGTGACGGCGGCCTGGGTGCTGGCACGGGCCGGCGAGCTCTGCCGCGCGCTGCCAGCGAGCCGTTGCCGGCAGCTCCTCGACCTGATCAGGCTCGACCCGGCGGAGCTGGACCGCTGGGACCACATCTCGCGGCGGCTGTACGTGCCGCACCACCGCGGTGTCATCAGCCAGTTCGCCGGTTACGGAGATCTGGCCGAGCTGGACTGGGAGGGCTACGGGGAGCGGTACGGGGACATCCGGCGCCTCGACCGCATCCTGGAGGCGGAGGGCGACACCGCCAACCGCTACCAGGCGTCCAAGCAGGCCGACGTGCTGATGCTCGGCTACCTCTTCTCGCCGAAGGAACTCGCCGCGCTGTTCCGGCGGCTCGGACACGAACTCGACGACAAGACCTGGCGGGCCACCGTCGACTACTACGTGAAGCGCACGAGTCACGGCTCCACCCTCAGCTCACTCGTCCATGCGTGGGTGCTGGCCCGGGTGCACCGCGACGACGCCTGGGTGTACTGCGAGGAGGCGCTGATCGGCGATGTCGCGGACATCCAGGGCGGTACGACCGAGGAAGGCATCCACCTGGGGGCGATGGCGGGCACCCTCGACTTCGTCCAGCGCGGGATGACGGGCCTGGAGACCCGCGACGACGCCCTGTGGCTGGCACCGGCCACGCTGCCCCAGCTCTCGAAGTTCCGGATGCGGCTCCGCTTCCGCCGGCACTGGGACGTGGACCTGCGCCTGCGCGCGGAGCGCCTGAGGATCGCCGTACCGGACTCGGAGCGGCCCGGGGTCAGGGTGAGGCTGGACGGCAGCGCGTACGTCGTCGAGCCGGGCACGGCGCGGTGGCTGGAGCTGCCGACCGACATGCCGGGCGGCTCATGAGGCCCTGGTGGACACCAGGACGCCGATCCTGTCGATGCGGTGCTCCGGATTGTCGTGGGCGTCGCGCCAGAAGTTCCCGGCGGCGTCGTCCTCCGGGGTCGCGCAGGTGGAGAGGGTGATCATCGCCCGGACCGGCTTCTCATCCGGTTCGCCCGGGACCTCCGCCCGCTGTTCGGCGAGCGAGCGCTCGGACCGGAAGGACGTCTGCCGCGACTCGGTGATCCGGTACTCGTAGACCGTGCCGCCCTCCGTGACGAGGACGGAGTCGCCCTTCCCGAGCGACGGCAGGTCGCGGAGCGGGCCTCCGGCGGAGAGCCGGTGGGCCGTCACCAGGTAGTTCCCGACCTCGCCGGGCCCGACGCCACCCTTCTCGCCGTACGGGCTGGCCGCCACCCCGCGGTCCTGGACGCGGGTCCCGGGGCCGTCGTCCGTCGTGCCCTCGTACGGGACGACACGCAGGTCCGTCACGCCGATCGACGGGATGGTGAGCTTCGCGGTCGCCGTGCGTGGATCGGTCCGGTCGGCCGGGAGCCCGGCGGTCGGGCCCGCGGCCGCCGGTGCTTCCCGGGCGGCCGGAGGGCCGGCGGCGGCCACCGCTGCCGGCCCTCCGGCCGCCAGCAGGACGACGGCCGCGCCCGCGAGGGCCCGGGGAACGCGTCGCAGTACGTGGGAAGGGTGCATGGCAGGGTTCGGATCGGTGGCCGGTGGTGCCGGGGCGGGCCCGGGAACGCGGCCGGCCCCCTTCCAGTACACCACCGGTCAGACGGTCGCGTCGGGTGCGCCGAGCAGCTCGCGCACCTCTTCGGCGCCCAGCTCCGTCAGCTCCTCGCCCACGAGCAGCCAGCGGGTGATCCCGACCGACTCCAGGAACGCCAGATCGTGGCCGGCGATCAGCAGCGCGCCCTCGTAGGACTCGAGGGCGCTCGTCAGCTGCCGCACGCTCGCCAGGTCCAGATTGTTGGTCGGCTCGTCCAGCATCAGCAGCTGCGGGGCCGGTGTGGCGAGCATCGTCGCCGCCAGGGCCGCGCGGAAACGCTCGCCGCCCGACAGGGTGCCCGCCGGCTGCTCGGCGCGCGCTCCCTTGAACAGGAAGCGGGCGAGCTGCGAGCGGATCTCGTTGTCGGTGGTCCCGGGCGCCATGCGCGCCACGTTCGCGGCGACGCTCAGCCCGTCGTCCAGCACATCGAGCCGCTGCGGCAGGAAGCGCAGCGGCACATGGGCCCTGGCCTCGCCGGACGCCGGCCGGAGCTCCCCGGTGAGGGTGCGCAGCAGCGTCGTCTTCCCCGCCCCGTTCCGTCCGATGAGCGCGACGCGTTCGGGCCCCTGGACGTGCAGGGCGCCGTCGCGCAGGGCGCCGTAGCGGGGGCGGAGCCCGTGCACGCTCAGGACCGTACGGCCCGCCGGGACGGCGGTGTGGGGGAGCCGCACCCGGATCTCGGCGTCGTCCCGGACCGCCTCCGACGCCGTGTCGAGCCGCTCCCGTGCCTCCTGGAGCCGGTCCTCGTGGAGCCCGCGGAGCTTGCCCGCCGCCTCCTGCGAGGACCTCTTGTGCTCACCCGCGACGATCCTGGGCGCCCGCCGCTGGGCGTCCATCTTCTTGTTGTGCCGCTGGCGCCTGGCCACCTTGATCTGCGCCTCCTCCAGCTCGCGCTTCTGACGGCGTACGTCGGACTCGGCGGCCCGCACCATACGCCCGGCCGCCTCCTGCTGGGCGGCCAGTGCCTCCTCGTAGGCGGACCAGCCGCCGCCGTACCAGCTCACCGCACCGGCGCGCAGGTCGGCGATGCGGTCCACCCGCTCCAGCAGGTCACGGTCGTGGCTGACCACGACGAGCACCCCGGAGCGCCAGGACTCGACGGCCTCGTACAGCCGGCGGCGCGCGAACACGTCGAGGTTGTTGGTCGGCTCGTCGAGCAGCAGGACGTCGGGGCGCTCCAGCAGCAGTGCGGCCAGCCGCAGCAGTACGGTCTCACCGCCGGACAACTGCCCCACGGTGCGGTCGAGACCGACCGCACCGAGACCGAGCGAGCCGAGGGTCGCCAGAGCCCGCTCCTCGACGTCCCAGTCGTCGCCGACCGTCTCGAAGTGCTTCTCGGCGACGTCACCGGCCTCGATGGCGCGCAGCGCCGTACGCCGCTCGGTGATGCCGAGGGCGTCCTCGACGCGGAGGTCCGTGTCCAGGGTGAGGTTCTGCGGGAGGTACGCGAGGTGCCCGCCGACGGTCACCGAACCGGCGGAGGGCTCCAGCCGGCCGGCCAGCAGCCGCAGCAGGGTGGACTTGCCGGAGCCGTTGGTCCCGACGAGCCCGGTGCGGCCCCGGCCGACGCTGAGGGACAGCCCGCCGAAGACCTCCGTGCCGTCCGGCCACCGGAAGGACAGGGCGGAGCAGCTGAGGGAGGCGGCGGGCGTGGTGGGGTGAGACATGTGATCCTCGCAGTCGCAAGCGTGTGAACAGGGGCTTCGTGTGCGAGCACCACGCGGCGACCGGCCGGGAGAGGAAGGGGTGCGGGTCCTCCGGACGTGCGGGGGACGGATCATGCACCGAGGTCGCATCCACGCGGTGGGTCACGGGCGGCAGAGAAGCCGACAAGGCGTGACGGGCTACGGCAAGGGCCGTACCGCGCGATGTTCGCGGACCTCAGATGCGCAACGTCCACCTCTATCGGAGACGACAGGACTCAAAAACTGTACATCGTGCCCGGCCCGTGCGGCCGGTCATTTCCGGGCTGGGCGGTCCGGAGGCCGTCCGTCCCGCAGCGCCTCCTCGCGCGCTACCACAGCGACGACCGCCCCGGCCCCGGCGAACGCCGGGACCGGGGCGATGGCAGACACCGTCCCGCCGCACCCCCTGCGCCTCGTGCACCTCGGGCGCCTCGGGCGCCGGGGGCCGCCGGGCATCCGCGGGTCAGCGCAGAGTCTTCAGCATCTCCGCCTCGAACGGCGTGAGGTCCTCGGTACGCCCACCCAGGGTCTTCGCGGCCCATTCGGGGTCGGCGATCAGCGCGCGGCCGACGGCCACCATGTCGAACTCGTCGCGCTCCAGCCGGTCCAGCAGCTGGTCGATACCGGTGACCGAGGAACTGTTGCCCTGGAAGGCACTGAAGAAGTCACCGTCCAGGCCGACCGAGCCGACGGTGACCGTGGGCCTGCCACTGATCTTCTTCACCCACCCGGCGAGGTTCAGGTCGGAGTCGTCGAACTCGGGCAGCCAGTAGCGGCGGGTGGACGCGTGGAAGACGTCGACGCCGGCCTCGGCCAGGGGCGTGAGGAGGGTGTCCAGCTCCTCGGGCGTCCGGGCGACCTTCGCCTCGTACGCGTCCATCTTCCACTGGGACATGCGGAAGAAGAGGGGGAAGGAGTCGGACACGGCCGCGCGGCACGCCGCCACGATCTCCGCCGCGAACCGGGTGCGCGCGACGATGTCGCCGCCGTACGCGTCGGTGCGGCGGTTGCTGCCCTCCCAGAGGAACTGGTCGATCAAGTAGCCGTGTGCGCCGTGCAGTTCGGCCCCGTCGAAGCCGAGACGCTCTGCGGCGGCCGCCGCGTCGGCGAACGCGGCGATGACGTCGTCGAGGTCCTTCTGCGTCATGGCGCGGCCCTTGGGCTCGCCCGACAGGGACACGCCCGACGGCCCGACCGGCTCCGCCTCCGCCACCGGCGGGGCGCCCTCGGCGCGCGTGACGCCCACGTGCCAGAGCTGCGGGATGATCGCGCCGCCCTCGCGGTGCACGGAGTCCACGACCCCCGCCCAGCCCGCGAACGCGTCCTCGCCGTGGAACTGCGGGACCCCGCCGCTGGTGCCGGCGGAGGCGTGGTCGACGTAGGTGCCCTCGGTGATGATCAGCCCGA
This sequence comes from Streptomyces sp. NPDC005791, assembly GCF_042871485.1. Lineage (NCBI taxonomy): Bacteria > Bacillati > Actinomycetota > Actinomycetes > Kitasatosporales > Streptomycetaceae > Streptomyces > Streptomyces sp. NPDC005791. The sequence continues at coordinate 426,018 of NZ_JBIAIP010000004.1, forward strand.
CGCCACCGGCGGCCCGACGGGCGTAGTAGTCCGCCACGTCCTGGCCCGGAACGCCGTTCGGGGAGAACTCCCGGGTCATGGGCGCCATGGCGATCCGGTTGCGGGAGGTCAGTCCGCGGACCGTGAACGGGCGGGAGAGGGCGGCTGCTGCACGGCGGGCGTTCTCGTCTGTCACTGCGTGTCCTGTTCAGAGTGGGGGAAGGTCCATCCGTTGCCAACATGTGACCGCCGCCCACGCATCCCCGGACCGGGCGATGTGGCCGATGTCTCCTCTTGATCTCCCTCCGCGCTTCCAGCAGTCTTCGGCAGAGCCGAGGCGTTCGGTGTCTGCCGGAGGGACGGATGTCCGCCCTGGAGCGACATCCCGAACGACCGGCGCGGTGAAGTCCGACGGCTCGGTGTGGTCCTCCGAACCGACAGGCCCGCAGGCCCTGGCTGGACGGGGGCCGGTAGTCGGGCCGGTCGGCACTTTCTCCCTGCGGGGGCGCACCGCGGACCCGGAGTCCGCCGTGCGCCCCGAAAAGCGGGTGAGCCGGCGTGTCGTCTCCCTACACTCACGGGCATGGCATGCCGCATCAGTGAACTGGTACTCGACGTCGCGGACCCCGACCGGCTCGCCACCTTCTGGAGCGAGGTCCTCGGTTACGTCGAACTCGGCCGCGAGGACGACGGAAGCATCGAGATCGGGCCGCCCGACGCGGGTTTCGGCGGCCCGCAGCCCACCCTCGTCCTCAGCCCCGGTGACGAGCCGCGGGCAGGCAAGCTCCCCCTGCACGTCGACGTCAACGCCACCGACCGCGACCAGGAGGCCGAGCTGGAGCGACTGCTCGCTCTCGGTGCCAGGCTCGCGGACGTCGGCCAGACCGGCACCGAGAGCTGGCACGTCCTGGCCGACCCGGAAGGCAACGAGTTCTGCCTCCTGCGCACGCGGCTCACCCCCCTCTGACCCGCAAGCGTCAACCGGTCGTGCCAATTCGCTGCTTTCCTCGCGTGAACATAAGCACTGGAAATGCCCACTTTGCCTGCACTGTCCTTGCTCGTGCGGTAGCGGTACGGTCACCTTCTGAATATCACCGCATTTCTCTGTGGGTGCTGCGCCTGGTCAGGCGAGTGCGACGGTATGGATGGTAGGGAGTTGTTGATCGTTTTCGTGGTAGAGTCCTTATGAATTCACAGGGCGCCACGATTAAAAGGGGAATGGCGTGAATACCGAGAAGGTCACCGCTCGACGTCTCACGGCCGAGGACATCGCAGAGTTGGGCCTCCAGGACGGCGTGTTTGTCTCGGCAGGGACGGAGGGCTTTCCTCTCGACTGCTACGCTCCGGCTTTCCTCACGGAGCCGGGTAAGAATTTCGAGGGAGGGTCCTTCACTGCGAGGACGATCTTCGGCGATGTGGTCCACGTCCTCCCGGACAATGCTGACGAAGGCGGTATCTGGATCGCCGACAAGGCGGGGGAGGAAATCGAGGTTCTGCAGAGCGCCGGCGTCCTCCTGAACCTTGCCCTTTTCGTGCCCAACGGGAACAGGGAATCCCTGGATTCGCTCTACTCCGCCGCGCGGGAGGCGTTCGGCGCGGGCGTCGTCCAGCGCTGGAGCGAGGAAACCGTCGCCGTACCGGACGTCAAGGTCGACCTGTACGAGGAGCCGGCGCGGGCGCGGAAGAACACGAGCGGCCAGAACCGCGACCGCCGCGCCCTGGACATCTATCCGACCCGCGTGCGGTTCCTGGAGCCCAGCGAGGGCTGGAAGTTCGTCGTCGAGCCGCACAAGGAAGTCGTCGACGACACGCCGACGATCTGACCGGACGGCGGCCGAAGACCACGCCGACGGCGTGTGGGCTTCCGGCGGTCGCGGCTGCGAAGAGGGATGGGCCTGGGACCGCTGAGGCCGGACAGTGACGAAGCCTCGGGCCGTTGGCCCGAGGCTTTCGTACGCTCGACGCGCCGTGCGAGGTGATGACGGCGCGACGGGCGCCGCTCACCCCGGCGCGAGGGACACCGCCAACCCTGGCGCGACGGGCGTCGCTGACCCCGGCGCGGCGCACGCAGTCCCGCACGAGGGCGCGTCGCTGATCGTGCACGTCCTGGGTCCCGTCACGGTGGCGGGCCTGAAGCGCCACCGCACGAGAACCCGGACCCCGCCGGCCAGGCCGTCGCGCTCCTCGTCCGTCGCGGGACGCCGGTGATTGTCCCCGGCCCCCTGTGGTTTCGTCCGTGATCGGTAACAGAGGGAGCCCGCGCGGTCGCTCCCCTGTCTCCATCGGTGCACGACATCGGTGCACGACATCGGCGGAGACAGCAAAGGGGCGGGCGGACATGGCACGACACAAAGGAAGGCGTTGGAACGGCCGGCTCCTCGCGGCGGCGCTCGGGGTGACGACGTTGGCCGCTGCCACCTCGGTGTGGACCGCGCAGGCCGACCCGACCGGTGAGCGGCCACGAGCGCGTGTGTCAGCGCCGGACGCCCGGCCCGTGGCGGTGGACATCGCGCACGCCTCGGACCGTGGCGCGCGGGGCGTCAACATCACCATCGACGACGGTCCGGACCCGGTCTGGACGCCGCAGGTGCTCCAACTGCTGAAGGACAGCGGTGTGAAGGCCACGTTCTGCGTGGTGGGCACGCAGGCCCAGGCGTACCCGGACCTGGTCAAGGCGATCGTGGCGGACGGGCACCGGCTGTGCAACCACACGGTCTCGCACGACACGGCCATGGACACCAAGCCCGAGGCATACCAGTCGCAGCAGATCCTGGATGCGGAACGCATGATCACGGAGGCGTCCGGAGGCGTACGGTCGCAGTACTACCGGGCCCCGGGCGGCGCCTTCACCCCGTACAGCCGACAGCTCGCCGCCTCCCGGGGGATGCGGCCGTTGGGCTGGAACGTCGACACCAAGGACTTCGAGCAGCCCGGTGCGGACACCATGGTCGCCACGGTCAAGAGCCAGATCACCAACGGGCCGACGGTCCTCTTCCACGACGCGGGAGGGGACCGCTCCCAGACCTTGGCCGCTCTGCGCGAGGTCCTCCCCTGGTTGAAGCAGCAGGGGTACTCCTTCGGCTTCCCCGTGCGGTGAGTGAGGCTCACCCGCACCGGCCGCCGCGCGTCGGTGGCTGAGACTCGCGAGCCGGGACGAGTGGTTTGCGGCCCGATACGCCGACGCCGGCCGGCATCAGCCCGCCGGTACGGCGCGGTCAGGTGCCTGGGTGGTGGCGGCCTCCCGCCGGTACGCGCTCGGGCTCTCGCCCCGGAGCCGTTTGAACGCCGCGCTGAAGCCGAACGCGTCCGCGTAGCCGACCCGCCGGGCCACCGCCGCCACCGTCAGTTCCGGGCGGGTCAGCAGATCGGCGGCCAGCGTCATCCGCCACTCGGTGAGATACGCCACCGGCCCGACCCCGACCAGTTCCGTGAACCGCTTCGCCAAGGTCGTCCTCGACACCCCCGCCCGCCCTGCCAGCTCCGCCGTCGTCCATGGGTGCGCCGGATCCTCGTGGATCGCGCGCAGGGCGGGCCCGGCCACCTCGTCGCCGAGTGCGCCGTACCACCCCGGCGGTTCGGCCTCCGGGCGGTCGAACCAGTCGCGCAGCGTGCACACCAGCAGCCAGTCCAGAAGCCGGTCGAGCACGGTCTGGTGTCCCGGCCGGCCGCCGCCGATCTGCGCCTCCAGGTAGTCCCGCAACGGCGAGCAGTCCTGCTCGTCGGGCACCACCAGGACCGGCGGCAGAGCGCGGAGCAGCCTTTGCGGCACCTGCTCCCTCACGTCGTACGCGGCGGCCAACAGCACCGTGGAGCAGCTCAGTTCGAGGCCCCGGTCAGCGGAGACCGGCGCTTCCCCGCCCCAGTGCACGTCCCGTACGCCCGTCGTCCGCTCCGTCGCGGTGCCGTTCGCCGGGTCGTCGGTGAAGGAGAACGGGGCGGGCCCCCGGACGATCGCGGCCTCGCCGAGCGCCACGTGCCGCGCCTCCCCGGTCTCCGGCACGATCCATCCGGCACCGCGCAGCGGTAGGCACAGGGTCAGGTACGCGCCGTCGGTGAACCGCAGCGACCACGGCGGCCACAGCACCGAACGGCCGAACACCGCGCCCCTGCCCCGCACGCCACGTAACAGCTCGTCGAACACGTCCATGGTGCCAACGATAGGCAGGAACACGGGTGTCCCGGACGATTACCTATGCGTGACGGACGGACGGCCATGGCCCCGCCGTCGGCGCCGCGATGGACTTGTCCCATGACAACGCACAGCGCGCACAGCACCTCGTCCGACATCCTCGTCCTCGGCGCCACCGGCAAGACCGGCCGCCGACTCACCGCCCGGCTGCGCGACACAGGCACGGCCCCGGTCCGGGCCGCCTCACGCTCCGGCGAGGTCGTCTTCGACTGGACCCTGCCCGACACGTGGGAACCCGCGCTCGCCGGAGCCGGGGCGGTCTACCTCGTCGCGCCCGACGACCCGTCCCCCGTAGGCGAGTTCGTGCGGCAGGCGACAGCTCTCGGGGTGCGCCGTTTCGTCGCTCTCTCCGGTCACGGCATCGAGGAGACGGGTGACGGCTTCGGCCGGGGCATGGTCGCCGGTGAGGAGGCGGTCCGGGAGTCCGGTGTCGAGTGGACCGTCCTACGGCCCAACAACTTCTTCCAGAACTTCGACGAGGACCTGTGGCTGGCGCCTCTCCGGGCGGGTCGCCTGGGCCTGCCGATCGGGGAGATGCCGGAACCGTTCATCGACGCCGACGACGTGGCGGCGGTCGCGGCGACGGTGCTCACCGAGGACGGTCACGCGGGCCGCACCTACGAACTGACCGGTCCGCGCGCGCTCACCTTCGCCGAGGCCACCCGGACGATCGCCGAGGCGGCCGACCGGCCCATCCGCTACGAGGAACTCACCCCGGACGCCTACCGGTCCGAACTCCTCGCCGAGGGCTGGCCGGAGGCCGCCGCCGATGCGCTCGGCGCCATGTTCGCCCTGCACCGGGCGGGCCGCTCGGCCGAGGTGACCGACGATGTCCGCCGGGTACTGGGCCGCGAGCCCGCCGACCTGGAGCCGTGGGCACGCCGTGTCGCGGCCCGGGGGACCTGGACGCCGTGAGAAAGCCTCTCCGGCGGCCTGTTGCACCGTCGAGCCCCGGTGCGGGGGTCCCCGCCGTCCGTCGTGCGCCCTGACCGGTCGGTGGCCAGCCGGCTCACGGACCTGACCGGTCGGTGGCCGGCCGGCTCACGGACCCTGGCGTGCCCCGGTCGGGGCGCGGCCGACGGTGGCGCCCCGACCGGAAGACGCCGGAGGTCCGCAGCCCACGCCCGTGGAACCACGAACGGTCCACGGGCGCCGGGCGGTGGACATGCGGCGGTTACGACGCACCCGAGGCCGGCCTGGGGCTCTCCTCAGCGCAGTCCGGCGAAGAGATCGTTCTCGGGTACGGCCGCGCCGGTGGCGTCCTTGACGCGTACGAAGGTCTCCACGCCCATCAACTCGCCGAACCTCTCCTTGCCCATCTTGAGGAAGAAGATGTTCTCGCCCTGACTGGCGTGCGCGGCCAGCGCGTCGAACTTCTGACCGCTGAACGCGGTGGTGTCCACCCACGTGGTGATCTCGTCGTCCGGGAGGCCGATCTCGGCCATCGCGGCGGCCTCGGCAGGATCCGGCTCCGGCATGTCCTCCTGGAACTCGCGCATGGTCTCCCCGAACCGCTGCATCGCCGAACGGGGCATCGTCGTCCAGTACACCTTCGGTGTCAGCTGGGTCATCTCCAGCGCCGCCATCGTGATGCGGTGGGCCTGGATGTGGTCGGGGTGACCGTAGAAGCCGTTCTCGTCATAGGTGACCACCACGTCGGGCCGGTAGTGCCGCATGAGCTCCGCAAGCCGGGCGGCGCCTTCCTCCACGGGGGTCTGCCAGAAGGATCCGGGGGCGTCGTTGCTCGGCCAGCCGATCATCCCGGAGTCGGCGTAGTCGAGCATCTCCAGGTCGCTGATCTTCAGGACGTCGCAGCTCGCCTCGAGTTCACGGCGGCGCATCGAGGCGACGGCCGCCGGATCGTGCCCGGCGTCACCCGGCTTGGCACCCCCCGCTCCGTCACCGCAACCGCCGTCGGTACAGGTCACGAGAACCGTGCGGATGCCTTCCGCCGCGTACCGCGCGAGGATGCCCCCCGTCCCGGTGGCCTCGTCGTCGGGGTGGGCGTGTACTGCCATGAGGGTCAAGGGCCGGTCGGTCATGAAAAAGTCCTCCTGCGGACATACGTCTCGGTCCGGGTGCGCGGCGCGTACCTCGATACCGGGGCCCGGATCCTGGCGCGGCGGATGACCTCGCGGTCTCCGTGATCCCCGCCCGTGCGGCGCCGGCCCCTCGGTCGATGCAACCGCGGGAGCCGGACCGGCTGTTCCCGGCGCGGCGGCGGCACGTCCTAGCGGCACGTCGGAACCGACGTGCGCCGGCACCAGCCGTGACCTCCCGGCACGGGCTACGAGGCCCTGCGACGGCGGTGGGGCTCGCGTCGGGCCCGGAGTGACCCACCACGGCAGCAGGGCCCGGACCGCGCGCGGTCCGGGCCCTGGCCTGTGCGGGATGCCGCCTGCGGCGGCGGTGCGTCAGCTCTGTGCGGTGTCGTCGCCCGTCTGCCCGGCGCCCTCGGCCGCGCCTGTCTTCTCGCGCATCTTGCGTACCAGCTCCGCCTTCTGGTCGGCGGCACTCCTACGGTCGAGGTTGCGGTGCGGACCGTTGTTCTGCCGTTCGGCGCGGGACAGCTTCTTGCGCTGGCCGCCGCCCATGCCCACAGGGTTGTTGATGTTCTTGCTCACGGTCATGCGTTCTCCCGGAATGATGTGAAGTGATCTACGGATTCAACGGTGGGGACGGGCGCGGCGACGCCGAGGCGTCAGCAGGGGCCCGTCACGCTCTCACTCGTGAATCGGCGTCTGGAAGAACATGCCGAAGACGTTACCCGGTCCGTCGGCCCTCACGCCCTCCGGGCCAGTGACCGCACCCCCTGGTGAGGCATGCGCGGTCCGCCTCGGCACCTGCTCGTCCCGGGTCGTGGCGTGGGACGGCCGTCAGCCGAAGTCGTCGGGGATGATACGGAGCTTTTGTGCGATGCGGGCGAGGGCCTTCTGGTCGGTCGTGTTGAGCGAGTCGAGGACGATGCGGCGTACGGCGCGCAGGTGTGTGGGCGCCGACAGGCGCACGAGGTCGAATCCGGCGTCGGTGAGTTCGGCGAGGGTGTAACGGCCGTCGGCCGGATCGGGTGCCCGTACGACCCAGCCGCGCTGTTCACAGCGTTTGATCACGTTGGACAGGCGGGAGAGCGACCCGCTGGCGAGGAAGGCGAGCTCTCCCATCCGCAGCGTGCGCTGCGGAGCCTCGGAGAGGTGGCTGAGTACGAGGTACTCGAACAGGGTGAGGCCGTGTTCCTGCCGCAGCGGCGACTCCAGCTTGCCGGGCAGCAGCAGGACAAGGGAGATGAGCCCCGTCCACGCCGCCTTCTCCTGCTCGTCGAGCCAGCGGAGCTTCTCGTCGTCCTCGTGTGCGCCCGTGCCGTTCATGGGCCCTCCTGTGCTGCTCATGGATCTCCCGCCCTTTCGGCGATACCGGTCATCACTTTGCGCTTGAAGTCATTGCTTGCTAGTTTCACTTTACGCGTGAACTCACACGAGAGAGAACGCACCTCTGTGGTCAGGAAGAGGAATCATCATGAGCACCGTCACCTTCGGTATCACTCCGGGCTTCGGCGAGAAGCTGCACGAGGCCCTCGGCTACAGCGGGGCCGTCCGCGTCGGCGACCGGGTCGAGACCTCCGGCCAAGCCGGGGTGGACGACGACCTGGTGATCCCCGACGCGCTGGAGGACGAGATCATCCAGGCCTTCGACAACGTGGAGCGCACGCTCGCCACGGTCGGTGCCACGTGGAAGGACGTCATCCACGTCAACTCCTACCACAAGGTCACACCGGGAGCAGACGCCATCGGCGACGACCACAACGCGGTCATGGCCGAGCAGTTCCGCCGTCGCCTCGACGGCCGCGCACCGATCTGGACCGAGACCGGCGTCACGGTCCTCGGCCTCGCCGCCATGCGCGTGGAGATCCGCGTCACCGCCGTCGTCGGCTCCGGGAGCTGAACTCCCCGAGCGGCTGACCGGCCCGCCTCGCAGACGGTCCGGAAACGGATGGGGCACGGCACCGGAAAGGGGCGAGGTGGACCACGACCTCATGAGGAACGGGGTCAGCAGTGTGTAGCGATGTCCTCCATGCGATCTGGGTTCCCGGTCGCGACATCGAGGTCCTGGCTGAGCCGTTCCACCAGGCCGTGTGCCTGCCACAAGCCGACGAGAAGGTCCCGATCGAGGTACTGGACCAGGTCGTCGTGCTGCCCCTCGGCCAGGACGATGCGGTAGTAGCTCATCCGCAACCGGGGCTGGCCGAGGTCGAAGGTGGTCAGCCCCGACCACGCACGATGCGTACCTGGACCGGGACGCCTGTGTGAGCGCGGACGAGCAACTCCTCAGCGACTGCGGCAGGCTGCTGGCGGTCTGGGACGGCTCCCCGTCCAGAGGCCGGGACGCCACCGCCCACATGGTGGCGTACGCCCGCGCCCGCGGCATCCCGGTGGAGATCGTCCGGCCCTCGGGCGCGGCCCGCGAACCGGCCGGTCCCGTGCTGTCGCTCCGTGCGCGTGGGCACGGGTACTGACGGTCACTTCACGGGCACCTCACCGGTTCCCGCCGGTCTTCCGCACACGGGTGGAGTCTGCTGTGAGGGGGGCGCCGTCGGCTCCGACCGGCGCGAAGTCCGGGACGCGGGCGCCCCCCTCGTCGACCAGGGTGGAGTGGGGCTCGCCGGGTTCGAAGGCGTAGCGCTCTCCCCACTGGCGCAGGGTGAGGAGTACGGGGAACAGGTCGCGGCCGTTGTCGGTGAGCACGTATTCCAGACGGCGGCCCGTGGGCGCGGTCCGCTGGGCGAGGAGCCCGTGAGTACTGAGCTTCCGGAGGCGGTCGCTGAGGATGTTGCGGGCGATGCCAGTACGTCGCTGGAACTCGGTGAAGGTACGGGCACCGTCCATCGCGTCCCGGATGACAAGGAGGCTCCAGCGGTCGCCGACAAGATCGAGCGCGCGGGCGACGGGGCAGTCGGGATCGGTCCAGGCGTGGTTCCGGGCGCCGGTGGAGGAGCGCGGCATGACACCTCCTGAATAAGTTGCAGATTGAGACCATCCTGCCCTACCGTCAAATTGGTTTCACTGTGCTACTCATTTTTGATGGGAGTGCGATGGACGTCAGGCGACGGTTACTGCTCGCGGTCGTGTGCGGTGTCGCGGTGGCGAGCGTTTACGCCGCGCAGCCGGTGCTCGCGCCGATGGGGGACAGCCTCGGCATCTCGGCGGGGCAGCTGGGGTGGATCGTCTCGGTCGGCCAGTTCGGCTACCTGGCCGGCCTGGTGCTGCTGGTCCCGCTCGGCGACGTGGTCGCCAACAGGCGCCGCCTCATCGCGGGGCACCTCGTGATCACCGCGGTCGGCCTGGCTCTGACCTCCCTGGCGTCGGCCGCCTGGATGGCCTTCGCGGGACTTGTGCTGGCGGGGATGTTCGCGGTCGTGGTGCAGACCACGGTGGCCTACGTGGCATCGGTCTCACCGCCCGCCGAGCGCGGGCGGAACATCGGGGTCGTGACCTCCGGCGTGGTGACGGGCATCCTCGGCGCGCGGATCGTCACCGGCGTGCTCGCCGAGCAATGGGGCTGGCGGAGCGTCTACGCGGTGTTCGGCGTGCTGGCACTCGGACTTGCCGCTCTCGTCCTGCGCGTCCTTCCCCCGGAAGGACGTTCCCGCCGGCCAGCGGGGTACCGACAGGTCGTCGTTGGGCTCGGCGCACTGTTCGGGCAGCGGCTCTTCCTGACGCGCGGCCTCATCGCGTTCTTCCTGTTCGCGTCCTTCGGAACGCTGTGGAGTGGGCTGTCGCTGCCGCTGGCGGACGAGCCGTGGCATTTCAGCGAGAGCCAGATCGGCATGTTCGGTATCGCCGGACTCGCGGGCGCGCTGGGCGCGGCACACGCGGGACGCTGGGCGGACGCGGGACGGGCGGTCCCGATGGCGGGCTTCGCGCTGGTCCTGCTCACCGTCTCCTGGGCCGCGACCGCCCAGCTGCACTGGTCCCTGTGGCTGCTCATCGTCGGCGTCGTGGTGCTCGACTTCGCGGTCCAGGTCGTGCACGTGAGCAACCAACACATGCTCACCAGCACACACGCGGAGCGCGCCAGCAGCGTCATCGGCGGCTACATGGTCTTCTACTCGCTCGGCTCCGCCCTCGGAGCGGCCGCCACCACCTCCGTTTTCACCTCCTCCGGATGGGCCGGATCCAGCATCCTCGGCGCCGGCTTCGCGGCTTGTGCCCTGATCGTCTGGGCGGTCGGCAGGGGCCGGTCCTCCGGTATGCCCGAGGCCATGTCCGGGGTGGCGGGGACCTGCGGCCAGGAGGAGAGGCAGAAGGCGGAAACCGCCTGAGGGCTGTTTTCGCCGGCGCGCAGTCCGAGAGTCTCCCGGGGGCAAGGCGACGGCGGAGGACCTCACGAGTGAGACCTTCTTCCGCGCCCTGGTTGTGAACCTGCTTCCAGCCGGGCAACTTCTCGCCCGTGTGGCGTCGATGCGGCATCACGAGCCCGGTGTGGGGCGCACCGATAGCGAGAAGACCGAGGAGAAGCCTTCGGGTGCGGATCCGGTGCGAGCCCCCGAACTGTTCCAGACAACAAAGAAGCCCCCGGCCGTTGGCCTGGGGCTTGTTCATGGAGCGGGTAACGAGAATCGAACTCGCGCTTGGAGCTTGGGAATCGCCATGGCTCGTTCCAGCGTTCTTGCCCGTGCTGAGAAGATCGAACCGGACCCCTCGCACCAGCGCGCGCTCGCCGCGACGGCTCGGATGGTGCCGGAGTCGATAGAGGTGCTCGTACGTACCTCGGATGGCGGCGAACTGGTGTTGCCAGGGGAGCTGGTCCGCATTCTTCTGGCGTCGGCAGGTGAGCTGGCCCGCGGGCATGCGGTTACGGTCCTGGCGTCCGAGGCGCAGTTGTCGCCCACCGAGGCCGCTGAACTTCTGGGTCTGTCCCGGCCGTTCGTCGCCCGTCTGCTTGATGCCGGTGACATCCCCTCGACGAACCTGCCTGGCAGCAGCCACCGTGTGGTCCGCCTTTCGGATGTGCTGGCGTTCCAGCAGCGGCGTGAGCGCCGTAGGGAGGGGCGGCGTCAGATCGCCGAAGCCCTGGAAGGTACCGACCTGCCCTACTGATGTAGGTGTCAACGGCAGCCGTGAAAGAGAAGAGGGGGAGTGTGGCAGCGCGGGTCTTTGTAGACACCAATGTCTTGTTTCCGTTCTCGGTGATGGATGTGATGCTGGCCCTCACCGAGGACTCCATCCACGAGATCGTGCGGTCCGAGCGACTGCTCGCGGAGTGGGCGCGGGTCATCACCACAGCGTGATAGGAAGCGCGGCCGAGCAGGTCGTGCCGGCGCGAGTAGTCGGAGAACTCCCCCTTCGGGGGCATCGCAGAGGGTTCCTCCGGTGCGAGTTTCCCCACATGCGGAGCCCCCGACCACGGAGCAGGGAGTCCCCCACCGCAACGACCACGGGTACGTCGGGGACCCCGCTCAGACGTCGTTCGCCGGTGGCTTTCATGGCCGCTACTAGCAGGCGGAAGCGCGCGACGCCCACCGCACACGGGTTGATGTCCACGCCGTGGACGGACCGCAGTGCTCGGGCAGCCCGCTGCCAGGGGCTCATGCCGGGCTCGGCGTCGGTCCACAGTCGGAAGAGACGGCTGAAGAGGCCCAGCAGGAAGGTGGGGGCGGCGGATGCACTGGCGGCCGGGGGCGGGGCCTTCGTCGGGGTCGGGACTCCGGGCCTGGCGGTGTGTATGTACCTTTCCGTGCGAGAAGACAAAGCTTAGGAGTACAGTCCATAGGAGTACATTCCTAAGGAGTGCCTCGTGTTCAGTCCCACGCGCCCGACCAAGCCGACCCATGTCTTCGGCCGGAGCGTCGAGTGGGACGCTCTCGCCGCATTCGTGAGCCGGCCGCTGCCGCACGCCATGCTCGGGATCGTCAGCGGCAGGCGGCGGATGGGCAAGACCTACTTGCTGCGCGCTCTGGTCGAGCAGCAGGGGGGCTTCTATTTTGGAGCAACGGCGGCGACGGAGACGGAATCTCTGCGCCAGTTCGCTGCGGCTCTTGCCGATCATGTGGGGTCGCCGGTTCCCTTCTCCTTTGCCACCTGGGACGACGCGGTGTCCTACCTGTTCGGGCTGGCCTCGCCGCGAAGTTCTCAGGTGCCACTACTTGTGGTTATTGATGAATTCCCGTACTTGGTGAAGAGCGCTCCGGAGCTGCCGTCGATAATCCAGCGGGAGGTCGACCGGTCCCAGGTTGAGCAGAGTTGGATGCGGCTTCTCCTGTGCGGGTCGGCGATGTCCGTCATGGGCGGACTGTTGGCGAGTACTGCACCCTTGCGGGGGCGGGCCCAACTGGAGCTTGTCGTGAGGCCCTTCGGGTACCGGGCGGCGGCTGAATTCTGGGGGGTCGCTGACGACCCCGCGCTCGCTGCCCGTCTCCATGCCGTGGTCGGAGGCACACCTGCGTACCGTCGGCAGTTCCTTGCGGACGACGTTCCCACCGGGCTGGAGGAGTTCGACGACTGGATCTGCCGTACGGTCCTCTCGCCCTTCAGCCCTCTCTTCCGGGAAGCTCGGTACCTGCTTGCCGAGGAAGCGGACATCCGGGACACGGCCTTGTACCACTCGGTCCTTGCCGCGGTGGCCCAGGGGAACTCCACCCGGGGAGGGATCGCGGGGTACATCGGCCGTAAGTCGGTGGACATCTCTCACCCCCTTCACGTCCTGGAGGACAGTCACCTCCTGGCGCGGGAAGCGGACGTCTTTCGGGCCGGGAAGTCCCAGTACAGAATCACCGAGCCGCTGATCAATTTCTACGAGGCGGTCATGCGGCCCGCCTGGGCACGGCTGGAAAGCGGACAGGCGCGAGAGGTGTGGGCGCAGTCCGCGGAACGCTTCGCGGCGCAGGTGGCCGGACCGCACTTCGAGACGGTGTGCCGTGAGTACATCCTCGGGCCGGGCCGGGCCCTGCTCCGCTCCTCCCTGGGGGAGGTGGGCGGTGGCGTGGTGACGGACCCCGTGGCGCGGCGGCAGACGCAGATCGACGTAGCCGTGGTGGAACCCGGTTCCGGGGGCAGCAAGCAGGCGGTCCACCTGCTCGGAGAGGCGAAATGGGGCACCGTCATGGGGCTGAGCCACCTGCAGAGGCTGGCTCGGGCACGGGAAGTACTCACCGCACGAGGCATGGACACCAGTCGATGTCAGCTGGCCTGCTTCAGCGCAGCCGGCTTCAGCGACTCGTTGCGACGTGAGATGTCACGCGGAGCACAGGACGAGGACGGCGTGCTGCTCCTCGGTCTCGACGAGCTTTACGGAGGGGCGTTCCGTGCACGGCTCCATTGACCGAGCGTCAGGCATGGAGTGGGCATGCGATACCTGATCCGGTCCAGACAACAACAAAGCCCCCGGCCGCTGGCCTGGGGCTTTCTCATGGAGCGGGTGACGAGAATCGAACTCGCGCTCTGAGCTTGGGAATCAACGGTTCTTACGCTGTTTGAGGGGCTCTGACCTGCGATTTCGGATTGGACAGGTGGATGGCTCCCGGTCTCTGCGAGCCGTATCTGACCGCTGTTGTCCGCTCTGCTGGGCACGGATGGGGCACGAAAGCTGGCAGTGCGACGCGTGCTCCGGGCGGGCGGACTGGTCAGAGGGGGATGATGCGGACTAGGTTGCCGCAGAGCTTGGTCATGTCATCGCTGTCGGACGTCAGCAGGGCGACGGGTTTCGGCTGGCGGAGCGCGACCTCGGCGACCGTGGCGTCGATGGCGTACTTGTGCCCGTGCAGTCCGGCGCCTTTGAGTAGCTCCGCTGCCGCCTTGGCCGCCTGTTCGGTGACCGGTTCCACCTTGATGCGGGACAGCGTCCAGTTCAGGCGAGGCATATTGGTGCGGGAGTGGGTTACTTCCACGATGGTGTTCGCCCCGATCACCAGGTCGGCCCCCATGTCGTGGAAGACCTGCAGCATCGCGAGGGCCTTGCGGTCCTGCGCGATCCAGGCGGAGAGTCCTTCCGAGTCCAGGACGACGGTTTCGATGCGCTCGCTCACGCGGCGTCCGCATCCTTGGAAGAGCCGGCGGAGCCGAAGATCCTCGCGCGGGCCTCGGCGAGCTCCTCGTCGCTGAAGCCTCCATGCTCTTCCTCGTGGCGGCGGAGGTCGTCGCCCAGAAGCTGGTGCCGGATCTGGCGGGCCACGGCTTCCGCTACATAGCCGGAGACGTTGTCCGTGAGCTTGCGGAGCTCCGCCACCTGGTCGCTGGGAAGCGTGACGGTGATGCGAGTCGTTGAGGACATACGTCAAGCATACTGGAGTATGCACGCAGGCTTGAGTTTGTGGCACCGATCCTTCCGGTCAAGGTTTCGCCACCGGAGGGTGCGCTTTCGGTGCTGGAGTACGAGCCCGCCGACCATGCGCGTATCGGTCAGAAGGGCGGTTCGAGATAGCTGGGGCCATCACTGTGCGGCCCCCAGGCCCAGGACTCCTCCAGCAAAGGCTCGGAATCGGGGGCGCCGTGGCCCCACGCTTCGAGCGCCTTGCGGGCAACATGCCGGTTGGGCTCGTCGCCGCTGGTGTCCAGGATGGCGCGCGCGTGCACGGCGAGGTGATCGCGGTGCCCGGCGAGCGCGGAGTGCTCGGCAAGGATGAGTGCGGCGATAACGGCGGCTTCACGCACGTCCTCGTGGCCGTCTCGGAGGAAGGGCGAGACCGCCCGATAGAGCATCGGGCGCAGGTCTCGGAAGGACGCCACGATGGTGCCGGGGGCGAGGAATCCAGGGGAGTACTGCTCCGTGCGGCCCACAATTTCGTCGGAGGCGTCGTAGACCGTGGAAGCCAACCAGTTCAACAGCGCCGCGCGAATGGGGACGTTGCGATAGGGCCGGGGGGTCGTAGCCGCCGGGTGGGTGAGGATGCCGGCGACATACATGGCGGCGGGGGCAGTGGCTTCGTAGATCGTGTTCTGGTGGCCGACCATCTCACCCAGCTCTGACAGGGCGTTGACCTGAACCTTGGGGTCGGGCGTCAGCAGTCGTGTGAGGACCTCGGGAAGGTCCTCACCGTTCCCGGAGGGCGTCTCGAGCGAACCCCAATCGGTCTCCGACAGGACTACCTGGTACGGCGGCAAGTCGGGCTCGCGGGGTGCGCCGAGGTTGGAACGGCTGTGGTTCACAGGCAAAACCTAGACCAGAAGTCGGATGCAATTCTCATGGTCTACGGCGGTGCGGATGGACCTCTTGGCACCCCAGGACGAGGCTGAACCATGTCGAAAGGGCGTCGATCTGAACGATCTCACCGTCTGTGCCAGGCAGGCCGCGGAGCTGACCACAGGCAGGCGTGCTGAAGGGGCCACCACGTCGGAAGCGGGCATGCGGTTCGTCGTTCTGTTGGCCTTTCTCGCCTGGAGCGGCAGCGCGAGGTCGCGGCTGGCCTCGACCAACTCGCGCAGGCCCGGCGTGAAGCCGCGGACGCCCAGGAATCTGGCACGAATATGGCACGAGATACCCGAACTGGTGCAAAGCAAAGAAGCCCCCGGCCGCTGGCCTGGGGCTTTTACATGGAGCGGGTGATGAGAATCGAACTCGCGCTCTGAGCTTGGGAATCAACGGTTCTTGCGCGGCTGTAGTGGCTCTGACCTGCATGTTCGGCTGGCGCGGTCGAGGCTGGCGTGGTCTCTGGGGGCCGTGCTTGACCGCTGTTGTCCGCTCCGAAGGGCACGAATGGGGCACGAGGGTGATCGATGCCGCCGTGCTGCGGATGGGAAAGCTTCGTCGCGCAGGATTCGGCGCCCGCCGTCGTGCGATTTCCTCCCTGGCGATCCGTCGCAGTGCAACCCGGTCGACCGTCATCGATTCGGGCCGTAGTACCAGCGGTCGGCGGACTGCGTCACATCGCTGTCACTGGCGGGAACCCCAACGTGAGGTACTAAGGTACCGTGAATGTTGGAGGTGGGATTATGACCACGGCTTCGAAGCCGCCCCGGCAGTCGCCGCTCAAGGTGGACCCGGCGACGGACAAGTTGATCAGCCAGGGTGCGCATTTCCTGGGCCTGACGAAGAAGGACCTGGTCGCGGAGGCGGTACGGGTTTACCTGGACCAGCGGCGTGAAGATTTGCGTGAGGGCATGGTGGAGGCGCTCAGTGTCCTGGACGGCTCCCTGAAGTCGGACGTTATGCTTTTGACCGGTCTGACATCGGAGGACATCGACGCGGTCGGCGGGATCGACGAATGACCGGCCCCGCTGCGATGCGTCCCGCCAGGCCCACCCTGCGGTGCCTGAGCGATGACCTCGGACTCCCCCTGCCGGCGGTGACCGACCCCCTGGACGAGATCGAGCACCCGATCCTGGCGAAGACCGCCGAGCAGTTCGCGGCGGACGATGCCAAGCATGAGCGCATCCGCGCTGTCGATGATCAGGTGTTGTTCAAGGTGAAGGTCCAGCGTTGGCGCGGGGCGGTCTGGGTGGACGCCGATCTTCCGTGGCTGGTGGCGGCCGGCCGCCGTGAGGACGGTTCCACCGACGACTTCTACGCAGCTCTCGAAGCCGACGGCAAGACCGCCCGAACCCGCTACAACGCCGGCAACGCCAACGCGCTCAAGTCCGCCACGCACACAACCCACTTACTCCCCGCTCGCGAGGACCACGTTCGCTATCGCGCCGAAGCGGGAGTCCGTTTCGTCCGGCGACTCCGGACCACGGTTCTGACGTTGAGCCGTGCCACCCTCCGGGACGGCCAGGAACACACCGTGGATTTCGACACCTTCACCGTCGGCCTTCAGATCCGCGCCGACGACGGCCACGAAACGTACCTCGCGGTGCGGATCACGGGTTCGGTCCCGCCGAACCTCACCACCTTGATCCTGCGCAACGTCCCCGGCTGCGAGGCCGAGGGCTGGTACCCCGAATACGCCCTGCCGGAACGGGACCTGCTCCCCGCCGAACAAGCCTGGTCCAACTTGATGGACCCCCGCGAGGCCGCACGACTCCTCGACACGGAGCCGTAGCCGTCCGGAGTAAGCAAGGCCCGGGTCTGTACGGTGAGTGGTGTAACTCCCGTACTGAAAGCGACAGTTGATGGCTGACGTGAAGAGTGACATCGAGGTCGGGGCCGCTGTGAGTGCGACGGGCCCCGTGGATGACGGGCTGGTCGCCGAGCTGGTGGCCCGGGCTCAGGCCGGTGCCTGCGGCTTCCCCTGATCTCTCTGGCCGCGCACCTCATCTACCGCGGGGTGGCCAAGAACCGGCACCGCATGCCGGGCGGCACAGCGGCCTGTGCGGTCCCCCGTCCGAACCACTGAAACTGAATAGGTTCCGCTCCCATGCCTCCCGTCCCCACATGCGTTCTCAGCAGTTCCTCCACACCTCGAGCTAGCCACGGCCATGACTTGGACCGCTTCGTCCAGATCGGTTCGCTGACCAAGCCGCTCACCGGCACCCTGCTCGTCCAACTGGCATCGACCGGGCTGCTGCAACTCGACGATCCCGTCGAACAGTTCCTGACCGCCCCGGCCGGTACCGGCATCACCCTGCGCCACCTCGCGGAGCACACAGCGGCCCTGCCCCGGGTCCCACCCCGTCTGCGAAGGCGCGACCCGTACGCCGCTTTCGACACCGAGGCATTGAGCGCCGTCGTACAGCGCCTTGACTCCCTCACCACCGGCCCTCCCGGCGGGGAGACCGAGTACTCCAACCTCGGCTACGCCGTTCTCGGCGCCGCGCTCAGCTCGGCAGCGGGCGCACCCTACGAGGAACTGCTGAACGAGTACGTGCTGGCTCCCTTGGACCTCACAGACGTGACCTCGAACCCGCCGCAGGACAGGCGGCTGGGCGGCCGCGGACTCCTGGGCCGCCCACTACGCCCCTGGACCATGAGCGGCGCGATCCTGCCCGCTGGAGGAATGTGGGCCACCCCGCGCGAAACAGCTCACCTGATGACCCGACTGCTCGTGGAACGAAAACTGGGCGAGCCCGCCCCCTCCTGGCAGACAACCGGCCCGCTGCGCTGGCACAACGGCGCGACCCGCGACGCCTCCGTTTTCGCGGGAGCCATGGCGGACGGGACCTGGGTCGTGGTCCACCGCCTGTCCGGGAAGCCGGCGCCGACAGAGAAATTGGCCGTCCAGATCCTCAAGGACGCGGTAACCAAACCACCGTCCAGCGAAACCTGAACCGGCCCGGTTTGTTGGCTGGTGCCACGGACCAGTACGGGTGTCGGTGGGAACGTGTGACGGCTTCGAAGTCCTTGCCCACGGTGGCCGGCGAATGTTCCAGATGGCTGACGGGGTGCAGGCCGTTCCGCTCCGGGCAGCCGAAGCCGCGCTGAGCGGGGCGGTTCTTCAGCGCCGCTCGACGAGAGAGCAGCGTGGGAGGCTCCGGCCAAGCGTCACCTCGACTGGTACGCCGAGAAGGAACCCGACGGGCTCCTGTTCGTCGGTGAGAAGGGCGCCCCCTTCCGCCGGTCTACCTTCGGCCGCAAGTGGCGCAGGGCTCGGACCAAGGTCGGCCTGCCGGAGGGTTTCCGCTTCTACGACCTCCGGCACACCGGCCACACCTTGTCCACCCAGTCGGGCGCCACGCTCAAGGACACGATGGTCCGCGCCGGCCAGTCCTCGGAGAAGGCGGCGCTGATCTATCAGCACTCCGACGACGAACGTCAGCAGGAGGTCGCTGGCGGCATCGACTCGAGGGTTCGTGCAGCCAGGAGGGCAACTAGCCAAGCTTCGTTCGCTGCTTGGGAAGGCTGAAGTCGGATGGCCGGGGCGCCGTCGTTACACGCCCCGGCCATCCGGTGTTCTTCGGCTAGGGCCTTCCGGCTGTTGAAGGGTTTCGGCTCGGTGACCCTGAAGCCGATAAGGGGCCTCGTCAGGATGTCCGCGCAGCCGTGCGTACCGCCACGCAGCATCGAAGGTCAGTGGGGTCCGGCGTCGCCGTATCGCCGTGCAAGCGTGCCAGCTGGTACGAGGGGACAGGAGCACACGGACTATGGTCAGCCGGATCTCTTTCCCCCGGCTCACGCCGGTCGCTCCGAGTTCCGCTGCCCCGGTTCCATTGGGAGTTGTTCGGCGAGTTCCTTTTGTCCGTACTCCAGGAAAAGTACGTGCAGGGTGCGTAGAAGGTCGCCTGCGTCCTTGTCGGTCAGTTTGCCTAGGAAGGTGTGCAGGAGCTGGGCGACGGTGACCCACTGTGCTTCTGGGTGCCACTGCTGGACATCCCGCACGATCTGATCGGCATCGACGCCTGGCGGCAGGTAGCCGTGGTGCGCGGTCTGCTCCAGCAACAGGTATAGGCGTGCCGTGGCCGGGGTACGCAGAATCTCGTCCTGCATGAATCGGACACGTGCTGCGGTTTGGCGGCGTGCGAGTTCTTCCAGTGTCTCTTCACGCTTGAGTTGAGCGATGCGCTGGGCGGTGGCGTGAGCGTGATCGTCGACATGGAGGGTGACCTGCGCTCTCAGGATCTCAATGCCTTCGGTGCACCATGGAAGGAGGCGTCTGAGGTCGTGGTTGATGTCCTGTTCCGTAGCTTCCCAGCGCAAAACGCTGCGCTGGGAAGCGAGACTCTCCGCGATATGCCGTACCGCTCGTCCGGCATCTTCGTAGGCAGTAGTGCTGCCCGGCCCGCCTTCCTGCCGGCGCCACTCGACTCGGATGGTGGCGTCGAATGTGAGGCCGGGTTCGTTGCTGGCGAGGAGGTCGCGGAATTCACGCACCCAGCTGGCCTGTGCGGTGCCCGCGCTGCGCGAGGAATCTTTGCGTATCAGCGGGCTCACGCGGTCTCCGTGGAACGGCCGACGACACGGGGGTGGTACTTGGCGACGGCCCGGCTCCGATCATGGGCGAGGAGGTCGGCCAGTTCGTGTCGTAGTCGTACGCGTGTGGCATCGGCGTTCGATGCCGGGTAGGGCTGCCAGGCGTACAACAGGTCGTTCAGTCGGTTGCGGAGCCTGCGGGCAAGGTCCGGGTCTGGTGCGTCCAGGGCCTCTCTGAGGACACTGAACACGAGGGGGCTCAGGTTCGGACGCTGGTGGGCAGCGTCCATCCAAAGGCGGAGCGCTTCTGCGGGCACCGTGTCGTCGTCAGTGGGTGTCAACAACGTCTGCCAGCCGACGGCCAGGTCTTTCAGCGCGGGCTGGAACTCGTCCTCCTCGCTACCTTCCTGGAGTAGCACCGGCTCGGGGTCGGCCTCACCCTCTCGGCCAGCCGTCAGAGTGGCCAAGGCCGCAAAGGAACGGCGGCCTGAGGCAAGACGGTTCGTATCAGAAGCGCACCAGTCGATGATTGAGTTGAACAGGGCTTTGCGAGCAGTCGGGTTAGACCAGATGGCGCGGACCGCGGAATGCAGCGACTTTTGTACCCCGGAGTCCTCCGAGCCTGCCGCGTATCCAAGGCGCAGCAGCGCCTTGGTGGTGTAGAGGCGACCAAACTCGCCAGCGCACACATCGACAGCCAACCTGGGCAGTGCTGCGTCCTCCCTGTTCTTGGACCAGCGCAGCAACAGCTCGTGGATGAAACGCCCCATGGTCGGATGAAGGGAGGCAGCCGAGATCAGCTCGGTGGCTGTTTTCCACAGGACCGGGTCCCCATGCCAGGCTGAGATGATTTTTTCAAGGGGATCCGGCTTCCTATGACGGGTGGCCCAGCGCACAGCGAAGGTGCCGACCCTGTTCGCCAAGAGGAGCCGGTCGTCCGTCGTGAACGATTCCAGGAACTCGTTGGTCTTTTTCTTCTTGGTCGTTGGCGCCTCGGCCATCCACGCCAGGAAAGTCTTCCGTACCGCTGGTCGGTCGATCCAGAAGTAGCTCAGGACGGCGTCGTCCCATCCTGGTCGGCCGAAATCGAGCGTGTCGTTCGCCGGATCGAGTTCGGCATCGATCTCATCCACCAGCTCAACGACGCCTGGCGAGACCTGTCCTTTTAGCGACAGCGGTGTCTTGAAGTGGCCGCAGAGATCGGCCGCCTTCACGTACACATGCGCGACAGTCGCGCTCCGGAACAGTGCGGCGACCAGAAGGAAGTTCCGCTGGAAGTCGGTCCTTCCCGGCTTCTTGTGCCACTTGAGTAATTCCTCGCGCCAGTCGGTGCGTGCCTCGACAACACTCAGCACCCTGGCATTGAAGCCGTCCGGGTCTGCTTCGACCTGTTCCTGGGTTACGGACTCCTTGGTCCAGTGGATTTGCTTGGTCTGCTCGGACTTGAGGATGAGGCCGACGGTGTGGAGAACATCGGAGGGTGGCTGCCCGGCTAACAGTTCCAGAATGCGTCCGTCGGTGAGCCAGCGCGTGGTGTCAAGTTCGGGAGCCTCGGCCGAGAGCCAGGTGCGGGCCACCTTCACGGGGTCTGGCTTGCCCAGTTGGGGGACGACCCCTTCCGGGGCGCCCCCTCGGATCCGCTGCCACTGCTCCGGTGTGGTCAGCACGATCAGTCGTGAGGAGCGGTTCTTCAACGTCTGCTGGATGTCGTGGAGCAGCGCCCCGAAGTCGCTGCTGACCGCCACGGTCTCGTCCTCGTCGGCCGGGAGATCCAGTAGATAGCCGGCGTTCTGCTCACGAGGGAGAAGCCGCAGGGGAAACCGTGCGGTGCCGCCGAAGCTCAAGGGTCCTACTCTGGCCCCGGTACGAAGGTGCAGATCAGCCAGGAGGGCTTGGGCGGTGAACGTCCGGCCCGCACCAGGCTCCCGGGGCAGGACCAACACCGCGCCCGGCTCCTCAAGTGCTTTATATGCCGTCCGGTAACCGACCGGCTCGGCGAACACCGCGCGGACGGTCTCCAGGTAGCGGCGGGGCAGCTCCGAGTGCTCCAGCAACTGTCCCAGGACCGCCGTGAGCTTCACCGCCGTCATCTCACCGAAGTTGAACAGGGCCTCCTGCCGCAGTTCGGCGACCGCAGCCCGCAGCATCCGCTGAGCCTCACGTACGCCGGGATCATCGTCATGGCTGGCTGGGCCTGCACCGCTAGCAAAGCCGTTCGCTCCAGACCCGACAGAACCGTCCCGACCATCATCGGAGCGGTGGTCCCCACGTCCGTCCCGCAACTGTGGGTCGGTTGGCGTGCCGCCGTCAGCATCGTCCTGCCTGGCCCGCTCAACCCGGGGACCTTCCTTACCGAAGCCGTCGTAGCCATTTCCGCTCCGAAAGGTTCCGCCGAGTGGATTTTCGGGCGCAGGAAATCCCATGCTTGCTCTCCCCGTTGCTGGTCTTGCGGTCTGTGATTTTTGCTTGTGCGGCGAGGCGTTAAGAACGCAACTCACATAACTTCGTCAATCTCGACGCTGATCATTTCCCCGCCGGGATGGACAACCTCAGCGGTGTGGAGGATGTCGGCGTTCGCGCTGCTGGATACCCGTCGAGCCTTCAACGCACGCGAGACACCGCGGACGTCTCGGGCCCTGTTGACGATGCGCATGCCGCTTGCAGGCCGCTGCGCTTCGCCGACGAAGGTGATGTGACGTCCGTACACGTCCTCAAGGAGGGCCCGAAGCCGACCCAGGGTGCGGCGCAGTCGTTCATCCTGCCCCTCGGCCAGGTGCCCGTTGTCGGCGTACAGCCCGAGCGCTTCCACCAACGTCTCCAGCCGTTCCGTTCGCTCGTCGGTCACCTCGGCCGGGTCGAAGTCCAGCGCGTGGCCAGGGTCCCCGACCACCACGTCTGGTACTTCCTCCGGCGGGAGTGGAGCGCTCGTATCCCTTCGCTGTGCACGGCGGTCGAGGACTACCTCGGCACGGTGGAGGAGGAACCCGATGGCCTGGGGGAGAGCCGAGGCGGCCAGTGCGGGAAACGCCAATGCATCACTCATTGCAACCCCCGTGTTTACCTGTCGCGCGCGAGTGGCGCGATGTGCGGGAATTCAACCGGATGATGCGGTGAGCGTGGGTAGTAAAGTTCGCTATTGATCAAAAGATAGCGTCAAGGAGGCGTTCCGTTTGTAATTCGATATTTTCTGTGCCGTAAGTTGCGGCGCCGGTCGTTGCTTGTGTGCCCAACGCTTTGCTCTTGGGTGGTTACTTCGGTACGGAGTCGGGCTGGGGGTGCCGCCCGAGCGGCCCCCCGTCCTTGTTGGTGTGTGGGGTGCTGCGGGGGCGCGGCGACAAGGGCCTCTCCCTGCGGCTGGCGCCCGCTCCCTCGTGGAGGGGTGGCGGTTGCCTGCCTCGGCGGACTGGCGCGAATGCCGCGAGGTGTGCTCTCTGGGCGGCCTTTCCGTGGCGCATTCGCGCGACTTAGGGCACGCGGAGGGCACGCCGCCCCTCAAGAGGTCTAGACAACAAAGAAGCCCCTGGCCGCTGGCCTGGGGCTTTTTCATGGAGCGGGTGACGAGAATCGAACTCGCGCTCTGAGCTTGGGAAGCTCATGTTCTACCATTAAACTACACCCGCGAAGCGTGCCGCTGATCGGCGCTGCATCGTCGCACACTCTACCCCATCGCAGGCCCCCGGCGTGTCCGCCGTGGGGTCCGCGGGTCGTTCCGGATGGTGGACGCGGGTGCGGAGGGCGGGAGTTGGGGGCGTAGCGTAGGTGGCCGGAGTGCCGCCTGGAGTGGCGTCCTGTTCATCCCCTAATGTGGCGGTCTCGTCCAAGGCTGGTTGGGGAAGGGACTTGATGGAGTCGATGGAGCGCACCGTCGTCCGCTGTGCCGAAGGGCACGTTTTTGCTACCTCGTCGTTTCCGATGCAGCAGCTCGGATCCGGGCGGATCGGCCCCGGGAGGCTCATCCGCTGTCCGCGCTGTGCGCGGTTGAGGCAGGCGGTGCCTGTGGTGTTCGAGGAGCGGTAGCAGGCGTCACAGGGCGTCAGCGGGCGTCGTAGGTCCGAGGCAGGCGCGCGCGGGACGGTCCGGTTGGGGCCGGCCTGCGCGTTCTGCGTATCCTCGGTGCGTGCTTCTCTCAGATAAGGACCTCCGGGCCGAGATCGATGCCGGGCGGGTTCGCATTGACCCGTTCGACGCTTCGATGGTGCAGCCCTCGAGCATCGATGTGCGGCTCGACCGCTACTTCCGGGTGTTCGAGAACCACCGCTATCCGCATATCGATCCCGCCGTCGAGCAGGCCGACCTGACCCGTCAGGTGGAACCGGACGGCGACGAGGCGTTCATCCTCCACCCCGGGGAGTTCGTCCTGGCCTCCACCTACGAGGTCATCTCGCTCCCCGACGACCTGGCGTCGCGGCTGGAGGGAAAGAGTTCACTGGGCCGACTCGGGCTGGTGACGCATTCCACGGCAGGGTTCATCGACCCCGGCTTCTCGGGTCATGTGACCCTCGAGCTGTCGAATCTGGCGACGTTGCCGATCAAGCTCTGGCCGGGAATGAAGATCGGGCAGCTGTGTATGTTCCGGCTGACGTCCCCTTCCGAGTTCCCGTACGGATCCGAGCGTTACGGATCGCGTTATCAGGGCCAGCGAGGGCCGACCGCCTCGCGTTCCTTCATGAACTTCCATCGGACACAGGTGTGATGCGGCATGGCTGGTGAAGAGCGGGAGAACCTGACGTACGAGGCCTTCGGGCACGCCGTGCGCGAGCTGGCGCAGAGCGTGGCCGACGACGGTTACGAGCCCGATGTCGTGCTGAGCATCGCGCGGGGCGGGGTCTTCGTCGCGGGTGGTCTGGCATACGCCCTGGACTGCAAGAACATCCACCTGGTGAACGTCGAGTTCTACACCGGGGTCGGGACCACGCTGGAGATGCCGGTCATGCTGGCGCCCGTTCCCAACGTCATCGACTTCACGCGGAAGAAGGTCCTCATCGCGGACGATGTCGCCGACACGGGAAAGACGCTGAAGCTGGTCCGCGACTTCTGCATCGACCATGTGGCCGAGGTGCGCAGCGCGGTCATCTACGAGAAGCCGCATTCGCTCGTGCAATGCGAGTACGTGTGGAAGAAGACCGACCAGTGGATCAACTTCCCGTGGAGCGTGGAGAAGCCCGTCGTGCGTCGTGAGGGTCAGGTTCTCGACTCCTAGGGCGTGTTTCGAAAGTCCCGCCTGCCTGGCGACGCCTGGCACGCACGCTCGCCGCGTTGTCGGGATCACCCCGATACATCCAGTATCG